>JBQTKB010000093.1:0-20119 GCA_052386505.1 Pseudonocardia sp.
GGCCCGATGGGGTTGGGAGCGGGCGCTGGGGCTCGCGGTGGCGGTGGTCGCGGCCGGGAGCCTGCTGCGGCTGGTCCCCACCGAGCCGGCCCTGCTGGCCGCGAGCCTGCTGGTGGGCGGGGGTATCGGGGTAGCAGGGGTGCTGGTGGCCGGGGTGGTGAAACATCACCTCGGGGCCAGGGCGGGCACCGTCACCGGGGCGTACGTGGTGGCCATGATGGTCGGCGCCACGGTGGCCAGCGCGGCCGCGGTGCCGATGGCGGTCGGGCTCGGTGGCTGGTCGCGGTCGCTGGCGGTGTGGGCGGTGCCGGCGGTGCTCGCGGTCGCCGCCTGGTGGCCGGTGGCCCGGCGCTTTCCCGGCCGCCCCGGTGTCCCTGGCCCCGGTGGCTCCGAGCGCCCCAGTGGCCCCGGTGGCTCCGAGCGCCCCGGTGGCCCCGGCCCTGGTGGCCCCGAGCGCCCCGGTGGCCTCGGCCGCCTCGGCGGGTCGGAGCCGGTGCCCGGCGCCACGCAGCGGGCCACGCTGCCCTGGCGGCACGGTTTCGCCCGGTTGGCGGCGGCATACATGGCGATGTCGTCGGTGCAGTTCTACGGGTGGTTGACCTGGCTGTCGCCGTATTACCAGGGGCTGGGCTGGTCACCGCAGCAGGCCGCGCTGCTGCAGGCCTGGTGGAGCGTGGTGCAGATCCCGGTCGCGTTGACGGTGTCCGCGCTGGCCGAGCGCCGCCGGCGGTGGGTGTTCTGGGCGAGTGGGGCGCTGGCCTGCGGGGTGGCCGGCACGGCGGGGGCGATGTGGTTCCCGCTGCTCGCGCCATGGCTGTGGGTGACGCTGATGGCGGTCGGGGTGGGCGCGGGCTTCCCGCTCGGGCTGTCGGTGATCGCCTGGCGGACTTCGGACGGGGCCACCGCCGGGGCTACCAGCGGGCTTGCGCTCGGCGTCGGCTACCTCTGCGCGGGTGCCGCTCCGCTGGCCATGGGGGTGCTGCTCGACCTCACCGGCGGCTACCCGTTGCCGCTGGCCCTGCTGCTGGTCGCCGGCGCGGCGCAGGCCGGCGCGGTCGCGCTGATCGGCAACGGTCGGAGGTCGTGAGTGGGAAGTAGCGCCAGGGCGCTACTTCCCACCCGGATCAGAGCGCGTCGGCCTTCGCCACGACCTGCGCCCAGGCGTCCCACCACAGGGTGCGCTGATACTCGGCGCGAGCGTACTCGCGTTCGGTCAGCCGCCCCGCAACGAACACCACGGCTGGGTCGGGCGAGTCGCCGAGCGCGGCCACCAGATCCCGGATCCGCTGCTGGGCCACGCAGGCGTCCTGGTGGTCGCCGAGCACCTCCTGCAGTCCGGCGGTGGCGGCCAGTACCCGGCGCACCGGCTTGCCCAGGGCCGGCTCGGCCAGCTCACCGGTGTAGCGCAGCCGCTTGCCCTTGATCCGCAGGGCGTGCAGCACCTCGTCCGGCGGGTCCTCCCCGGCCTTGCGTACGGCCTTGCGCAGCGACCGGTACTCGGCGCGGACCAGCTCCACCAGCTCCGGCTGGGCCCTGGTGGCGGTCGGCGTGGGCAGCGGTAACCGCACGGCGTCGGCCAGCCGCTCGAGCAGCGCGGTGTAGCGCGGTGCACTGAGCGCGGCAAGCATGTCCTGCCGGGCCTGGGCGTACTCCACGTCCAGTGCCGCGAGCAGGTGCTCCGCGGCCACCTGCTCGTCGGCCGGCAGGTCGGCGGCCAGAGCACGCAGCCGGGGCAGCAGCACCTCCAGGTCGCGGACCGGGCCGAGCGAGCGGCCCAGCCAGCCCAGCTCGGCGCGCAGGCCGTCGGCCCACTCCGCGTCCAGCAGCGGGCGCGCGGCCTTCAGCGCGGCGCGCATCCGGCGCACCGACACCCGCATCTGGTGTACGCCCTCCTCGTCCTCGCCGGCCCGCGCGATCGGGTCGTGCTGCAGCAGCGCGCGAAGCCGGGTGTCCAGCGCGACCCGGACGTGGTGCACGGGGGAGTCGGCGGGTGTGGCGGTCAGCGGCTCGGGCAGCTCGAACAGCCCCACCGGCAGCGAGCCGCGGCGGGACACACGGGTCGAACGGCGGGGGGCACGGGATCCGGCGCGGGCACCGGTCGTCACAGTCACCCGGAGAGGATACGGGTGCCGGTTGAACGCACGGGCGCGCCGACGGGGTGGCCGCCGTTCGGGTTGATGCCGCCGTTGGTGTGCTCGTTCCGTTCGTGTGCTCGGTCGCGCGCGTGCTCAGTCGTTTGCGTGCTCAGTCGTTCGCGTGCAGGGCGGCGTTCAGCTCGACAGTCCGCCCGGCCCGCGGCCGCGCCCGTACCGCGCCGGACACCGAGTCGCGCAGCAGCAGCAGCCCGTCCTGACCGCTGAGCGCACGGGCCGCGACCACCGCGCCGTCGGGCAGCGTGACCTTCGTGCCGGCGGTGACATACAGCCCGGCCTCGACCACACAGTCGTCGCCCAGCGAGATTCCGATGCCGGCGTTCGCGCCGATCAGGCACCGCTGCCCGACCGAGATGACCTCCTTGCCACCGCCGGACAAGGTGCCCATGATCGAGGCGCCGCCGCCCAGGTCGGACCCGTCACCGACCACCACGCCGGCTGAGATCCGGCCCTCCACCATGGACGCGCCGAGGGTGCCGGCGTTGAAGTTGACGAAACCCTCGTGCATGACGGTGGTGCCCTCGGCCAGGTGCGCACCGAGCCGCACCCGGTCGGCGTCAGCGATCCGCACTCCGGTCGGCAGCACGTAGTCGACCATCCGGGGGAACTTGTCCACCGAGTACACGGTGACTTGCCCACGGTCGGCCATCAGCCGGGCCCGGGTCAGCTCGAACCCGGCCACCGGACACGGGCCGTGGTTGGTCCACACCACGTTCGCCAGCAGCCCGAACATGCCCTCCAGGTTCGCCTGGTGCGGCCGGATCAACCGGCGCGACAGCAAGTGCAGGCGCAGGTAGACGTCGTAGGCGTCGGTCGGCGGGTCGGCCAGGGAGGCGACCTCGGTGCGCACCGCTATCACCTGGACATCGCGGACCTCGTCCGGCCCGACGAGTGCGTCGAGGTCAGCCCGGGAGGCGGGGTCCGCCGGAGCCGGCCCGGGGGCTCGGCCGAGTGCCGGGGCGGGGTACCAGGTGTCCAGGACCGTCCCGTCGGAGGCGAGTGTGGCCAGGCCGGCGCCGTGCGCGCCATCGATGAGATGCACGAAGGCACGGTACAGCGGGGGGCGCGGCGTGCGTCGGGACCGCCGCCCGGGACGTCGTCGGCCTGCCGAGCGGCACACCAGGGCTGTTCGATCTTGACGGGGGAGCCACGGGGTGCTGTTGATCAAAGCAGTCGACCCGATCGGTGCGGCTCAGTGGCCGGCCGAGCGGGCGGCGGCGACGGCGGGCGGCGGCGACGGCGGGCGGCGGCGAGGGCGGGCGGCGGCGAGGGCGGGCGGCGGCGGGGCAGGGGGCGAGGCCGGCCGGGTAGCGTCGGCCGGGTGGGTGTCACCGAGCTCGACCTGACCGCCGACCCGATCGAACTCACCGCCGCCCTGGTGGACGTGTCGAGCGTGTCCGGCGACGAGCGGCGGCTGGCCGACGCGATGGAGGTCGCGATCCGCCGCCAGGCACCGGGTTACCAGGTGCTGCGCAGCGGCGACGCGGTGCTGGCCCGCACCACCGGCAACCGGTCGACCCGGGTGCTGCTGGCCGGGCATCTGGACACCGTGCCGGTGGCCGACAACCTGCCGTCGCGCCGGGACGGTGGAAGGCTGTACGGCTGCGGCACCTCGGACATGAAGTCCGGCGACGCAATGATCGCCCACCTGATGGCCACGGTGCCCGACCCGGCGCACGAGCTCACCTGCGTGTTCTACGACTGCGAGGAGGTCGAGGCGGCCCGCAACGGCCTCGGCCGGATCGAGCGTGAGCACCCCGACTGGTTGGCCGCCGACCTCGCGGTGCTGGCCGAACCGACCGGCGGCGCGGTCGAGGCGGGCTGCCAGGGCACCCTGCGGGCGGTGGTCGCCACGCAGGGGCGGCGCGCGCACAGCGCCCGATCCTGGCTGGGGCGCAACGCGATCCACGCCGCAGGCGAGGTGCTCGGAAGGCTGGAGGCCTACCGACCCCGGCGGGTCACCATCGACGGCTGCGAGTACCGGGAGGGGCTGCAGGCGGTGCGGATCGAGGGTGGGGTGGCCGGCAACGTGGTGCCGGACGCCTGCTCGGTGACGGTGAACTTCCGCTTCGCCCCGGACCGCTCGGTGCCCGACGCGACCGCGCACGTGCGCGAGGTGCTCGACGGTTCCGAGCTGACCGTCACCGATGCCGCGGCCGGTGCGCTGCCGGGGCTGGGGGTGCCCGCGGCGCGGGCGTTCCTGGCCGCGACCGGGGCGACCCCGAGGGCCAAGTACGGCTGGACCGACGTGTCCCGGTTCGCCGCCCGGGGGATCGCGGCGGTGAACTTCGGGCCGGGCGACCCGAACCTGGCGCACACCCGCGAGGAGCACGTCGAGGTGCGGCGGATCACCGAGTGCACCGAGCTGCTCCGCCGCTACCTGGTGACCCCCGCCTGAGGGCCGGGAGCGACGCCGTTCCGGTACCGAGGCGCCCGGGTCGTGGCGTGTCCGGGCGTGGGGTGGCCGGGCGTGGGGTGGCCGGGCACGGGTGGCGTTGCCGAGCCGCGGGGTGCCCGGGCGTGGTGTGCCCTGGCCAGTAGGGTCGCAGGCGTGTCCGACATCTCCCGTGCCGAGCCGGATCCCGACCCGGCCGACGAGCACCCCTCCGAGCGGCATCGAGGCCCCGTGGTGCTGCGCCGCGACCGCCGCGAGGAAACCACCACCACCGACCAGCGCCTGCTCGACTCGCGCGGCCCCAGCGACTGGGTGCACACCGACCCGTGGCGGGTGCTGCGCATCCAGGCCGAGTTCGTGGAGGGCTTCGGCATGCTCGCCGAGCTGCCGAAAGCGGTCACCGTGTTCGGGTCCGCCCGCACCGGGCGCGACCATCCCGAGTACGCGCTGGGCCGCCAGGTGGGCGCCGCGTTGGCCGAAGCCGGGTTCGCCGTGGTCACCGGGGGCGGCCCGGGCGCGATGGAGGCGGTCAACCGCGGCTGCAACGACGCGGGCGGACTGTCGGTCGGGCTGGGCATCGAGCTGCCCTTCGAGCAGGGCCTGAATCCCTGGGTCGACCTGGGCATCAACTTCCGGTACTTCTTCGCGCGCAAGACCATGTTCGTGAAGTACTCGCAGGCGTTCGTCTGCCTGCCCGGCGGCTTCGGCACCCTGGACGAGCTGTTCGAGGCGCTGACCTTGGTGCAGACCAAGAAGGTCACCAAGTTCCCCGTGGTGCTGTTGGGCAGCGAGTACTGGGGCGGGCTGTACGAGTGGCTGAGCAAGGTCGTCCGGGACAGCGGCAAGATCGGCGACAAGGACCTGGCGCTGGTGCACGTCACCGACGACGTCGACGATGCGGTGAAGGTCGTCGAGGAGGCCTACCGGGCCTGGGAGCTGACGCACTGAGCGTGCCCATGAGCGGACGAGCGGCGCCGGGCGCGGGGTCCGCGACGCGAGCGGTCTGTGTGTACTGCTCCTCGGCGGACGCCATCGCGCCGGCGCACCTGGAGCTGGCCGCGGCGCTCGGTCGGGGGATCGCGGCCCGGGGCTGGACCCTGGTCTCCGGAGGTGGCCGGCGCTCGATGATGGGCGCGGTCGCCCAGGCGGCCCGGGCCGGCGGCGCCCGCACCGTCGGGGTGATCCCGCACTCGATGGTCGAGCGGGAGTGGGCCGACCACGACTCGGACGAGCTGCTGGTCACCGACACCATGCGCGAGCGCAAGGCGATGATGGACGCGCACGCGGACGCGTTCGTCACCCTGGCCGGGGGTCTGGGCACCTGCGAGGAACTGCTCGAGACCTGGAGCGCGCGGGTGCTGGACCTGCACACGAAGCCGGTCGTGCTGCTCGACCCGGACGGCCACTACACCGGCCTGCTGAGCTGGCTCAGCGGCGTGGTGACCGCCGGCTTCGCCCGGCCGTCGGCGTTGGACACGCTGGTGGTGACCGGCACGGTGGACGCCGCGCTGGACGCCTGCCGGCTCTGACGGTCGCGGCCCCTGCCGGCTCTGATGGGTCGCCGCTCCTGCCGGCTCTGATGGGTCGCCGCTCCTGCCGGATGATCCGCGTTCCGGTGCGAAAACGGACGTGACCGGTCTGTTTGTGCACCAGAACGCGGATCACTGGCTCGGAGAACGCGGATCATCGGCTCGGGGACGCGGAAGCCGCGGCTGCCGGTGATCGGTGCGGTGGTCCGGGCGCGCCTGGTCGCTCCGTGTGAGGATCGAGGGGTGACGTTGCGTTTCGGCACCCGGGAGCCGGCGACCGGGCGGGCGCTGGTGATGGCGATCGTCAACCGCACCCCCGACTCGTTCTACGACCGCGGCGCGACCTACGCCGAGGACGCCGCGCTGGCCGCGGTGGACCACGCCGTGGCCGTCGGTGCGGACATCGTGGACATCGGCGGGGTGAAGGCCGGCCCGGGCGCGGGAGTCGACGAGGCCGAGGAGATCCGCCGGGTGGTGCCGTTCGTGGCGTGCGTCCGGGCCCGTCACCCCGGGCTGGTGATCAGCGTGGACACCTGGCGGGCCGGGGTGGGGCGGCTGGCCTGCCAGGAGGGTGCGGACATGCTGAACGACACCTGGGCCGGTGCCGACCCCAAGCTGGCCGAGGTCGCGGCCGAGTTCGGCGCCGGGGTGGTCTGCTCGCACACCGGCGGCGCGGTGCCGCGCACCCGCCCGCACCGGGTCAGCTATCCGGACCTGGTGGCCGAGGTGATCGCCGAGGTGACCGGGCAGGCAGAGCGGATGCTCGCGCTCGGCGTGCCCAGGGAGGGCATCCTGATCGACCCCACCCACGACTTCGGCAAGAACACCTGGCACGGGCTGGCGCTGCTGCGCCGCTGCGACGAGCTGGTGGCCACCGGCTGGCCGGTGCTGATGGCGCTGTCGCACAAGGACTTCATCGGCGAGACCCTGGGCGTCGGGCTGGAGGAACGCGGTGAAGGCACGCTGGCCGCCACCGCGCTGGCCGCCGCCGCCGGGGCCCGGGTGTTCCGCGCGCACGATGTGGCGGCCACCCGTCGTACCGTGGACATGGTGGCCAGCATCCTCGGCACCCGCCCGCCGTCACACTGCGTGCGCGGGCTGGCCTGACATACCCGCCGCCCGGAGGTGCCGAACTGGCCCGGTCGGCGTACGACGGTAGCTTTGCACGTGATGGGCACGGCGCTGATCTACATCCTGATGCTGCTGGCGGTGGCCGCGCTTTTCTTCCTGCTGGCCGCGCTGGTGTTCGGCCGGGGCGAGGAGCTTGCGCCGATCCCGCCGGGTGCCTCGCCGACCTGGCTGCCCGAGCGGGATGTCGCAGCCTCGGACGTGCGGGCGGTACGTTTCCAGCAGGCTTTTCGGGGATACCGCATGTCGGAGGTCGACTGGGTGCTCGACCGCCTGGCGAATGAGCTGGAGCGCACCGGCGACGAACGCGACCAGTTGCGGCGGCGGGTCACCGAACTGGAGTCCCACGGCGCTGGCCTGGACCGGCCGGGCACTGACCAGGGGGGCACGGACGAGCGCAGCGCGGACGAGCGCAGTGCGGGCGGGCCGGGCACGGACGAGCGCAGCGCGGACGGGACCGACACCGATGAGCAGCAGACCGAGCACAACGAGGAACGGACCGAGGCATGACCACCGATCTGGAACTGGCCGTGGAGGTGCCGGCCGACCCGGAAACAACCTGGCGGGCGGCCACCGACTGGTCCCGCCAGGGCGAGTGGATGCTGGGCACGACCGTCACCGTGACCGGCGGGAACGGTCGCTCGGTCGGCTCGACACTGTCCGCGCGCACCGGGTACGGCCCCTTCGGGTTCACCGACACCATGGAGATCACCGAGTGGGACGAAGTCGCCCGGCGCTGCGTGGTACTCCACACCGGGCGGGTGGTGCGCGGCGGCGGGGTGTTCTCGGTGAGCGAGGCCGCCGGGGGGTCGGTGTTCCACTGGGGCGAACAGCTCGACCTGCCGTTGGGCGCGGTCGGCCGGGCGGGCTGGCCGGTGGTGCGGCCGGCGTTCGTCGGCGGCGTCCGGCTGTCGCTGCGGCGGTTCGCCCGGTTCTGCGCCGGCTACCGGCCGTGACCGGGCGACGATGACCGGTTCTGCGCCGGACGGGTCGGCCGCGCCGGGGCCGGACGGACGGCCGCGCTGCCCGTGGGGTCTGTCCGCGCCGGACTACCTCACCTACCACGACCAGGAGTGGGGCCGGCCGCTGCGCGGGGAGACCGCGATGTTCGAGCGGCTGTGCCTGGAGGCGTTCCAGTCCGGGCTGTCCTGGCTGGTGATCCTGCGCAAGCGAGAAGGTTTCCGGCGGGCCTTCGCCGGGTTCGACCCGGAGGCCGTGGCGGGGTTCGACGACGCGGACACCGCGCGGCTGCTGGCCGATGCCGGGATCGTCCGCAACCGGGCCAAGATCGAGGCCGCCCGGCGCAACGCCCGCGCGGTGCTGGCCCTGGACGTGCCGCTGGACGAGCTGCTGTGGTCCTTCGCCCCGCCGCCCGGTGAGCGGCCCCGGCCGCGCACGCTGGCCGAGGTCCCGGCGGTGACCCCCGAGTCCACCGCGATGGCCCGCGAGCTCAAGCGGCGCGGGTTCAGCTTCGTCGGCCCGACGACCTGCTATGCGCTGATGCAGGCGGCCGGCCTGGTCGACGACCACCTGCGGGGCTGCGCCGCCATCGGCTGAGCTACCGCGGCGGGTCACGCATCGGCGGTTGCCGGACCGGCGCAGAAATCAATCGCTCGCCGGGCGGACCGATTCTGAATTGCGCGGCGTGAAATAGCCGGACGACGAGTTCCGGCCGAGTTCGCGGGCGCGTCGAAGTTACTGCGGCCAGGCAATGAAAAACCCTCGCCGGAAGATTGCGGGGCGCGTCGCGGGGTATTCTGTTTCCGCCGGTCTCCGCCTCCTTTCGGGCTTTCGTCGAGAAGGTCTCACGCGTTATGCTCGGTACATGCGGAAGAATGGCATGGGGTCCCCCCGTCGCCGAGCGGCGGAGCCGATCCCGAACCGGTGGGAATGGCAGGATCCGCGCTCATGATCTGGGAAGTGGTGGTTCTCGGTTTCGTCCTCAGCCTGGACAATTTCCGCGCGTCGCTCGCTCTCGGCACGGTTCCGTTCGGTTTTCGCCGCGCGGTCCAGGTGGCGCTGATGTTCGGGTTGTGGGACGGAGTGATGCCTCTGTTGGGGCTGCTCGCCGGGCGCTACGTCGGGGAGGAGATCGGCGAGGTCGCGGAGTACGTGGGCGCGGCGGCCCTGGCCGGGTACGGCCTGTACCTGGTGTTCTCCTCGTTGCGGAAGCCGGAACCGGACGAGTTGGACCACCCGTGGGCGCTGTTCGGCATCCCGCTCACGTTGAGCCTGGACAATCTCCTCGCCGGGTCCAGCCTCGGGTTGCTCGGTTACCCGCCCTGGCAGTCGGCGCTCATCTTCGGTGGGCTGACGGCGGTGATGTCGCTGGTCGGGCTGCGGCTGGGGCGGATGGCTGCCCGGCTGGTGCGGGTGCGTTCCGACCTGTTGAGCGGCGTCACGCTGATCGTCGCTGCCGTCGCGCTGCCCCTCGTGTTCGGCGGCTGACCGGGTCACGCCGGACCGCCGGGGGAGCGGCTGGGCGCCGGGCGGCCCCGGTGTGGGCGGGGGACCAACGCCCCGTTCGGTCGCGGCTCGGTGTTCGCGGCCGCCACCGCCTGCTCGACCAGCCCGTGGTCCGGTGACAGGTGGCAGACCGGATCGGTGCGGGCGGCGTCGCCGGTGAGCTGGAACGCCTGGCAGCGGCAGCCGCCGAAGTCGAGCTCCCGACGGTCACAGCCGCGGCACGGGTCCGGCATCCAGTCCGTACCGCGGAACGCGGTCATCACCGGCGATCCCGTCCAGATCCGCTCCAGCGAGTCCTCGCGCACGTTGGCCCGGGGCAGCGGGAGGGACTGGGCGGCCGGACAGGGCAGGGCGTCGCCGTTCGGGGTCACCGTCAGCTGGCGCGCGGCCCAGCCGCCCATGCAGGGCTTGGGGTAGCGGCTGTAGTAGTCGGGGACGACGTAGATGACGTCCATCCGGTCCCGCAGCCGCTCCCGGGCGGCGCGCACGACCAGCTCGGCCGCCTCGAGCTGGGCCCGGCTGGGCAGCAGCGCCTCGCGGTTGCGCCACGCCCACCCGTAGTACTGCGTGTTGGCCAGCTCCACCCGGTCGGCGCCGACCTCCTCGGCCAGCTCCAGCACCTCGGCGACCCGGTCGATGTTCTGCCGATGCAGCACCACGTTCACGGTGAGCGGCCAGCCCAGCTCCTTGACCACGGCCATCGCCTCGGTCTTGCGCAGGAACGATCGCGTGCCGGCGATCCGGTCGGACACGGACGGCTGGTCGGCCTGGATGCTGACCTGCACGTGGTCGAGACCGGCGGCGCGTAGCTGCTCGGCCCGGGGGCGGGACAGGCCGATCGCGCTGGTCACCAGGTTGGTGTAGAGGCCGAGCCCGTGCGCCCCGGCCACGATGTCCACCAGGTCGCGCCGCAGCAACGGCTCCCCGCCGGACAGGTGGCACTGCAGCACCCCGAGCTCGCGGGCCTCGACCAGCACCCGCCGCCACTCGTCGGTGGTCAGCTCGTCGTGGTAGTCCGCGAGGTTGAGCGGGTTGGAGCAGTACGCGCAGGCAAGCGGGCAGCGGTAGGTGAGCTCGGCCAGCAGCCCGAAGGGCCTATCCATCGCTGATCCGCACACACCGCCGGGCCACCAGCCGGGCCAGGAACGCCCCGACCTCCTCCTCCGCCACCGCCTGGTACCGGGCACCCAGCTCGGCGACGATCTCGGCCACGGTGTGCCGCCCGTCGCACAGGCCGAGGATGTCCGCCCCGGTGCCGTTGAGCACCACCACCGTCTCGGGCAGCAGCAGCACGTGCCGGTCGCGGGACCGGTCGAAGCTCAGCCGCACGTGCGGCGCCAACCGTGGGCGGTCGGTGGAGGACACCGGCCCGGCTCGGCGGGGCGCGGTCCGTGGTGTGGCCGTCGCGGTGGTGGCCGGGTCCACCGCCCTCACTCCCGGTAGGCCTGGTCGATGGCGTCCATCAGGCTCCACAGCACGTCGCACTTGAACGACAGCGCGTCCACCGCGCGAGCCTGCGACTCGGCCGTCAGGCAGTGTCGCGTCACCACCTCCAGGGCGTGCTCGCAGTCGCGGGGAGCCTGCTCCAGGCGGGCCCGGAAGTAGGCCAGGCCGCCGGAGTCGATCCACGGGTAGAAGCGCTCGAACGCGGCCAGCCGCTCGGCCATCAGGTCGGGGGCGAACAGCTCGGTCAGCGACGACGCCACCGCCTCCACCCATGGCCGGGTCCGGGTGAAGCTCACGTACGCGTCGACCGCGAAGCGCACCCCGGGCACCAGGTGACGGTGGTCCCGCACCTCCTCCCGGGTCAGACCGGCGGCCTCGCCGAGGCGCAGCCAGGCCTCGATGCCGCCCTCACCGGCGCGGGAGCCGTCGTGGTCGACGATGCGGCGGATCCAGCGCCGGCGGACGTCCGGGTCGGGGCAGTTGGACAGGATCGCCGCGTCCTTGCGGGGAATGTTCTCCTGATAGTAGTAGCGGTTGGCGACCCAGCCCCGGAGCTGTCGGCGGCTCAGCCGCCCGGCGTTCATCCGGACGTGGAACGGGTGCTGGTCGTGGTAGCGCCGCGAGTGGGCCCGCAGGGTTTCGACGAACTCGTCGGATCGCGTGATCGTCACGGGCTCACACCTCGACCTCGAGGCCGTCCATGGCCACCTCCATGCCGCTGTCCTGCACGATGCGCCGCTCGGGCGCGGCCGCCAGCAGGATCGGGTTGGTGTTGTTCATGTGCACGTAGATCGCCCGCCCGACGTCCATCGAGGCGAGCCGGGCGAGGCTGCCGTCCGGCCCGTCGATGGGCAGGTGGCCCATCTCCCGGGAGGTCTTGCCGGCCAGGCCGAGCCGCACCAGCTCGTCGTCGCGCCAGCAGGTCCCGTCGATCAGCAGGCAGGTGCAGCCGTCGATCTCCGCGCACAGCCGCGGCGTCAACGCCTGCACCCCGGGCAGATACACCAGGGTGCCGCCGCCGCGCTCGTCGGTGAGCCGGTAGCCCACCACCCGCCCATGGTCCACCCCCGGCCCGAACCGGGTCCGTTTGGTGGTGGGCACGTCGAACGCCCGGCAGGACAGGCCCTCGTCCAGGCGGAACTCGGTTCCCGGGATCACCGGCCGCCACTCGACCGGGCAGTAGCGTTCCAACGCGCTCAGTACCGCCGACCCCTCACTGAGCGTCTTGTGCACCGCCGGTGTGGCGTACAGCGTCAGGTCCCGGGCCTCACGCAGCAGCAGCAGGCCGAGCGTGTGGTCCAGTTCGGCGTCGGTGAGCAACACCGCCACCACCGGTGTGCTCCGGTCCTCGCGCGGATGCAGCGCGGGAAACGCCTCGATCTGGGTGCGCACGTCGGGCGAGGCGTTGATCAGGAACCACCGCCGGTGGTCGGCGCTCACCGCCACCGACGACTGGCTGCGCGGCCGGTCCGGTGCGGCGCCGGAGCGCACCTGCGTGCACACCGGGCACGCGCAGTTCCACTGCGGGGACCCGCCCCCCGCGGCCGAGCCCAGCACCCGCACCCGCACCTCGACTCCAGTCCCGGATCGGGGGCGGGCGTCGGACCCCCCAGGCCCGACGCCCGCCCCGTCCCGCTAGTCAGTCCAGCTGAGCGACGTACATGGTCACCTCGGGTGCGACTCCGATCTCGTCGAACTCGGGCGTCTCCCACACTGCGAGCTGAGACTCCATGGATCCACCTCCTCTCGGCCTGGTTCCGGCGGGCCGTGCCATCGCACCGCGACTCGTCGTCGCGCCGACTCGTCGTCGCACCGCTAGCGCGACGGCAGCACGCCGTCGTCGGGAAGGGCGAACACGATCAGCGCGCTGCCGTGGCCGGCGCCGAGCATCCCGGGCAGGAACCCCTCGGCCCAGCCGCCCCACCCGACCGGCACGGCGATGTACTGCCGGCCGTCGACCATGTAGGTCATCGGACCGCTGTGGTGGCCGCTGCCGCACTGGAACTGCCACAGCTGCTCCCCGGTGCGGGCGTCGAGCGCGTTGAACTCCCCGGAGGGCTCACCGGCGAA
Organism: Pseudonocardia sp.; assembly: GCA_052386505.1. GTDB lineage: Bacteria > Actinomycetota > Actinomycetes > Mycobacteriales > Pseudonocardiaceae > Pseudonocardia. Next base: position 13,188 of record JBQTKB010000093.1, read on the forward strand.
CACCAGGTCGCCGCCCGTGGCCAGCACCGACGCGCACATCGGCAGCTCGTTGCGCCAGCGCCACTTCTCCTCGCCCGATGCGTCGAACGCGCTCACCGACCCGGTCATGTCGTCGATGTCCACGTTCACCCCCGCGCCCCAGTACGGGATGCTCTCCTTGAACTCCCGGCGCCGCCGCGTGGCGGTCGCGCCCACGTCCTGGACCGGCACGTAGAACAGCTCGGTCTTCGGGCTGTAGGCCGCCTGGGTCCACTCCTTCGCCCCGGCCGGTCCCGGGTAGAAGTGCACCGGCACACCCTCCTCGTCGGGGTACACCTTGGGCGTCACCTGGCCGTCCCGGGTGATCGCCCCCCAGGTGATCCGGTCCACGAAGGGAGTGATCTGGACCAGTTCGCCGTTCGTGCGGTCCAGGACGAAGAAGTAGCCGTTCTTGTCGAAGTGCCCGAGCAGTTTGCGCCCGCCCGACTCGAACAGGATGCACTCGGAGATGCTGTCGTAGTCCCACACGTCGTGCGGGGTGCACTGGTAGTGCCAGCGGATCTGGCCGGCGTCGACGTCCACCGCGATGATGCTGTCGGTGAAGAGGTTGTCGCCCTCGCGCACGCCGCCGTCGAAGTCGGGCGCCGGGTTGCCGGTGCCGACGTACAGCAGGTTGGTCTCCGCGTCGAACGTGCCGGTGAGCCAGCAGTTCGCGCCGCCCCGGGCCCAGGCCTCGCCGTCGGCGGGCCAGGTCTCGGAGCCGGGCTCGCCGGGCTTGGGCACCGTGTAGCAGCGCCACACGTGCTCCCCGGACTCCAGGTCGAACGCGTCCAGATGGCCGCGCACCCCGAACTCCCCGCCGGAGCTGCCGACGATCACCATGTTCTTCACGACCAGCGGCGCGACCGTGGCGCTCTCCCCGGCCCGCACGTCCCCGTAGGTCTTGTCCCAGACCTTCTTGCCGGTGGTCGCGTCGAGGGCGATCACGTGGGCGTTGGGGGTGACGCTGAAGACCTTCCCCTTGGCCACCGCGACCCCGCGGTTGACGTTCCCGCAGCACAGCGACACGTCGAACGGTGTCGCGTGCTTGTACCGCCAGATCTCCTCGCCGGTCCTCGCGTCCAGGGCCCAGACGTAGCCGTCCCAGCCGGAGACGAACATGACCCCGTCCACCACGATCGGGGTGGCCTCGAACGCGTAGGTCGACGCGCCCGCGATCATGCCGCTGGTGCCGGCCTGGAACATCCAGGCGGGCCCGATCCGCTTGACGTTCTCGGTGTTGATCTGGTCCAGCGGGCTGTAGCGCTGCCCGTTGTACGCGCCGTAGTAGGTGAGCCAGTTCTGCGGCTCCGAGCGGGCGTCGAGGATGCGCTCGTAGGTGACACTGTTGGTCACCGGCGGCGCGGTCCCGAGCATGCCGCTCAGCGCTCCCTGGTCGATCGCCTCGCCCGCGTCCACGTATTCCACGGTCATGGTGCTGCTCCTTCCCCTACGGTCGCGGCTGGTCTGGACGGTCGAGACGGGCTTCCGGCGGGACGTCGCCCATGACGACGATGGCCCCGGTCAGCCCCCGGCCCTCGTCGTTGCCGGTGGGCGAGCTGTACCAGTAGTAGCCGGGGCCGTCGAGGTTCAGCTTCGCCCGTCCCCGCGAATGGTTCACCAACCAGAGGAACTTCCGGTCGCCGTTGCTCGGCAGGAGCGCACAGTGGGTGTTCTGGTCGTCGTTGATGAACTCGATCTCGATGTCACCGCCGTGCGGCATCACCAGAATCGCCGGATCGAAGCAGATCTCGTCGGGCCGGATCCGGACTGTCGCCTCCATTCGACCGTCGGCTCGCTCCGTCGCCTGCCCGATGTTCCCGGTTCCCAGCACTCGACCGATCGAGGCCTTGTTCTGTCCGTTCAACCCGATCTTGTCCATCAGGTCGGCTCGCTCCTGCGATGTCGTCACCGGGCTCCACCTCCTCTTGTCAGATCAATGTCGGCTTTTCTCTTCGCGCACGGCGGTTGCTGGCGGACAGCGGTGATGTGCCGGGCAGTCGCCCGGTGTACCGGTGGTGGTTGCGGCATTAGTTACACGCCCAAGAATGCAACACATCGAACCGATTCCGTGATCCGGTGTGAATGGATCCGATGGAGAATGATCTATTGTGACCTTACGCCGGATTAATCGGGCCGACAAGGGCCTGAGTCAATCGTGCCGACGCGCGCCGTTCGTACGCCATCAGCTACCGTTCGTACCCTGCTCGCCGCATCGGGCAAGGTCGTAGCGGTCCAGCATCATGACCTTGTGCCAGGCGGCCACGAAGTCGTGCACGAACTTCCGGCGCGCGTCGTTGCCGGCGTAGACCTCGGCCACCGCCCGCAGCTCGGCGTTCGAGCCGAAGAGCAGGTCGACCCGGCTGCCGGTCCACCTGACCGCGCCGGTGCCGCGGTCCCGGCCCTCGAAGGTCTCCGCCGCGGGTCCGTCCCCGGTCGCCGTCCACTCCGTTCCACTGTCGAGCAGGTTGACGAAGAAGTCGTTGGTCAACGAGCCCGGTGTCGAGGTGAACACCCCCCGGGTGGAGCCGCCGGTGTTGGCGCCGAGCACCCGCAGACCGCCGACCAGGACCGTCATCTCCGGGGCGGTGAGGTCGAGCAGGTTGGCCCGGTCGATCAGCAGGTGCTCCGAGGGCAGCCGGCTGGCCTTGCCCCGGTAGTTGCGGAACCCGTCGGCCACGGGTTCCAGAGGGGCGAAGGAGTCGGCGTCGGTCTGCTCCGGGGTGGCGTCGGTGCGCCCGGGAACGAACGGCACCGTGACCTCGACTCCGGCGTCCTTGGCGGCCTGTTCCACCGCGGCACAGCCGCCGAGCACGATCAGGTCGGCCAGGGAGATCGTCGTCCCGGAGGACTTGACCGACTCCTGGACGTCGTGCAGGGTGCCCAGCACCCGGGCCAGGGTGTCGGGGTCGTTGACCTCCCAGCCGCGCTGGGGCTCCAGCCGGATCCGGGCGCCGTTGGCGCCACCGCGCTTGTCACTGATCCGGAACGTCGAGGCCGACGCCCACGCGGTGGCCACGAGCTGGGAGATCGACAGGCCCGAGTGCAGCAGCCGGCTCTTCAGCTCGGCGATCTCCCGGTCGCCGACGAGCTCACCCTGCACCGGCGGCACCGGGTCCTGCCACAGGAATGTCTCGCTGGGCACCAGCGGGCCGAGGTATCGCTGGATCGGGCCCATGTCGAGGTGGGTCAGCTTGAACCAGGCCCGGGCGAACGCGTCCGCGAACTGTTCCGGGCTCTGCAGGAACCGTCGGGCGATCGGCTGGTAGATCGGGTCGAACCGCAGCGCCAGGTCCGTGGTCAGGATCGTCGGGGCGTGCGTCGCCGCCGGGTCGTGGGCATCCGGCACGGTGCCGGCCCCGCCGGTGCCCCTGGGGATCCACTGCCACAGGCCGGCGGGGCTCAGCTCCAGATCCCACTCGTAGCCGAACAGGGTCTCCAGGAAGCTGTTGTCCCAGCGGGTCGGGGTGGGTGTCCAGGCTCCCTCCAGGCCGCTGGTGATGGCGTCGCGGCCCTTCCCGCTGCGGTGAGTGCTCCGCCAGCCGAGACCCTGCTCCTCGAGCGGGGCGCCCTCGGGCTCGGGACCGAGGTGCCGGTCGGGGTCGGCCGCGCCGTGGGTCTTGCCGAAGGTGTGCCCGCCGGCGATCAGCGCGACGGTCTCCTCGTCGTTCATCGCCATCCGGGCGAAGGTCGCGCGGATATCCCGGGCCGAGGTGAGCGGGTCCGGGACGGTGTTCGGGCCCTCCGGGTTGACGTAGATCAGGCCCAACTGGTCGGCGGCCAGCGGGCCCACCAGCTCCCGGACGCCGGTGTGCCGTTCGTCGCCGAGCCAGTCGCGTTCGGGGCCCCAGTAGATCTCCTCGTCGGGTCCCCAGACGTCCGCCCGACCGCCGGCGAAGCCGAAGGTGGCGAACCCCATCGACTCCAGTGCGCGGTTGCCCGCGAAGACCATCAGGTCGGCCCAGGAGATCTGCTCGCCGTACTTCTTCTTCACCGGCCACAGCAGCCGGCGGGCCTTGTCCAAATTGCGGTTGTCCGGCCAGCTGTTCAACGGCGCGAAACGCTGCATGCCGGCGCCGGCGCCGCCCCGACCGTCAGCGATACGGTAGGTGCCCGCGCAGTGCCAGGCCATCCGGATCATCAGCGGCCCGTAGTGGCCGAAGTCGGCCGGCCACCAGTCTTGCGAGTCGGTCAGCACCGCGTCGACGTCCCGGGCCACCGCGTCGAGGTCGAGACTGGTGAATGCCGCGGCGTAGTCGAAGTCACCCCCCATGGGGTCGGCCGAGGCCGGGCGTTTCCGAAGGGCCGTCAGGTCGATCCGGTTGGGCCACCAGTCGCGGTTTCCCAGGCCCGCGGTCGGGCGGTCGTCGCGGCGCCCGGCCGGGACACCGAGCCCACCGGCACTCCCATCGTTGGTCTCGCTGAGCACGGCGTCCGGGACAACGGCGTCAGGGCTGTCAGGCACGGGAATCCTCTCCGGGAGCAGTGGTCGCCGAGGGACCTCAGATGTCCAGCGCCCGGCGAACGGCGGGCGCGTTCCGTCGGGAGACCGGCACCATCTGATGGTTCCGGTCGTCCATCACCAGCGTCAGCTCGCCCTTGAGCCCACGCTCGACCTCCCGGATGCGGCCGAGGTTGACCACATAACGGCGGTGCACCCGTAGGAAGCCGGCATCGGCCAGCTCGCCGTCGAGCCTGTCCAGGCCCGGGGACGCCGATCGCAGGCGACCCTGGTCGGTGGTCAGCCACACGTCGTTGCCGTCCGATTCGGCGAAGCAGACCTCCGGCAGCCGCAGCAGCACCATCCGGTGTTCGCGCATCGCGACCACCCGGCGCGGCGGCAGCCGGGGGTGAGCAGGCCCGGGTCCGGCCGATTGCCGCGGCAGCTGCTCGCCGTCGGAGGCGCCGAACGAGACCAGGTTTCCGATCAGGTGCCCGGACAGGAAGACGGGTCGGATACTGATCGGCGTCGGCTGGTCGGACAGGTGGGTGAAGATCTGCGTCGAGCCGACCCAGTTGGGGTTGTGGGCCGCCTGCCTGCTGGCGTACCGGGCGGCTCCGATCAGTTGCGGCAGGCCGGGGTTCCAGCGCAGCGTGGGGTCGACCGCCGGGGTGGAGGCGGGGACGCCCATGAGCACGCTCGCCGTGTCGTCGGCGATCACCACCTTCCCCGCGGTGTCCACCGCGGCGAGCGCCGCACCGCAGCGTGCCCTGGCCTGGGTGTACGCCGCGACCAGCTCGGCGCCGCTGTCCCGCGCTCGCTTCCTGAGCGTGCACTGGGTCTTGGCCACCGCGTTCGCCAACCAGCCCGCCGCGGGCGCGGGGAGCGGGCTGCGCCAGGAGGAGATGTTCAGCACCGCGATCGGCTCCCGACTCACCACGTCACGGACCGCGACGCCGGCGCACACCCAGTTGTGGAACGCCTGGCACCAGTGTTCGGCGCCTCTGATCAGCACCGGGCCGTGCGCCTCGAGTGCGGTGCCCATGCCGTTCGTCCCGGCCGCGCACTCCGACCAGCAGAACCAGGGCGCCAGATTGGCCTCGGCAGCCCTGGCGAGTGTGGTCGGATCGCCCCATTCGGCCAGGATCCGGCCGGTGGCGTCGGTGACCGTGACGATCCCGCCGAGGTTGGCCACCTCGTGAGCCACGGAGGCGGCGCGAAACCCCAGCTCGGTGAGTACGACGTCGTGTTCGAGCGTGTGGTCGATCTCCGCGACGGCCACCGGGGCCTCGGTGAGGTGCGGGTCGACCCGGTACTGCTCCCGGCAGCGATGCCAGGAGATCGCCACCTCGGGCCGGACGTCCGGCACCTGGTCCTCGCCGTGCACGAACCGCTCCCAGGCCGCGAACACGGTGCTCTTGCCCGGGCTCGCCGATCCGGGTTCAAGCCGATGTACGTCTTTCATCGTGGAGAACCGCCTTTGGTCCATCCCCAATGCCCGACAGAGTGCGCCCGGGCCTGCGTCGATCACCGCTCGCCGCGGACCACGCGCTACTCCCCCGGTATCGCGGTGCGGCTCCGACTTCTCGTTGTGATCGAAGTATTCGAGATCGAAGGAGCCGTTCTCGACCATACCTGCCGGCTGTGGTGTGGGCCACTTCGATCAGTCCGGTCAGATCTTCGATCCTCCCACCGCGATGTGCTGCGAAGGGTCGGTCACCGTGGTCGGGTCTGCGGACCGGGCTCGCCGAGTCCGGCGAGCCGGGTCAGCACATCCAACCCCTCCGGCGTGCCGGGCCAGAGCCGGGCGAGCACGCCGTGTCCCGCGTGCCGCACCGCCGCGCGTAGCGCGACCGCCACGATGATGGCGTCGTCGGCGTAGCCCACGACCGGGATGACGTCCGGGATGATGTCGATCGGGGAGATGAGGTACACCAGCAACAGCGCCAGCATGAGCCTGATCCGCAGGGGCACGGCGGGATCGGAGATCAGCCGGCGCAGCAGTCGGACCGCGTCCGGGACCAGGCGCATCGCCTGAGCGAGGACGTCGCGACGGCGCAGGCCACGTCGGGCACGCAACAGCAACACCACGATGACCGACCAGATCAGGAGCAGGCCGCCGAGCGCGACGCCCAGCGTCTGCCACCACATGGCGCCGCCACCTCTCCGGGTCCTGGACGACCAGCGTAGGTGCACGGGAGCGGGTGGGCCGGCGGCTGCCGGACAGCCGGGGACGCGCCCATGGCGCCAATGATCGCTCCGGTTGCGCACCGTGTTCGGCGATAGGGGAGAATGGTCTCACCGACGGTAGCGATCTTCACCGGAGTAACGCCCGGACCCCGACGTAGCGCTGCCGCGGCCTGATCATGATGGAGGGAGCTCGACATGGCGGCCATGAAGCCCCGGACCGGCGACGGTCCCCTCGAGGTGACCAAGGAGGGTCGGGGCATCGTGATGCGGGTTCCGCTCGAGG
>JBQTKB010000094.1:0-13911 GCA_052386505.1 Pseudonocardia sp.
ACCCCGAAGGCGCGCGGGACAGATCAACAGGTCATGGCAGATCTCATGGCCACCGGCGGGCAGGTTTCATGACCGCCAGCGGGCACTTACATGGCCGTCACTGGGCAGTTTCTCGTGGCCGCCGACATTCAACCGGGTGACGACTGCCCCGTATGTTCCTCATGGCATCGTGGCGGAGACCCGCCCGGGTCTCGTGTTCGCGGCTAGGGGATGGATCGACGCGGCGGACGGGAACAAGTACTTGATCGTCGGCGCACCATGTCGGGTGCCGGGCTGAGTAGCGGGGAGACCATGAGCGACCAGGATGACCGGGCGATCGTCGCGGCGGCGGCTAGTGGATACCCTCCCGGCCAGGTGCATCCGCTGTTCATCCGTCGCCGCGGCGAGCACGCTGTTGTGCTGCTGGAGACCGGCTCGGGTGGCCACTCCTATCCGTACTTCGTGCAGTGCCGATTCACCGATGGTCGCTGGTGTGAAGGACAGAGTTCCAACATGCCTGGGTGGTACCAGACCGAGGACGACGCGGGGGTCGTGGTTTTCTGGGACGACGCCGAAGGGCTCGCCGAGCCGATCGAGGTCGAGTTCAAGGGTCAGCGCTGGCCGGCCGAGGTCAACGGCGGGGTGTGTTTCATGGCGTGGTGGGACGAGTTGGACCCGTCCAACTACATCGAGCCCCACTGGCCGTCTCTCGCGGAACGACGGCTCAAGGTCGACTCGGCCGCGGCGTGTCCTCCCGTGAACTGGCCGCCGCGCTAGCCGTGCTAGCCGAGCAGTGGAACGAGGCGATCCCCGCCCCGGTTCGCGTGGGCGCGCCGGTCAGTCTTCGAGCAGCTCGGTGAACCGGGTGGAGGCCTCGACGAAACCCTGCACGAGGTCGTAGAAGACCTCCCGGGTCGGGCGGATGGCGTTGATCCGCCCGATCGCCTGGCCGGCCGGGGTACCCATCAGCTCGGCCACCCGGTGCCGGAAGATCCGCCGCTGCGACTCCGCAACCAACATTCCCTGCAACGGCATCGGCAGCGTCTTCGGTGCGTCGTCCTGCTCCCACAGCTCCACCCACGGCGTGCGCAGCTGGCGCACGGTCTTGCCGCTGATGCAGCGGCTGCGCAGGGTGTCCCGGGACCGGGCGTCGACCAGCTTCTGCTTGACGATCGGGTCGAGCTCGCTCTCCGCGGTGCCCAGCCAGATCGAGCCGGTCCACACCGCATCGGCGCCCAACGCGAGACCGGCGGCGATCTGGCGGCCGTCGGAGATGCCGCCGGCGGCCAGCACCGGGACCGGGCTGATCGCGTCGACCACCTCCGGAACGACCACCATGGTGGCCAGGTCACCGGTGTGGCCGCCGGCCTCGGTGCCCTGGGCGACGACCCCGTCGGCGCCGGCCGCGACGTGCCGGCGGGCCTGGTCGCCGCCACCGCACAGCCCGAACAGCAGCGCCCCGGAGTCACGGACCTGCTCGACGAACGCCGCCGGGGGTGGCCCCAGCGCGCTGGCCACCACCTTGGCCCCGTACTTCAGCGCGACCTCGCCGATCTCCAACCCGTCCTGCATGGTCGCCTTGGCCCCGCCGGCGACCCCGGCCACCACCGCATCGGGCACGTCGCCCTCGGGCACGTTGTAGCGCGCCATGATCTCGGCGACGAAACGGCGGTGCTCCTCGGGGATCCGCGCGGACAGCTCCGCCTTGTCGGTCGGGATATCGCCCACCGGGAACAACACGTCGACCCCGAACGGCTTGCCACCCAACGCCTCGGAGATGACCCGCAGGTCCAGCTCTACCTGTTCCGGGGTGGAGCGCACCAGCCCGAGCACCCCGACACCACCGGACCGCGACACCTCGATCACCACATCGCGGCAGTGCGAGAACGCGAAGATGGGGTACTCGGCGCCGCAGGCCTTGGCAAGTCGGCTCTTCATCTTCTGGTCATCTCCTCAGTCTTGGCTCATCGAGGTGGTCACCGCGGCGAGCTGCAATTCAGGTGTCGAGGTCGGCCGGCTATCGAGGTCGGCGGCTGTCGAGGTCGTCCGGGTCCGGGCGGTCACGTCGCGGCGGGCAGGCCGAGCAGCCTGCCGATCACGTTCTTCTGGATCTGGGTCGAGCCGCCACCGATCGGCATCAGCCGGGCGTCGCGCCAGTGCCGGTTCACGTCGCTCTCGGTGCTGTAGCCGTAGGCGCCCCACACCTGCATCGCGAGGTCGGCGGCGGTCGTGTACGACTCAGCGCAGTGGATCTTCGCGATGGACGCCTCCATCCGGGCCGGCCGGCCGGCGTCCACCAGGGCCGCGAGCTGCAGCATCGTGAGCTGGCTGGTGTGCGACAACACCTTCATCTCGGCGATCATGTGGGAGACCGCCTGGAACGCGCCGATCGGACGGCCGAACTGTTCACGGGTACCGGCGTAGGCCACGGTGTCGTCGAGCACCCGGCGGGTGGCGCCGCTGGCCAGCGCACACAGCCCCATCCGCTCCTTCTCCAGGTGGCCCATCATCACCGACCAGCCGCCGTGCAGCTCGCCGACCAGGTTCGCCGCGGGCACCCGGACGTCCTCGTACCAGGCCTCGTAGGTGGGGGTCGCGCGGTAGCCCACCGTGTCGATCTCCCGGAAGGTGAGTCCGTCGGCGTTGGTGGGCACCAGGATCGCGCTGATGCCGCGGTGGCGCGGCGCCTCGGGGTCGGTGCGCGCGTAGCACACCACGTAGTCGGAGAAGCCCATCCCGGTGTTGAAGATCTTGTGACCGTTGATCACATAGTCCGCGCCGTCCGGCACCGCCTTCGTGGTCAGTGACGACGCGTCGGCCCCGGTGCCCGGTTCACTGATCCCGTTGAGGAAGAGCAGCTCACCGCGCAGCAGTCGGGGCAGCAGCTCCTCGCGCATCGTCGGCGTGCCATGGTTGATCAGCACCCCGGCGCCGTGGATGAGCGCCCGGTACACCAGGTCGGCCGCCGCGAGGTAGCCGTAGCCCAGCTCCTCCAGCAGCAGCGCCACGCACACGTAGTCGGGGCTGCCGCCGAACTCCTCGGGGATCCCCACCGAGAGCCAGTCGTTCGCCGCGACGGCAGCCAGCAGGTGCATCGGTGGTCGGCGGTCCTGCTCGCACTTGCGGATCAGCTCGGCAGTCACCTCGCGGCGGGTGAACTCCCGCACCGAGTCGCGGAACTGCACCTGCTCATCCGACAACAGCAACGACATCGTCCCCACTCCCCTCGTCCGCGGCGCGCCACCGCGCCAACATGTCCACCACGGTCACGCCACGGCCGACCCGGTGCACCAACACCGGGTTGAGGTCGAGCTCGTCCAGCCGGTCGGTGTACTCGGCCACGATCTCCGACACGGCCGCCACCACCCGGCACAACTCGGCCACGTCCAGCGGACCGGTGCCCGGCAGCCCGCGCTCGAGGATCGGGAACGCCCGCAGCCGCCGGAGCAGGCCGAGCGCCTCCTCGGGGGCAACCGGGCACAGTGCCGTCGCAACATCGCTCAGCACCTCGGCGAGGACACCGCCGGCACCGACCGCGATCAGCGGTCCGAACACGCCGCGGGTAGCACCGACCAGGACCTCGAACGAATCGTCGCTGACCATCGTCTGGACGTCCACGCCGTCCAGCACCGCGTCCGGCACCTGTCGGGCCGCCGCATCCAGAACCGCCTCGACCGCGTTGCGCAGCTCCTCGTCCCCGGACACCCCGAGGCGAACCCCGCCCACGGCCGTCCGGTGCGGGATGTCGGTCGAACGCACCTTGACCGCGACCGGGTAACCCAACCGCCGCGCGGTCAGCACCGCGGCGTCAGCGGTGCCGTGACCCTCCCGGATCGGGACGGTCACCTCGGCGGCCACCCGGATCCCGCGTGCGGCCAGCAGCTCCGACAGCTCGATCCGCCCGCCCGGCGCGGCACCCCCGAGGGTCCCCACCGGCCGCCGAACTGACAGCTCGGGCCGGCCGGAGACGTTTCGTAGCGCCCCGAGCACGGCTTCCAGCTCGGTGAACACCGGTATCCCGGCCTGGTTGAGCTCGGCCGCATGCGGCAGTTGCCCGGCGACGGCGTAGACCACCACCGGCCGCCGCGCCGAGTGCCGGTGCTCGATACAGGTCCGCACCCACCGGACGGCGGCCTCGTCCGGCAACAAGCCCCACACCAGCAGCAGGCAGTCGAACTGGTCCTGCCCGTCCATGATCCGCAGCACCGCGCCGAAGGTGTCCGGGTTGTCCACCCCGACCCCGGTCAGGTCCAGCGGATTCATCGGGGTGCCGATCGGCAGCAGCGCGCGCAGCTCGTCGCTGGCCGCCGCCCCGACCTCGGGCAGGACCAGGTCGAACCGGGCCGCGCGGTCGGCGACCAGCGCATTGACCCCGCCGGACATCGACACCACCCCGACCCGGTTCGCGGACAACCGGACATCACTGACCAGGGCGTGCGCGGTGGCCACCAGCTCCTCCGCGGTGTCGACCCCGATGATGCCGGCGTGGTCGAACATCGCCCGGTAGTCGGCATCGGAGCCGACCAGCGCCCCGGTGTGAGACGCCGAGGCCCGGGCACCCTGTGCGCTGCGGCCGACCTTGAGCGCGATGATCCGGGTACCGGTCACCCGGGCCCGGTGGGCCGCGGCCAGGAAGCGCCCGGGTTGGCGGGCGCTCTCCAGGAACAGCAGAACAACCGAGGTGCTCGCGTCCGCGACCAGAAAGTCGAGGTTGTCCGCCGCGGTGATGTCCACCTCGTTGCCGCAGGACAGCGCGTAGCTGACCCCGACGCCGGCGGTGGTCAGCCGGCGCAGCACCGAGCTGACGAACGACCCGCTCTGCGACACGATGCCCACCGGGCCGGCCAGCAGCGGGCCGTCCTCCAGGAACGGGTGGAAGCCCAACGTCAGCCGCTCCCGGGCGGCGATGAAGCCGTTGCAGTTGGGGCCGGCTAGCCGCAGGCCGCTCTCCCGGGCGAACGCGCCGAGCCGCCGCTCGGCGTCCACGCCGCCGGGACCGGCCTCCCCGTAGCCGCCGGCGGTGACCACAGCGGTGCGCACCCCGGCGGCCAGACACTCGGTGAGGGTTTCCAGCACCAGCCCCTGGCGGCGCAGCAGCAGAGCGGTGTCGACCGGGCCAGGGACCTCACCGATGCTCGGGTAACAGGGGAAGCCGGCGATCTCGCGGTGGTTCGGGTTGATCGGGTAGACCGGCCCGGGGAAGCCGTACCGGCGCAGGTACTCCACCGGCTTGGAACCCAGCCGCCCGTGCCCGCCGGGGGCGACCGCCCCGATCACGGCCACACTCCCGGCCCGGTAGAGCCGGTCGAGGGGACCGCCCGGCCGCTCAGCCACCCGTGCTGCCAGCCGCGCCGCCGGCCAGGTCGGACGACCCCACGCGCGGCCCGGCCGAGCCGGACGACCCCACGCGCGCCCGGACCCGATCCGCGACCTCGTCCGGCACGGTGATCTCCATGGTCAGCAGCAGGTTGCCCCACGACTTGCCGTGTGCGTCGAGATTCAACGAGCGGGAGACCCCGCCGCTCAACGCCCGCTCCAGCACGAAGTTCAACGCCCGGATACCGGAGAACTCGTACCGGTGCACCCCGCCGCGCACCAGCTCACCGAACAGGTGCGCGACCCGGTCCGCACTGACCTCGCGGGCCAGCAGGTCGAAGTCGTCCTCGTCGAAGGGCACCAACCCGATGTTGGAGGTGTCGCCTTTGTCCCCGGACCGCGCGAACGCGATCTCGCGCAGGGTGATCGTGGCCATCAGCGGCTCTCCCCACTCATACGATGTCGACCCCTGTCTCGACCATCGACCTGGGCAGCGTGGTGGAGAAGACCGACAACGCCTCCTTGACCCGCCGCCGCACCCCGCCCGCGCCGGAGGGCCCGAAGAACTGCCACTCGGCCTCCCGCGCGATCGCCTCGGCCACCTCCGGGTCCCGACTGCGGGCCGCGACGCGCACCCGCACCTCCGCGGCCGGCGCCCCCGAGTCCGGCGAGGCGCCGGCCAGCACCGAGTCGACCCCGATCAGGTCGAAGCGGGCCTCGTCGTAGGCCCCGGCATAGCGCCGCTGCACCCGCGCGCGCAGCACCTCCCGGCACAGCTGGGCGCGGCTGTGCGCGCCGGCCCCGGCGAAGCTGACCTCGCCCTCACCGACGAAGCCCTCCCGGACCCCGACCAGGACCTTCAGCTCGTCCGGACGCCGGCGGCCGGTGCCCCCGCCGACCAGCACCTGGTCCGGTCCCTGGGCGTGCACCCGGACCGAGTCGAAGTCGCCGACCACGTCCGGGGTCAGGTAGCGGCGAGGGTCGTGCACCTCGTACACCAGCTGGCATTTCACCGTGTCGGTGGTGACGACGCCGCCGGCGTCGGCCAACTTGGTGATCACCGCCGACCCGTCTGGGCGGACGTGCGCGATCGGCATGCCGAGCCGGTCGAGGCCGGGTACCACCCGGTAGGGCGGGTCGGCGAAGTTGCCACCGGTGACGTGGCTACCGCACTCCAGCACGTGGGCGATCATCGTGCCCCGACCCAGCAGCGGCCAGTCGTCCTGGCGCCAGCCGAACTCTTTGATCATCGGAGCGAGGAACAGCGACGGGTCGGCCGCCCGCCCGGCGATCACGATGTTGGCACCCCGCTCCAGTGCCTCGACGATCGGGGCGGCACCGATGTAGGCGTTCGCCGAGACGATCTCCCCGGGTAGCTGGTCCACCGGCTGCCCGGTCTCCCAGACGACCGGGTTGGCCTGCTTGAGCGCGTCCAGTACGTCGTCGCCCTCGATGAGCCCGACCCGGACCTCGGTACAGCCGAGGCGGTCGGCCACCTTACGCACGCAGGCGGCACCGCCGCGCGGGTTCGCCGCGCCCATGTTCGTCACGATCCGCAGTCCGTCGCGTTCGACGAACGGCAGAAACCTGGCCGCGAAGGCGTCCATCCGCACGTCGTAACCGCGCGCCGGATCGTCCAGGCGCCGGGCCTGCGCCAACGCCATGGTCCGCTCGGCCAGGCCGTCGAAGCACAGGTAGTCGACCGCGCCCGCCGCGGCCAGCTCGTAGGCCGGATCCAGGTCGTCCTCGCCGTAGGCCGACCCACAACCGACCCGCAGCTCACCGTTCGACATCCCGTGCCTCCAACTCGTCCCGGTCGATCCGAGGTTCAGGCGCCCTGCCAGCGCGGCGGTCGGCGCTCGTGGAACGCCGCCGGGCCCTCCTGGGCATCCTGGCTCCGGTAGACGGGCACGAACACCGCGTCCGCGTAGTCCCACGCCGAGCTGAGCGACATGTCCGGGGTCGACCTGATCATGTCCAGGGTGGCCCGCACCGTCAGCGGTGCGTTCGCGGCGATCTGCCCGGCCATCTCGCGGGCGCGCGCCATCAGCTCCGCACCCGGCAGCACCTGGTTGACCAGGCCGATCTCCGCCGCGCGCCGCGCCGGGATCGGTGCCCCGGTCAGGGCCAGCTCAGCCCAGTGCCGCCGGGAGACCAGCCCGGCCATCGGCACCGACCACGGTGCGCCCCGACCCCATCGGGCCTCCGGCATGCCGAACACCGCATGCGCCGCGGCCAGGACGATGTCGCAGGTCAGAGTCATCATCAGGCCGCCACCGATGGCTGGCCCGGTGACCGCGGCGATCACCGGCTTGTCGAGCTCGATGTTGCGGCCGACCAACGGCACGAAGTCGCTGGGCGGCACGGCGATGCCCAGTCGCTTCATCTGGTCGAGGTCGGCCCCGGAACAGAACGCCCGGTCCGTGGAGCTGGTCAGGATGGCGACCCGCGCATGTTCGTCGGCCGCCAGCCGCCGGTAGGCAGTCCACAGTGCCTCCCGCAGCTCCAGGCTCAGCGCATTGCGCCGCTCGGGGTCGTCCATCGTGATCGTGACGACCCCGGCGTCGAGCTCGTAGCGCACCAACTCCCGCGCGGCGCCCGGATCGGACGAGCCCGCGGCTGGGTGGCTGTTCGCGGCCGGTAGCTCCGAGGTGGTCACTGAGGCGCCTCGCTGGAGGACACGTCGCACTCCAGCCGGATCTCAACCATGTCGGCACCTCACAGACGCTGGGTCGGCCGGAGCCCGGCTCGGCCGCACTCCGATGCCCCGGCCCGACCGCTACCGCCTCCTCGAAGCGGCATCATCGCTACGCCCGGGACCATGCCGCAGTGACATGCCGCCCGGACATGCTGTCAGACATGTCGTCGAGCCTCGACGCCGAGTCACACTCCACAATTCGAAGATCATTCGAACATGTGCCCGGGCGGCTGTCAACCCACCTCGCCCAGACGCTGTACGACGCTTGGCAACGCGAACCGCGTATGTAGAATGGCATTCGACATAGCGCTCCAGGCTTGACCGAGCGCGCCCGACTGGGCCGGGCGGTATCGAACGGCGAGAAGGGGGCACTCCGTGGTCAGCCCCGACGGCCCCAACGGCACAGCCGGCACCGACTCCGGGGCGACCCGGACCGCGCGTCGCCGTATGCGGATCGCGGCCCGCCGCGACCTCATCCTCGCCGCGGCCGCCTCGTCGATGGCCACCCACGGCTACGAGCGGGTCACCCTCGAACAGATCGGCGAGGCTGTCGGGCTGTCCCCCACCGGGCTCTACCACTACGTCGGCGGCAAGGAAGACATCCTGGCCCAGCTGATGGTCGACACCATCGGGGCGATCGCCCGCGAGACCGACGCGCTGACCGGCGGCAGTCAGGATGCCGGGATCCGGCTCGCGGCGATCATCCGCGCACACCTGCGGGTCTCGCTGACCACCGCCGCCGGCCGGGTACTGAGCCGCCACCAGGACATCGTGGTCAGCGACACCTACATCACCATCCTGCGCGACGCCCGGCGCGAACACGACAGACGCCTCGAGCTCATCATCGCCGACGGGGTCGCCCAGGGCGCGTTCATCGCCGACGACGCCCGCACCACCGCCCGACTGGTACTCGGGGCCCTCAATGGTGTGCCGCGCTGGTGTGCCGACGACATCTCACCGGCAGAGGTGGACCGCATCGCCGACCAGCTCATCGACTTCGTGGTGACCGGAGTCGGCTCGGCGCCCCGGCGGGCCCGGGTGGCCGCGTCGCCACCGGCCACCGAGGCCGCCGCCGGAGAGCAGCGGTGACCACCGCGGCCGCGGCGTTCGTCCAGCTGTTCACCCGGGACCCGCTCGCCCGGGAATCCACCCGAGCCTTGGTGCTGGCCCGGCTGACCAGCCTGCTGCCGTCGGTCGGTACCACCTTGCAACGCGACTTCCGAGCCCGCCCGGAGCAGCCCGCCGATCGCCAGGACTTCCTCTGGAGCGGTGCGGGCGGGGCGCTCCAAGCCGCGGTCAACCCCATCTTCTACCCCTCCGACTCGCACAGCGTGATCTCCTTGGAGGTACCGCTACGCCTGGTAGATGCCGACGAACTGGTGCGGTTCGTCCGCGAACTGGGCGAGCACCTCGACGCCGACTTCGGCTACGCCACGATGCTCACCGAGCAGGACGGCGTGCTGCCGACGATGTACCTGACCCAGCGCGACCTGCGTCGCTGGCTGCCGGAGGTGTGGCACGGCCTGCTGCTCGGGGGGCCCTACGTCGACCTCATCGGTGCCGAGACAATCCGGAGCTCCCCGGCGCAGGTCGTCGCGCGCAACGGTCCGCGCGGGTTCTGGGTGCAGCTGGGGCCACTCACCCCGTCGCGCGGGGAGGCCGAACAACGGGCCGAACAGCATCGTCGCGAGCTGGTGCGCGACCACCTCGGGGCCGACCTGTTCTGGCGCCCCGACCGGCGGGTGTACCGCACGCCCGCCTTCGGTCGACCGGCCGGAACCCGGCAACCGGCCGGGACTCAGCCGCCGTCCGGCCCGCCGACCAACGGAGCGCTCGCCACCCACACAGCGACCCGCCCGGGAATCGCCCGGCCGACCGACCCAGGGATGCCATGACCAGCGACACCCGACCCGGGGATATCAAGCCCGGTGACCGCGCAACCGGCAACCGCTTCACCGAGATGCTGTACACGGTGACCGACGGCGTGGCCACCCTCACCCTGAACCGGCCGGCCGAGCTGAACTCCTTCAGCACCAACCTCTATGGCGAGCTCCGCGACGGGATCCGGCTGGCCAACGCCGACGACGACGTGGACGTCGTGGTGATCACCGGGACCGGCCGGGCCTTCGCCACCGGCGGCGACCTGCTGGAGGTGCTGGACTATCTCAAGCCCGACGCCGATCCGTTGGCGATCTACCGGTTCGAGGACAACCTGCCGTTCAGCGCGGTCCGCAACTGTCCGAAGGTCACCATCGCGGCGGTCAACGGCATCTGCATGGCCGGCGGGATGATCACCACCATGTCCTGCGACATCTCGGTGGCGGTCGCGGACGCGGTGTTCGCCGCGCCGGAGGGCCGGGTCGGGGTCGCCGAGGGCTGGATGCCGGCGGCCATGTTCGGTCGGGTCAGCCTGGCCAAGGCCCGCTACCTGCTGCTGACCGGCAAGTCCATCCCCGCCGCGCAGGCCGAGGCCTGGGGCCTGATCACCGAGGTCGTCCCCGACCAGGCCGCGCTGGAGGCCAGGGTCGCGGAGATCGTCGGGGAGGTGCGGGCCACCTCACCGACCGTGCGGCGGTTGTACAAGCAGTACCTGAACGAGATCGCCCCCGAGGGCAAGCTGGGCGACTTCAAGGAGGGCACCGGCAGCGCGGACGGCGTCGAAGGCCTGCGGGCTTTCGCCGAGAAGCGCCGACCCCGTTTCACCGGCCGCTAGCACCGGAAAGGACCGGCAATGTCGACGACCAGCTCCATGTCCCAGAAGTCCACGACGTCCAGGAACTCACTGAGCGACGCCATCTCGATCGTCGGCGTCGGGGAGTCGCCGTACCATCGGCGATCCAGCGAGCCGGTCACCGGCCTGATCACCGGCGCGGTCAAGGCCGCGGTCGAGGACGCCGGGCTGTCCCTGGACGAGGTCGACGGGATCGTCACCGACTCGACCATCGGCCCGGTGATCCTGCCGGCCGATGAGCTGGCCGCCAACCTCGGCCTGCCCGACCGGGTCTTCCACGCCCAGATGTCGACCGGCGGCTCCGGCGTGGTCGGCGCACCGATGCTGGCCGCCCAAGCGATCGCGTCCGGGATGGCCACGACCGTGGTGTGCTACTTCGGGGTGGACTGGGGTTCCAGCGCCGGTGGCCCGTACCAGTTCCACGGCACCGACCCGTACAAGGCCAACCTGGAGATGCCGTTCGGGTTCTACGGCCAGCCGATCTACTTCGCCCCGGTGGTCCGCCGCTACGCCCACCAGTACGGACTGACCG
Source organism: Pseudonocardia sp. (assembly GCA_052386505.1). Lineage (GTDB taxonomy): Bacteria > Actinomycetota > Actinomycetes > Mycobacteriales > Pseudonocardiaceae > Pseudonocardia. Next base: position 11,257 of record JBQTKB010000094.1, read on the forward strand.
AGGAGGAGCTGGCCAACGTGGCCATCTCCACCCGGGCCTGGGCCGCCCTGCACCCCGGCGCGATGAAACGTACCGCGCTGACCTTGGAGGACTACCGCTGCTCGCCGGTGCTGGCCGACCCGCTGCGGGTCCTGGACTGCTGCCTGCTCACCGACGGTGGCGCCGCCTACGTGATGACCTCGACCGAGCGGGCCAGGGACCTGCCGCACAAGCCGGTGAAGGTCAGCGGCGTGTCGTTCAGCTCCTCACGGGTGTCCAGTCACTCCTACCTGTCCCAGCACGAGGACTACCTGTCCACCCAGGCGCAGGTGACCGGCCCCCGGGCGATGGGGATGGCCGGGGTGACCCCGGAGGACGTCGACTTCCTGGAGATCTACGACTGCTTCACCATCAGCTGCCTGCTGCAGGCCGAGGACCTGGGATTCGCGCCGAAGGGTACCGGCGCCTCGCTGTTCGCTGAGGGCAACGCCGCCCCGGGCGGTCGACTGCCGATCAACACCCATGGTGGGCTGCTCTCGCACGCCTATGTCCTGGGTATCAACCATGTGGTGGAGGCGGTGCGCCAGCTGCGTGGCGACTGTGGCGAACGGCAGGTGCCGGGCGCGGAGGTAGGTCTGGTCTCGGGCTACTCGGGCTGGGAGCACTCCAGCCTGGTGCTGACGGCATGAGCGGGGCAGCGCCCACCGGCGCCACGTCCACCGGCGCCACGTCCACCGGCGCCGCCCGGCATTCCGGCCCGGAATACCCGTGGCTACCGGACCTCAACTGGGCACCGGTCGCCCCGTTCTGGGCAGCCGCCCGGGAGCACCGGCTGGCATTTCCGCGTTGCGGGCGGTGCGGCCGGTTCCAGTGGTACCCGCAGGACATGTGCCCGGACTGCCGGGTGATGGCCTTCGAGTGGACCGAGGTGAGCCCGTCAGGCTACGTGTTCAGCCACACCACGCTGCGCCGCAGCTTCGTACCGAGCTTCGAGAGCCTGCTGCCGCTGGAGATCGGTCTGATCAAGTTCGTGCACGCGCCGGGGGTCACGTTGGTCACCAATGTTCTCGACCCACCGGCGGGTGGGGTGCACATCGACGCCGAGGTGACGATCGTGTTCCCCGAGGTGGCACCCGGTGTCAACCTGCCGATGGCCAGGCTCTGCTAGCTGCCGATGTGGCTAGCTGCCGGTGTGCCGGGGGCGGCACCTGCCCGGATCAGATCTCCAGCACGACCTTTCCGGTGACCTGGCGCTGGTCGATCCGGCTCAGCGCCTCGCCGGCCCGGTCCAGGGGATAGGACCCGGAGATCACCGGGACGAGCTGTCCGGACGAGATCATCGGCAGCAGTGCGTCCCACTGCTGCCGTAGGAAGCCCGGCCGGTTGAACGCGTCGCCGCCCCAGGAGACCCCGGCCACGTCGATGTTGCCCAGCAGCAGCCGGTTCACCCGCACCGTCGGGATCTCCCCGGCGGTGAACCCGACGACCAGCAACCGGCCGTAAGGGGCCAGGCAGCGCAGCGAGTCGGTGAATCGGTCGCCGCCGACGGGGTCGACGACGAGGTCGACTCCCCGGCCACCGGTGAGCGTCTTGACCGCATCCTTGAAACCGTCGACCTCGACCACCTCGTGCGCCCCGCAGGCGCGGGCGACGTCGGCCTTCGTCGGGGACGACACCACCGCCAGCACACGCGCCCCGAGCGCGACGGCCAACTGGGTGACGGCGGTGCCGACGCCACCGGCGGCGCCGTGCACCAGCACGGACATGCCAGCCGCCAGCCGGGCGCGGGTGAGCAGCGCGAAGTGCGCGGTGAGGTAGTTCATCGGCAGGCAGGCTCCCGCCGGGAACCCCACATCGTCCGGCAACGGCAGGACGTGGTCGGCGCGGATGGCCGCCACCTCGGCGGCACCGCCGCTCATGGTGAACCCGGCGACCCGCTCGCCCGGCGCCAGGCCCGAGCCGTCGGGAGCCTCGCGGACCACTCCGGCGATCTCCGAGCCGAGCACGAACGGCAACGGCGGGATGTACTGGTAGAGGCCCTTGGTCTGCAGCACGTCCGGGAAGTTCAGCCCGACCGCCCGCACGTCGACCAGCACCTCAGCCGGCGCCCGCTCGGGCTCGGGAACCTCGCCGACCTCGACGGCCTCCGGTCCGTCCAGCCGGGTAACCCGCACCGCGCGCATCGTGCTCCTTCATCCCATGGCGTCGAACCGGTCGGGAGCATCCTGCATGACCGCCGCAGCGTCGGCCCCCCCGCTGGCGGGTGGCCGACGTGGGTCAGCGGCGGCTCACCCGGTACCGCCCAACCCCGGGATCAACGGGCGGGCGTTGTCCTGCTCCGGGGTCTGCTGATCCGGCTGCTCCCGGTCGGAGCCGTCCTGCGGGGCGGCCCGCTCACCCCCCGGGCCGGTCGGTACCGCGTCCTGGACCTGGGTGGTGCCCTGGTCCAGCAACGGCGCCGGCACCGGCTTGATGCCCTGGTTCGGGCCGCCGACGGTCGGGATGTTGTCCAGCAGACCCGGGTCGAGGGCACCGCGGAGGATGCCGCTGTTGGCGCCTTCGGTGCCGACCAGCGAGCGGGTGTGGATGGCGAACGCGGCCAGGTCGGGCAGGAACGGCAGCAGCGCCTCGGAGATCGGGTCCAGCTCCTTGGTGGAGGCCCGCAGCTCCGGCACC
>JBQTKB010000095.1:0-31455 GCA_052386505.1 Pseudonocardia sp.
TCCACCGGCACCGGGCGCGTACACCCGGTAACCGAACCACGTATGGTGACCGGAATCGCCCCTCCGGAAGGGACTCGCCAATGGTGCACGAAAGCGGCAACGGTCGTACCCCGGACCTGGCCGGCCAACGAGCCGAGCTCGGCACAAAGGTCGTCGGCCGGGATCGCGAGCTGGACCTGATCCTGGCCGCCGTGGTGGCCGGCCGCGACCTGCTGCTGGAGGGGCCGCCGGGCACCTCGAAGAGCACCATCCTGCGCGCGATCACCGCGTCCTGGGGCATCCCGCTGCACTTCGTCGAAGGCAACGCCGAGCTCACCCCGGCGAAGCTGGTCGGGCACCACAACCCCGCCCGGGTCCTCAAGGAGGACTACAGCGCGGACAACTTCGTACCCGGCCCACTGGTGGCGGCGATGAGCGAGGGCGGGTTCCTCTACGTCGAGGAGCTCAACCGGGCGCCCGACGACACGCTGAACACGTTGCTCACCGCGATGGCCGAACGTGAGGTCAACGTGCCCCGGGTCGGGCGGATCCACGCCTCGCCGAGCTTCCGGCTGGTCGCCTCGATGAACCCGTTCGACAACGTCGGCACCACCCGCATCTCCACCAGCGTCTACGACCGGCTGTGCCGGCTCGCGGTGGGCTACCAGAGCGAGGCGGAGGACCGGGAGATCGTGAGCTTGCGCACCGCGTCCGGCTCCGACGAGGCGGCCGAGCGGCTGGTCGCCGACGCGGTGGCGATCACCCGGGCCACCCGCGCCCACCCCGACGTGCGCCACGGCTCCAGCGTGCGCGGGGCCATCGACCTGGTCGCGGTCGCCGGACCACTCACCGCGATCCGCGGCGCGGCCGGGGACCCCGAGGACGGGTACCGCGCGGTGGTGCTGGACGCCGCGCTGCTCGCCCTCTCCGGGCGGATCACCGTCGACGAGGCGGCGGAGGTCACTCCCGAGCAGATCGTCCGGGAGCTGTGGGAGAACCACTTCGTACTCGACCCCCACCGAGCCGCCCCAGGTTCGATCACCATGACGGTGCCCGAGCCGACTTGACTGACCGGGGCCCGCCGACCGGGCCCGCAGACCCCCTCGGACCGCAGGCCGCTGCGCCGGCGCCCCAAGCAGCTCGATGAGACGCCGCTGGTCTTCCGGCCAGGCTCCGGCGCGGTGACCGAGAGCGTCGGCGGTGACCGGCGCGGTGGCCTCCGGGGCGGTCCGACGACCGCCGCGCAGGGTTGGGTGGCGACCACGGAGGCAGGCGAACGACTGACCCTCGGCGAGGTCCGCGAGGACGGGGTGACCCCTGTGGAGGTGCTGGCGCTGGCCCGGCGGATCACTGCCCGGCTGAGCGTTCGTCCGCGTGGCCGGGACCGCTCGTCGGTGGTGTCCGGCGGCGTAGGGCGGCTGGCCAGCGTCCCGTACAGGTACAACTCCGACGACATCGACCTGGACCGCACGCTGGAGGTGCTCACCGAGCGTCCGCTGCCCGAGGACACCGACATCGTGGTCCGCGAGCGGGTGCAGGCCCGTCGCGCGGTTGCGCTGATGATCGACGTGTCCGGGTCGATGCGCGGGGAGAAGACCCGGATCGCCGCGGCCACGGTGGGCGCGCTGGCCGGAGAGCTGTCGACCGGCGCCTCGGAGCTGGCGGTGGTGGCGTTCTGGCGCGACGCCGCGGTGGTGCACCGGATGGGCCCGGTGACCTCCGCTGCTCCGCTGTTGGACAATCTGTTGTCGATCCCGGCCAAGGGGCTGACCAATGTGCACTTCGCGCTGTCGGTCGGGCTGGCCGAATTGTCGCGGGCGCGCGCAGCCCGCCGCTGCGGCATCCTGCTCTCCGACGCGGTACACAACGCAGGCCCGGACCCACGCGACCTGGCGGCGAGATTCAGCGCCCTGCACATCCTGCTGGAGGCCGACGGTGAGCACGATGCCGAACTGGCCGCCGAGCTGGCCACACTCGGGAAGGGGCTGCTGGCTCCGGTGCGCGGTCATCGCGATGTCGCGCCTGCCCTCAACCGGATGATCGGGTAGGCCCCGTCATCGGATGCCGTGCTGCCAGACCGTCGCCAGGCCGCCCATCGGCCGGTGGAGCCGTCCCGATCAGCGGAGTGTGAGGATACCGCGGTGACCGTGCACTTCATCGGCGCCGGCCCGGGTGCCGCTGACCTGATCACCGTCCGGGGCCGCGACCTGCTGGCCCGCTGCCCGGTATGCCTCTACGCGGGCAGCCTCGTGCCGGCGCAGCTACTGGCGGTCTGCCCCCCGCGCGCCCGACTGGTCGACACCCGTGACCTCACGCTGGACCGGATCATCGAGGAGCTGGTCGACGCGCACCGATCGGGGATGGACGTGGCCCGGCTGTGCTCGGGGGACCCGTCGGTGTTCAGCGCGCTCACCGAGCAGACCCGCCGGCTCGACGCCGCCGGAGTGCCCTGGGAGGTCGTCCCGGGGGTACCGGCGTTCGCCGCGGCCGCCGCCGCGTTGGGCCGGGAGCTCACCGTGCCCGGCGTCGGGCAGACCGTGGTGCTCACCAGGATCGCTGCCCAGGCCACTCCGATGCCGCCCGGCGAGGAGCTCGCCTCGCTCGGAGCCAACGGGTCCACCCTGGTCCTGCATCTGGCCGTGCAACGGATCGAGACGGTCGTCGAGCAGTTGCTGCCGCGGTACGGCGGCAGCTGCCCGGTCGCGGTGGTGGCCCGGGCCAGCCGGGAGGACGAACTGGTGCTGCGCGGCACGCTGGCCGACATCGCCACCCAGGTGCGCGAGGCCGGGGTCCGCCGCACGGCGGTGATCATCGTCGGTCGGGTACTCGCCGGCGGCGGCTGCGAGAGCCACCTCTACTCGGCCGCCCGCGACCGCTGACCGCGCACCGGCCCGGCGGCGCGCTCTTGGCTACATGACGCGGGGCTATCCCTGCCCGCCGTAGCGGCGCGGGGTGAAGACCACGCTTGTCCCGTCGCCGCGTTCCATCACCTGGGTCTGCGAGGAGCCCACCAGCAACAGGCAGCGCATGTCGACGATCGCTGGGTCCAGCTCGGCCAGCCGGGTGATGGTGATCCGTTCCGCCGCCCCGCCGACGTCCCGACCGACCACCACGGGCGTGTCCGGGGACCGGTGCTCGAGCAGCAGGTCGCGGGCCGCGGCCACCTGCCAGACGCGGCTGCGGGACGCCGGGTTGTAGATCGCCAACACCAGATCGGCGGTGGCCGCCGCGGTGAGGCGGGCGGCGATCACCTCCCACGGCTTGAGCCGGTCGGACAGCGAGAGCACGCAGTAGTCGTGCCCCAGCGGCGCACCGACCCGGCTGGCCACCGCATGCGCCGCGGTGAGCCCGGGTAACACCCGGACCCGCACGTCCTTCCACCTCGGCTCCACCGCGACCTCCAGCACCGCACTGGCCATCGCGAACACCCCCGGGTCACCGGAGGACACCACTGCCACCCGCCGGCCGCCGCGAGCCATGTCGAGCGCGAACGCCGCCCGCTCGGACTCCACCCGGTTGTCCGAGGGATGTCGGCGCTGGCGGGAGTTGGCCGCCACCCGGTCCAGATACGGTCCGTAGCCGACCAGGTCGGTGGCGCCGGCGAGCGCCTCCTGCGCCTCCGGGGTGAGCCACGGCCGGCCGGCCGGGCCGAGCCCCACCACCACCACCTCACCGGTGCCGGCGCCCAGCACGGCCTCGCTCAGGTCACCGCTGGGCGCGAGGCCCGGCGGCAGGCTGGACGTCGCGGCCGCCTCCCGGGCCATCGTCGCCCCGGCCAGCGGGCTGGGGCGCAGGGCCAGGGAGAAGTACGGCACGGTCTCCGGGGCCACCTCGGCCAGTGGAGCCACCCGCTGGCTGTCGGTGCTGGCCCGTTCGACGTAGTGCATCGCGTCCAGCGTCCCGGCCCGCTCGGCCGCCACGCGCAGCGAGCCGAACGTACGACCGAGCTTCAACACCGCCGCCGCGTCGGTGTCGGCCAGCCGGCGAGCCAGCTCATCGACGGGCAGCGTGGCGGGCAGCACGGTGAGGACCTCGTCGCGCTCCACCAACGGTCGCCCCAACGCGGCCGCGGCGGCGCTCACCGAGGTCACCCCCGGCACCACATCGGTCCGGTAGCGGTGGGCCAGCCGCTCGTGCATGTGCATGTAGGAGCCGTAGAAGAACGGGTCGCCCTCGGCGAGCACCACGACATCCCGGCCGGCGTCCAGGTGCGCGGCGAGCCGGCCGGCGGCTTCGACATAGAACTCGTCCAGCGCGCCGCGGTACCCGCCGGGATGGTCGGTTGTCTCCACCGTGACCGGGTAGACCAGCCGCTCCTCGACCTGGCCCTGCCGCAGGTAGGGCTCGGCGATCATCCGGGCGGTGCTGCGACCGTGCCGGGCGCAGTGATAGGCGATCACATCGGCGGCCCCGATCAGACGGGCCGCCCGCACCGTCACCAACTCCGGGTCGCCTGGCCCGACGCCCACCCCGTACAACCGGCCCGGCGTCACCGGCGTTCCCTCGCTCGATCCGCGGCGGCACGCACCGGGGCGACCTCCGGGCCGCAGTACACCGGCACGTCGTCACGCAGTACCTGGTAGCCCTCGATGCCGGCCACCACGTCGACCACCGCGCCGGATGGACGACCGCAGCGGCGGGCGCATCCCGACCAGTGCACCGGAAGACCTGCCCCGCCGGCGCCGGGCCCCGATGCGGTCCCCGCTACGTTGCGCCCGGCGGTCACCGCTGCATCGGAGCGAACGTCGGCCAGAGCGCTGGCGCAGCCGGGCCGCCCGGCGCAGGCGCTGACCCCCAGGGCCGGTGAGGCTGGGTCGAGCACCAACCCCGCGCCGATCAGCCGGCGCACGGCGAGGTCCACGTCCGGCGGCGACAGATTCGGCAGCACCAGCCCGCGCCAGGGTGTGAGCACGATCTCCCGGTGGGCCACCGAGGCGATCAGCCGACACCGGGTCGGGGTGAGCTCGCCGAGCGGTACACAGATCGCCAGCGCGACCCGACCGTCGGCCTGTTCGATCGGACCGACCGGTCCGTGCGGGCCACGCTCGGGAACGACCACCTCGGTGCCGGCGCCCACGTCCGGGCCGAGCAATCCGCGCAGCTCCTCGAGCAGTACGCGCTGCCCGCCGGGCAGCTCGTCCACCCGCCAGGTCCGTTCGTCGGGGCGCCGGCGCAGAAACAGCGTGGCCACCGACAGCAATCCGTGGACCGCCGCCGACACCGGCGGCCGCAGGCCACTGTCCAGCCCGCCCAGCAGCAGCGCCACCCGATGCTCGGGTAACGCCAGCACCGCGACGTCCGTGCGCAGCCCGGCCACGTCTCCCCTGCCGTCGTCGATCGCGAACAGAAACCTGCCCGGGAGCGCGGCCAGCGCCGGATCCGCGCAGATTCTCCGGTCGAGCTCCGCGACCAGGGGCCGAACGTCGAGTGCGCCCAGGCCGTCGAGTCCGGACAGCGGTGACGCCACGATGTTGCGCACCCGGTCGTGGGACGCGGAAGGCAATAGCCCGTGCGCCGAGAGCCGGGCGGACAGCTCGACCTCGGCGCCGGGAGCCAGGCCGCGCAACTGCAGGTTGCCCCGGGCGGTCAGCTCCAGACGACCGGTGCCCAACTCGGCGGACCAGCGGGCCAACGCCTCGAACACCGGCACGGGTAGCGCTCCACCTGGCACCCGTATGCGGGCCAGCCCGCCGTCCTGCGCCTGGTGCACGACGATCGAACCCGGGCACCGATCCGTGCCCGGCCGCTTGACGGCTGAGGCTGCGAGCGACACGAGCACCGGCTGATCGTAGTGCCAGCCATCCCGCGCTACCGCGGGTCGAGTGTGACACCGACCATGCGCGGCCCCCGTCGGGCGTGGCGCTGCTCTCGGTACGCTGCGTTCTCGGGCATGGTGGCGGATAATGACCGCGTTACGGAGCATGCTCCCCGCCACTCGTAGAGACTGCGGTTACCCCACCTCGGTTGGCCCACCTCGGTTGTCGCGTGCTGGCTACGTTGAGGCATGATCGCCGGGCACGATCGCGGCGGCGTGATCTTGTTCCCGCGAGAGATCAGGAGACCGCGCATGCAGGACCGCCCCTCGAAACGGATCGTTCCCGCATGGCGAGCCATGCTGGCCGACACGTGGCAGCTTGCGGGCTCGGTGGTGCGGTCGGGTGATCCGGAGGTAGCCAGTCGGCTGCCCAGCCACGCCGATGCGATGACTGACGATGTATTCGTGCTCGCCGAGGCGGTGCTGCAGACCGGAGACCGGGTTGCCCGTTTGCTGCCGGGGTACTCGCTGGCCGCCCGGCAGCTACGCAACACCGAAGCGGCACTGCTCAAGCAGGTCAAACAGCGCATGGACGAGGCAACCCAGGACGAGCTGGTCGGTCGCGCGCCAGACGGGCGTGGCGGCAAGGGCGGGCGTGGCGGCAAGGGCGGCCCGGATATGCGGGCGCGGCTGCTCCAGGAGCTGCTGCGGGCTTCGCTGGACGCCGATGCCGGCCGCAGCCGGGAGAACCTGCACCTGAGGATTCTGCGCAGCATGGTCCCGGAGGAGGCCAGAATCCTCGCCGCGCTGGCCGACGGCACCAGGTACCCGCTGATGCACGTCGAGACCCGGGGTCCCGGTCCGGCCCGGGTGCTGCTCGCGAACGCTTCCACGGTGGGTCGGGTCGCGGGAGTGCACCTGAGTTCGGCGGTCCCGATGTACGTCACGCACATGCGATTGCTCGGTTTGGCCGAGGAAGGGCCGCACGATCCCCGGCTGTCCGACCAGTACCTGCTGCTGAGCAGCGAGAGTTACGTGCGGCGGGCCGACTCCGAGGCCGAAGGCAGTAGCCGGTTGGGCGCCAGGACGATCCGCCGGACGCTGCGGATCTCCGCACTCGGCGCGGAGCTGTGGGCAGCGTGCCGGCCGGACGAGAAGTCCACCTCCACCGGGATCAGCCCCACCCCCTCGGAGACCTACCGCTCGGCGTACGCCGGGCCGTTGCCCATCGTCAACTCGACCGCTCCGGGGACCTCACCGTGAACCTGCTCACGATCAGCACGATCCCGGAGATCCTGCTCGATCTCGAACAGCGTTGGTGGCTGTACGCCTCGATGCCCCTGATCGCTGCCATCATCGGGTACACCACCAAGGTCGTCGCGATCAAGATGATGTTCAACCCGGTCGAGTTCCGGGGTCGCCGGCCGTATCTGGGCTGGCAGGGCATCATCCCCCGCTCGGCCGGGCGGATGGCGGCGATCGCCTGCGACACCTTGACGGCCAACCTGCTCGACCCCAAGGAGCTCTTCGACCGGCTGGACCCCGAGCGGATGGTGAAGGAGCTCGAGGTCCCCCTGGTCGCGGCGGTGCGGGAGATCACCGAGGAGATCGCCTCCCGGACCCAGCCCGAGATATGGCATTCGCTGCCGGCCGCGGCGCGGCAGCGAGTTCTCGACCAGATCCGCAACGACGCCCCCCGGGTGATCGCGGAGATCATGGAGGACGTCCGGGACGACGTCGAGGGAGTGTTCGACTTCAAGGAGATGGTCGTCACCAATCTCGTCCAGGACAAGGCAACGCTGAACAAGATGTTCGAGCATGCCGGCGCCCGCGTGTTCCGGTTCATCATCCGGTTCGGCGCACCCTCGGGGTTCGCCATTGGCCTGATCCAGGCGGTCGCCTGGGCGCTGTTCAAGGAACCGATGATCATGCCGATCTTCGGTCTGATCACCGGCTGGTTCACCGACTGGATGGCGCTCAAGCTGGTGTTCGTGCCCAAGTTCCCCCGGCGCATCCTCGGCATCAGGTGGCAGGGGCTGTTCTTCAAGTACCGCGACGAGTTCACCGACCTGTACGGCGACCTGGTGTCCCGGCAGGTGGTCACCCCGCGCAACATCATGCAGGCGGTGCTGCGGGGACCCATGTCGGACCGGCTGTTCGCGGTCCTGCAGTACAAGCTCGACGAGGAGATCGACCGCCAGGTCGGGTTGACCCGCCCGCTGGTCGTGCTGGCCGTCGGAGGTACCGGCTACCAACAAGTCAAGGAGATCGTCGCGGACATGGTGCTGCGCCGGCTGCCGGACACCGCCCGCCATCTGGAGCGGTACGCCGAGGACGCCCTGGACATCCGCAACACCGTCCTCACCAAGATGCGGCAGATGTCCCAGGACGACTTCGAGCAGCTGCTGCGGCCGGCGTTCCGCCAGGACGAGTGGAAGCTGATCGCGGTCGGCGCGGCGCTCGGTTTCGTGGTCGGCGAGTTCCAGGTGTTGCTGGTGGAGCAGTTCGGCAGGTGAGCCACCGCCGACCAACTCGCGGCCCGGTTGCTCAGCGTGGACCCATCCCGGGTCTGGCACCCGGCCCGCGGTATCCCGACCCCGAGTCGCCAGGAGCGCACGTGATCCTGCTGTTGTCCACCTCCGACACCGACCTGCTCAGCGCCCGCAGCAGCGACGGGCGTTACCGCCTGGGCAATCCGGCCCGGATCGAGGTCGCGGACCTGCCGGCGCTGCTCGACGGCGTGGACCTGGTCGTGGTGCGGCTGCTCGGTGGGCGCCGCGCCTGGGAGCAGGGGCTTGACCTGCTGTTGGCCGGGCCGCGCCCGGTGGTGGTGCTGGGGGGCGAGCAGGTACCGGATGCCGAGCTGATGGAGTGCTCGACGGTGCCCGGCGGGGTGTGCGCACAGGCCCACAGCTACCTCGCCGAAGGCGGCCCGGGCAACCTCGGTGAGCTGTTCCGCTTCCTGTCCGACACCGTCCTGCTCACCGGCTTCGGCTTCGCCCCGCCGGTGGCGATGCCGGCCTGGGGGCACCTGGACCGGGCCGCCGCCGGGCTGAGCGCGGGTTCTCCGGTGGTCGGTGTGCTCTATTACCGGGCCCACCAGTTGGCCGGCAACACCGCGTTCGTGCACGGGCTCAGCGACGCGATCGAGGCGCACGGGGCACGGGCGCTGCCGCTGTTCTGCGCTTCGCTGCGCACCGCGCCGCCCGAGCTGCTCGACGAGCTGCGACAGGTCGACGCGCTGGTGGTCACGGTGCTCGCGGCCGGCGGCGCCACCCCGGCCGCGGTAGCCGCCGGCGGCGACGACGGCGCGTGGGACGTCGGCGCGCTGGCCGCCCTGGACGTGCCGATCCTGCAGGGGCTGTGCCTGACCTCTTCGCGCGCGGCCTGGGAGGAGTCCGACGACGGGCTCTCCCCGCTGGACGCCGCGACCCAGGTGGCCATCCCGGAGTTCGACGGCCGGCTGATCACTGTGCCGTTCTCGTTCAAGGAGATCGACCCGGATGGGCTGACCGTCTACGTAGCCGACCCCGAGCGGACCGCCCGGGTGGCCGGCATCGCGGTCCGGCACGCCCGGTTGCGCCACATCCCGCCCGCCGATCGGCGGATCGTGCTGATGCTGTCCGCCTACCCCACCAAGCACTCCCGGATCGGCAACGCGGTCGGGCTGGACACCCCGGCCAGCGTGGTCGCGTTGCTCACCGCAATGCGCGAGCACGGTTACGACATCGGGCCGCTGGACGGTCCGGACGCGTTGCCGGGCCTTGCCGCACAGGACGGCGACGCGCTCGTGCACGCGCTGATCGCCGCCGGCGGACAGGACCCCGACTGGCTGACCGATGAGCAGCTCACCGGCAACCCGGTGCGCATCGCCGCGCACAGCTACCGGGCGTACTTCGACACCCTGCCCGCCGACCTGCGGACGCGGATGGAGCAGCACTGGGGCACCGCCCCCGGACAGTTGTACGTGGACCGCTCGCGCACCAAGGACGGCGAGATCGTGCTGGCCGCCCTGCGCACCGGGAACGTGGTGGTGATGGTGCAGCCGCCGCGCGGTTTCGGTGACAACCCGATCGCGGTCTACCACGACCCCGACCTCCCGCCGACGCATCACTACCTGGCCGCCTACCGCTGGCTCGCGGCGTCGCCGGCCGACGGCGGGTTCGGCGCCGACGCGGTGGTGCACGTCGGCAAGCACGGCAACCTGGAATGGCTACCGGGCAAGAACGTCGGGATGTCGGCGTGCTGCGGCCCGGACGCCGCCATCGGTGACCTGCCACTGGTCTACCCCTTCCTGGTCAACGACCCCGGCGAGGGAACGCAGGCCAAACGACGGGTGCACGCCACCCTGGTGGACCACTTGATCCCGCCGATGGCCCGGGCGGAGAGTTACGGCGACATCTCCCGCCTCGAGCAGCTGCTCGACGAGCACGCCAACATCACCACTCTCGACCCGGCGAAACTGCCGGCGATCCGCCAGCAGATCTGGACGCTGCTGCAGGCCGCCAAGCTGGACCACGACCTGGGTCTGACCGAACGGCCGCACGAGGCCGAGTTCGACGACTTCCTGCTGCACGTGGACGGCTGGCTCTGCGAGATCAAGGACGTTCAGATCCGCGACGGCCTGCACGTCCTCGGCGTCGCGCCCACCGGTGAGGCCAGGGTGAACCTGGTGCTGGCCATGCTGCGGGCTCGCCAGCTCTGGGGCGGCGAACGGGCGCTGCCCGGGCTGCGCGAGGCCCTCGGGTTGATCGAGAGCTCCGAGAGCGGCACCGAGGGCCTGGCTCGCACGGACGCCGTCGAGACACTGGCCCGTGAGCTGGTCGTGGCCATGGAGGCACGCGGCTGGGAACCGGGTGCCATCACCGCGGTCCTCGACTCCGTTGTGCTGCCCCCCGGCGCAGACTGCGGGCGGGTGCTCGACGTGCTGCGGTTCGCGGCCAACGAGGTGGTTCCCCGGCTGGCCCGGACCACCGACGAGATGACCAACGTGCTGCACGCCCTGGACGGTGGCTACGTGCCGGCGGGGCCGTCCGGGTCCCCCCTGCGCGGGTTGCTCAACGTGTTGCCCACCGGCCGCAACTTCTACGCGGTGGACCCGCGCGCGGTGCCCAGCAAGCTGGCTTGGGAGACCGGGTCGACGATGGCCGAGTCGCTGTTGGAGCGCTACCGCAAGGATCACGGCGACTGGCCGCGCTCGGTGGGGTTGTCCGCGTGGGGCACCTCGGCGATGCGCACCTCCGGCGACGACATCGCCGAGATCCTGGCGCTGCTGGGTGTGCGGCCGTGCTGGGACGAGGCCTCGCGGCGGGTGTCGGGTGTCGAAGCGGTGGCGCTGGAGGAACTGGGCCGGCCCCGCATCGACGTCACCGTCCGGATCTCCGGGTTCTTCCGGGACGCCTTCCCGCACGTGGTCGCCATGATGGACGACGCGGTGCGGCTGGTGGCAGGCCTCGACGAGCCGCACGAGCGGAACTTCGTCCGAGCCCACGCCGTGGCCGACCTCGCCGAACACGGTGACGAGCGGCGCGCCACCACCCGGATCTTCGGCTCCAAGCCGGGCGCGTACGGGGCGGGCATCTTGCCGCTGCTGGAGAGCCGCAACTGGCGCGACGACGCCGACCTGGCCGAGGTATACGCCACCTGGGGCGGCTTCGCCTATGGCCGAGGGCTGGACGGACGGGCGGCCCGCGCGGACATGGAGAGCACCTACCGGCGGATCGCGGTGGCGGCGAAGAACATCGACACCCGCGAGCACGACATCGCCGACTCCGACGACTACTTCCAGTACCACGGCGGCATGATCGCCACGGTGCGCGCGCTGACCGGGAAAGCACCCGAGGCCTACATCGGGGACTCCACCAATCCGGACGCGGTGCGCACCCGCACGCTGTCCGAGGAGACCTCCCGGGTGTTCCGGGCGCGGGTGGTCAACCCGCGCTGGATCGCCGCGATGCGCCGGCACGGTTACAAGGGCGCGTTCGAGCTGGCCGCCACGGTGGACTACCTGTTCGGCTACGACGCCACCACCGGCGTGGTCGCGGACTGGATGTACGAGAAGCTGACCGAGGCCTACGTGTTCGACCCGGAGACCACGAAGTTCCTCCAGACGTCGAACCCCTGGGCCCGGCACGGCATCACCGAACGGCTGCTGGAAGCGGTCGACCGCGGCCTGTGGGAGCACCCGGAGCCGGACACCCTGGCCGGCCTGCGCCAGGCCTACCTGGACACCGAGGCGAGCCTCGAAGAGAACACCGAGGCGAGAATGCCTGGTTCGCCGCCGCCTCGGCGGCCGGGTTCACGGGAGCCGCTTGTGTGATACCGGCGGGGTGAGAACATGACGGCGTGCGAGCAGACGAACGCACCGAGCTGGCCGCGCCCGCGTTGACCGCTGGTGGCGCGGCCGCGCACCTCGGCGTGGCCGTGTCCACGCTGCGCTCATGGAGCCGCCGTTACGGACTGGGACCCAGTCGGCACGAGCCGGGCAAGCACCGCCGCTACGACGCGGCGGACGTGGCCAGGCTGGAAGCGATGCGAACCCTGGTCAGCCGGGGCGTGCCGCCGGCCGCGGCGGCCCGGTGGGTCCAGCAGTCACCGCAACTGGAGTCCGGCGAAGCTGTGGTGGCGGCGCGCCCGCCGCTGGCGGGGTCGACGACGACCGCGGTCAACGGCATGGCTCGGGCGGCGCACCGGTTCGACGCGCCCGCGCTCGCCGAGGGGATCGCCGAGCACCTGAGCACCCACGGGGTGGTGCGGACGTGGGAGGCCATCTGCCTGCCGCTGCTCGACCGGCTCACCGACGGAGGTAGCGACGAGCAGGTCTGCGTCGACGTCGAGCACCTGCTGGCTTGGACGATTACGGTCGCGCTGCATCGGGTGCCCGACGCCCCGCGGTTGCCCGGTACCCGGGTCGCGCTGCTGGCCTGCGCGCAGGACGAGACCCACACTCTGGGCCTGGACGCCCTGCGGGCCGCGCTCGCCGAGCACGGCAGCGCCACCCGGATGCTGGGGGCGACCACCCCGACCGAGGCCCTGGTCACCGCAAGCCGACGAATCTACGCCGGCGCGGTGGTGATCTGGTCGCAGACCGCCCGGACCGGGCGGAGAAAAGCGCTGCTCGACCTCGGCGCGAACCTGCCTGCGGAATGCGTGGTCATCGCGGCCGGGCCAGGCTGGCCGCGCGACCGGTTGCCACCGCGGATCATCGACGTGCACACGTTGCGCGAAGCCGTGCTGGTCACGGCCGGGGCGACCGCGGTGACCGCGCCCGGTTCGGCGCGGCCGGCTGGTGAGCTCGACCGCTGCGACCCGGGGTGATCCGTCGGTGGTGCCGGCCGGTGGCTGCGGCGTCGTCGGGCGACCGGACCTGGTCCAGTTGAGCTGCCGGCGCATGCCACTCGCGGCGCGCGGCCGCTGATCCAGCTCAAGGTACCCGCGCGGCGATGCCACGGACCGAAGCGTGGTTGCGTTGGTTGTGCGCGGGTATGTGCGGCGCACGATCGGCGTGCGGGAGAAGGGATCGCTCGGATGTTGAACGAGCGCGATCACCGAATGTTGGTGGAGCTGGAGCGGCGGCTGCGGGCCGAGGATCCCGGGTTCGTCGAGCTGTTCGGGGGCCGTGGCGGCAGACGTTGCACCGGCGCCACCGCGGCCACCCGGTGCTCGGCTCACTCGGCGTTCACCGTCTCGATCGTGATCGCGGTCCTGGTGGCGGTGCTGTTCATCCTGCTGGGCGAGCCGGGGACGGCCGTGCTGTGTGGGGTGGCCGCCGGCGCGCTCGCCGTGCTGCGGATCCGGTTCGGCGCGCGTCGGAAGCCCTGATGATCGGCATGTTGTCCGCGCTGGCCCGGACGCCGGTGACGCTGAGCCGGGTGCTGCTCCCCTGTCAGGCACCGCCGTCAACGCCGGATGGTGGCGGTGGTGCGGGGCCGGTGGTGGTGGTCGGCGGGTTTTGCAGCACCGAGCGCGCGCTGCGCCCGCTGGCGGGTCATCTGGCCCGGCGCGGGCACCGGGTCCTGACCCACACCGCGCATGCCGGGATGGGGTGCGCGGCGCGCGCGGTCTCCGACGTGTGTGCATTGCTACGGGTGGCCGCGCGGCTGGACACCGAGCGGCGCGGGGTCGGGCTGGTCGGGTACAGCCGGGGTGGACAGTTCGTCCGGGTAGCCGCCCAGTACACGCGGGTGGACCTGGCGGCGGTGGTGACCATCGGTACGCCGTTCGAGCTGTACGCGTTGCGGTTACCGGTGCTGGCCTCAGCCGCCGTGGTCACCGCCGTCGGCACCTGCGGCGTCCCACATCTGGCCAACGCCCGCTGCCTGTTCGGGTCCTGCTGCGCGGACTTCCGGTCACGCCTGCGGGCGCCGGTGCCGGCACCGTTCACCTCGGTCTACAGCCGCCGCGACATGCTGGTGCCCTGGTCGGCCTCGCACGATCCCGCCGCGGTGAACGTGGAGGTCGCCGGTAACCACCGCGAGCTGCTCACCAGCGCCCAGACCCACCAGGCGGTGGAGCACGCCGTGGCACCCGTGGCCCGTCCCGCCGCCCGAGCGGCGTGAACCCGCCCGTCGGGTGGCGACCTCGACGCGCTGGGCCTGGACACCGTCGGCCGTGACGGGCCCCGCCGCTTCGCGGTGACCACCACCGAGGCCCACCACGCGCGCGCACTTCGTCACCCACCGACTGCCCCGGTTCGGCCCTCACGAGGACGCGATGCTGACTGCTCGCCCAGGAACACGCCCGCGACAGCTACTGGACGAGTCGGGCGAGTCCGTCGGCCGGGGGTCAGCAGGCGGTGAGGGTCACCACCAGCACGTCGCGCTGGGCGGGCGCGCCCGGCGCGATCGGCTCGATCGAGGTGACGCTGTGCCAGGTGCGCCGGTCGTCGCCGACCATCAGCTCGCCCGGCTCGCGGAGGGTGGCCGAGAGCAGTCGCCCGCCGTCGGGGGCGAACACCCGGCTTTCCCCGCCGGCGGCGTTCGCCCGGGCGACCAGCAGCGAGGAGACCAGGGTGACCCCGTCCTGGTGGGGGCCCTCCGGGCTGGCGTCGCCCCGGCTGTCCGCGTCCCCCAACACCCGCAACGGGCGCGCGTGCACCAGCCACCGGACCGCCTCGGCGATTCCCTCGGCGATCTCCCGGAGCAGCGCCAGCAACCGGGCCAGCGCGGGCGCGGTGGCAAACCCGGCGGTCAGCGGCTCGAAGTCACGCTCGCCGTCCGGGAACAGCCGATTGGTGTCCAGCGGCTGGCGGAAGCTGGTGTGCGGCAGCGGCTGCGCGCCGCCCCGATCGAGCAGAAACCGCCCGTAGCGGCGCCGCCGGTGGGTGCCCGAGCCCAACGCGTACCGGTCCGGGACGAGCTGCTCCCAGTGCGCGGCGAAGCCCGTCCAGCGGGAGCCGCCCAGCCCCAGCCGCGCCCGCACGGTCGCTGCCGGCAGCACGTGCGCGCCCACCCGGCACAGCGCGGCCCGGGCCTGCTGCACCGCGTCCACCGGGGTGACCATGCAACGGTTTCTACCCGATCCCGGCGGCGGGCACCCGCCGCCGGAGGGGTTGAACCTCCACGGTGAGGGAATGCACGGGCGTGACATCGCGGTCGGCCCGGCACGAGATCCTCGCCGTGGACGACGAGTCGGCGTTCTGGGACGACCGCTCGGCCGTCCTACGGTGCCTGGCCGAGACCCCGCCGCGGATCCCCGCCTGGTACGGCTACGACGCCCACGGCGCGCAGCTGTGGGAGGAGCTCTCCGAACTGCCGTCGTACTACCTGACCAGGGCGGAGTTCGGGTTGCTGGAGCGGCACGCCGACGAGGTCGCCGCGCGGCTCGGCCCGTACCTGGCCGAGCTGGGCAGCGGCAGCGCGAAGAAGACCCGGCTGCTGCTGGCGGCGTGCGTGCGGCAGCGAGCGACCACGTACCTGCCGGTGGACGTCACCCGGGAGATGATCGAGAACAGCGCCACCGGGTTGACCGCCGCGCTGGACGGGCTCACTGTGCAGGGGCTCTGGGGCCGGTACGAGGCGGGGCTGGCCCACCTGCGGGCGCACCGGCCGGGACCGCTGGCGGTGGTCTTCCTGGGCAGTAACATCGGCAACCTGACCGAGCCGGAGCGGGCGGCACTGGTCAGCGACATCGCCAGCTCGCTGCAGCCCGGCGACCGCTTTCTGGTCACCGCCGACCTGCTCAAGCCCGCGCCGGTGTTCGAGGAGGCCTACAACGACCCCCCGGGCGCCACCGCCCAGGCCCGATTCCGGCTCAACCAGCTGGCCCACTTCAGCCGGCGCTTCGACGGCGCCGTCCAGCTGAGCCGGTTCTACGCCCGGGCGCACTACGTCCCGCAGACCACCACGGTCGAGGGTCACCTGTGGGCCACCGAGGACCAGGCGATCCGGCTGCGCGACCTCGGCCGGACCATCACCCTGCGGCGCGGCGAAAGCATCTGCCACGGGCACTCGGTGAAGTTCCACCGGCCGGAGTTCGTCGACGCGGTGTGCGGCCACGGCTTCGCGCCGGAGGCGGAGTGGATCGACCCGGTGTGGCAGTACGGGATGTTCCTGTTCACCCGACGTTGAGCGGCTGCCGGCCGCTCGCGCGCGCTACTGGACCTGATCGCGCGCGGTGGTTTCAGTCGGCGTGCACCGCAACGAGGTGCAGCGCGAACCGGGTCTCGTAGCCGGGGACGGCCACTCGCCGGTGCTGGCATGCACCGCCACCTCGCCCAGCGCCCCCAGGGCGACGTGCACGACACCCGGTGGCGTTACTCGTTGATGAACTGGGGCCACGGCCCGGAGAAGTAGCGCGCTACCCCGGTGATCGCGGTGTCGGGCGACGCGGTGGGGTTTGTGTGCGTGGCGCTGGGGTAGCGGTGGCGGATGGAGCACATCGAGCTTGGCGATCCGCGGGCGCGGGCGTTCACCGACGCGTTGCACCGCTTTGAGCGCGATCCCGAGTCCCCGGATCTGATCGAGTTGTTCGCCGAGGGCGCCCGGTTGCGGCGGTTGGACGCGCGCGGCGAACGCGGTGACCCGGCGGGGTTCTGGCGGGAGTACCGCAACCAGTTCCGCGAGATCGAGACCACGTTCCACGACGTGGTCGAGGGCAAGGACCGGGTCGCGCTCCCCCGTCGTGAACGACGTGGTTGAGGCCCAGCAGGGATCGCGGCCCTCGACGGTTGTGGTGGTGGTCGGCGCGACCAGCGGCATCGGGCGGGAGACCGCGCTGCGGTTCGCCGCGCTGGGCGCTGCCGTGGTGCTGGCGGCGCGCTCGGATGCCGCGCTGCGCCGAACGGCCGCCGATTGTCGACATGCCGGCGCCGCGGCCGTGGTGGAGTGCCCGACGGACGTCCGGGACCGCCACGAGGTGGATCAGCTGATCGAGGCCGCCGTGGCCCGGTTCGGTCGCCTCGATGTCGTGGTGCAGGCCGCCGCGGTGGCGGTGTTCGGCGAGTTCCTGGACGTGCCGGGCGAGGTGTTCGAGGCGGTCGTCCGGACGAACCTGTTCGGGTCGGCGAACGTGGCGCGGGCGGCGTTGGGGCAGTTCCGGACGCAGGGCACCGGGCACCTGGTACTGGTCGGCTCGGTGCTCGGGCAGGTGGCGGTGCCGTACATGTCGGGTTACGTGGTCAGCAAGTTCGCGGTGCAGGGCCTGGTGCGGGCGCTGCGCCAGGAGAACCGCGAGCTGCCCGGGGTGCGCGTGCACGGGGTGTATCCCGGCCCGGTGGACACCCCGATCTACGGCAACGCGGCGAACTACCAGGGCCGCAAGGCCCGGGTGCTGCCGGGCGCCGACGGCCCGGCCACGGTCGCGGCGGCGATCGTGCGGGCGACCCGGCGGGGCGGGCACAGCGAACGGCAGGTGGGCTGGTCCAACCGGGCGTTGTTGGCCGCCAACCTGCTGCTGCCCCGCCTGCTCGACGCCATGGTCGCACCGGCGATGCGCACGGTCAGCTTCACCCGACAGGCGTGGGCGGCGACCAGCGGCAACGTCTTCGAGCCGCCGCCCGCGGCGCCCGAGTTGCAGTACCGCGGCGCCGGCGTGGACGGCCGATCGCGCGGACTGTGACCCGTTGCGGCCTCGATGCCCCAACGAGGAACGGCGGTCGAATCCGGTCGAGCGGCCGGGTGAGACCAGGACGGCGTGCGAGCAGACGAACGCGCCGAGTTGACCGGGCCCGCCTTAAGCGCTGGGGGCGCTGCCGCGCACCTCGGCGTGGCCGTGTCGACGGTGCGAACGTGGAGCCGCCGTTACGGCGGTTCGAACAGCCTCCTGGCGGGCGGGTCAGCGGCGGCGCAGAAGGCGGCCGGCGATGCCGCCCGCGCCGCCGATGGTGCGCGCGGCGAGGGCCAGGATCGGACCGCCGGGGATACCGGGCGCGACCTCCACAATCGGCGCCAGCCGCAGCAGCCCGCCGATCTCGTGCACCTTCAGCTGCCGGTGCGCCAGCGCGGCCACCGGGTTGACCCGCCCGGACGCCGCCTCCAGCAGCAGCGCGGCGGGCGCCTCCACCGCGGTGCCGGCCCTCGGCCCGGGCCCGACCGGGGTGACCGCCCAACCGCCGGGGTCGGCGGCGAACCGCCAGCCGCCGTCCGGGGTGGCCAGGGTCACCCCGCCGGTGACCCCGCAGCCGTGCGCCAGCGCTCCGGTGACGTCGGCGAACGCGGCCAGCCCGGAGCGCAGCACGCAGGCCGGCGCCGGGGGCGCCCCGGCGGCGGTCAGGTCCAAGCCGTGCACCGCGAGCTCGTAGACCTGCCCGAGCAGTACCGGGAGCAGCGGCAACCGGCCGACCACCGAGACCGCCGGCGCGGCGTCCAGCTCCGGGGGCTGCTCGGCGAAGTACCGCGCGGTGACCTTTCAGTTGCGGCCCAGCGCGTCGAGCACCTCGGTGCGGGAGGCGTCGCGGTGGGCGGCGACGACCCTGGCGTTCACCGCGTCCACGTCCGGCGGCGGGCCGGTGGCCCCGGTCCGGGCCGACTCGACCAGGTCGGCCACCCGCTCCCGGCCGACCGCCGCCGGACTCGACCAGGGCCTGCGCGAGAGCCGAGCGTCGGGAAGCGGCGTGCAGCTTGCCGGCCACCAGCGACGCGGTCGCGTCCCCGTACTTCAGGCTCGCGGCCAGACGGAGCATCTCGTCCCATTGCGACCGGATGAGCCCGACGTCGATCGGTTTCGCTGCCTCGGCTCGGGGTAGCCGCTGCGCATGAGCGAGGAGTTCGGCCCGGGCGACAGGGTGCGGTGGAACAGCCACGGCGGCACGGCCGATGGCGAAGTGCTCAAGAAGATCACCGAGGACACCGAGGTTGGGGGCCGGACGGTCCGTGCCTCGCCGGACGACCCGCAGTATCTGGTGCGCAGCGCGAAGAGCGGTCGCGAGGCGGTGCACAAGCCGTCCGCCCTGACGAAGATCTGAGCGAGCGAACCGGCGAACGGCCGAACTTGGCGAACGGGCGAACTTGGCGAACGGGCCGGGCGAGCGATTCAGCATGGGAAGCGGAGGAGTCGGCGATGGGCAGATCCGGCGACATGTCCCGACTGGCGACCGGGTTGGGGGTGTTCAGCCTGGTGCTGGGTACCGCGCAGCTGGTGGGGCCCGGGGCGATGGGGCGCCTGGTGGGCGCGGGCGACGATGCCCGGACCAGGGCTACCCAGCGGTGGGTGTGCGGGGTGCGCGAGGTCGGCGCGGGGGTGGCCATCCTGCGCTCGCGGCGGCCGGCGCCGTGGCTGTGGGCGCGGGTGGCCGGGGACGTGCTCGACCTGGCGCTGCTGGTCAACGGCCCGATGAGCCGCGAACGGCCGATGCCCCGTATGCGCCCGATGAGCAGTGTGCACCCGATGGGCCGTAGGCGGTCGGACGCCGGCCGTCGCGCCACCATCGCGCTGGCCTCGGTCGCGGCGGTGACCGCCGCGGACGTGCTCGCGGCCCGGCGGGCGTCGGGCGACTCACGCCCGCCGGTGGATGCGGCCGCCCGGATCACGGTCAACCGGCCGGTTGAGGAGGTCTACGCGTACTGGCGGCGGCTGGAGAACCTGCCGTCCTTCATGACCCACCTGCGCGGGGTGGAACCGCTCGGCGAGGACCGCTCGCGTTGGACGGCGAGTGGGCCGGCCGGCACCGAGGTGAGCTGGGAGGCGGAGATCACCGCCGACCAGCGCGATGAACGCATCGCGTGGCGCTCGGTCGGGGACGCCGGCGACATCTCGGTGCCCAACGAGGGCAGCGTCGAGTTCCGACCCGCGCCGGGCGGGCGGGGCACCGAGGTGCGGGCGCGGATCAGCTACCGCCCACCGGCCGGTCGGCTCGGCGCGGTGGTGGCCGGGCTGCTCGGAGAGAACCCCACCCAGCAGCTGCGGGACGACTTGCGGCGGTTCAAGCAGATTCTGGAGATCGGCCAGGTGGTGCGCTCCGAGGGCACCCCGGGGGGCCCCGACGTCCGGCGACTACCGACCCAGCGCCCGGCCCAGCCGGTCACGACCTGATCAGGAGAAACGGACATGCGAGCAAACGTGTGGCGGGGCCGGACCAAGGTCGAGGTGACCACGGTGCCCGACCCGGAGATCCTCAACGACCGGGACGCCATCATCAAGGTGACCTCCACCGCGATCTGCGGCTCGGACCTGCACCTCTACGACGGCTTCATTCCCACCATGCGATCGGGCGACATCCTCGGCCACGAGTTCATGGGCGAGGTGGTGGACACCGGCAAGGGTGTGCACAACCTGCGGGTCGGCGACCGGATCGTCGTACCGTTCACCATCGCCTGCGGACACTGCTCGCCCTGCCAACGCGGGCTGACCTCGGTGTGCGAGAACTCCAACCCCAACGCCGCGGTGGCCGAGAAGCTGATGGGCCACTCCCCGAGCGGGCTGTTCGGGTACTCCCACATGCTCGGCGGGTACGCCGGCGGACAGGCCGAGTACGCCCGGGTGCCGTTCGCCGACTTCGGCTCCCTCGTCGTACCCGACGGCATCCCCGACGAGCAGGTGCTGTTCCTGACCGACATCCTGCCGACCGGCTACATGGGCGCGGACATGTGCGAGCTGTCCCCGGGTGACGTGGTCGCGGTGTGGGGCGCCGGCCCGGTCGGGCAGTTCGCGATCGCCAGCGCCCGGATGCTCGGCGCCGAGCGGGTGATCGCCATTGACCGGTTCGACTACCGGCTGCGCATGGCCACCGACCAGGCCGGCGCCACCGACGTGATCAACTACGCCGAGCAGCCGGTACTGGACACCCTCGACGAGCTGACCGCCGGCCGCGGCCCGGACGCCTGCATCGACGCCGCCGGCATGGAAGCACACATCGACGTCGGCCCGCTACACGCCTACGACCGGGCCAAACAGGCCGTGTTCGCGGAGACCGACCGGCCACACGCCCTGCGCGAAGCGATCATGGCCTGCGCGGCCGGCGGTGTGGTGTCGGTCATCGGCGTCTACGGCGGGCTGATCGACAAGTTCCCGATCGGCGCGTTCATGAACAAGTCCTTGCGGATGCGCACCGGACAGACCCAAGTCCACCGCTACCTCAAGCCACTGATGGACCGCATCCAGGCCGGCGACATCGACCCCAGCTTCGTGATCACCCACCGCATGCCGCTGGCCGAAGCGCCCCACGGCTACCAGATGTTCCGCGACAAGCACGACCACTGCGAGAAGATCGTGCTCACCCCCTGAACCACAGGCGCGCCGGCGGCTGGATCTGGCGTGCTGAAGAACCAGTCTCCCCCTGGCGTCGCTGCCGCGGGTTCGGAGCGCGACAACGAGCGCGGTGGCGACCTGTCGAAGATTCGGCTCAGGAGCGCACGGTGATGGCCCCGTCCCAGCTGGGACGGGGCCATCTGGTGCAGCGGATCAGTCCGCGTGCTCGCCGTTCCGCTCGGTCGTGCCGTGCTCGGTCGTGCCGTGCTCGGTCGTACCGGGCTCGGTCGCGCCGGCGTAGGTCACCGGAACCCGCCGTACGGCCCGTTCAGGCGAGGAGCCGTACAGCCCGGCTACTCGGACCGTCAACACGCCCGCGTCGTGCGAGGCGCTCACCGCCTCCGCCGTGACGTGCTCCGGCAGCGTCCACGCCCGCTCGAACCGACCGTAGCGCACCTCACGCGATCGCACTCCGCGTCCGGGACCCTCTGCCGACCGTTCGTCGCGGCGCTCACCGCGCACCACCAGCTGCTCGCGCTCGACCTCGACAACCAGGTCGTTCGCCACATCGACGCCAGGTACCTCGACCCGAATCACCGCGTCGTCGCCATCCCGGCTGACCTCGGCCGCTGGACGGAAGCCGCTCGGACCGGCTGGCCAGCTCGGCGCCTCGGCACCAAAGGCCCGGCGAACCAGCTCGTCGAACTCGGCGAACGGGCCACGCGCGGACCACAACGACAAGTTGCTCATCGTGCTCCTCCTCGTGCCTGGAAGACCGGCGTCACCGGCCCACCCTCCGCTGCTCCTTGCAGCGCGCACATCAGTAAACGTGAGCGCCCTCGGCTCAATTCCCTTGCTGGGCGCCTTCTCAGCGGCTGCGCCGCCGACCAGACCCAGGCCGCCCTTCCCTTGCCGGGAGCGGCACCGCTCCGCGGAGCGATCGAACCAACGACGCGGCGGCGAGCGGCCAAGGACAGAAGATCCGGAGTGAGTCAGTGATCGGCCCGCCGCCGCTCAGGCCGGTGACGGTTGAGCGCTCGTCGATCGGGCACCCCGCGCACATGCGGATCGTGGTGACCGGAGCGAGCGGCAATGTGGGCACGGCGGTGTTGCGGCACCTCAAGGCCGACGGGCACGGGCTGGTCGGGGTGTCCCGGCGGGCCCCCGACCGGACATGTGAGCCCTTCGCCGGGGTGGACTGGGCGTGCGTGGACCTGGCCGGCCCGAACGCCCAGCAGATCCTGAGCAGGGTATTCGCCGGCGCCGACGCCGTGGTGCATCTGGCCTGGGGGTTCCAGCCCTCGCACGACATCGACTACCTCGAGCGGATCGGCGTCGGTGGCACCCGCGCGGTGGTCCGCGCGGCGCACGCGGCAGCCGTACCGCACCTGGTGCACATGTCCTCGCTGGGCGCGTACTCGCCCGGCCCGGACGACCGGTGGATCGACGAGTCCTGGCCCACCGAGGGCGTGCTCTCCCTGCCCTACAGCCGGCACAAGGTAGCCGCAGAACGCCTGCTCGACGAGCACGAACGCGAGCACCCCGACGCGCCGGTGATCGCCCGGATGCGGCCGGCCCTGGTGCTGCAGCGGGATAATGGCAGCGCCCTGCTGCGGTACTTCCTGCCCAGCTACGTGCCGGCCGCTGTGCTGGGCCACCTGCCGGTGCTTCCGGTGGACCGTCGGCTCACCGTGCCGGCCGTGCACACCGAGGACGTCGCCGACGCGGTGGTGCGGGTGCTGCAGCGACGGTCGGCGGGTCCGTTCAACCTGATGGCGCAACCCGTGCTGACCCGCGACGGCATCGCCCGGGTGCTGCGGGCCCGGCCGCTGCACGTGCCGCGCCTGCTGCTGCGCGGCCTGGCCTGGGCCACCTGGCGGGCGCACGTCCAGCCGGTCGATCCCGGCTGGCTGGACCTGGCGTTCGCCATGCCCCCGATGGACACCTCCCGCGCCCGCCGCGAGCTGGGTTGGGCGCCGTCCATCCCCGCCGACGTCGCCCTGAAGCAGGCCGTGGAAGGCATGGCCGGCGCGGCGAACCTGCCCAGCCCGGCGCTGCGGCATCGAGGTGTGCGCGGCGAACTGGCCGCGTTGGTCACCCGAGGCCCGATCGGAAGGCGAAACCTCCCATGACGTCCAGCCCGAACATCCCCACCACGAACGGCGCGAAGCCGCGTGGCACCGCCAAGGCCGCGAAGACCACCGACCCCGCCCGGGACCTCCGCGAGGTGCCCGCGCCGCCCCCTGGGGAGGTGCGCAAGGCCGGCCGCTGGACCGTCGGCACCGGCCGTGACGGCGAACCGTTCGCCCTCAAGGGCCGCTGCCGCCACCAGCTGGCCGACCTGAGCAAGGGGCGGGTGGACGCCGACGGCTGCCTGGTCTGCCCGTGGCACGCCAGCCGGTTCGACGTCCGCACCGGGCGCATGGTGGACGGGCCGAAGGGCATGCTCTGGTACCGCGGCCCGACGCCCGGCTACCGCGCGATGATCCTGGCTTACGCCAAGCACCTGCCGCTGCGGGTCGGCCGGGCGGTCCGCAAGGCCGGCTCGGTGATCGTCGGCTGACCCGCGGCTCACCCGATGGGAGCCGACGGCCGGCCAGGCGTCGTCGACGTCGCGGACGTGGTTCACGATCGTCCCGACGCTGGCGCCCGCCGACCTGCCGGCACGACCATGATCGACAGCGACCGCCCGCGGTGCTCGGGCGCGATCGATGTGGGTTCGGGCTACGGCCCGGTGACCTTGCAGCGCGCGCCGTCCGGCGGCAGGGCCGACGGGTCCACCAGGTACTTGGTCACGAAGTCGTCGACGCAGGTCTGGCCCTGCAGCGCGACGGTGTGCTGGTTGCCCTCGACGGTCAGCAGCTTCGCGTTGAGTGCCTTGGCCAGGTTGACCCCAGCCTGGTAGGGGGTGGCCGGGTCGTTGGTCACCGACACGACCAACACCTGCGGCAGCCCGGACACCTTCGGGGTGTGCGGCTCGCCGGTGTTCTTCACCGGCCAGAACGCGCACGGGTCACGCACCGGGTCGGGGCCGTTGCCGTCGTCGCGGAACGGGGCCACCAGCCGGGCCCGGCGGTCAGCCTCCAGAATCTCGGCCTGGTCGGTGATCGGCACGTCGTCCACGCAGCCGATGGAGGCGAACGCGTCGAGGGTGAACTCGTAGGTGCCGTCCTGCTGTCGACCCTCATACAGGTCGGCCAGCAGCATCAGGATCCGACCCTGACCGCGCTGCAACTCCACCAACCCACGCTGTAGCGGCTCCCACAGCTGCTCGCTGTAGAGCGCCTGGATCACCCCGGTCATCGCATCGTTGTAGGACAGCTGCCGCCCGCTGGCCAGCGGGACCGCCTTCTTCTCCAGCGGCTCGACCAACGCCCGGAAGGCCGCCGTGGTGGCCTTCGGGTCCGGGTTCTGCCCCAGCGGACAGCCCGGTTGCTTGGTGCAGGCGGCGGCGAAGTTGTTGAACGAGTTCTGGAAGCCCTCCGCCTGGGCCACCGCACGATCGATCAGCTTCTGGTCGGGGTCCAGCGCACCGTCGAGCACCAGCGCGCGCACGTTCTGCGGGAAGGCCTCGGCATAGGTGTAGCCGATCCGGGTGCCGTAGGAATAGCCCAGATAGGTCAGCTTCTCGTCACCGAGCGCCGAGCGCAGGACGTCCATGTCCTTGACCACGTCACGGGTGCCCGCGTTGGCCAGTAGGTCACGGCCCGAACGCTGCTCGCACTTGGCCGCGTAGTCCTTGCTCTTGCCCTCCTGGCGGGCAACACCCTCTGGCGAGCGGTCGAAGTCGACGTCCAACCGGTCGGCGTCGCGCTCGGCCGGGGTGAAGCACTGGATCGGCGGCTTGCTCGCGCCGACGCCGCGCGGGTCGAACCCGATCAGGTCGAACCGCTGGCCCAGAGTGCCGCCCGCGATCTGCCCGCCGACCCCGGTGGCGGCCTCGATCCCGGAGGCACCCGGCCCGCCCGGGTTGATCAGCAGCGAGCCGATCTTCTGCGCCGGCTGGGACGCCTTCTGCCGCAGCACCGCGATCTGCGCCGTCCGACCGGTCGGCGCGGTGTAGTCGACCGGCACCTCCAGGTAGGCGCAGTCGAACTTCGGATCGGCGAAGGTCGACTGGTCTTCCTCGGACAACGCGAAGGACTCGCAGCCCGACCACTGCAGCTGCTGGGCATAGAACCTCCGCAGCTCGTCGGCGGGCACTGGTCCCACTGCGGTGCCTGCGTTGACCCCGCTGTTCGAGCAGGCCACCGTCGGCGCGGCGACGGCCACCAGCGCGGCCAGGACCAGGAGGTAGCGGCGCGGGCCGCGCACTGTGGCGTTCATCGCCGACCAGTGTGCACCGGTGGCCACCGGGCCAGTAGCGCGGGTCACCCGACGGCTCGCTGGCGCGCGGCGGCTTCCGCATTTGTGAGTCTCGTCGCAGCGGGCTCCGGAGGCGGCCGGGTCGGTGTCACCCTTGGCGGGTCAGCACCGACATAGACCCGGGGACCCGCCAGGCGGGCCTCGAGGGAGGACGGTTGACGATGTCGTCATCCGCATCACGGTCCGTCGCCGGCTCGCAGGCTGCCGGCTCGCACGTCGCCGGCCCAGAACAGCCGGCCCCGTACCGCGCCGGCCCGGCCGGGCGCGAGCCCGTCAAGCGTATCCGCGTCCCCCAGCTGCGGGCGATGAAGGAACGTGGCGAACGCTGGCCGATGCTCACCGCCTACGACACCTACGCCGCCGAGATCTTCGACACCGCCGGCATTCCGGTGTTGCTGGTCGGCGACTCCGCGGCGAACAACGTCTACGGATACGACAACACCCTCCCGATCACCGTCGAAGAGATGTTGCCGCTGGTCAAGGCGGTGGTGCGGGGTACCCGGCGGGCGCTGGTGGTGGCCGATCTGCCGTTCGGCAGCTATCAGGTGAGCCCGGCGCAGGCGTTGGAGACCTCGTTCCGGTTCATGAAGGAGGCCGGGGCGCACGCGGTGAAGCTGGAGGGCGGCCCGAGGTTCGCGCCCCAGGTGGAGTCGCTGGTCGGGTCCGGGATACCGGTGATGGCACACCTCGGGTTCACCCCGCAGAGCGAGCACACCATCGGCGGCTACAAGGTGCAGGGCCGCGGGGAGGCCGGCGAGTCGCTGATCGCCGACGCACTCGCGATGCAGACCGCCGGGGCGTTCGCGGTGGTGCTGGAGATGGTCCCGGCCGACGTCGCCAAGCGGGTCACCGCCGAGCTGGCCATCCCCACCGTGGGCATCGGAGCCGGTCCGGACTGCGACGCGCAGGTGCTGGTCTGGCAGGACATGGCCGGGCTGAACACCGGGCGGGTGCCGCGCTTCGTGAAGCGGTACGCCAACCTCGGCGACGAGCTGACCCGGGCGGCCCGGGCGTTCGGCGACGAGGTGCGCGGCGGGGTCTACCCGGATCCGGACCACTCCTACAGCTGACCGCGCTCGCCCGGCCGGAACGCGCGACCCGCCGAACCGACGCGCGACACGCGCGGGTCAGGCGGTTAGCTGGGTGGTCAGGTGGGCACGGGCGTCGGCCAGGGACGGGCCGCACCAGGTGAGCAGGCGGCCGTCGAGGAACACGCATCGGGCCCCGGGGAACGCCTCGGGACCGTCGTCGGGGGTGAACGCGTACGGCTCGTCGGGCAGCACCACGAGGTCTGCCCGCTGCTCGGCGAGCACCGCGCGCAGCTCGTCGAGTGTCGGGCGCGGGTAGCGCTCGGGATGCGAGTCGTAGGCGTTGGCCACCCCGAGCCGACGCAGCACGTCGCCGGCGAACGTCCGGCCGCCGACCAGTACCCACGGCCGGCGCCACACCGGCACGATCGCGGTCGCGGTGACCGGCGGCAGCGGCCCGTCCCAGGCCAGTTCGGCCGCGACGAGCCAGCCCGGGGCGGTCAGTCCGAGCGGGCCGGTGAGCATTCGCCGCACCGAGGCCAACCCGGCCGGGACGCATCCAGCCGCCTCCGTCACCCACACCGGCACGCCGGCCGCCCGCAGCGTCGCCACGTCCTCCGGGCGGTTCTCCTCGGCGTTGGCCAGCACGAGATCCGGCTCGACGGCCAGTACCGCCTCAACGGACGGGTACTTGGAGCCGCCGACCCTGGCCACCTCCAGTCCCGGCGGGTGGGTGCAGAAGTCGGTGGCGCCCACCAGCAGGCCGGGCTCGCTGACCTGGACCGCCTCGGTCAGGGAAGGCACCAGCGAGACCACCCGGCGGGGCGGCCCGGACAGCGCTACCGGAGCCCCGAGGTCGTCGGTCACGGCAGGTCGGTGACCCGGATGCCGGCGTGCGTCTTGTAGCGGCGGTTGATCGCGATCAGGTTCGCGGTCAGCGCCTCCACCTGGCCGGCATTGCGCAGTCGACCACCGAACACCCCGCGCACCCCGGGGATCGCGTCGGCCAGCGCCCGCACCTGGTCGGTCGCCTCCCGGTCGTCACCGAGCACCAGCACGTCCAGGTTGATCTCGGGCACCGACAGGTCGGCCAGGGTGACCGCAGAGACGTGGTGGAAAGCGGCGGTCACCCGAGACTCCGGGAGCAGCGCGGCCGCCTGCTCGGCGGCGCTGCCCTCCTCGACCGGCAGGGCGAAGGGGCCCTGCTTGTCGAAGCCCATCGGGTTCACGCAGTCGATCACGATCTTGCCGGCGAGCTCGACGCGCAGTGACCTGAGCAGAGTGTCGTGACCGTCCCACGGCACCGCGACCAGGACCAGGTCGGCGGCGGTCGCGCAGCCGGCGTTGTCCGCCCCGCTGACCTGCTCGCCGTCCACCCCGGCCTGCTCGGCCAGCTCGGCGGCGGCGGCGGCGGCCCGGGCCGCGTCGCGCGAGCCGATCACCACCCGCAGGCCGGCCGCGGCCCAGCGCAGGGCCAGGCCCCGGCCCTGCGGTCCGGTGCCACCGAGCACCCCGACTGTCGCCTTCGCCAGCTCCGGCTCGTCCACTGTGTCCTCGCTGTCCTCGGTCCAGGTCCGCTGGCCTCCGACCCTAAGCCAGCGGATGGTTGAATCGCGCGGTGACCATCGCCTCGCGCACCCCACAGCCAGGAGGTCGCCGGGTCGTCCTGACAATCGCCACCATGGCGGCGGCACTGACCTGCCTGGCCGGGTGCTCGGTGAGCGGCGGCACCTCCAGCTCCTCCAGCAGCTCGTACAGCGACGAGGGCGGCGAGGGCAGCACCGAGACGACGTCGTACACCGTCGACCAGCCGGTGGGCACGATCAACCTGAACGCGCGCGCCGGCAAGGTCACGGTGAGCGCCGGCGACGGACCCGTCTCGGTCACCGAGCGCGCGGTGTACACCGACAGCAAGCCGGTCACCTCGCATCAGGTCGCCGCCGGCGAGGACACCCTGTTCCTGCGCGAGGAGGGCTGCCCGGAGCGGGCGCCCACCGCCCGTTGCCAGGTGTCCTGGGACATCACCGCGCCGGCGGACACCGTGCTGGAGCTGGAGAACCGGGTCGGCGGGATCGATCTGCGCGGCATGGCCGGCGCGGTGCGGGCCGACGCCGGCACCGGCGGCGTGCAGGGTCGGGAGCTGACCAGCCGACGGGTCACCGCGACCGCGAAGACCGGCGGCGTGGAGCTGGACTTCGCGTCACCGCCCGACCAGGTCACCGCCGAGACCAACACCGGCGGGGTGGAGATCCGGCTGCCGCCCGGCACGACCTACGCGGTGGACGTCGACTCCCGCAAGACCGAGATCGACGTGCGGCGCGACCCGGCCTCGCCGCGCGCGATCAGGGCCAAGGCCGACACCGGCGGCGTGGAGATCACCACCCGCTGACGACCCGGTGGTGAGGTGCTCGACCGGGCCCCGTTCGGGGTTGCTCTGCACGGTGCAGAGCCTGGTATGCCGACGACACGCTGTCACCGGGACGACATGTCCCGTCACGCACGGTGTCCACGACCGATATCCTGCCGACACCCGCCCGAGCTGACCGAGCCAGGAGCCACCATGACCCGTCGCCTGCTGCTGGCGCTGGCCGCGCTGGTGGGCATCCTGCCCTCGGTGCTGCATCCGTCCGGGGCCGGAACACCAGACGCCGGACCGGACCCGACCCTCGCGGCCCCGGTAGCGCCGCCGGCCCAGCCGGACTCGGTGTTCGCGCCACTGGACCGTCCGGGGCCGGCCTTCAGCGTGCCCACCCCGGTGCTGGCGGCCAGCCTGCGCTGCACGATCCCGCCGGTCCCCGCCCCGGGCCCGCCCCGGGACCCGGTGCTGCTGCTGTCCAGCACCGGGGTGGACACCGCGGCCGCCTTCGACTGGAACGTGCAGCCGGCGTTGACCGCCGCCGGGATCACCTACTGCACATCCAACGCCCCGGGCGCCAACCACGGCGACATCCAGATCCGCGCGGAGTTCGTGGCGTACGCGCTGCGCGAGGTACGCAACCGGGCCCGTCGGCCGGTCGCGGTGATCGCGCACGGTCAGGGCGCGCTGGCCGCCCGGGTGGCGCTGCGCTTCTGGCCCGACCTGCGCCGGTCGGTCTCCGACGTGATCGCGCTGGCCCCGCCCAACCAGGGCACCGCTGCCTACCTCACCGCGTGCGCCAGCGGGTGCCCGCCGGCCTACTGGCAGCTGCGCACCGGTTCGATGCTGGTGAGCGCGGTCAACTCCCGGCAACGCACCTTCGCCGGGGTCGACTACACCGTGATCAGCTCGGGCATCGACGAGGTGGTCACCCCGCAGCCGGAGGCGTCCGCGCTGCCTCCGGGTCCAGGCCGGGTGCGCAACGTGGCGGTGCAGGACGTCTGCCCCGGATACGTCGCCGACCACCTCGGGATCGGCGGGTACGACGCGGTGGCCTGGGCGGTCGCCGCCGATGCACTGGCCAACCCGGGTCCGGCCGATCCGGCTCGGGTGAACCGGGCCACCTGCGACGCCGGGTTCATGCCCGGGATCGTGGCCGAGAACTTCTTGGACAACTCCGCCCGGGCCGCCGACGTACTGGAGCCGACCGCACCGGCCGGGGTGCCCGCCGTACGGACGGAACCGGCCCCCCGGTGCTGGCTGCTCGCCGAGGGCTGCCTGACCCGCGGGGCTCGCTAGATCGATTGGCGGCCGACCGGCTCAGCGGCCGACCAGTCCCCCTCGGCCGCCAGCAGAGCGGAATCGGTCTCAACTCGCACTGGACATCCGGGCATCGGCGGTTCAGCCTGGAACGCGACCGGCGATCGTCGGTACCACCACGAACGGGGAGGCCACGGATGAACCTGGGCAACAGGCTCGCGGTCGGTGAGGCCGTAGACCACGGTGTCGTCGACTGCGGCGACGTCGACCGCGGTGACGTCGACCGCGGTGACATCGACCGCCGTGACGTCAACTGCGGTGAAGAGGTCCCGGCGTCGGGTCTGGTTCCCGAGGTGATCCGGGTCCGGGCCGAGAGCGCGGCCGGCCCGGCCACGGTCACCGCGCACTGACCTGTGGCAGGTTGGCTGCCCGTCCGCAGGATTCCCCGGGAACGGCCGGTCGGGCCGTTGCGCGGCCACAAGCTCGCGCATCCGATGATTTCCGCGGACGGCACCCGGGCCGGATTCGGCGGTGTCACGCTCGGCCGGGCCAGTGTGTACGGCGCGGTCGCGGACGCGGAGTGCGCCCAGGGCGGTCGGCACCGCAGCCCGTCCCGGTGGTGTGACTGCGGGTTCTACTGCGTGCACACCCTCGATGACGCGCGGGCGCTGGCCTGCAACCCCGACTACCGGTATGCGGTGATGCTCGACATCACCGCGTCCGGCCGGTTCATCCGCTACGAGCGGGGTCTTCGCTACGCCCGCCAGCGGGTCACCGCCGTCCGGGTGGGTCGGTGCTGCTGCGGAGTGCGTGCGAGGGTGTTCGTCGAAACCGGTGAGGGGACGGTGGGTTGGCGTCGGCTGGTTCCGGTGTGCGAGCCGTGCGCGGGCGCCCGACCGGTGGTCGGCCTCGGCGCGTTCTCCCGCATGCTGGCCGGCGTCCCGGTCCACAGCGACCCGCCGGATGCGACGGGCGAGCCGAGGACCGCCGCCGAACCCGGCTCCGACCTCGGACCCCCCGTGCCGGCGGGTCCGCCCGCCCGGGGGGGGCCCCCCCCCATCACCGCCCCCGACGCGCCGGGCAAGTAC
>JBQTKB010000096.1:0-4383 GCA_052386505.1 Pseudonocardia sp.
AGCGGTGTGCTCATGACGTGACCGTACTCGTTTGGGGGAGATCCGTGATCGCTGATCCCGGAACCCTGAAGGTCGGGCCCGGAGCTCCGCGCGAGGGCCTCTGACCTAGCCTTCTGGTTGGTGGGGGTGGCGCGATTCAGCCCCGCGACCTCTTCGTCCAAACCGGGGTGCGATTGGTCCGGGCGCGGCATGCCTGCGGGTGCTGGTCGGGTGTGGTCATGGGAGGTCAGAGGTGCTCGGCGTCGTCGAGGCGGCCGGGTTCGCTGGCGGCGAACGGAGTGAACCGGAACTGTACGAGGGCGTCGCCGCCGTTCGTGGACGGGTTGGGGGAGGTGATGGTGGTAATGACACCGGCCGCGTTGGTGGAGTTGAGTCGAGCCAGCAGCCGGGTCAACTTGGGCGGGGCATCGCCGGGGTGGTGGCTGGTTTGGGCGAGGGTGCGGTGTACCGGTCCGATCGTCCAACCAGTGGCTTGCCCGCTGCCGGCGCTTCCGGGCAGGACCACGTCGAGCAGCCAGCGAGAGGCCTTGCCGGTCAATGCGGGAGTGGGTCGGGTGTGCACGCCGATTACCTGGTCGGCGCGGACCAGACCGTCGGCAAGGGTGTTCAGCCAGACGTTGCTCAGACTCATCGGACCTCCAGCCGGCCGGGTGAGCGGGTGTCGAGGGTCAGGATCTCGGGCCGGAGCGCGGCGGGACGTTGCGATTCGAGGCGACGACGACGCGTTCGAGGTCCTCCAAGACCGGGGCCAGGGGTTCGCTTCGATAGCGAAAATGGGTCGGATAGGGCATACCGACCCAGGCGAAGTCGGGGTCGTAGGGATCGGCTGTGGGGCTCAGCGCGCCGGCGATGAACCGGGCTGCCTCGGTGGGAGAGGGGACGAGCTTGGTCGGCAGGTAGTGGCAGAGCGGTGGACTCTGGGCGCCCAGCAAGTGGTGTGACACGCACCAGCCGGTGTCTTCCTCCCAGCGGACCCGGACCGGGTGCCCGTCGGCGAGGCGCGAGTCGCACGGGCGTAGCAAGAGTTCGGCTTCCAGGCCGTGCCTGCTGGTCAGGGAGCTGCTTTCGACGCGCCAGCCGTGCGCGGCAAGCGCACCGGTGACGTTGTCGAGGTAGGACGTGAGCAGCGCGGCGCCGTGCGTGCGCGGTTGGTGGCGCTTGGTGCGGCGAGCACTCCGATCGCGGTCCCAACCGCGCCGGGCGATGGAGTCGGTCATCACAGTCGAGCCTCTTCACGCTGTGACCGTGGTCAACGAGTCCTGACCGTCGGTGTTCCTGTCTTGTGTTGTGAGCTAGTCGGTTCGGGTCGGTCGACGCTTCCGAACGGACGGCCGCGCGAGTGCGTTTCCTGCGGGGGGCGACGGGGGCGGGTCGGTACCGCTGGTGTCGGCGGGGTTGTCCTGCCGGCTCGCGGTGGGGGCGCCGTGCGCCGCTTCCAGTTCGGCGATGCGGCGCTTCGCGGCGGCGAGTTGGTCCTGCAACATGATGATGCGCTGTACCGCGTCCAAGGTGAGCCCGTCATCGAACAGTGTTCGGATGCGTCCGGCGCGTTCGAGCTGGGCGCGGGAGTAGCGGCGGTGGCCCCCGGTCGAGCGGGCCGGGCGCATTCCCTCGGTGTCATCGAGGCTGCGCAGGAACGCTTGCGGCACGCCGAGTAGCTCGGCCGCCTGACCCATGGTCACCGCCGGGTAGTTCTCGTCATCGAGCCACCGAAGACTCACCCACGCTCACCTCCTCTGCTGGTCGTACTGGCGACCGATCGTCCAGGTCGGCGCTCGGTCGGGTCGTACGGTTTCGGGTCTTGTCTCATCCAGGGTTTGTGGACACCTTCCGCTGGTCGTGACGCCGTCCGGGCAATCTCGGCGATGGGTGTAGGCCCCACCGGCGGGGGTGTCCGGTGGGACCTACACCATGTGCGATGAGCTGCTCGGTTGTTTCGTTCGTCCAGAGTTGCGTGGTTCCAGGTGGTAGGGGTGGGAACGGCCCCTGTGGTGTGTGCGCCTCGGGCGCGTGCGGGAGCTGATCGGCCATCGCCGTGATGACCTCGTCCGGTGTCCCGCCGATCGTGTTGCGCGTTGGGGCGATCCCACCGTCCCACCGCAGTCCGTGGCGATGCATCACCTCCTATGGTGCGGGCCGTCCGGCCACGAGCGGCCGGGCTCGTGGCGCACGGCTTCGGTCAGGGTGGGTCGATCGACGCTACCTTTCGATCGAAGTACGTCCGCCGTCCCCGCTGATGGCAATCTTGCGCGGCTTGGCCTGCTCAGCGATCGGCACTCGCAGGGTCAACACGCCAGCGTCATAGCTGGCCGCGATGTGCTCGGCGTCCAATGTGTCGCCGAGGAACAGCTGCCGGGAGAACACCCCACGTGGACGCTCGGCCACCTGAAACTCGACACCGTCGGCGACGGGCAGGGTGCGCTCGGCGCGAACCGTCAGCACGTTGCGCTCGACGTCCAGATCGATCGAGGACGGGTCGACACCTGGGATGTCGAAGTGCACCACGAAGTGCTCGCCCTCCCGGAAGGCGTCCATCGGCATGACGGCCGGGCGCGAAGCAGTGCCGTTGGAGCCGAAAACCTGCTGCGTGAGCCGGTCCAACTCCCGGAACGGGTCAGTACGCATGAGCATCGCGCTTGGTCCTCCTCATCGTGTTCGGTTAGCGATGCCAGCTCCGCGTCGGTGCGCGGTGTGCCCCAAGGATGCACATGCTCAGGCAGGAACGCAAGAAATCTGTCGTTCATAGGGGAGATTTCACTCGTTCGTCGGACAGGAAGTATTGGATGCATAGGGCCGATTGACTGTGGCTGAGCTGGAGTATCTCCCATCGTCCGGCGGAGGATGCTGGCCGCTGGGAGGCCGTCGCTTCGGAGTCCACGACCCCAGGTGCTCGTACGGGACCTGGCTGGTGGACCACGGGGATCCGTCGAACAAGCCCTCTGACCTGGCCTTTCGGTTGATCGCGGTGGCGGGATTCGAACCCACGACCTCTTCGTCCCGAAGCAACGGGACGGTCGCGTCCGCCAGGGTGAACATGCAGCTCAGAGCTGCTGTCGTTGTCCACGGACGTCCGGCGTTGTCCGTCTTCGGGCGGGGTCGTTGTCACCCAGTTCGTCACTCACGGGGCGGACCTGGGTCCTGCTGCGATGGTGCCGATCAGGGCTCGTCGCCGCCTCCGATGGGTAGCCGGCGGACCCGGATCCGATCGTCCAGGATGACCACGATCGCACCGGCGGTCAGCGCCTCGTCGAGTTGATCCAGATTCGCCAGCAGAGTTGGGGCCAGGACCGCCGGATCCACGTCGTCGCCGCGGAAGAGCACGACGCTGGGTTCGGACTCGTGGCTACGGGCCAGCAACTCGCCGAAGTCGGTGTCGGCCGAGATCAGGGCGCGTTGCTGAAGCCGGGCGATCTGCATGACGACGGTATCCGGGGCGCCGCGCCGATCGAGGTCGACGATGTGGACCGCGTCGTGTCCGGCGGCTTCCAGCGGCGACCAGGGCCGGCGACAGGCACTCGTCGACGAGAAATCTTATGCGGTCGGCCGCAGCGGAAGCTCCCTCTCCGCTACCGCCGCCGCCGCGTACAGCAGCGCCTCGTGCACGTCGTCTGTGGACAGCTGCGGGAAGTCCTCGACGACCTGGCCGGGCGTCATTCCGGCGGCCACCATCTTGACGACACGCGTCACCGGGATACGGGTGCCGCGCATGCACGGCACGCCACCCATGATCTCGTGGTCGACCACGACGCGTGCGAACGTCACGAACCGAGTGTAGCGACGGGCTCCGACACCAGGGGAGCGAGATGAATTGGAGAGCTCGGCTCGCGAGCTCTCCGCCGACGGGTCTGTAGAGACGCCGAAGGCCAGGTCTGGTTCCCCACAAGGGGGCCTGTGACCTGGCCTTTCGACTGGTCGGGGTGGCGGGATTCGAACCCACGACCTCTTCGTCCCGAAGCAACGGGACAGTCGCATCTGCCAAGGCGAACGCGCAGGTCAGGGCTTGTGTCGATGTCCGTGGACGTCCACCGACGACCGGGCAGCGACGGGGGTGTTGTCACTCAGTTCGTCACTCAGTGGTGGTTCCGGAGCCGGGCTGGAACAGCGGGGCGTTGACACTCCCCGCTGTTTCAGCCCAAGGGTGACTGCGTGACAGCGAGAGAGAGTGGAGAGCTGCGACGAGGCGCCAGCTGATGTGCGATGCAGTGACGACGTGACAGCTGTGACAGCACGGCGGCCGGTTGCCGGAGCGACTGTCAACCCCGGGTATTCACGTTGAGCCGGCGATCATGGGTTTTCGTGGTGTCGAGATGAGGACGGGTGCCCCTGACCTGGGATGATGCGGATTGCCTAGATCTGCATGACCTCAGGAAGGGACACCCGTGA
>JBQTKB010000097.1:0-30832 GCA_052386505.1 Pseudonocardia sp.
CGCCGGCGGTGTTCTGGCTGGACGAGACCCGCGGCCACGACGCCGAGGTGCTCAAGAAGGTCCGGGCCTACCTGCCCGAGCACGACACCTCCGGACTGACCATCGAGATCCTCCCGGTGGCCGAGGCAACCCGCTACACCCTGGAACGGGCTCGCAAGGGCGCCGACACCATCTCGGTGTCCGGCCACGTGCTGCGCGACTACCTGACAGACCTGTTCCCGATCCTGGAGCTGGGCACCAGCGCCAAGATGCTCTCGATCGTGCCGCTGATGAACGGCGGCGGGCTGTTCGAGACCGGCGCCGGCGGGTCGGCGCCCAAGCACGTGCAGCAGCTGGTCAAGGAGAACCACCTGCGGTGGGACTCGCTCGGCGAGTTCCTGGCGCTGGCGGTGTCGCTGGAGTTCATGGCCTCGCAGGCCGACAACGACAACCCACGCGCTGTGCTGCTGGGCAGGGCGCTCGACGAGGCGACCGGGCAGCTGCTGGAGAACGGCAAGTCGCCGTCGCGGCGGGCCGGAGAGCTGGACAACCGGGGCAGCCACTTCTACCTGGCGCTGTACTGGGCCCAGGCGCTCGCCGCGCAGACCGAGGATGCCGAGCTGGCGAGGGTGTTCGCGCCGCTGGCGTCGCGGCTGGCGGAGGCCGAGGAGACGATCGTCGGGGAGCTGAACGCTGTGCAGGGCCAGCCGGTCGAGCTGGGCGGCTACTACCACGTCGACCGGGCCAAGGCCGACCAGGTGATGCGGCCCAGCGCCACGTTCAACGCCGCGATCGACGAGTTCTGATCGAGACTGGTTTCGGAGCGCCGGGACGGTCGACGAGGTCACCTGGTCGACGCACACATCGCACGCGCCCGTGACTGGCCAGTGCTCACCTCCGACGCGGGCGACCTGAACAAGATCGACCGTTGTCTCGAGCTCTACGACATCTGACACACACCCCACCGCCCCCCGTAGTGTGACCATCCGTGTTCGCGCCGTATCCCCAGCTGGTCCGGGCCGGCTACCGGCGCTATGCGACCTACCGGCAGGCCAGCCTCGCCGGGCTCACCACCAACGCCGTGTTCGGTCTGTTGCGGACCGCCGTTCTGGTCGCCGTGCTGGCCGAGCGGGGCACCGTGGCGGGCTACGACGTCGCTGTCGCGGTCACCTACGTCTGGCTCGGTCAGGGACTGCTCAACGTGGTCCTGCTGTGGGGCGACTCCGAGCTGTCCCGGCGGATTCGCACCGGCGACGTCGCGATCGACCTGAGCCGGCCGTGGAACCTGCAGGCCGCGTTGCTGGCCGGAGACCTGGGCCGGGCCGGGTACGCACTCGGCATCCGGCTGCTGCCGCCGGTCGCGTTCGGCGCGCTGTTCTTCCCGTTCCGGTGGCCGGAGCGGCCGCTCACCTGGCTGCTGTTCGCCTGTTCGGTGCCGCTGGCGGTGATGGTCAGCTTCGCGATCCGGTTCCTGCTCAATGCCAGCGCGTTCTGGCTGCTCGACGCGCGGGGGGTGCTCGCGGTCTGGGGTGTGGTCGGCTCGGCGCTCAGCGGGCTGCTCCTGCCGCTCGCCTGGTTCCCGGAATGGGCCCGGGACGTGTTGGCGTGGACACCGTTCCCGGCGCTCTACCAAATGCCGATCGACGTGTTCACCGAGCGCGGTGACGGGGTCGCGCTGGTCGCCACGCAGCTGGGCTGGGTCGCGATGCTGCTGCTCGCCGGGCAGGTCGTGCTGGCCCGCGGCGCGCGCCGGCTGGTGGTGCAGGGTGGGTAGCCCGGACGGCCCGGCGGGTGGCTGGCGCGACCAGGAGTCCGGGCCGCGCGGCTCGGTGTCGCGGGTGTACCCGCGGATCGTTGGCTCGCGCTTCCGCGGCCAGCTCGCCTACCCGGGCTCGTTCGCGCTCGACGTGCTGGCCCAGGTCATCGGGCAGGGCAGCGAGCTGGCGGTGATCCTGGTGATCTTCACGCAGGTCGGTTCGCTGGGTGGGTTCTCCTCGGGCGAGGCGTTGCTGATCTACGGGCTGGCCGCCTCCGCGTTCGGACTGGCCGACCTGTGCGTCGGCCAGGTCGAGGCGTTGCCCGAGCTCATCCGCACCGGGGAGTTCGACGTGATGCTGCTGCGCCCGCTGGGCACGCTGCCCCAACTGCTCTCGGCCGACGTGGCGCTCAAGCGGCTGGGCCGGGTCTTCGTCGGGTTCGGCGTGCTCGGCTGGTCGCTGGCCAGCCTCGACCTGGACTGGACCCCGGTGCGGGTGCTGGTGGCGGCCAGCGCACCGCTGGTCGGAGCGGTGATCCTGGCCGCGCTCTGGGTGAGCGCCAACTCGGTCTCGTTCTGGTTGGTGGACGGGCGCGAGGTGGCGAACTCGGTGACCTACGGCTCGAACTTCGCCACCTCGTACCCGATCACCGTGTACGGGCCGTGGCTGCGCCGGGTGATGTGTTTCGCGGTGCCGGGCGCGTTCGTCGCCTTCTTCCCAGCGCTGGCATTGCTCGGCCGGCCCGACCCGCTCGGGCTGCCCGAGGCGCTGCGCTACAGCTCGCCGCTGGTCGCGGTGTTCGCGGTGGCAGCGATGGCGCTGGTCTGGTGCACCGGGGTCCGGCGCTACCAGGGGACCGGCTCGTGACGGTGACCGAGCGACGCCCGCGGAGCGAGAAATGATCACCGAGCGACGCCCGCGGAGCGAAATGATCATCTGCGCGCGCGGTCTGCGGCGGGACTTCGCCGTCGGCTCCCGCCTGCGTCGCCGCCGGATCACCGCGGTCACCGACGTGACGTTGACGGTCGCGCCCGGGGAGGCCGTGGGGTTCCTCGGCCCGAACGGCGCCGGCAAGTCGACCACGATCAAGATGCTGACCGGGGTGCTGGTGCCGACCGCCGGGCGGGCCGTGGTGTGCGGGCTCGACCCGGTCCGGCAGCGCCGCGAGCTGGCCCGACGGCTCGGAGTGGTGTTCGGGCAGCGCAGCCAGTTGTGGTGGGACCTGCCGCTGGTGGAAAGCTTCGAGCTGCACGGGGCCATCCACCGGGTGCCGCCGGCCCGCTACCGGGAGCGGCTCGACGAGTGTGTCCAGCTGCTCGACATGGCCCCGTTCCTGGCCACCCCGGTTCGACAACTCTCGCTGGGCCAGCGGATGCGCGGCGAGGTGACCGCCGCGCTGCTGCATTCCCCGGAGCTGCTGGTGCTCGACGAGCCGACCATCGGGCTCGATTTGGCCAGCAAGGAAAGGCTCCGGTCGTTCCTGTCCGCGCTCAACGCCCGCGGCGACGTGACGCTGCTGCTCACCACCCACGACCTGCCCGACGTCGAGCGGCTCTGCCGACGGGTGGTGGTGATCGACCAGGG
Organism: Pseudonocardia sp.; assembly: GCA_052386505.1. Classification (GTDB taxonomy): domain Bacteria; phylum Actinomycetota; class Actinomycetes; order Mycobacteriales; family Pseudonocardiaceae; genus Pseudonocardia. The sequence continues at coordinate 3,321 of JBQTKB010000097.1, forward strand.
CCGGGTGCTGGTCGACGACGAGCTGGCCGCGTTGCGCGCGCGGTTCGCCGGTAACCGGGCACTGGTCGTGGAGCTGACCGAGCCGGCCCCGCCGCTGCACGGGTTGCCCGGCGTCGTTGCGGTCGCCGTGCAGGCCCAGGGCCTGCGGCAGCGCTTGGAGTTCACGCCGGCCACCACTGCGGCCGCGCTGATCACCGCGGTCGCAGACCGGGTCCCCCTGCGCGATGTGGCGATCGCCGAACCGAGCATCGAGGACATGGTGCGCACGCTCTACGCCGCCGACCGCGCCGCACCGGACTAGGTTTCCGAAGGTGAGCAGCTCAGCCGACCGGAGCCACCCCGCGACGGTGTCCGCCACCGCCTGGCCGACGGCCCCCACCGGCCCGACCAGCACCGGCCCGACCAGCACCGGCCCGACCGACACCGGCCCGACCAGCACCGGCCCGACCGACACCGGCCCGACCGACACCGGCCCGACCGACACCGGCCCGACCGACACCGAGCGTGCCGTTGCCCAGCAAATGGCGGACGCGGCGTCGGCGCTGATCGCGACCCTGGACGGGGATCGCCGCGCGCTCGTGGCCTGGCCGTGGTCCGCCGAGAGCGACACCGAGCGGCGGCGCTGGTTCTACACCCCGACTGACCACGGGGGGCTGCCGGTCGGCGAGATGACCCCGACCCAGTACCGGCGCACGATGGCGCTGGTTGCGAGCGGGCTCTCCCCCGCCGGGTACGTCACGGTGTGCACGGTGATGGGGCTGGAGAACGCGCTGGACCACACGGAGGGGTTCGCCGGGCTGGGCTTCGGTCGGGAACGCGGGCGCGACCCCGGGATGTACTTCGTGCGGATCTTCGGCGAACCGGGTTCCCGGATCTGGGCCTGGCGGTTCGGCGGCCACCACGTGTCGCTGAACAATTTGGTGGTCGACGGCGCGGTGGTGGCCAGCACGCCGTGCTTCCTGGGCGCCGACCCGGCGTGCTCGCCGCTACTGGGCTCGCGGGAGCTGCGCCCGCTCGGCGGGGTGGAGGACACCGCCCGCGAGCTGGTGCGCTCGCTGTCGCCGGAGCAGCGCGCGCTGGCCGTGCTGAGCCCGCGAGCGCCGGTGGACATCGTCGGGGGCAACCGGGCCCGCCTCGGCGACGGCCCGGCCCGCCTGATCCCGTTGCCGCTGCTGTGGCGGGGGCGGCTCGCGCCGGAGCTGGACGCCGCGATGTGGGCCGCGCACGACGGGGCGCAGCGGCGCTTCGGGATCACCGCGGCCGACCACGACGCCGTCGAGCTGACCGCGCGGGCGAAGGGCATCCCGGCCCGCGACCTGGATCCCGGCCAGCGCGAGTTGCTGCGCGCGGTGCTGGCCTGCTACACCGGGCGGGTGCCCTCCGCGCTGGCCGACGCCGCCGCCGCCCGGTGGGCCGGCGCCGGCTTGGACGACGTGCACCTCGCCTGGGCCGGCGACACCGAACCCGGACGGCCGCACTACTACCGGCTGCAGGGGCCGCGACTGCTGGTGGAGTACGACAACACCCAGCGCGAGGTCAACCACGCGCACTCGGTGTGGCGCGACCCCGAGGGCGACTTCGGTACCGAGAGCAGCGCCAGCGCAACGAGCATCGGCACCGAGAGCAGCGCCAGCGCAACGAGCATCCACACCGACGTGCTGGCCGCCCACCACGCGGGCCCCCCGCACTGAGCCGGCCGTCCCTGCCCGCACCGGCCCGGCTTACCCAGTCGAGCTGACCCCGGGGATCCGGCCCTCGCGGAAGGCCTCCACGAACAGCCGGTGGTCCTCCCGGACGATCTCGGCGTAGTCGTGGGCGAAGCCGACCAGGTCTTCGATGAACTCCTCGTCGCGCTCGCCCACCGCCTCGGCGATGGCGTCCTCGGTCTGGAAGTCGACCAGCGAGGTGTCTGAGTCAGCATCGGACACGCAGTGCGCCTTGGCCGTCGCCCGGCCGAGGTACTCCAGCACCGGCGCCATCTCGCCGGGCTCAGACAGTTCACTCCAGTCCAGGTCGGCCTCGTAGGGCGAGAGCTCGCGCACCACGAAGCCGACACCGTCCAGGTCGGTGTAGCCGAGCAGGAGGTCGGCGTGGGCCTGTAACGCGCGCTGCGACTCCGCGGTGCGGTGGCCGTGGTGGCTGAACGCGCGGGCGATCCGCTCGTCGGTGACCACCCGGGATGCCGCGGCCACGTTGCCCTGCTTCATCGACAGCACCACGTCGTTGTCCAGCGCCTGGGTGAAGCCCTCGATCAGCACGTTGTATGCCGGCAACCCGGCGCTGCCGATGCCGAACCCGGACCGGCCGACCACGTCCTTGACGGTATAGGCCACCCCGCGCAGCCGCTTGCTCTCGGGAATGGTGTCCAGGTAGCGCTCGTACGCCTCGATCACCCGGGCCCGCTCGTCGTCATCGAGCCGGCGCACCCCGGGGCCGGCCCGGAAGATCCGCTCGTAACCCTCCATCTCGGTGACCGAGTCCAGCAGCGCGGCCCGGCTGCTCAACCTGGCCCGCTGCAGCGACTGGTGCACCGCGCCCTCGGTGTTGTCCAGCCGCAGCGAGAACTCGTGGTCACGGTCCGTACGGACGAACTGCCGGACCTGGTCGAGGTAGGCCTCGCCGTAGCGGCGCACCAGTCCGTCGATGTCGCCGTCGGACAGCGCCTTGCGCCAGCCGAGCAGCGCGACACTGGCCGCCAGCCGTCGCACATCCCAGGTGAAGTGCCCCAGGTAGGCCTCGTCGAAGTCGTTGACGTCGAAGATCAGCGCGCCATCGCCGTCCAGGTAGGTGCCGAAGTTCTCCGCGTGCAGGTCACCCTGGATCCAGACCCGGCTGGTGCGCTCGTCGGCCCACGGATCGGCCAGCCGGTCGACGTCGGCGTAGAACAGGCAGTCGCTACCCCGGTAGAAGGCGAACGGGTCGGCCGCCATCTTGCGGAACTTCGCCCGGAACGCGGTCGGGTCGGCGGCCATTAGGTCGTCGAACGCGCCGACGAGGGTGTCCACGATGGCCTTCGTGCGCGCGCCCGTGTCGCGGGTGCCGAGCTCGTCGGTGAGTTCGCTCATGCGGTGATGATCCGCTCGCTGACGCTCGATCATGCCGCACGCTATCCCAGCGACCGCACGATGTCCGCGCTCGATTCGTCGGCCGGGAAGAACGACTCGAACGCCAGCTCGGCCAACGTCGAGGCCCGGGGCGTCGGAACCCGACATCGGCCGGCAGCCCAGAACCTGCGAGGAGAAGGAGAACTTCGACGAACGAGTCCTTGAGCCGGCTCGAGCTGGACGTCGAGAAGCTGGTCGAGCGGTACATCTACGCCTGGAACGAACGGGCCGCGGACCGGCGCGCGGCTGCCGTGACGGCGCTGTGGGCGGCGGACGGTGGCTATGCCGACCCGCTGGCGGAGGGCCGCGCCCGGGCCGCCGTCGTTCGTGCCGTGCGTAACCCGTGCCCGCCGCCGCGGCTCACCGGAGTGCCGGGCCACCCGCCCCGGTCATTCGCGGATGATGAACGGGGTGCGCGGGATGGTGAACGCCAGCACCACCATCAGCACCCCGAAGCCGGTGTACAGCAGCACGTCGACCGGCTTGCTGCGCACCCCGAGCAGCCCGGCGCGGTCCTCGGGCAGCAGCACCCGGGACACCGCCGCCACCAGCAGCGCCCCGCCCAGCAGACCCGTGCCCTCGCGCCAGTGCTCGGCCAGCACCCGGGCGAACCCCAGACCGCCGATCAGCAGCACCATCGCCACCGGCAGGTTCAACGGCAGCCGGTCGACGAACCGACCGCGCCGCGCGTGCGACCGCACCGGACGGTTCACCGCCCCGCGCCCCGTTCGGTGCCGATGCTCACTCCGCCGCGCTCCGTTCGGTGCCGATGCTCACTCCGCCGCGCCCCGTTCGGTGCCGATGCTCACTCCGCCGCGCTCCGTTCGGCTGCCTCGACAACGTTGGCCAGCAGCATGGCCCGGGTCATCGGGCCGACGCCGCCGGGCATCGGCGCCAGGAACCCCGCGACCTCGGCGACCTCGGCGGCCACGTCACCGACCAGCCCGGCGTCGGTGCGGGTGACCCCTACATCGAGTACGGCGGCCCCCGGCTTCACCATGTCCGCGGTGATCAGCCCGGTACGGCCGGCCGCGGCGACCACGATGTCCGCCCGGCGGACCTCGTCGGCCAGCTCCTTCGTCCCGGTGTGGCACAGCGTCACCGTGGCGTTCTCCGAACGTCGGGACAGCAACAGCCCGAGCGGGCGACCGACGGTCACCCCGCGCCCGACCACCGTCACCCGCACCCCGGCCAGCGGCACGTCGTAACGACGCAGCAGCTCGACGATCCCGCGCGGGGTGCACGGCAGCGGGCCGTCCTCCATCAGCACCAGCCGCCCCAGGCTCACCGGGTGCAGCCCGTCGGCGTCCTTGGCCGGGTCGATCCGTTCCAGCAGCGAGCCGGCGGACATGTGCCCGGGCAACGGGAGCTGGACGATGTACCCGGTGCAGGCGGGGTCGGCGTTCAGCTCGTCGATCACGGCTTCGACCTCGGCCTGGGTGGCGTCGGCGGGCAGCTCACGCTGGATGGAGGTGATGCCCACCTTCGCGCAGTCGCGGTGCTTGCCTCGCACGTAGGAGTGCGAGCCGGGGTCGGCCCCAACCAGCACGGTGCCCAGGCCGGGGACGATGCCCCGGTCGCGGAGGGCCTCGATCCGGCCCCGGAGCTCCTCGAGGATGGCATCCAGGGTTGCCTTGCCGTCCAACAGCGTCGCGGTCACCGGACCATCCTCGCATCTCAAGCCGCCTATCTCCCGGACCCACGTCCCCGAGCGGCCCCTGCCACAACGGTCACTGCCGTGTACTACAGCCCCGCACGCTCCAGCGCCGGACTGCGGGACCGTCCACGATGCTCCGGAAACGTCGCGCGACCTGACTGAACGGAGGGTCTGATCTTGCAGTGACAAGGCTCACACTTCTAGGGCCGACGAGTCGGGGTCGAAGCCGAGGCCCGGGCCCGGGCCGCGACTCTTCCGAATCGCGGGAGCCAGGTCTCAACGACGAGCCGAGGAGACGACATGAGCATCGCGGACGGGGGAACCGACACCGGTTCCCGCACTGCTCCGGCACCACGGGCCGCCGAGCCGGACAGGACTCCGGCACCACCGGACCCCACGCCGGCCCCAGCCGGCAACCCGGCACTGCTCGGGCTGATGACGTTCCTACCCGCGGGGATCACCCTGGGACTGTGGTTGGTCGGCTATCTGGACACCGCCGCGCTGCCCGGCGGGATGATCCCGGTCTGTATGTTTTCCGCCGGGCTGTTCCTGCTGGTCTCGGCGGCGTGGGCGGGCCGATTGGCCGCGAACACGGTGGCCGCGATCTTCGGGGTGTTCTCGGCCTTCTGGCTCAGCTTCGGGTTCCTGCTGATGTCGCTCAACAATGGCTGGATCATCGACGCCAGCACCGGTGGGCCGATCACCGCCGCACAGGTCGGCGGCATCCAGGCGGCATACGTGCTGTCGTTCCTGCTGGTGTTCGTCCTGTTGACGGTGGCGACACTGCGGATGCCGCTGGCGTTCACGGTCGGTTTCGTGTTCGTGTGTCTGACGTTCCTGCTGGTGTTCCTCGCGGTGGTCACCGGGAACGCCGACCTGTTCACCCTGGCCGGGATCGCCACGTTCACCTTCTGCGCGGTCTTCGCATACATCCTCTACGACGGGGTGTCCCAGGATCTGGGTGGCAAACCGCTGGCCATGGGCAAGCCACTGGTGAAGTAGCCCCGCTGGTGAAGTAGCCCCGCTGGTGAGCAGGCCCGCTGGTGAACAGCCCCGCTGGTGAACAGCTCCGCGCCGGGCAACGGGTGGTGACCCGGCGCCCGCCGTCGCCACCCGATTCCGCCGCCACCCGGTCACCACCTCGTACGCGCCGCGCCGGGCCTGCTCGCCGGCCGGGAGCGTCCCGGGTCACCGGCCACCCGCCGCGTGGGCCAGGCGGCCACCCCGGCCGCCACCAGGGTGAGGACCGTGCCGGTGACGGTGAGCGCGGTCAACGGGTGGTAGCCGGCCGGGGCCAGCAGATCGAGCAGCAGCGAGGCGACCAGCTGGCCGGCCACCAGCCCCAACCCGAGTAGCAGCACCCCGATCTGGCGGACCAGCACGACCATCGAGGCGATGAACGCGATGCCCAGTGGGCCGCCGAGATAGAGCAGCGGATCCGTCGGCGGTGGGTTCGGCCAACCCCTGGCGACCACGTCGAACCCGCACACCAGAGCCAGCGCGAGGGTCCCGATGGTGAAGTTGACCAGGACCGCGAAGACGGTGGCGCCCACCCGGTCGCCCGCGCCGTCGGGCCGGGCGGCCAGCCCGACCCTGCCGTTCACGCCCTGCTGCCAGGCCGAGGCGATGCCGGCGAGCAGCGGTAGCAGGGCCAACACCAGGCCGGTGGAGGTGGTCAACCGGTCGGATACCGCGAGCGCCACCGCGCCGATCGCCAGCAGCGCGCCCACCGCCCGCCGGAGGGTGACCGGCTGCGGTCCGGCCGGCCCCACCCCGAGCCGGTCCATCAGCAACGAGCTGCCCAGCTGGCCGCCGACCACCGCGACGGTGAACACAGCCACCCCGAGCACACCGACGGTCAGGCCCTGCGAGGCGACGAGCAGCGCACCACACATACCGCCGGTGAGGTGCCACCAGCGCAGCCGCCGGTGCGCGAGTGCGGCCCGGACCCGGACCAGCCCCCGGCGGGCGGCCGGTAGGGCCAGCGTGGTCGCGATGAGCAGTACCCACCCGGTGCCGAACGAGATGAACGCCGCGAACAACCCGTCGTCGAGCCGGACGGCGAGCGCGGAGTTGATCCGGGCCTGCACCGAGATTCCGGCGCCGGTGACGAAAGCGGCCATCAGCCCGACGCCGAGGCTGGTCGCGCCGCGCGCGCTCAGGGTGGCGCGGTCCTCGCGCGGGCCGTCTGGCATCTCGGCTCCATCGTGCCATCCGGTACTGGTCCCCGCTGGGGACACTGCCCGAACGGAGGATCCCGGCGGCGGACCGCGCTCACGGCTCGGCGCCGGTGCCGCGCTCGTCCGTCACCGCCGTCGGCCGGCGGGCGGACTCCGCCCACGTTTCGGCTCGTTGGCGGGCCCATAGCCTGCTCCGGGCCGGACCACCGTCCCACTCGACACAGCGAGGCTCACCGGAAGTCCCGGGAGCGGACCGCCACCCGCAGGGTCAGCCGTTCCAACCGGTCGGCCAGCAGGTTGAGCACTCCCTCCGGGCTGCGTTCGAGCCGACCGCGCACCACCAGCGCCGGGCTGCCCATGGCCACCGTGCGGTGCCGCGCCCACAAGCCCGGTGAGCACACCACGTTGAGCATCCCGGTCTCGTCCTCGAGGTTCAGGAAGGTGACCCCACCCGCGGTCGCCGGTCGCTGTCGGTGCGTCACCAGTCCGCCGACCCGGATGCGGGTGCCGGCCGCCACCGCGACCAGTGCGGTGATCGGCGTCGCGCCACCAGCGGTCAACCGTTCCCGCAGGTGCTGGATGGGATGGCTGTCCGGGCTGACGCCGGTGGACCAGACGTCGGCGATGGTCAACTCGGCGCCGGTCATCCCAGGCAGCGGCGGAGCCCGGAGACCGACCTCGGTTCCGGGTAGATGGGTCGGCCGATGGATCGCCACCACCCCGGCCGCCCACAAGGCCGCCCGTCGGTCCACCCCGAAGCAGCCGAACGCGCCCGAGGTGGCCAGCGCCTCGGCCTTCGGTGGAGCGAGCCGGACGCGACGGGCCAGGTCGGCCAGGTCGACGTACCGGCCGTGCGCCCGGCGCTCCGCCTCGATGGCCCGGGCCAACTCGTCCCCGACCGTCCGGACACCGGCCAACCCGAGCCTGATCGCCGGCTCCTCGTCCGGCCCCGCCTCCTCCACCGGTTCCAGCACGGCGTCGGCACCGGAGCGGTTGACGTCGGGGCCGCGGACCGACACCCCGTGCCGCCGGGCGTCGGCCACCAGCGAACTCGGCGAGTAGAAGCCCATCGGCTGGGAGTTCAGCAGCGCGGCGCAGAACGCCGCCGGGTAGTAGCACTTGAACCAGGAGCTGTAGTAGACCAGCGAAGCGAAGCTGATCGAGTGGCTCTCCGGGAAGCCGAAGTCGGCGAAGGCCAGCATCTTCTCGAAGATCCGGGTGGCGACCTCTCCGGTGATCCCGTTCGCGGCCATGCCGGCGTAGAACCGCTGCCGCAGGCGTTCCATCTTCTCCGACGACCGCTTGGCGCCCATTGCCCGGCGCAGTTCGTCGGCATCGGCGGCGGAGAACCCGGCCACGTCCACGGCGATCTGCATCAGCTGTTCCTGGAACAGCGGTACGCCGAGGGTCTTGCGCAGCGCGTGCTCCAGCAACGGATGGTCGTAGTTGACCTCCTCCTGGCCGTTCCGCCGGCGGATGTAGGGGTGCACGGAGCCGCCCTGGATCGGACCGGGCCTGATCAGTGCGACCTCCACCACCAGGTCGTAGAAGTTGCGCGGCTTGAGCCGGGGCAGGGTGGCGATCTGCGCGCGCGACTCCACCTGGAAGACCCCCACCGAGTCGGCCCGGCAGAGCATGTCGAAGACCCGCTCGTCGGTCGGCTGCAGGTCGTGCAGCCGCACGCGGCGTCGGTGGAAGTCACCGACCAGGTCGATCATCTTGTGCAGCGCGGTGAGCATGCCCAGCCCGAGCAGGTCGAACTTGACCAAACCAGCAGTCGCGGCATCATCTTTGTCCCACTGAATCACGCTGCGGTCAGCCATCCGCGCCCACTCGACCGGCACCACCTCGGACACCGGCCGGTCGCAGATCACCATGCCACCGGAGTGGATGCCCAGGTGTCGCGGGAAGCCGAGCAGCTGGTCGGCGAGCACCCGGACGCTGTCCGGGATGGCGGTGTCTCCGAGACCGCCATCGGGAGCCGGAACCGGGAGCCCCGCCGGCCGAACAGCGCCCGGTACCGGGCCGCCGGCGATGCCACCGCTCGTGTCTCCGGACGCGCCGCTGGCAGTGTCCGCAGCCGCGCCGCTGGCAATGTCCGCAGCCGCGCCGCTGGCGGTACCCGCTGGGCCCCAGCGGTCGATCCGCTTGCTCCACGCGTCCTGCTGGCCGGCCGAGAAGCCGAGCGCCTTGGCCATGTCGCGCACCGCCGACCGGGGTCGGTAGGTGATCACATTGGCGACCTGCGCGGTGTGGTCACGGCCGTAGCGGCGGTAGACGTACTGGATGACCTCCTCGCGGCGCCCGGACTCGATGTCCAGGTCGATGTCCGGATAGCCGTCCCGGGCCGGGGAAAGGAACCGTTCGAACAGCAGACCGTGCGCGACAGCGTCCACGGCGGTGATGCCCAGCGCGTAGCAGACCGCCGAGTTGGCCGCCGAACCCCGGCCCTGGCAGAGGATGTCCTGCTCGCGGCAGAACCGGACGATGTCGTGCACGATCAGGAAGTAGCCGGGGAACTTCTTCGCGGTGATGATCACCAACTCGTGGTCGACGGTGGCGAGCGCCGCCGGGTTCTCGGCGAAGCTGCCGTACCGCTCGGCCACCCCCCGGTAGGTCAGCTCGTGCAGCCAGGAGGCCTCGGTGTGCCCGGGGGGTACGTCGAACGATGGTAGGTCCGGCGCAACCAGGCGCAGCTCGAACGCCAGCTCCCGCCCCAACGCGGCGGCCCGGGCGACTGCACCGGGATGTCTTGCGTCGAATCGGGCGGCCATCTCCGCGCCGCCGCGCAGATACGCGGTCGGGGCGGCTGGGCGCCAGCCATCCGCGTCGTCGAGTCCCCGGCGGGCCCGAACGGCGGCTACAGCGGTAGCCAGCGGATAGCCGGTCGGAGTGGCGTAGTGCACGGCGTTGGTGGCCACTGTGGGCACTCCGGTTGCCCCGGCGATCTCGGCCAGTGCGTCGTTGCGCTCGGTGTCGGTGGGCAGGCCGTGGTCGGTGAGTTCCACCGCGACGTTGTCCGCGCCGAACAGCCCGACGAGCCGACCGAGTTCACGCGCGGCCGCGCGGGTGCCGTGCTCGGCCAGCGCGCGCCGCACCGTGCCCTTGCGGCAGCCGGTGAGTACCAGTACCCGGCCGGCGAGGTCGGCGGCGATCTCGTCAAGGTGATAGACCGGTCGGCCCTTCTGTTCGCCGCGCATCTGAGCGGTGCTGATCGTGCGACACAGCGCGCGGTATCCCTCCGGGCCGCGGGCCAGCGCAAGCAGATGGGTTCCGGCCGGATCGGGCACTCCGTTTTGCGGACCCGGCAGCCCGAGGCTCAGTTCGGTACCGAAGATCGTGTTGACGCCCAGTTCGGCTGCCGCCTCGGCGAACCGCACCACCCCGTACATGCCGTCGTGGTCGGTGAGCGCGACGGCTTCCAGGCCCAGCCGAGCCGCCTGCTCCACCAGCTGCTCGGGATGGCTGGCTCCGTCCAGAAAACTGAAGTTGGAGTGGCAGTGCAGCTCGGCATACGGCACGGATGAGCCGGTGACCGTGCGCGCCGAATCCGCCCGCAAAGCCCGCAGCGACGCCGGTGGACGGTACTGACCACGCTTGCGCGACCAGGCGGGGCTGTCCCCGCCATCGCCCGGTGCCGAGGCCGGCTCGCCAGGTACCGAGGCCGGCTCGTGGGCACCACTCTCGTCGGCACCAACCTCGTCCGCGCAACCCGAGTCCGCGCAACCCGAGTCCGCACAGCTGGGATCCCGCCAAGAGTCGGCGCAGAAGTCGTCGGGGCAACCGGAGGCACGGTCGGATCGCGGAGTCCGCGGACCGCCGGTGAGGCTGGTAGTGGCCTTGCCGGACAGCATCCGCTCCAGCTCTGACCAGCTGACATCTGGATTGTTGAAACCCATCGCTACCGCTAGAACGGCGGCGCGTCGATGGTTGCCGTCGGCTCCGCCGATGGTGGTGGCAATCGTCGGTAGCGGTGACCGGTCGGCGAGTGCCAGACGACGGCGCCACCGGGCTGACGGGTCAGATGCCAGCCGGGGCTGGCCTTGAGCTGGTGGTGGCCACGACACCGGGCTCCGAGATTGTCTGCGCTGGTGGCTCCCTTGTCCGTATCCGGATCGTGGGGTACGCGGTGATCCAGGTCGCACCGATGCGCAGGCACCCGGCATGACGGGAAGTCGCAGGTCTGATCGCGGGCGATGACGTGCTCGGCCAGGTGCGGCGGGGGCCGGTAGCGGGTGGTGCCGTAGTCCAGCAGCGCTCCGGACAGCGGATCGGTGACCAGGCGCCGCCAGGTGCCCTGCGCCGCCAACTCCCGAGCCACACCGGCCGGTACGGGCCCGAAACCGGCAAGCTCGCCAGGCAGCCGGTCGAGCCCGAGCAAGGTGGTCAGTGGCACGGTGACCCGAACCTGTACCCGCGCCCGGTCGCGAGAAGAGCGCCCGCAGCCGGGCCGCGGACCCGGAGCGCGCGGACCGGCGATCCCCGTCTCCTGAGCACCGTCTCCGGGCGCACACCGGAGGGGACGAACAAGCCGATCCAGGACGAAGTCGACCAACGCGTCCGCCCGACGCGCGTCCATCGTCCGGGTCTCGCCCGGCCCGGCGGCCCGGCGGGCGCAATCGTCGAGCACCCCGTACACCCCGACCGCGTCCGCCGCAGGCAGGTACGCCGAGAGCGTGGCCATCCCATCGGGCTCGGGGATCAGCCGGACATGTCGTTCCTGGCGCGCCTTCTCCGCGCGACGCCGCACGGCGGTGGCATCGAGACCGGCCACCGCCCGCCGGGTGGCCGCCCGGATCTGGCTCGGGGTCTGCTCACCCGCACGCCGCAGCACCCGTGACTGCACCTCCGGCAGCAGTTCCTCGGACAACGACCCGGTCTCCTCCCCGACCGCTCGGGCCCCGGCAAGGCTGATCCGCCCTTCAGCGAGCGCGTCGAGCACCGTGGGCAACCGCTCGACCAGCGCTACCGCATCGCCCACCCGGCCGTCCGCGGTGCGGGGAGACACCCTGGTGATCAACCCGACCTCGGCGCACACCGAGGCCCCGACCTGCTCCGGATCACCACCGTAGGCCGGGTCCGTTGACGCGGCGCGCACGAACCCCGCAATCGCGCGGAGCTGATTGGCCTGTGCCCACGCGATGATCCGTTCCCAACCGCCGATGCGCTCCACCCGGTCCCAGCACGAGCCGCCCGAGGCCACCGACAGCATGTCCGCAAGCAACCCGTCAGGCAGGTAACGCGACCATGCCTCACCCGGCACCGGGTCGTCAGCTGGCACCAGGTCGTCACCGGGCGCCATGTCCTCGTCCGAAGTAGCGCGCGCGGGCTTGCTCGCCGGAGACCCGACAGGAGTTCTCGGATCAACCCTTGTATCGAACATATGTTCGACTATAGTCGTCCGCATGCCTCCCCGCAACCGACGACCTCGCGGATTCGACTCCCCGACCGTTCGCTCAGCGGCGCGCTCTCCGAACGCCGGCATGCGCGGCCTCCGGGGCGAGTACCGCGCTGTGACCCGCGACGCACGGGCAGAGCGCCCCGGCTGTAGCACCCCGGAAGGCCTGTCTGGCAGGATCGGGCGGACCAGGCGTTGGCGCGCCAGAGGCCGGGAGGCATCCGGCACTGGGCCACCACCGTGATCGGAGAGCGACTCCGTCGAGCGGCCAGGCACCGCCCGGGGCAGCAGATGAGCGGGATGACAGATCCGACGGATCGGGAGACGCCGACCATCGCCTCGTCACCACACCTGAGCGGCGCACTTTCCGGAGAGAGGCGGTCGCTGTGCGGACTCGGCCGGGAATGCCGTCGACACGGCCAGGTCGATCGACCCTCGCATGGTGAGCGCCAGCTCGGACGGCTCGACCGCCCCCGATCCGACCGGATCCGCGAGCTGCCTCGTCACCACCTGCCGGGACTGCTGCTGCGGCACCCGGCGGAAGCATCCCGAGGTCGACCACGACGAACACCTCGCTCGGCTGCGCGCCGGCCTCGCCGGCTCCGCCAGGGTCCGGGTCAGCCGGTGTCTCGACACCTGCGACCAGTCGAACGTGATCGTGGTCAACCCCTCCAGGGATGGTCGCCGCGCCGGCGGCCGGCCGATCTGGCTCGGTCTGGTCCTCGATGATGCGGGTATCGACGACGTCATCGCCTGGGTACGCGGTGGCGGCCCCGGGGTCGCCGAGGCCCCCGCGACACTCGGGCTCTACGAGTTCACGCCGGCCGGTCGGCGCGGTCGGCCGACGCGCCCGCGAGCGTCTCGGTAGACCCACCCCGCGGCATCCTCGAGCTCACTCGCCGCGCCGAGTCGCCGACGTCCGACTCCCCGGGATTCACCCTCGGGGCCTCGACGCACCGGATGCGACGACCCGTACCGCAAGCGTCAGCGTCGGTGCACGGACGCGACCTCGTACAACCCCGGGCTCGAATCGGCGATCTCCATGATCTCGCGCATGTGCTCCTGGGCGATCGGGTCGGCGAGCATCGCCTCGAACGCCGCGCTGCTGGCCCACTGGGCGTAGTTGACCACGGTGGTCCCGTCGAGGCCTCGATGGATATTGGCCGAGATGAACCCGGCGCGGTGCCGCATCACCTCCTCGGTGGCCCGCTCCAGCAGATCGATCAGGCGGACCTGGCGGTCCGGTCGCACGGTGAACGTGTTGATCAGGGTCAACATCTGGGTATGAGCGTTGATCTCGGTGACGGTGGACATGCGCCCTCCTTCGGAGGTGCAGCGGATCACGGTGTAAGGGTGGACGGCTGGTCGAGGTTGTCGATCACCCTGGCCACCAGGGACAGCAACGTGGCGAGCTCCTCGGCGCTGATGCCGGCGGTAGCCGAGGCGTTGACCGCCTCGGCGGCCGCAACGAGCGCCGGCTCAAGGGCACGACCGCGCTGGGTCAGCTCGACGAGCGACCGTCGCCCGTCCGCCGGGTCCGGATCGCGATGTATCAGGCTGTCACGCTGCATCCGGTTGAGTGTGTTCGCCATCGTCGGTTGCTCGATCCGGACGAGCTGGCAGAGCTCGGCCTGGGTGCGGCCCTCCCTCTCGTACAGGGCCAACAGCGCGGGAAACTGCCCGGGAGGCACCCTCCAACGGGGCGATCCTCCGGCGCAGGTCTCGACGAATGCGTCATCGACCCCCACGAGCACACCTCTCCAAGAACGACAACAAGCGTCAGTCGGTCGCACTCGTCAGTCGTAGGCGCCGGCGAGCAACCACCGGCCCTCCCGCTGGACCAACAGCAACGCCGACTCACCTCCATCCGGTTCGACCAGCACCACCTGCAGGCGAACGCCGCGCCAGCCGGCGACGTCCCACCAGCACTGGTCGACCGGCCAGGGCCCGGCCCAACCGGACACCGGCCGCGCCGGCTGCCCGTCCACCACGACCCAGGCCGGCTCAGCGCTGATCAGGTACCGGTCGTCAACCCGCAGCGGGGCCCGCCCGGCGTCCAGCACCTCGACCGACACCGGACGGGCCGGCACCGTGCCCGGTGACGGAGCCGGCAACCGACCCGGCCAGGGCGGCGACGGTTCCCCACCCCGGTCGGAGTCCGCAGCCCGCCCCCCCAGCTTCTCCCGCTCCCGCTCCTCACCCCAGGGGATCAACCGGACCCGCTCCCCCGGATCCCGGCCACCGCCGAGCACGGCCGTGCACACCGCATCCGGACCGAGCATCGCCTGCACCCGGACCAGTGCCCGGCCAGCCCGTTCATCGTCCGCCCCGACATCGCCCCACAGACCCAGCTGCAACACACCGGCCTCGACCACCTCCTCCCCGGACAGCCGCAACAGCCCGATCCCGCCGGACGGGGAGCGGAACCGGGTCCGGGTGAGCCAGGCGTCGAGCTGCCAGCGCACCCGGTCGACCGTGCCGGACGGCGTCAACGGCTCGGCGCACCGCCAGACCCGGGCCAGCTCCGACCCATCGAGCCCGCGGGCCTGGATCCCCAGCCGGGTACAGGCCAGACCGCGGCCGGCGAGCATGGCATGCAGCCGGTCGGCCAGGGCCCGGGAGGCGAAGGCCGCCGCGTCGACCCGGGTGACCGGGGGGTCGAGCTCCACCGAGACCACCAGCTCCTCGGCCAGTCGCCGGCGCGCCGGCGGGCGCGGGTCCCGCCCCCGGGCCAGCCGGTGGGCCAGCACCGCGTCCGGGCCGAACCGGGAGGCCACGTCGGCCGCCGGCAACGCCGCGAAGGCCCCCAGAGTGAGCAGCCCGAGCCGGCGCAGCAGGCTGACCAGCTCGGCCCGCTCCGCATCCGGCTCCCGGTCCAGCTCGTCGATGGGCAGCCGGGCCAGGAACCGCACGGTGGCCCCGCGCTCCACCACCACACCCCGGCGGGCGGCCAGGGCGGCCGCGAAGAGCCCGTCCGCCACCCCGACCTGGCACTCAGTGCCGACCCGCGCGGCGACCTGGTCGACCAGCCGCTCGGCGGCCACCCGCTCACCGCCGAAGTAACCCGCCGGCCCCCGGGCGGGCAGCGCGAGCAGCCCCGGACGGAGCAGCTCCACCCCCGGGGCCAACTCCTCCACCGCGAGCGCGACCGACTCGAACGCCCGCGCGTCACGCCCCCGGTCCACCGCCAGCACCACCAGCTCCGGGCACCGCGCCTGCGCCTCCCTACGACGCAGACCACGCCGCACCCCGTAGGCCCGGGCCGGCGCCGAACAGGCCTGCACCCGGTTGGCGGCGAACACCGCCGCCGGCCGGTGCACGGGCACACCCTCGGCGGCCACCGCGGCCACCACCGGCCAGTCTGGACACCACAGCGCCAGCACCCGCGGCGCGGGCTCTTCCCGGCCGGTCATCCAGCTTCCCGGGTGGGGGCCGCCGGCCGCTCCCCATCGACGTGCCACGGACCCGGCCCCCCGTTCCCGGTTGGCCCGGCAGCCCCGGCTGACCCGACCGGCCTGGCCAGCACACCCGACCCGCCGACCCCGGCGGGCCCGGCCAGCACATCCCGCGCACCAGACCCGCCGATCTCGACGACCGCGCCCTCGGGGCCGGGCAGCAGCGCGGTGACCGACCGGCCCCGGCCCGCCGCGCCACGCCCGTCGCCCCGCAGACGCACCTCACGCAGGCGCAGACGACCGGCCCCGCCGCCGACCAGACCGTGCCACCGCCCGTACTCGACCCCCAGCCGCACATCGGCCCCCGGCCAGGGCCCGACCGGCAACAGCACCGACCCCCGGTGCCGGGCCCGGGCCGCAAGCCGCTGACGGGCGCCCGCCGGGAGCCCCTGCCCGCCGGCCAGCACCACCAGATCCACCCCGTCCAGCAGCGCGGCGGCGACCGACACCAGATCAGGACCCGGCCGGGGCACCAGCGCCAACCGGGACAGCTCCAGCCCGGCCTCCGCCGCGGCGACCAGCCCGACCTCGGGCAGCCCGACCAGGGCGCACCAGGAGCCCGCCGCCGACGCCTCGGCCAGCACCGCGAACACCAGCGCCGTCGAACGTCCGAGCTCGACCGTGCTCCCCCGGCGCAGCCCGCCACCGGGCAGCAGCGCCCGCAGCGGCGCGGCCAGCGGCAGTATCCGCTCGTCGGCCCCGGGAGCCGAGCGGGCGGGCACCGGCCCGCCGACCAGGGAGGACCGCTCGAGCAGTGCCCGGGCCCGGCTCAGCCGAACGGCCGGCTCCTCCACCGTCGACCCCGCCAGCCCGACCACGACCACCTCGCACAAGAGCAGCCGGTCGACAAGCCGGCCCAGTTCGGATAGAGTCGAACATATGTTCGATGTCTATTCGATCCCATCCACCGGCCCCCGTCAAGAGCCATCGGCGGGCGGCTCAGTGCGCGAAGTGCCGGGTGCCGGTGAGGTAGAGCGGTACCCCGACGGCGGCCGCGGCGGCCACCACCACCTCGTCACGCACCGAGCCGCCGGGCTGGACGACCGCCCGTACCCCCGCCTCGAGCAGCGCCTCCAGCCCGTCCGGGAACGGGAAGAACGCGTCCGACGCGGCCACCGAACCGGCCGCCCGGTCACCGGCCCGCGCGACCGCGAGCCGTGCCGCGTCCACCCGGTTGACCTGTCCCATTCCCACCCCGACACATGCGCCACCGGTGGCCAGCAGGATCGCGTTGGACTTCACCGCCCGGCAGGCCCGCCAGGCGAACGCCAGGTCGGCCAGGGCCTCCGGGTCGGCCGGCGCGCCGGTGGCCAGTGTCCACTTCGTCGGGTCATCACCGGGGGCGTCCACCAGGTCGCGCCGCTGGACCAGCAACCCGCCGCTGATCTGGCGGGTCTCGGCGCCCACCCCGGACAGCCCGGCCATCCGCAGCACCCGCACGTTCTTCTTGCGGGCCAGCACCTCCAGCGCGCCGTCGGCGTAGCCGGGTGCCACCACCACCTCGGTGAACACCTCGGCGATCTGCTCGGCCATCGCCACGCCGATCTCACGGTTCGCCGCGATCACCCCGCCGAACGCGCTCACCGGGTCGCAGGCGTGCGCCTTGCGGTGCGCCTCGGCGATCGCGGCACCACCGTCGGCTCCGGCGCCCCCGTCGGGCAAGGCCGACACCGCGATGCCGCACGGGTTGGCGTGCTTGATGATCGCCACGCACGCCGCCTCGTGGTCGTGCGCCGCCCGCCACGCCGCGTCAGCGTCGACGTAGTTGTTGTACGACATCTCCTTGCCGTGCAACTGCTCGGCGCCGGCCAACCCGCCGTGGTCCCCGGAACCGACGTACAGCGCTGCCGCCTGGTGCGGGTTCTCCCCGTAGCGCAGGATGGCGCGCCGCTGCCAGGTGGCGCCCATCCAGGACGGGAACCCGGCCGCCTCACCCGCGCCGGCCTGGCCGGTCGTGGGCATGGCGTCGTCACCGGGGGCGAGCACGTTACCCATCCAGGACGCGACCGCGACGTCGTAGCTCGCGGTGTGCCGGTAGGCCTCGGCGGCCAGTCGCTGCCGGTCGGCCAGGGTGAACCCGCCGGCCACGATCTGTTCCAGCGCCCAGCCGTACCGGGTCGGGTCGACCAGCACCGCGACGCTCGCGTGGTTCTTCGCCGACGCCCGCACCATCGCCGGCCCACCGATGTCGATCTGCTCCACGCACTCCTCAGCATCCGCCCCGGAGGCCACCGTCTCGGTGAACGGGTAGAGGTTGCTGACCAGCAGGTCGAACGGGGCGACGTCCAACTGGGCGAGCTGGGCCAGGTGCTCGGGCTTGCGGGTGTCGGCGAGCAGCCCCGCGTGGATGCGCGGGTGCAGCGTCTTCACCCGGCCGTCCAGACACTCCGGGAACGAGGTGACCTCCTCCACCCTGGTCACCGGCACCCCGGCGTCGGCGATCCGCTGCGCGGTCGACCCGGTGGACACGATCTCCACACCGGCCGCGTGCAGCCCCGTGGCCAGGTCCAACAGTCCCGCCTTGTCGTACACGCTGATCAGCGCGCGTCGAATCGCACGCCGCCCGCCTGTCGTGTCCACCGACGCACCCACCTAGAACTCCACCTCTCGTCCGGTCACCGTGGCACCCCGGCCGACCAGTTCGGCCACCGTGCGCACCAACAGCTCCCGCTCCTCGGTCTTGATCCGCTCGTGCAGCGTGTGCTCGGTGTCGCGCGCGTGGACCGGCACCGCCCGCTGAGCCAGCACCGGTCCGGTGTCCACTCCGGCGTCCACCAGGTGCACCGTGCAGCCGGTCACCTTGACCCCGTAGGCCAGCGCGTCGCGCACCGCGTGCGCCCCGGGGAACGCCGGCAGCAACGCCGGATGCGTGTTGATCACCGGGCAGCCCACGTCGGACAGGAACGCCGGAGACAGCACCTTCATGAACCCGGCGCTGACCACCAGGTCCGGCCGGTGTTCCCGGACCGCGGCGGTGAGCGCCTTGTTCCAGGCCTCCCGGTTGGGGTGCTCGCGCAACGCGAGTGCGAATGTGGGCAGCCCGGACTGCTCGGCCCGGGTCAGGCCCTCGATCCCCACCCGGTCGGCCCCGACCGCAACCACCCGGGCCGGGAAGTCCGACCCGGCGGCGTCCAGCAGTGCCTGGAGCAGGGTGCCCGAGCCGGACACCAGCACCACCACCCGGCTGGGTACCGGCAGCTCGAGCCGGTACGAAGCGATCGGCGTGCTCAGCTCTGGCTCCTCGCGTCACTGGTCCGGCTGCGCTGGCCCCGACGGCGCTGGCCCGGAGCCTGGTCTTTGATGTGCCTGGTCGTCTCGACGACCAACCCTACTGTCGCGAGCGCCCTCGCCACCTCCGGACGTGACGCCCCCGACCCGGATCGGCGGGTTGGGCGGGCGACGAACCAGGTGGACGGCGTTGGTCAGCGGCCGACGGCCGGGGGGTCAGGGTCGTCGGACGGATTCCGAGCCCGCTGCCCGGGTTCGGACAGCCCGGGTTCGGACAGCCCGGGTTCGGGCAGCTCGTTCCCGGGCAGCTCGTTCCCGGACGACTCGTCGGTGCCCGGCGTTCTGTCCGCACGCCGGCCCCGCCGGCCCTCCGGCTCCGTAGGGCGGTCCGCCGGAGCCGGGCGGCGGCGGGTCAGCCGGCCACTCAACCGCGAGAGGTGGTCGCCGCGCTCCGGGAGCACCGCGGTGAGCAGCGCCGGCAGCCCGACCCAGCCGAGCAAAGCCAGCGCCCCGCCCAGCCCGGGCAGCTCCACCGGATCGAAAGGGCCGCCACCGAGGCGCCCGCTGACCACCGTCGCCAGCACCCAGAAGACCACCGCGACCACCGCCGCCGCCAGCGCGGCCGACCGCAGCCGAGACGTCGGTTCCCCTCGGTCGCGTCGGCACCGCCGACCGGCCAGCACGCCCGCAGCCACCGGCAACGCGAACACGACACCCGCCCACCCCGGGGGTTGGCCGGTGGGCATCGCGGCCAGGAGCGGCAACGGCGGCAACGGCCCGGCCGCCACCGCCAACGGCGAGGCGGCCGCCGTCCCGATCACCACCCCCGGACCGGCAAGCCAACTCACCGCCGCCAGCACCGCGTTCGGCAGGTAGCACACGGTGAGCACGCCGACCCCGAGCCAGGCGCCCAGTCCCGGCCGCGACTCGAACCAGTCGATCACCGTGCCGAGCGAGGCGAGCAGCGCGGCGAGCAACAGCAGGGTCGCCGCGGCCACCAGCACGACCCCGGCGGTGACCGCGCCGGCCAGCCCGGTGCGCACCCAGGTCGGGGCCATCGACCACCGCACCGGCGCACCGGCCACCCGGAACACTCCCGCCCCGGCACCGAGCGCCGCGACCAGGCCGGCGCCCAGCAGCGCCGGCCACGGCTGCACCTGCGCGGGATTGGCCGGCAGCGCGCTCGAGAGCACGGCGAGGCAGCCGTGCCCACCGGCCAGCGACGCGGTGAGCCAGGCCGCATCCCCACCCCAGCGCCCACCGAGCTTGCCAATCGCCGACCCGGCGAACCGGCCGACCAGCAGCGCTAGGCCCACGGTGGGCAGCAGCGGCAGCACCCCCAGCGGGGCGCCGGCCATGGTCAGCTGCACCTGGTGAGCGGCCAGCCAGAGCGGGATCGCGGTGGTGAGCAGGCCGGCGATGTCCGGGCCGATTCCGGCGGTGAGCCCGGCCGCCGCGGCGACCGCCACAGCCAGCAGATAGCTGCCGAGCACGCTGCCCAGCACCGCGCCGAGAAGCACCCGAATCCGGAACCCGGCGGCGACCGTCGTGGCGTCTCCCGGTCCCGAGCGGGTCACGGTGTCGGGCATGGTCAGCGACGTGTCTCCGGCGGATGGCCAAGCCCGGGGGGCGGCCCGTGGCCCGGCTCGCGGGGACCGGGATCGTCGGTCCGGTCAGCGGGCGGCGGGACCGCCGCATGCCGCTCGGTGGGCTGGTCGGCCGCCTCCGACGGCGGCGCGGCACCCGGCGGCACCCCACCCGACGGCGGCGCGGCACCCGGCGGCGCGGCACCCGGCGGCACCCCACCCAACGGCGGCGCGGCACCCGCCGACACCACTCCGGCCGACTCCGGCGGTGGCGTAGCGCCGGGATGCGGCGGCGGATAGCCCGGGTAACCCTGCGGCGGGCCCCACACCGGCGGTCCGTAGCCCAGGTAGCCGTAACCGGGGTAGCCCGGGTACCCAGGCGGCGGGTAGCCCGGGTACCCGGGATAGCCGGGGTCGCCACCACCCGGCCCCCCTCCCCGTCCGGCCCGCCCGCGCGGGACGAACCGGCCGGGGAAGCCGGGCACTCTGCCCAGCACGCCCTGGTCGAACAGCAGCGCGGCAATCGCGGCACCCATCTGCAGCACCGCCACCACCATCGACACGATCGCCGCCCCGGACAGGCGAACCAGGTCGGTGCTCACCAGCAGCAGCAGGTCGAGCGCGCCGAGCACCACCAACACGACCGCCGGCAGCAGGTACCGCGCGGCCCTGGGCAGCACCGAGATCCCGGCCAGCAGGCCACCACCGACCAGCAGCAACCCGGACTGGCTGGTGATCAGCGGAGCGACCTCACCGGAGAAACCGAGCAGATATCCGATCGCGGCCAGCCCGGCGACCGCGATGGCCAGCACCCGGGCCGGACCGTCCAGCGGCGGGCGCTCGGGTCGCTCGTCGGTCGGGTCGCTCATGGTGGTGGCGCTCCCTCGCTGTGGCGTACCGCTGGTCACCGGCTCCGACCGGTGTGTCGGCCGGAGCCCGGTCGTCAGCCCGCGGAGATGATCTCCTTCATCAGCGCCGCGGTCTCGCTGGGCGTCTTGCCGACCCTGACTCCGGCGGCCTCCAGGGCCTCCTTCTTGGCCTGCGCGGTGCCGGCCGAGCCGGACACGATGGCGCCGGCGTGACCCATCGTCTTACCCTCCGGCGCGGTGAACCCGGCGACGTAACCGACCACCGGCTTGGTCACGTGCTCCTTGACGAAGGCCGCCGCGCGCTCCTCTGCGTCGCCGCCGATCTCGCCGATCATCACGATGGCAGCGGTCTCCGAATCGGCCTCGAAGGCCTCCAGCGCGTCGATGTGCGTGGTGCCGATGACCGGGTCGCCACCGATGCCGATCGCCGAGGAGAAGCCGAACTCACGCAGCTCGAACATCATCTGGTAGGTCAGCGTGCCGGACTTGGAGACCAGCCCGATGTTGCCCGGGCCGGCGATGTCGGCCGGGATGATGCCGGCGTTCGACTTGCCGGGACTGATGATGCCCGGGCAGTTCGGCCCGATGATGCGCGTGCCGTTGCCGCGTGCGCAGGCGTGCGCCCAGAAGTACGCCGAGTCGTGCACCGGGATGCCCTCGGTGATCACCACGGCCAGCGGGATCTGCGCGTCGATGGCCTCGATCACCGCGTCCTTGGCGAACTTCGGCGGGACGAAGACCACCGACACGTCCGCGCCGGTCTCCTTCATCGCCTCCTCGACCGTGCCGAAGACCGTGAGGTCCTTACCACCGATCGACACCGAGGTGCCGGCCTTGCGGGCATTCACTCCGCCCACGATGTTGGTGCCGGCCGCGAGCATCTTGGTGGAGTGCTTGGTGCCCTCGCCACCGGTGATGCCCTGGACGATCACCTTGCTGTTCTCGTTGAGGAAGATCGCCATGACTCAGGCCCCCGCCACTGCAAGCTCAGCAGCCTTGTCGGCCGCGTTGTCCATGGTGTCCACCTGGGTGACCAGGGGGTGGTTCGCCTCGTCGAGGATCCGGCGACCCTCGAGCACGTTGTTGCCATCCAGCCGCACGACGAGCGGTTTGGTCGCCGAGTCGCCGAGCAGCTCCAGGGCACCGACGATGCCGTTGGCCACCGCGTCGCAGGCGGTGATGCCGCCGAAGACGTTCACGAACACGCTCTTGACGTCCGGGTCGCCCAGGATGACGTCCAGACCGTCGGCCATCACCTGCGCCGAGGCGCCACCGCCGATGTCCAGGAAGTTGGCCGGCTTGACCCCGCCGTGCTTCTCCCCGGCGTAGGCGACCACGTCCAGCGTGCTCATCACCAGTCCGGCGCCGTTGCCAATGATGCCGACCTGGCCGTCGTCGAGCTTGACGTAGTTGAGGCCCTTGGCCTTGGCCTTGGCCTCCAACGGGTTCTCCGTGCGCTCGTCGACCAGGGCGGCGTGGCCGGGGTGCCGGAAGTCGGCGTTGCCGTCCAGGGTGACCTTGCCGTCCAGCGCGATGATCTTGTCCTGCGGATCGCGGACCAGCGGGTTCACCTCGACCAGCGTGGCGTCCTCGCCGACGAAGGTCTCCCACAGCTTGACGATCACGTCGGCGGCCTGGTCAGCGACCGCGGCCGGGAGCTTCGCCTGGGCGACGATCTCGGCGGCCTTGGCCTTGTCCACCCCGGCGATCGCATCCACCGGCACCTTGGCCAGGGCGTCGGGCCGCTCCACCGCCAACTGCTCGATCTCCATGCCGCCCTCGGCGCTGGCCATGGCCCGGAAGGTGCGGTTGGACCGGTCGAGCAGAAACGAGAAATAGTATTCTTCGGCGATGTCGCTGGCCTCGGTGACCAGGACCTGGTGCACGATGTGGCCCTTGATGTCCAGGCCGAGGATCGCCTCGGCCTTCTCCCGGGCCTCGTCGGCGTTGTTGGCCAGCTTGACGCCGCCGGCCTTGCCGCGGCCGCCGGTCTTCACCTGCGCCTTGACCACCACCGCGGTGCCGATCTCGGCGGCCGCCGCGGCGGCGTCCTCGGCGGTGGTGACGGTCCGGCCCGGCAATACCGGGACGTCGTGCGCGGCGAAGAGGTCCTTCGCCTGGTACTCGTACAGGTCCACTGTTGTGCCTCTCCCGGCCTCTCGCTGCCATCGGGGTCGTCACCGACCCGGATCTGACGTCTAGCGCCCGGCTCGGCACGGGTCCGACCCGCGAGCCGTGAGCTGCGGAGATGACCCTAGCGGCGGCGCGACCACGCGGCGCGACCCGCCCCGGTGAGCCCTCTCACGTCACCTGACCGGGGCTCAACGGACCGGGAAGACCGGGCCCGACCGAAAGACCGGACCGGGGAAGACCGGGCAGACCGAGCGACCGGGCCGGCCGAAAAGTCAGGCGTCGGCCGGCTCGGCGTTGGTCACGTTCTCCCGGACCCACTGGACGATGTCGGTGGTCTTGGCGCCCGGGGTGAAGATCTTGGCCACCCCCAGCTCGGTCAGCGCGACGATGTCCTCCTCCGGGATGATCCCGCCGCCGAAGACCTTGATGTCCCGCGCAGCGCTCTCATCGAGCAGCTCCAGCACCCGTTTGAACAGCGTCATGTGCGCGCCGGACAGCACGGACAGCCCCACGATGTCGGCGTCCTCCTGCAGCGCGGTCTCCACGATCTGCTCCGGCGTCTGGTGCAGGCCGGTGTAGACGACCTCCATGCCGGCGTCCCGCAGGGCCCGGGCCACCACCTTCACCCCGCGGTCGTGACCGTCCAGGCCGGGTTTGGCCACCACGACCCGAATCCGTTCGCCCATGGTCACAACCTCCTCGTGCTCCCCACTACCGGCGCCCGCGAGCTTAGAGTGCCGCGGCCTCCCCGGGCACCCGCCAGTCCCATGCGCGCCGCCGTGCTCGCCGAGACGGAGGCCGCCGCCAGCATCAGCACCAGGCAGATCGCGGTGGCCACCGCACCCTCGGCAAGCCCGGCACTGGGCAGTGGGCGCGGCCCGAACACGATCCGGGCCAGCCGCAGCACGAGCACCAGGCAGGCCCCGGTGTACAGCACCGCGGCCCGCTCCGGCCGACACCGGGGACCGAGCAGACCCACCCCAACGACGGTCGCCATCGCGGCCAACAACGCCCACGACGGCAGGCCGTACGGACCCTGGAACACGCCGGTCACGCCGCGGCCGGCGCCCTGGACCAGCGGCAGCGCGAAACCCGCCACCGCGAGCACGGCGGCCGACGCGGCCGGCGCGGCGGTCGGGCCGTGGAACGAGCGGTCGGTCAGGTCGACCTCGTCACGTTCCAACCCGCCGGCCAGCGCGCAGGCGAACGCTCCGGCCAGCGCGGCGGTCACCGACGCCATCGCCAGCCACCAGCCCCACCCGGCGTCAACCCCCGGCAGCTCCAGCACGCCGAGCACTGCGGTGACGTACTCGGCGGCCGCCATCGGCATGGCCATCGCGAGCACGGCGAGCCCGGGGCGCACCAGCCGGCCGACCCGGCTGAACGCGGTGACCGTGCCCACCGCGGCCAGCACCAGACCGGTGGACAGCAGCAGGCCCTGGGTCGGCAACCGGGGCTGGCCCGCGCCGCCGGGCAACTGCTCGACCAGCCGCACCGGATCGGCGACGAACGCCGCCACCGCGCAGCCACCGGCCAGCACACACAGCGCGCCACCGATCCGCCGGTAGTCATCGGCCAGCACCACGCGCGGCACGCCGGTGGCCGGTCGCGGTGGCCGGTCCGCCTGGTCTCGCGGCTCGGCCCAGGCCGCGCGCACCACCGACCGGGCCAGCACGGCCAGCCCGAAAGCGCCCAGCACCGCCATCACCGGACCCGGGGTGGGCCGGAAGCCCGGGGCCAAGGACGCCACCACCAGGGACGGCACGGCCACCGCAAGCACACCCAGCGCCACCCCGACCAGACCGCCAGCCACCACCCGGTGGTCCGGCGCGGACGCGGCCAGCGCGGTGGCCAACACGATCCCGGCAGCCAGCAGCAGCCGTCCGGCGGCCACCGCCGGAGGCGCGTCGAACACCGAATGGTCGGACAAGAAGGGCAGCCCGGTGCCGAACGGCGCGGCGAGCAGCCCGGCCGCCGCCACCAGCGCGACCCCGAGCGCGACCGGCGGCACCCGGGCGGGCACCCGTGCGGCACCGGCCGGCGCGACGAGGCCGTGCTCGCCCCGGCAACGGCCCACCTCGGCAGCGGCCAGCAGCCCGGCCAACACCGTGCAGAGCTGCCCGGCCACCAGCAACCAGCCGCCCGGTGCGGCGCGCAGGCCGTCGATCGCGGCGGGTGCCACCAGCTCCGGGCGGGCGGCGGCCAGCGGCTGCAGCATCAGCGCCAGGTCGAGCACCACCCGCCCGACGGCCACCGCTCCGACCGCCGCGATCAAGGCCAACGCGGCGGCCCGCTGCCAGACCAGGATCAGCATCACGGCCAGCACGCCCGGAGCCACCGCCAGGACCACCAGTAACGGCCACACCCCGAACGCCGGCGCCGCGGCCTGCGCCGCGCCCGGCCCGGGCCACGCCGCAGGTCGGGCCACCGGCAACCGGGGCCCGAGGGCCGACAACCCCGCGCCGACCACCAGCATCGCCACCGACAGCGCCACCAGCGCCCCGGCCCGAACCGCCCCCGCCCACCACCGGGCCAACCGGCCGGCCCACCGGGCCCCCGAACCGCGCGCTTCGTCACCGCGCCGGGGTCGGCGACGGACGACGGCGGTGCGCCCGAGCACCCGCCCCGTACCCGCCGCGACGGGTACGGGGCCGCGCGCGACCACGCCGGGTGGCACACCGGTCCCGCGCTTCACGACCGGACGGTAGAACACATGACCCCGGTCGCACAGTCCGGCGCCCGGCGCGCCGGTGACGTACCGTCGGTCCATGGTCGACCGGGGCAGCTCGGATGGCGGGTACGACAGTGGCGATGGCGGCGGGCATCCGCCGTGCGGCGATGGCGGCGGGCATCCGCCGTGCGGCGGTGGCATCGAGCCGACAGTCCGCTCCGCCGGGGACACCGTCCGCTCCGCCGGGAACGCGGTCCGCTCGGCGGGCGACGCGGTCCGCTCCGCGGGCAACGCGGTCCGCTCGGCCGTCGCCCCGGTGGCCCGCTCCGTGCGCTCTACGCTGGACGCGAGCGGTCTGCCCGGGATCGCGGCCGACTCCGCGCACTGTTGCAGCTGGGTGGCCGCCTACCCGCTGGTACTGGCCCGGCGCGCACCGGACGCGACCCGCACCGGTTGTCGCACCGAGTCACTGCCGTTGGCCCGGCGCAGCGTGGTGGTGACCGAGATGTCCGCCCAGGAGGCCGTGCCGGTGCTGCTGGTGCACGGCTTGCCGGGCGAGCGTTCGATGCTGCGCCTCTACCGCCGTGCGCTGCGCCGCCAGGGCCTCGGCACGGTGCACGCGGTGAGCTTCCGGGGCCTGGCCGGCGACATCCGGATCGCCGCGCACCAACTGCGCGAACACGTCCGGCGGCTGCGGGAGGCAGCCGGGGCCCCGCACGTACACGTGGTGGCCCACTCGGCCGGCGGGATGATCGCCCGTTACCTGGTGCAACGCCTCGACGGCGACCGCATGGTGCGCACGCTGACCACCCTGGGCAGCCCGCACGCCGGCTCGGCCACCGCACACGTGGTGCCCACCGAGCTGGCCCGCCAGCTGACCCCGGGCGCCGAGCTGGTCACCGAGCTGGCCGAGCCGGCCCGGGGCTGCGGCACCCGGTTTCTGGTGGTGTGGAGTCGGTCCGACCAGTTCATGGTGCCCCGCGAGCACGCCCGGCTGGACCACCCGGACCTGCGGGCGGACACGCTCGAAGTGAACGGCGTCGGCCACCTCTCGCTCCCGGTACACCCGCCGACGGCGCACTGGGTGGCCGACCGGATCGCCCGCTCGGAGACAGAGCTCGGACCGCTGAACCCCACCGCTCGTCGTGGGGGGGGGCCCCCCCGCCCCGGGGGGGACCCCCCCCCCCCGGGGCCCCCGAGACGGTGGGGGCAGCGACCCCCCGCCCCCCCC
>JBQTKB010000098.1:0-2451 GCA_052386505.1 Pseudonocardia sp.
CCGGGTCTCGTCCGCGAGCATCGGTCCGTACTCCGGCGGTACCTCCTCGGACATCGCCGCCGACAGCATCGTCACCAGGAGGCTTTCCGAGGGCTCCGCGAGCACCACCTGCCGCCCGCCCCGCCAGTCCGCGATGGCCGCCGCGGCGGCCCGCCGGATCTCGTCCTGCACGACCTCGGGGAGGCCCCCGGTGTCGTTGTCGCCCAGGCCGCGACCGCGTAACGGCCGGTAGGGCGCCTCGAGCCAGCGGGTCTCGCCGGTCAGCTGCACCAGCACCATGAGCAACGACGGCACGTTGGCCACCGCAACGGCCTGGTCGAGCCGCTCCAACCATTGCGCGTCGGGCGGCCGCACGCCGTCCGCCGCGCCGTCGTCAGCCGCCCGTTCGCCGGTCACCGCCATTGCAACCCCGCTGTCATGTCGAAGTTCCCGCGGGTCGAAGTTCCCGCGTGTCGAGGTCCGTGGGTCGAACTTTCCCGGGATGCGGTCCGATGAACCCGTACGCCACGCTACCGACTGGTCGGTATAGCCGACAAGCAGCTTGACGGAACTACCCACGAGTGTTCGAATGTGGTTTGACAATACGAGGCGCGGACCATCCTGTCCGGCAGGTCGGTTCAACCGCGCCGACCGGGATCACACCGGGCCGAGCCCGGCCCATACCGACGGAGGGCCCCGTGACGGTCGCAGACCATCAGTTAGAGCTACCTACCGCACAGGAGCGCGGGCTGCCCTACCAGCACTTCCCGACCGGCTGGTTCCACGCGGGCTGGTCTGCCGAGTTCGAGAAGGGCAAGGCCTACCCGCTGCGCTACTTCGCCCAGGACCTGGTCGCCTACCGCGGCGAGAGCGGCGCGTTGACGATCTTCGACGCGTACTGCCCGCACCTGGGCGCGCACATGGGCCACGGCGGCAAGGTGTGCGGCGACAACCTGGTCTGTCCGTTCCACGGCTGGGAGTGGAGCCCGGAAGGCCGAAACGTGCACATCCCCTACAGCAGCCGGCCCAACCGCGGCCAGCGGTTGGCGTCCTGGCCGGTGCGGGAGACCAACGAGATGGTCTTCATCTGGCACGACGCGACCGGCGGGGCACCCACCTGGGAGCCCCCCACCATCCCCGAGTGGGCCGAGGGCGAGTTCTACCCGTTGCACCCGCACTGCACCGGCGACTGGCGCAACCGGCCGGTCGCGCCGCAGTTCCTGGCCGAGAACCTGGCCGACCCGGCCCACCAGAAGTACGTGCACGAGGCCACCGACGTCCCGGAGATGATCGAGTTCTCCGCCGACGGGCCGCTGTGGCACTCCCGGCAGCGGATGGTCTGGGGTGGGCGCAAGGGCGGCACCTGGCTGACCCCGGGTGGGGAGAAGGTGGGCTACCTCGACATCCAGGGCTGGGGTCTGGGTATCGCCCTGTTCCGGTTCGACGGCGTCGACGACACCGTGCAGATCCAGAGCATCATCCCGGTCGACCACAAGGTCTCCGACCTGCGGATGTCCAACTTCGTGCCGCGGCATGAACCGAACGCCGTGGTACCCACCGACCGTGCGCTCAAGCGGATCGAACATCTGCGCCGGCAGGTGGGCAACGACCTGGTCGTCTGGGAGCACATGCGCTACGTGACCCGCCCGCCGCTGCCGCCGGAGGAGGCCAAGGCGTACATGACGCTACGGCGGTGGTCCACCACGTTCTATCCCGACGCCACCCCGCCCCCGGCCGTCGAGTCGGCCGACGCACTGGCCGAAGGCGCCTGAGCCCCTGTTCGTGAACGGTTCATGCCGCCTGTGGATCTTTCTGTTGCTGCTGGGGCTTGGTGCGTTCGGCGCCCCAGCGCGGATGGGGTGGTTGCAGCAGCGCCAACAGGCGGTGCCCGCCGTCGCGGTCGTGCACGCCGCGACCGCGTACATCACCCGGGCGTAGCTCGACGCCGCAGAGCAGGACGACGAGCCCGCGTACCCCGTTCGCGATCGCACACGATCCGCGCCGTTCCACCCCACGCCGGCACTGCGGTCGATCATCCTCGCCACGATCACTTCGTTGACGGGGGAATACCATGCACACGGTCACCAGGCGAGCCGCCGCACTAGCCAGCTCGATCACGCTCAGCCTCACCGGCCTACTCGCTGGAGGCTGGAGCGCGTCCGCGGACCCGGTGTTCCCATCCTGTGCGGCGTTTCAGTCGCCCGGCCCTGACGGCGTGGTGCACATGCAGATGAGCCCCGCCGGCAAGGTGCTCTGGGGTGTCACCATGACGCCGCCCTCAAAGTCTGTCGGGGCTTGGCACCTGTGGACGATGATGGGGGGCCGGAAGACCCCGAGCGGATTCAACTGTCAAGGGACATGAAGTTCTGCCCGTAGGCGGTCACGAGAGTTGCCCGGTGGTGGCCACGAGATCTGCCCGCTCGTGGCCACCAGACGTGCCCGGGCTTACTGGTTCAAGGCGATCACCCCTTG
>JBQTKB010000099.1:0-12228 GCA_052386505.1 Pseudonocardia sp.
CCCTTGGTCAGGGCCTTCCAGTCGGTGCCGAAACGCCACGGGGAGTGCGGATCGCCCTCGAGGTCGGAGAACTTGTGGTGGCGACGGTGGGTGGCCACCCAGTCGACCACGCTCATCTCCAGCGACAGGCTGCCGGCCACCGCCAGAGCGATCTTCAGCGGGCGCTTGGCCTTGAACGAGCCGTGGGTGAAGTAGCGGTGGAACCCGACGGTGACGCCGAGGCAGGCCACCAGGTACATCACCGCGCCGATCGCCACGTCGGTCCAGCTGAGCAGGCCGGCGCCCCAGGCCACCGGGACGGCCGCCAGCACCGCCAGGAACGGCAGCACGACGAACACCACCAGCAGGACACGCTCGGTGCGGCTCTTGGGCTCCGCCTCGAAGTCCGGCACCGCCGGGCGGGTTGGCGAGCTCGCGCGGGTCACCGCCGCGCCTTCGGGCCGGGTGGGCGTGCTCATGGAAGTCATGGCTTCAGTGTGACCGTTCTTGACACATAACATCTTGGCCGGGGAAGGTAGCGTGCCCGGAGTTCTCTGTTCACAGGAGACAGTTTGTGCCGGATTTAACGCAGACCGGCGACGACGTGCTCGTCATCGACCCGGACGTGATGGCCGCCCTGCGCCGTCAGCTGCCGGCGGTCGCCGCCCGGACGGTAGCCGCGGTGGTCGCGGAGATCCACGAGTACGCCGACCCGCTGCAGGGCCGGATGGCAGCGAAGATCATCGAGGCCGTCCGGGTCGCGCTGGGCGCGTTCCTGCAGATGATCGAGCATGCCGACCCGGGCGAGGCGCTGCGCCCCGCGCTGGACGGGGCGTACGGGCTGGGTGGTGGCGAGGCGCGGTCCGGCCGCAGCATCGACGCGCTGCTCGGCGCGTACCGGGTCGGCGCGCGGACCGCCTGGCACGAGTGGGGCGGGACCGCGGTGGCCGCCCGGGTCCCGCCGGAGATGATCGTCCGGTTCGCCGAGCGGGTCTTCGCCTACATCGACCAGCTCTCCGCCGCAAGCGTGGCCGGCCACGGCGACGAGCTCGCCACCAGCGGCCGGGTCCGGGAGATGTACCGGGAGCGACTGGGCCGCGCCCTGCTCTCCGCCGTGCCGCCCGACGAGCTGGTCGAACATGCGGAGCGGGCCGACTGGGATCCGCCGAGGACCCTCACGGTGCTACTGGTGGGCGCCGAACGGGCCCGGTTCCTGGCCGGGGCGCTCGAACCGCGCACCCTGAACCTGGCCGCCGACATGATCGACGAGAACCTGCCCGGCGACCTGCGGGTACTGCTCGTGCCGGACACCGGCCAGTCGCGGTCCGCGGTGTGGCGCGCGCTCGCCCAGGAGCCAGCGGTGGTGGGGCCGGCCCGGCCGTGGACCGAGGCGGCCCGCTCCTACCACCGCGCCGTGCGGGTGCTGCGCCTGCGCGGGATGCAACCGGGCGGCCTGGACACCGAGGGCCTGCTCACCGAGCTGGTCCTCACCGCGGACACCGACGCCCTGGCCGACCTGCGCGCCCGGGCGCTCGCCCCGCTCGCCGAGCTGCCCGACGCCACCGCCGAGCGACTCACCGAGACGCTGCTGTCATGGCTGCTGCACCAGGGACGGCGCAACGACGTCGCCGAGCACCTGCTGATCCACCCGCAGACCGTGCGCTACCGGATGACCCAGCTCAGGGAGCTGTACGGCGACATTCTGCAGGACCCGGGCCAGGTGCTCGGCCTGATTCTGGCCCTCGGCGCCCGCCCGCCCGATCTCGACCCCCCGACGTCCGGATGAACGGGAGCACTTCAGCTATTACGTCATGACTGCCCCGGTGACCGGCCGGGTGTGCGCGATCACCTCCTGATCGTCGTCCGAGCGATGAGGTGAGAGCCGACAGCGGGATGGATCCGGACCTGACCGGGTAGGCTTGACGTGTCGGTAACTTCGCCGATCCTCAGGGCAGACCACTCGCGCAACGTTGGGCCCACCGGCCCCGCCACGAACCCGTCGCCTTCTCTGAGCCTGCTCAGAGGATGCGCATGTCTTCGCTCGTCAGCGGTACCCCTTTTCTGCATGCGCCCGAACCGGGCGAGTCGATCACCCCCGCCGCGCCCTTCGCGCCACCCGCCGGCTCCACCGCGGTCGTCTACTGCGAGGCACTGTTCGGCGAGCAGGACGGTAAGACCGCGAACGGCCTGGTCCGGCATTCCGAGCGCTACCAGGTCCTCAGCGTCATCGACAGCCTCCGGGCCGGGGTCGACGCCGGCCAGTTCCTGGACGGCGAGGCCAACGGGATCCCGGTGCTGGCCTCGCTCGACGAGTCCATCGCGCACGCCGGCGAGATCCCCGACTACCTGATCTGCGGGCTGGCGCCGGCCGACGGCCTGCTGTCGGACGACCAGCGGATCGTGCTGCTCGACGGCATCGCCCGCGGCATGCACGTGATCAACGGCCTGCACGAGTTCCTCAACGACGACGCCGAGTTCGTCGCCGCGGCCGTGATCGCCGGCGTCACCATCACCGACGTGCGCCGACCGAAGGCCAAGCGGGACCTGCACCTGTTCTCCGGGCGGATCCTCGACGTGACCTGCCCGAGGATCGCGGTCCTGGGCACGGACGGGGCGATCGGCAAGCGCACCACCGCCACCCTGCTGGTCCAGGCGCTGAACGCCCACGGTATCCGAGCGGTGATGGTCGGCACCGGCCAGACCACCCTGATCCAGGGCGGGCGCTACGGCGTCGCGCTGGACGCACTGGTCCCCCAGTTCTGCTCGGGCGAGGTCGAGCACCAGGTGGTGGCCGCGTTCGAGGGCGAGAACCCCGATGTGATCGTGGTCGAGGGCCAGGGCGCGCTCAGCCACCCCGCGTACCTGACCTCCGCGCACATCCTGCGAGGCAGCCGCCCGGCCGCGGTGATCGTCCAGCACGCGCCGAAGCGCACGATGCTCGGCGACTTCCCGATGGTGCCGATGCCGACCGCGGCCAGCGAGATCGCGCTGATCGAGGCGTTCGCCGACACCCGCGTCATCGGGGTCACCATCAACCACGAAGAGATGACCCCCGACGAGCTGAGCGACTCGATCGCGGAGCACCACCTGGACCTCGGCCTCCCGGTCACCGACCCGCTGACCCGACCCGCGTCCGATCTGGTCGACATGGTGCTGGCCGCGTTCCCCGGGTTGGCGGCCGGGCTCGCGGCACGGCTCGCGACCGGGCTCACGGAGAAAGCCGACGCGACCGCGACCGGGTGACCGCGCCCCGGATGGAGACCGATCTCCACAAGGTCGAGCAGAACACCCGGATCCTGGTCGATCGACTCGCCCCGGTGGGCATCCGGGTCATCGGGATCACCAAGGCCGCGCTGGGGTCACCCGCGATCGCGGCGGCGATGTTGCGCGGCGGCGCGTACGGCCTCGGCGACTCCCGGGTGTCGAACCTCGCCCGGCTGGCCGGGCTGGACCGGCTACCGTCCCGCACCCTGATCCGCTCGCCGATGCTCAGCCAGGTGGACCGGGTCGTCGGAGTCGCCGACATCAGCCTGAACACCGAGTCCGCCGTGCTGGCGGCGCTCGATCGCGCGGCGTCCCGGGCCGGGCGGCCACACGGGATCGTGCTGATGGTCGAGTTGGGCGACCTGCGCGAAGGCATCGCGGTCCAGGACGTCCCCGAGGCCGTGCGCGCCGTACGCGGTCACCCGTCGCTGCGGCTGGCCGGGCTCGGCGCCAACCTCGCCTGCCAGCACGGTGTGGTGCCCGACGACCGGAACATGGGCGTGCTCAGCGGGCTCGTGGAGGACGTCGAGGCGCGTCACGGGTTCTCGCTCGAGGTCGTCTCGGGCGGCAACTCGGCGAACCTGAACTGGGCGCTGAACACCGACCGGGTCGGCCGGATCGACGAACTCCGACTCGGCGAAGCCATCCTGCTCGGCGTCGACCCGCTGTACCGGACACCGATCCCCGGCCTGCACACGGACGCCTTCACGGTGACCGCGGAGGTCATCGAGGTTGCGACGAAACCGGCCCTACCCTGGGGAGACCGTGCCCAGGCCGCCTTCGGGGAGGCGCCGCACCGCACCGGCGGCGGCACCGTACGCCAGGCGATCCTGGCCCTGGGCCGCCAGGACGTGGACCTCCTCGGCCTGCAGCCACCCCCGGGCATCACGATCCTCGGGATGAGCAGCGACCACCTGGTGGTCGACCTCGGCGACCACACCGTCGCGGTCGGCGACGAGATCGACTTCGGCGTCGGCTACGGCGCGCTCGTGCGGGCGATGGCCTCGCCCTTCGTCACCAAGGTCGAGCGCTGTGGCACCGATACCCGTTGCGGCGCGGTGACCGACTCGATTTGACTGGTCGGGCTCAGCTGACGAGGAACGGGGATGCCGGTGGGAAGCGCCGACAGGCCGCCACGCGCCGCCTTCTGGGCCGGCGTGCGCGCGGGGACGCCGTACGCGCTGGCCGGCTCCGTGCTCTCGCTGTCCTTCGGGGTGCTCGCCCGCCAGGCGGGGTTCTCCGCGCTCGGGGCGATCGTCATGTCGGCGGTGGTCTTCGCGGGATCGGCGCAGTTCGCCGCGCTCGCGGTGATCGTCCAGGGCGGCGGGCTGCCGGCCGCGCTCGGCGCCGCGACCCTCGTGCACTCCCGGTTCCTGCCGATGGGCATCGCGCTGGCGCCGTCGCTGCCCGGCGGGCCGCTGCGCCGGGCAGCCGAGGGTCAGACGGTGGTCGACGCCTCCTGGGCGATGGCCAACCGTGGTGACGGCAGCTTCGACCGCCCGTTCCTGTTCGGGTCCAGCGCTCCGCAGTACCTCACCTGGGTCGGGGGCACGGCGGTCGGCGCGTTGTCCGGGAACGCGCTGGGTGACCTGAACCGGTTCGGCCTGGACGCGGTGTTCCCGGCCTTCTTCCTGGCCCTGCTGCTGGCCGAGCTGCGTGACCGGCGGTCCCGGGCGGTGGCGCTGGCCGGCGGCGCGGTCGCGCTCGCGCTGGTGCCGTTCACCCCGCCCGGGGTCCCGGTACTCGCGGCCAGCATCGCCGCCCTGGTCGGGCTGCGGCGGCCGTCATGAGCGCCACGCTGTGGTGGCTGGTCGGTGCGATCGCGGTGATGGCGGCGCTGACCAAGGCCGCCGGACCGGTCGTACTCGGCGGGCGCGAACTGCCCGGGTGGCTGACCCGGGTCGTTGCGCTGCTGCCGCCGGCCCTGCTCGCCGCGCTTGTGCTCACCCAGCTTCTCGCCAAGGACGGCCAGCTCGGGATCGACGCGGCAGCGGTCGGGGTGGCCTGTGCCGGCATCGTGTTCCTGCGCGGCGGTTCGGTGCTGGTGGGCGTGCTGGTCGCGGTGGCGGTCACCGCTGGTCTACGGGCGGTGCTGCCGACCTGAGCCGCGTGAGGTGATCGACAGCCGGGTTGGTCCGACAGCACCGGCCGGGACCTGCCGGCCCCGTTTCAGCCGTCTCTAGGACGACGTGGTCAACGCGTCGGTCAACAACGACACCAGGGCCTCGAGCTGCAGGTCCGCCGAGGAGGCCACCTCCTCGTCCGAGCCGTCCAGTGCCCGGGCGGCCAGCCCCGCCTTGCTGTCCAGGAGCTCGGCGATCCGCGCGTCGATGGTCTGCGCGGCGATGATCCGCCACGCGGTGACCGGCTCGGTCTGGCCGATGCGGTGGCTGCGGTCGATGGCCTGGGTCTGCTCCGCGTCGGTCCAGGACAGCTCGGCGAGCACGATGTTCGAGGCGACCTGCAGGTTGATGCCTACCCCGGCCGCGGTCAGCGAACAGACCGCGATCGCCACCTCCGGGTCGTTCACGAAGGCGTCGATCTGCTTCTGCCGCACGGTCCGCGTCTGGTCACCGCGGATCGAGGAGAACCGGACCCCGGCCTGGGTGAAGGTGGCCTCGGCGGCGTCCATCACGTCGACGTGCTTGGCGAAGAAGACCACCTTGCCGGCGCTGCGGGCCAGCTGGGCCGCGTAGTCGGCGGCCAGACCCGCCTTCGCCTGGCCGATGCGCCGCATCATGGCGAACACGTTCTCCGCGCCGGCGCCGCTCTCGGAGTTGGTCGCCTCCTTGCGTTCCCGGGTGGCGATCCGGCGTACCAGGGCGTGGTCGATGCCCTCGGTGTGCGGGCCGG
Source organism: Pseudonocardia sp. (assembly GCA_052386505.1). Lineage (GTDB taxonomy): Bacteria > Actinomycetota > Actinomycetes > Mycobacteriales > Pseudonocardiaceae > Pseudonocardia. Next base: position 6,097 of record JBQTKB010000099.1, read on the forward strand.
ACGTGCGCCGTTCGAGGGCACTCTCGTACTGCGCCACCATGCGCCGGGCCAGGCTCTGCTCGGCCGCCCGGATCGACCGGCCCATCCGGTCGTCCAGCTCCACCGGCAGGTCGGCGATCCGGCGAGCCGGGATGTCGGCGGCCACGTCCACCTTGCGCCGCCGGACGATCCCGAGATCGACCACGCACCGCCGGGCGGCCGGGTAGAACCCCGGGTCGGCCGGGGTCAGCCCGGTCTGGTCCAGCGCGGCCATCAGCTCGGGGCGTGGCTTGGACTCGTCGATCCAGCCGAGGAACTGCCAGATCGCCCGGAAGTCCTCGATGTCGTTGATCAGCGGCGTCCCGGTCAGCGCCATCAGCAGCGGCCGCGGCACCCGGGAACGGATCCGCTCGGCGGACCGCAGCACGTGCTGCGAGCGCTGCGAGGTCTTGTTCTTGATGAAGTGCGCCTCGTCGATCACCATGCCGCGGAAGCCGAGCTCGCCGATCCAGCCCACGTGCCGGTCCAGCACCTCGTAGTTGACCACGAGGATGTCGGCGAAGCCGTCCATCGTGTCGCCGTCGCCGTGGATCGCGGTGGCCGTGCGGTTGGGCGTCCAGAGCGCGGCCTCGCGGACCCAGTTGGTCTTGACCACGTTCGGCACGACGACGAGCAACGGGTAGGCGTTCGCGGCCTGTGCGGCCAGCAGCGCCTGCGCCGTCTTGCCCAGGCCCGGTTCGTCGGCCAGCAGGAACGTCCGGTGCCCCTTGGCGGCCGCGGCGACCAGTTGCGCCTGGTGCGGCATCAGCTCGCGGCCACCGGGCGCCTTGCGGGAGGACGGTGCGGGCAGCGCCATGCACGGCGACGCCCCGCCACCGGCCCGTTCGAACGAGTTGAACAGCGGCCCGAGCAGCTCCCAGGTGGCCAGCCGGCGCGTCGGGGGCGGCGTGCTCGGCCGGGCGGCGGAGAAGTCCGGGGCCAGGAACGGGTTGGCCATCTGGCGGGAGACGATGGCCTGCGGCACCACCCGCCGCTCGGGGGCGGCCGGGGTCTCGGTGGGCGGCGCGGCGGGGAGGTCCGCGACCGGGGCCACGTCCAGCCCGGCGTCGGTCAACAGGGTCCGCATGAGTGCCCGGGCCGAGTCGGACAGCACGGCGTCCTCGGCGAGCAACGCGAGCAGCGACGTGTCGTGGGTGGCGATCTGCGCGAGGATCAGCGCGATCCCGTCGAGGCGCTTGAGCATTCCGGACCGGCGGGTGTCGTTGCCGGTCTCCGCCTGCACCCGGGTCCGCTCGCGGCGCGCCAGGACGGCCACGACCTGGAACCTCGTCCGGTCCGAGGGCTGCATCCGCCCACGCTGCGCCGCCGACTCGACCTCGCGGGCGACCCGGGCGAGCAGCGGGACGATGCCGTGCTCGTCCCGATGCTGGCCGCGACGCTGCGGCGTACGGGAGGGACGGGGCGCACGCCGAGCGCGCTGGTCACCTCGAGCCACGAACCACTCCTACCCCACACGTCGAAGCCGGACCGCCGAAGGGGCGTCGGGTCTCACGGTAGCTGGTGTACCGGGCGCGGGATGAGAACCCGCGCCGCCGAATCACAGGTCGGACAGAGTTCCGACGATCCGCATCTTAGTAGGTGCCGTCCGCCGAGGTTCGCCCAGGCCGAGGTGAGTGGTCGGGGACCGACCTGCACCAGCCCCGGCCGTCCTGCCATGCTCGGTGCGGATCACCGCCGATCCCCCACCAGCCGAAGGAGCCTCGATGCCCGCGCCCGCCACCACTGGATTCCACCACTTCTCGGTCACGGTTCGTGACGTGGACGCCAGCGCCGCCTGGTACGAACGCGTCCTGGGCATCCCACGGATCCCGGTGCCGTTCCCGCACTGGGGCGACGAGGGGGGCGGGCACGCAGTCGTCCTGATGAACCCGGACAACGGCCTGATCATCGGCCTGCATCACCACAAGGCCAACGACGGGGAGCCGTTCCAGGAGGCACGGACCGGGCTCGACCACCTCGCGCTGGGCGTCGCTCAGCGCGCGGATCTCGACGTCTGGGCCGCCTGGCTCGACGAGCTCGGCATCGGCCATTCCGGGGTCATCGACGCGACCGAGCCCATCCCGTACTCGGTCGTCGTGTTCCGTGACCCGGACAACATCCAGCTCGAACTGGCCTACATGCCCGCTGGGTAGGGTCGGCGCATGCTACCGGAGGAGATCACCGGGCCGGCCCGGGAAGTCGCGCGCCTGCTGTTCGAACGCGGCCAGACGGTCGCCGTGGCGGAGTCCTCGGCCGGTGGGCTGATCTCGGCCGCGCTGCTGTCGGTACCGAAAGCGTCGCGTTACTACCGCGGCGGCGTGGTGTTCTACGACCGTGACGGGTTGCAGAGCGCCCTCGGTGGTGTGATCGACGAGCAGAGCGGCCCGCGCGGCGCGTGCGAACAGTTCGCCCGGTTCCTCGCGCTGGCCACCAGGGCGAAGCACGGCGCTGACTGGGGGCTCGGCGAGACCGGGGCGGCCGGTCCGGATCCCTACCCGTACGGCGAGCCCGCCGGGTTCGGCTGGGTGTCGGCGGCCGGTCCGGACGGGCTGGTCCTGCCCCGGCAGGTGCTCACCGGTGATGCCGATCGGCAGCGGAACATGATCGCGTTCGCGGCTTCCGCCCTGGGCGCGCTCATCACCGCAATGGCCTGAGCCGGACGGCGTGCGTTGGTGGGGCTGCCACGAACAGCGGGCACGCGGATCGCTGGTCACGCGTGCTCGCGCGACTCGTGGAACCGGCGGTAGTCGTCGCGCTGGATGATGTGGCGTTGAATCTCGTCGGTACCGCCGCCGAAGCGCAGCACGCGGACGTCGCGGAACATGGCCTCGACGGCGGTGCCCTGCTCGTAGCCGTGCCCACCCATGATCTGCATGGCCTGGTCGCACACCCAGAACCCCTTCTCCGGGCAGTACAGCTTGGCGATGGACGCTTCCTCGTTACAGATCCGCGATGCCGCCTCCGCGCCGTGTTCGGCCAGCGCCTGGTCGTAGTAACGGGCGGCGCGCAGCACCAGGAGCCGTCCGGCGTCGATGGTGGCGCGCATGTCGGCGAGCCGGTGGTTGATGGCCTGGAACTTGCGGATCGGCCGGCCGGCGGCGGTCCGGATGTCGGCGTAGGCGCGGGCCTCCTCGAACGCTCTGGTGGCATTGCCCAACGCCCGGGCGGCGATGTCGATGCGCTCGGCGGCCAGCAGGAACTCCAGCATCCGCAGGCCCTCACCGGCCTCACCGAGCAGGTGCTCGGGGCCGAGTTGCACGTCGTCGAGATGGACGTACGAGTGCGAGAGCCCCTTGACGCCCATGGTCAGCGCGGCCTTCGACACGTCCACACCGGGGCTGTCGGTCGGGATGATGAAACCGGACAGCCGCTGGTGGGGGGCAGCGTCCGGGTTGGTGGCGACGTAGCAGAGGATGAAGTCGGACTCGGCGGCCCCGGAGATGAACTTCTTCGCCCCGTTGAGTACCCAGCCCTCGCCGTCGCGCACGGCGGTGGTCTTCATCGCGGCCAGGTCGGAGCCCGACTGCGGTTCGGTCATCGCCACCGCGGTCGTGTACTCGCCGGTCAGGATCGGCCGTAGCCAGGTGTCCACCTGCTCTCGGGTACCGAACTCCTCCAGCGGCTTGGCAACGAAGACACCGGACACCGCCCGCAAGGCGGCCAGCGACGGGATCACCCCGCCCAACTCCTCGGCGATCACCACGCTGGCGCCGAGGCCCAGCCCGGCGCCGCCGTACTCCGGCCGCACCAGGGTGCCGATGTACCCACGTTCTCCCAGCAGCGGCATCAGGTGATCGCAGCGACCGTTGGCGTCGATCTCGTCGCGCAGGCCCTCGAACCTGTCCCAGACGAACGTCCGGACCTCCGCCCGCAACGCCCGCTCCTCGGCGGACTCGAAACAGTCGAACCAGGTGTGCGGCTCGACCGGCCGTGCGTACGTCATCGAGGAGGTCATACACGCACGGTAGTGAGCTCACGACCAGCGGGCCTCGGCGGCCATCGAACGATCGATCATCCCGTTGCCGCGGCTGCTCGACCAGGCCGCGCAGGTCCTAGCTCATCTGGGCCGTCGCATACGACACCACGAGCAGGGTGTTCACTTGGCCCCGAGCTTGACCCGCTTGCATAGGATACCCCCCTATAGTATCGTCGGTTGCGGAGGGAACAGATGAACCAGCACGGATACAGCGCCGACAAGGACGCCTACCTCAAACGGATGCGCCGCATCGAGGGTCAGGTACGGGGTATCGCCAAGATGATCGACGAAGACAAGTACTGCATCGACGTACTGACCCAGGTGTCCGCCGCCACCAGGGCCCTGGAGGCGGTGGCTCTGGGCCTGCTGGACGAGCACCTCAAGCACTGCGTCACCGAGGCCGCCGCCGAGGGCGGGGCCGTGGCCGACAAGAAGGTCGCCGAGGCCAGCGCCGCCATCGCCCGCCTGGTCAGGTCCTGACCCCGCCACCGGAGAGGAAACCGGAGAGGAACCCGCGATGAGCCAGAGCAACTACACCGTGACCGGCATGACGTGTGGGCACTGCGCCGCCTCGGTCACCGAAGAGATCAACGAGATCCCCGGTGTCACCGACGTCGAGGTCGACCTGCCGACCGGCGCGGTCACCGTCACCAGCACCGGACCGATCGACGACGCGCTGGTCCGCGTCGCGGTCGAGGAAGCCGGCTACCACCTCGCGGCCTAGCCGCGTCCAGATCCCCACACAAGGACAGGACATGAACACTGCAGCGAAGCTCTCCGTCTACGGGGTGGCGCTCGCCCTGACCGTCGGGGCCGGGTATGCCATCGGAACCACTGTCGGTCCCTTCTCCGCCGTCCCCGCCGCCAGCGGGCACGGGAACATGCCGGGCGCTGGGAGCGCCGGGCACGGGGACACCCACAGCGGCGCGGTCCCGGAGGCCGAAGCGGAGCTCGCGGAGCGAGCAGACAGCGCCCGGTCCGACCAGCCCGACGGGTTGGCCTCGAGCAGGGGCGGCTACACCCTCACCCCCACCGCCTCGACACACGCCCCGGGAACCACCGACGCCTTCTCCTACCGGATCATCGGCCCGGACGGCAACGCCGTCACCTCGTTCGACGTCGAGCACGACAAGCGGATGCACCTGATCGTCGTGCGTCGCGACACCACCGGTTTCCAGCACATCCATCCGGAGATGGCCCCGGACGGCACGTGGAGCGTCCCGCTCACGCTGACGGCGGCGGGTTCCTACCGGGCGTTCGCCGACTTCACCCCCACCGGCGGGCAACCGCTCACGTTGGGCACCGACCTGTTCGTGGCCGGCGCCTTCGAACCGGTCGGCCACCCGGCCAGTCGCACGGCGACCGTGGACGGCTACACCGTTGACCTGGCCGGCGACCTGGTCCCCGGCACGGGCTCACCGGTCACCGCCACGGTGCGCAGAGACGGGGAGCCGGTCACCGACCTGCAGCCCTACCTCGCCGCCTACGGCCACCTGGTGGCGTTGCGTGCCGGGGATCTCGCCTACCTCCATGTGCATCCGGAGGGCTCACCCAATGACGGGCGTACCCCCGCCGGCCCCGGCATCCAGTTCATCGCCGAGGTACCCACCGCCGGCGACTACCGACTGTTCCTGGACTTCCAGCACAACGGGGTGGTCCGGACGGCCGAGTTCACCGTGCCGACCGGGCCGGCGTCGGCCGGGCCGGTGCCGACGCAGGCGACACCACCACCGGCTCCCACGACCGGTGACGGCGCCCCCGGCCACGGCCCCGGCCACGGCCACTGACCCCGGAGCGGAGACATCCGACCATGAGCACCACCGCTACCCACCCGGCCGCGCCGGTCACCGACATCGAGCTCGCCATCGGCGGGATGACCTGCGCTTCCTGCGCCAACCGGATCGAGCGCAAGCTCAACAAGCTGGACGGCGTGACCGCGACCGTCAACTACGCCACCGAGAAGGCGAAGATCAACGCCCCGGACGGCATCGACCCGGCCGAGCTGCTGGCCCAGGTCGAGGCGGCCGGTTACACCGCCACGCTGCCCCGAACCGCGGAACCGGACGACGCCGACGCCGTCGAGGGCGAGCCCGATCCGACCCGGACGCTGCGCGAGCGGCTGGTCACCAGCGTGATCC
>JBQTKB010000100.1:0-26037 GCA_052386505.1 Pseudonocardia sp.
CCGATACCCCGCCTGCCGCTCATCCCTGTCCTTCCGTCCGTCCGCTCTCACCAGCTATGACGCCCCGGACCGAAGGGGGTTGCCGCAGCAGACCGGGCTAGCGGACCACGCCACACGTTCGGCGCACAGCAGCCGGGTACACCATCCCGAAGGCTCACTCCAACGGCGCAAACAGCTCCACCACCGGCGGCAGCAGGTCGGCCAGCAGCCACCAGGCGCCCAGCACGAGCGCACCGAGCGCCAGCAACACGAACAGCCCCAGCCAGCCCACAGCGGGTACCCCGGTGAGCGCGGCGAGCTGGTCGGCGTCCGAGCCCGGCCAGCGGCGGCGGGCCCGGCGCAGCTCCAGCACCGCACGCAGCCCGCCGAGCAGCAGGAACCAGGACAACGCCGCGCAGAACGCCACCCGGATCTCCTCGCCGCCGTACCAGCCCACCAGGCCGATCACCGCGCCGCTGAGCAACACCGCGAAGCCGCCGAAGAGATTGCGCACGTAGACCAGGGTGGCCAGCAGCAGCAACAGTGCCAGCACGAGCAGCACCCGGGTGTGCCCCAGGACCACCAGTGCGGCGGCCCCGAGCCCGAGCAGCGGCGGCGCCGGGTAACCGGCCAGCGCGGTGAACACCATCCCGGGGCCGCTCGCCCGTCCCCGGGAGACCGTGACCCCGGAGGTGTCGGAATGCAGCCGGATTCCGGACAACCGCCGACCGCTGAGCACCGCGACCACCGCGTGACCGGCCTCGTGCGCGATGGTCACCAGCGTCCGGCTCCGCCGCCAGATCCCGCTCTGCCCGACCGCGACCAGGGCGACCAACCCGGCCACCAGCGGCACCAGCTCCTCGCTCACCGGCTCCCTCCTCCCCGCTCACCCGGAGCCGTACAAGACCAGCTCCACCACGGCGCAGAGAGTGCACCCGGCGCGGCCAGTTCAGAGCAGGTGGTGGAGGTGCGCGACGCCGGCCCGATCGCGACGTCGAGTGGTACCCAGGTGCCGTCCTGTCGTGATCGGAACAGCACCGGGGTACCACTCGACGGTTGCGGATCGCTGGCCGCGTGCCCGCTCAGCCGTTGGTCGGCGGACGCTCCACGAGCTGGCTCAGGAACAGCTGCTCGCCGAGCTTCTCCATCAGCTCGAGGTTGGTCTCGAGGTAGTCGATGTGGCCTTCCTCGTCGGCCAGGATGTGCTCGAAGATGTTGGCCGTGGTGATGTCGCCCTTCTCCCGGCACAGCGCGATGCCGGGCCGCAGGCGGGCCACCACCTCGAGCTCGATGGCCAGGTCGGCCTCGAACTGTTCGCGCACGGTCTGCCCGACGCGCAGGGAGAACAGGCGCTGGTAGTTCGGCAGGCCCTCCAGGAACAGAATCCGATCGGTGATCGTCTCGGCGTGCTTCATCTCGTCGATCGACTCGTCACGGGTCTTCTCGGCGAGCTTGGTGAATCCCCAGTTCTGCTGCATCTTCGCGTGCAGGAAGTACTGGTTGATGGCGGTCAGCTCGCTGGTGAGCTGCTCGTTCAACAGTGCAATGACCTCGTCGTCGCCACGCATGGCGGAGGACCCCCTTGTGATCTTGGCTGAACAAGGGGGAATGTACACGTCACTATGGGTATTAGGACATGACCACAGAGAGTTAGGGGAGCTTCAGGTAACTGAGGCTGCCCAGGCCCGCCCCGGTCATGCACTGCGTGGTAAGCGGCACCCCCTCCGGGGTTCGGTGCCGGGGTGCAGGATGCTGCCGCCCTCGACCAGCAACTCGACCGTCTCCAGGCAGCCGCCGCACCCGGTGCCCGCGCCCGTGCGCTCGCTGACCTGCTCGGTGGTGGTCGCGCCGGCGTGCAGGCACGTCCGAATCTCGACCTCCGTCACCGCCATGCACATGCACACGAACACGGTGACTCCCGCTTGATCGAAGTACCACTTGGTGAGGCTAGCCTAAGGAAAGCACGGCCCGGCGGCGGGCGCAAGGGTCGGCGGGCAGACTGGTCGGGTGCCGCTGGAGGAGTACCGACGCAAACGCAGCGCCGGGCGCACACCGGAGCCGATCCCGGCCGACGACCCGGCCGTCGAGGGTCCGGAGGGTCGGGTGTTCGTGGTTCAGGAGCACCACGCGCGGTCGTTGCACTGGGATCTGCGGCTGGAACGCGACGGCGTACTCGCCTCGTGGGCGGTGCCCAAGGGCCTGCCCACCGATCCGGAGACCGTGCGGCTGGCCGTGCGGACCGAGGACCACCCGATGGAGTACCTGGAGTTCTCCGGGGAGATCCCGCCCGGCGAGTACGGCGCCGGGCAGATGACCATCTGGGACCGCGGCAGCTACGACACGATCAAGTGGACGGACCGCGAGGTGCAGTTCGTGCTGCACGGCGCGCGGACGCCCGGGCGGTACGTGTTGCTGCGCCGGGGCGTCGAACCGAAGAACTGGCTGCTGCGCCGGATGGACGCGGCGCTGGACCCCGACCGGCAACCGCTGCCGGCCGGCCTCTCCCCGATGACCGCCGAGCCCGGCGAGTTGCCGGCGGACGGCGGGGACTGGCACTACGAGGTCGGCTTCGGCGGCCGGCGGGTGCTGGCCCGGGTCGAGGGTGGCCGGGCGCGGTTGACCGGCCCGGACGGTACGGACCTCACCGGGCGGCATCCGGAGGTCGGCGGGTTGGGCGCCGCGCTGGGATCGACCGAGGTGCTGCTGGACGGGGAGATCGGCGGCACTCCTCCGGGCCTGTGGATCACCGACCTGCTGCACCTGGACGGTCGCGACCGTACCGACCTGCCCTACCGGGAACGGCGCGCGCTGGCCGAGGCGCTGCCGCTGACCGGGACGCACTGGCGGTTGGCGCCGTCCTACCCGGGCGGTGGAGCCGCGGTGCTGGCCGCGGCCGCCGAGCAGGGGCTGCCGTACGTGGTGGCCAAGCGGTCGGACTCCCGCTACCGGCCGGGGGTGAGCTCGCCCGACTGGGTGCGGGTGAGCACCGGTGTCGGACCCGAGGCGGCGAACTCCACCGGGCCCGAGGCTCCCGCCGCCGGAACAGACGCAGCCACCAGGGCCGGCACGGTCGAGGCGGCCGGACGGCGGGTGCGACTGGCCAACCCGGACAAGGTGCTCTACCCGGGGTCGGGGTTCCGCAAGCGCGACGTGCTGGCGCACTACCTGGCGATGGCTGAGGTGATGCTGCCGCACCTGGCGGGCCGGCCAGTGACCCTGCGGCGCTGGCCGGACGGGGTGGAAGCCACCCCGTTCTTCGAGAAGAACGTCTCGCGGCATGCCCCGGACTGGATCCGGACCGTACGGTTGGGATCGCTGGGCGGCTCCCGGGGCGCCAGGTCGATCAACGGCGGGGCGATCGACTACCCGCTGATCGAGGACGCCGCCGGACTGGCCTGGGTGGCCAATCTGGCGGCGCTGGAGCTGCACGTGCCGCAGTGGACGGTCGGGCCCGACGGCGGACGTCGTGACCCCGACCTGCTGGTGTTCGACCTCGACCCGGGGGAGGGCGCCGACCTGGTGGACTGTGCCCGGGTGGCGGTGCGGGTCGCCGAGGTGCTGGCCGCCGACGCTCTGCCGGTGTACCCGCGCACCAGCGGCGGCAAGGGCATCCAGCTCTACACTCCGGTGCGGGTGCCCGACCCGAAACGGACCGGCGGGTACGCCCGAGCGCTCGCCGAACACCTGGCCGCCGACGACCCGAAGCGGGTCACCGCGGTGATGGCCCGGCAGCGCCGCCGAGGCAAGGTGTTCATCGACTGGAGCCAGAACAATCCGGCGAAGACCACGGTGGCCAGCTACTCGCTGCGCGGGCGTCCGAGCCCCACCGTGGCCACCCCGCTGACCTGGGACGAGGTCCGGGCCTGCCGGCAGGTACGGGACCTGGTGTTCACCGCCGACGCACTGCCCGGCCGGTTGGCCGGGCACGGCGACCTGCTCGCGCCGCTGCTCGCCGGAGGGCACGAACTGCCGGCCCGCCCTAGACTCACCGACTCGTGAGGCCGCACGGGCTCGGCACGGGGGCGCACCCCTATCTGGCCGGTCCGTACCCCCGGGCGATGGCCCACCGCGGTTGGCACCTCGACGAGCTGGCCCGGATGGAGAACTCGATGGCCGCGCTGCGCCGAGCGGTCCGCGAGGGGTTCCGGTACCTGGAGATCGACGTGCACGCCACCTCGGACGGGGTCGTCGTGGTCTGCCACGACGCCACCCTCGACCGCACCACCGACGGCCGCGGCCCGATCGACGAGCAGCCGTGGTCCACGGTGCGCACGGCCCGGGTGGCCGGTCGGGAACCGGTGCCCAGCTTGCGCGCGGTGCTCGAGGAGCTGCCGGACGCGCTGCTGAACATCGACGTCAAGGCCGACTCCGGGGTGGAACCGACCCTGCGGCTGGTCACCGACCTGAACGCGTGGCACCGGGTGTGCCTGGCTGCGTTCTCGCCCAGCCGGCTGGCCCGAATGCGCTTGGCCGGCGGGACGCGGTTGATCACGGCTTGTTCACCGCTGGACGCGCTGGGCCTGCGCTCCCGGGTATGGCTGGGTCAGCTCGGGCTCGGCGCGCTCGGGAGGTGGGCGCCGGTCGGTGGCCAGCTCGCCCAGCTACCCCGGCGCAACGGGCCGCTGACCGTGGTCGATCCGCGCCTGGTCGCGGCCGCGCACGCCGTCGGGATGGAGGTGCATGTCTGGACGATCAACCACCCGGACGAGATGCGCGAGCTGCTGGAGATGGGGGTGGACGGTCTGGTCACCGACCGCCCGGACCTGCTGCGCGAGGTACTCACCGAGCGCGGCCAGTGGCCCGCGTGAGGCCCGACCCGGCCGGCGCGCCGGCGAGCCGCCGACCCCGGCTGAACGCGGAGCAGCGGGCCTGGTGCTCCTACGACTGGGCGAACTCGGTGTTCCAGACCTCGGTGCTCACCGTGTTCCTGTCGCTGTACCTGACCTCGGTGGCCGAGGCCGACGCGCGTGCGTCCGGCCAGCCGTGCCCTAGCGCGCTGCGCGACTGCGCGGTGTCGGTGGTCGGCCTGGACGTGCAGGCCGGCTCGATCTTCGGGTTCCTGCTCGCCGCGTCCACCGCTGTGCAGCTGCTCGTGCTGCCGATCACCGGCGCGATCGCCGACCGGGCCCGCAACAAGCGCGCGCTGCTGGGCGGCTTCGCGTTCGTCGGTGCCGCGGCCACCGCGGGGCTGGCGCTGATGGCCGGTACCGCCTGGGAGCTCGGCGCGGTGCTGTTCGCGGTGGCCAACCTCTCCTACTACGGCTCGATCGTCGTCTACTACGCGTTCCTGCCGGAGATCGCCGGGCCGGACGAGCGGGACCGACTGTCCGCTCGCGGCTGGGCGTTCGGCTACCTCGGCGGGGGGCTGTGCCTCGCGCTGAACATCGCGCTGCTGCAGCTGCGCGGGTCGTTCGGGCTGTCGGAGACCGACGCGATCCGGATCTGCTTCGTGGTGTGCGGGCTGTGGTGGGCCGGGTTCACCCTGGTGCCGCTGCGCGGGCTGCGTGAGCACCGGGCGCCGCTGGGCGACGAGCGCGGCGCCGCGCTGCTGGTCGCCGGGTTCCACCAGCTACGGACCACCCTGGGTCGGGCCCGGAGCTACCCGCTGACCCTGATGTTCCTGGCCGGCTTCCTGATCTTCATCGACGGCATCAACACCGTCGCCGAGACCGCCGGGCTCTACGGGTCCGAGGAGCTGGGACTGCCGATCGAGGTGCTGACCATAACCATCCTGATCGTGCAGTTCGTGGCATTCGGGGGTGGGCTGGCGCACGGCTGGCTGGCCGCCCGGATCGGGGCGAAGCGCACCATCCTGGTCAGCCTGGCGGTGTGGGTGCTGGTGATCTCGGCGGCCTACTTCGTGCAGCCCGGCCAGCGCGGCCAGTTCTACGCGCTGGCTTTCGGCATCGGGCTGGTGCTGGGCGGCACGGCGGCGATCTCCCGGGCGTTGTTCAGCCAACTGGTGCCGGCCGGTGAGGAGGCCGAGTACTTCGCCGTGTACACCGTCGGCGAACGGGGTACCTCTTGGCTGGGACCGTTGGTGTTCTCCCTGGTCGCACAACAGACGGGGTCGTTCCGGCCGGCGATCCTGTCGCTGGTGGCCTTCCTGGTGATCGGCTTCGTGGTGGTGGCCCTGGTGCCGGTGCGTCGAGCCATTGACGCGGTGGGGAATCCGATGCCACGGATCGTGTGACGCGCCCGATACAGAGCGAAATGTGACGTAGCTCACTACTGGCGACCGGGTCACATTCACGGGTGCGAACACGTTCCATAGGGGACACTCAGGAACGGTGCCCAGTCGGCGAGTGTCATCGACGCCACGTCGACCGACGTGCCGGAGAGGGAACGTTCGCGCTACGGGCGACGTTACACGACGTGCTACGGGCCGGGGATCCCTCCTCCGGGCCACGAGGTGAAGAGAGGACTGATCCCATGGCGGACCGTGTGCTGCGAGGCAGCCGGCTCGGCGCAGTCAGCTACGAGACCGACCGCAACCACGATCTGGCGCCCCGTCGGTCGGTCCAGTACGCCTGCCCGAAGGGGCACGACTTCGACGTGCCGTTCTCCGACGACGCCGAGCCGCCGATGACCTGGGAGTGCCGCCTGCACGGTAGCGTCTCGAAGTTGATCGACGGGGTGGAGCCGGAGGCCAAGAATGTCAAGCCGCCGCGTACCCACTGGGACATGCTGCTCGAGCGGCGTTCGATCGCCGAGCTGGACGAGCTGCTGTCCGAGCGGCTGGAGGACCTGCGGGGCCGGCGCTCCAAGAGCGCCTGACCTGTTCGCAGCTGGCGGCCCGATCCCCTCCCCGGGGGGTCGGGCCGTTTCGCGCGTCGACCGGCCACCTCGAGGTCACCGCCGCCCTGCACCGCCGAGCCGGGACGCACGTTCATCCGGCCTGTTCGCCCAACAGCCGTCGTGGGCCGGGTCCCTGCTCGGCGAGGGTGTCGAAGGGATTGGCCAGCCGGCAGCGGTCGATGGACAGGCAACCGCAGCCCACGCAATCGGTGAACCGGTCCCGGAGCCGCTCCAGATCGCGGATCCGCTGCTCCAGCTCGTCGTGCCAGGCGCGGGACAACCGCTCCCAGTCCGCCCGGTCAGGGCTGCGGTTTCCCGGCAGCTCCGACAGCGCCGCCCGGATCTGCGCCAGCGGAATGCCGACCCGCTGCGCGATCCGGATCAATGCCACCCGACGCAGCACCTCGCGCCGGTACCGACGCTGATTGCCGCTGGTCCGCCGGCTGGTGATCAAACCCTGCCGCTCGTAGAAGTGCAGTGCGGACACCGCCACCCCGCTGCGCTCCGCGAGCTGCCCCACGGTCAGCTCGGCGTGCTCGAGGGACATCCTCCGCACCACCGACCTCCCTACGGCAGTTGACCGGCCTGACCGGCGGCGTGCCGGCGCAGATCCGCGAGGTCGACCCACTCCAGGGTGCGGGCATGGGTGGCCTCCAGCACGACCTCGGGAGCCTGACCGGCGGCCAGCGCCTCGGCCCACCGCGACGCGCACAGGCACCACCGGTCGCCCGGCTTCAGCCCGGCGAAGCCGAACTCCGGGCGCGGGGTGGACAGGTCGTTGCCCTGCCGGGCGCTGAACGCCAGGAACTCCGCGGTCATCCGGGCGCACACCGTGTGCACGCCGGCGTCCTCACCCCCGGTGTCGCAGCATCCGTTGCGGTAGAAGCCGGTCATCGGGTCGGTGCCACAGATCTGCAACTCGCCGCCGAGCACATTGCGGGCCATCAGAGCGCCACCCCGAGCAGCGCGTCGACCGCCGCGCCGACCAGGGCCGGGGCGTCCCGGTCCCGGCCGCGACGCTCGCGTGCCTCGCCGGCCCAGGCGTCCAGCGCGGCGAGCGCGTTCGGGGTGTCCAGGTCATCGGCCAGGTGGGTGCGCAGCCGGGCCACCGTGTCGTGCGCCTCGGGCCCGGCGTCCAGCCTGACCGCGTCCCGCCAGGCCGCCAGCCGGGCCTGCGCCGCCCGCAACGTCTCGGACTCCCAGGCACGGTCGGTGCGCCAGTGCCCGGCCAGCAACCCGAGCCGGATCGCCATCGGGTCGACCCCGTCCGCCCGCAGTCGCGACACGAACACCAGGTTCCCCCGGGACTTCGACATCTTCTCCCCGTCGAGACCGATCATCCCGGCGTGGCAGTAGTGCCGGGCGAACGGGTGCACCCCGGTGAGCGCCTCGGCGTGCGCGGCACCGAACTCGTGGTGCGGAAAGATCAGGTCCGAGCCGCCGCCCTGCACGTCGATCTGGGTGCCCAGCCGGTTCAGCGCGATGGCCGCACACTCGACGTGCCAGCCCGGTCGTCCACGCCCCAGGTCGCTGTCCCAGGCCGGCTCACCGTCACGAGCCATCCGCCACAGCAGGGCGTCCACCGGGTGGCGCTTGCCGGGACGCTCCGGGTCGCCGCCACGCTCGGCCGACAGCTTCAGCATGGTGGGTTCGTCGTAGCCGGACTCGTAGCCGAACTCCCGGGTGGCCGAGCTGGCGAAGTAGACGTCCGGGAACTCGGGATCGTCGAGCCGGTAGGCCGCTCCGGCCGCGAGCAGCTTGCCGATCAGCTCGCCGATCTCCGGGATGGCCTCCACCGCGCCGATGAACTGGCGCGGTGCCAGCACCCGCAGTGCCTCCATGTCCTCCCGGAACAGCGCGGTCTCCCGCATCGCGAGCACCACCCAGTCGTCCTGGTCGCGGATCGCCCGCTCCAGCAGCGGGTCGTCGATGTCGGTGACGTTCTGCACGTAGTGCACGTCGTGCCCGCTGTCCCGCCACATCCGGTTGACCAGGTCAAATGCCAGGTATGTGGCTGCGTGCCCGAGGTGGGTCGCGTCGTACGGCGTGATCCCGCAGACGTACATCCGGGCGGTGGCACCGGGCGCGGTGGGGCGCAGCTCGCCGGTTGAGGTGTCAAACAGCCGCAGCGGAGGCGCGGAGCCGGGGACCGGCGGCACGGGGACGGACGACCAGGGCAGCATGCCTGTCAACTTACGCGCCCGATCGGGCCGTTCGCTGCCACGGCTCACCCGGCCGGAGACTGCGCCGGCACGCCGCGCGGCACAGCTAACGGCGGGTGCCGCGCCGCCCGAGGTAGTCCGCGACCACCTCCGCCCCCAACCCGTCCAAAGTCGGTGCCACCACCCGGCCACCGCAGCGGCGGGCAACCAGGTCCACGAATCGGGCCAGTCGGGGATCATCGCCCAGCCGGAAGATGGTGACCGAGGCGTGCAGCCGGCTCAGCTGGTCGACCTCGGCGAGCGTGGCCCGGACCGTCTCCGGGCTCGGCGGGTAGTCGAAGTACGCCTCGCCGTCCTGCTCCAGGTGCGCCGTCGGTTCGCCGTCGGTCACCACCAGCACCACCGGGGTGGCGTCCGGGTGCCGCCGCAGGTGCCGCCCGGCCAGCAGCAGCGCGTGGTGCAGGTTGGTGCCCTGCTCCCAGGCACCCTCCAGCCCGACCAGCTCGGCCAGCTCCACCTGCCGGGCGTGCCGGCCGAAGGTGACCAGCTCCAGGGCGTCGCCGCGGAACCGGGTGGAGACCAGCTGGTGCAGCGCCAGTGCGGTGCGCTTCATCGGCACCCAGCGGCCGTCCTGCACCATCGACCACGAGGTGTCCACACAGAGCGCCACGGCGGCGCGGCTGCGCTGCTCGGTCTCCACGATCTCGACGTCGGTGACGTCCAGCCGCCGGTCGTCCCCGGCGGCGTGCCGCAACTGGGCGTTGGTCAACGTGCGGGAGACGTCCCAGGACTCGGTGTCGCCGAACGCCCAGTATTTGGTGGCGCCGGTCGGCTCACCGGCCGCCCCGGCCCGGCGGGTGTCCCGCTGCCCGGTGCGGCCGCGGGCAGTGTCCACCGCGGCCCGCAGCGCCGATTCACCCAGCCTGCGCAAGGCTTTCGGGGAGAGCCGCAGCGACCCGTCCGCAGCCCGCTCGAACAGTCCCTGGCGCTGCAGCTCGCGCTCCAGCTCGGCCAGCGCCCGCGCGTCCACCCTGGCCCGGGGACCCAGCGTGCCCTCCAGCGCGTCCAGGTCGATGTCCTCCATCCGGGCGCCCGGATAGCTCTGGGACAGCTGCTCGGCGAGCTGGTCGAGCTGCCCCAGCTCCTCCATCGCCCGGGTGGCCTCGCCCATGCCCATCGGGTTGTCGCCGCGGAACCGGCCCCGGCCGGACCAGTCCTCGCCGGGCCGCAGCCCGCGCAGCTGGGCGTCCAGCTGGGACATGGCCTGGGCCAGGCGCGGGTCGCCGAACGCCTGCTGGGCCAGCTCCATCAGCTCGGCCCGCTGCTCGGGCGACATCGAGTTGAGCATCCGCTGGGCGGCGGCAGCCCGCTGGGCGAGCAGATCGACCAGCTCTTCGGTGGTGCGCGGGTTCTCCGGGAAGAACTCGCCGTGCTGGGCCATGAACTCGCCGAACTGGTTCTCGGTGTTCTCGCCGCGGGCGTGGGCGGCCAGCAACTGATTGAGGTCGTCGAGCATCTCCCGAACCCGCTCGACGTCCTGCGGCGTGGCGTTCTGCATGGCCTGCTTCATGCCCTGGAACCGCTGGTCGAGCATCTCCCGGCCGAGGAGGTCGCGGATCTGCTCGTAGGCCTCCCGGGCGTCCGAGCTGCGCCAGTCGTACTCGGCGAGCTCACGGACCGCTCCCCCGGTGTCCTGGGGCAGCGCCTCCAGTTGCAGCTCGCGGAACCGCGCGTCCTCGCCGTCGTCGCGGCCCAACGTGTCGCGCTCGGCGTTCAGCGCCCGGTCCAGCAGCTCGCGGACCTCGCGCAACGTGCCGTCGAGCCGGTTGTCCCGCTGCAGCCGGGAACGCCGCTCCCAGATCTCCCGGCTCAGTTCGTCCAGCCCCCTGAGTCGACCGTCCGGGCCCTCCATCCCACGACGCAGCAGTTCTCGCAGCGCCGCCCGGGGCGAGCTGCCGGCCATGACGTCCTCGCCGATCCGGTCCAGCGCGGACCGCAGGTCGAACGGCGGGGCCAACGGGTCAGGCCCGTCCTGGTAGGGCCCGTAGGAGTAGCGGCGAGCGCGTGCCGACATGGCCGGGCTCAGCCGTAGCGGACGGTGTCGTCGTCGCTCGCGTCCTTGGCCAGCCGACGGGTGAGGAACAGCAGCTCCAGCGCGAGCTCGGCAGCCGACGCCATCGGGCCGGGTGCCTCGGTGCCCTCGGCCCCCAGCCGGCGGGCGACCTCGGTCAGCACCGGGACCCGGGGCAGCGCCTCGACCACGACCGCGGCCGGGACCCGCTCTCCGGTGCGGACCGGGTGCTGGGCCACCGCCTCGGCCAACGGGTTCAGGTCCAGCCCACCCAGCCGGGCCCGGGCGGTCTCGGCGGTGGCCTTGCGCAGCAGGTGGGCGAGGATCTCCTGCTCGCGCCCCTCCTCGCCGGACTCGAACTCCAGCTTGCCGCGCAGCACGTCCGGCACCGCGTCCAGATCCACCGGGCGGGCGACCGGTGCGTCCTCGCCGGTCAGCGCGCTGCGCCGCAGGGCCGCGGCGGCGACGACCTCGGCGGCGGCGATGGCGAACCGGGCGGACACCCCGGAGCGCTGGTCGATGGCGGTGGATTCGCGCAGCTGCCGGGAGAAGCGGGCCAGCACCTCCAGCAGGTGCCGGGGCACCTCGGCGACCAGATGGGCCTCCTGGGCGATCAGGTCCACTTCGTCGGCCACCTCCAGCGGGTAGTGGGTGCGCACCTCGGCGCCGAAGCGGTCCTTGAGCGGGGTGATGATCCGGCCGCGGTTGGTGTAGTCCTCGGGATTGGCGCTGGCCACCAGCAGCACGTCCAGCGGCAGCCGCAGGGTGTAGCCGCGGACCTGGATGTCGCGCTCCTCCATCACGTTCAGCAGCGCCACCTGGATCCGCTCGGCCAGGTCCGGCAGCTCGTTGATGGCGACCACGCCGCGGTGCGCGCGGGGCACCAGGCCGTAGTGGATGGTCTCCGGGTCACCGAGCGAGCGGCCCTCCGCCACCTTCACCGGGTCCACGTCGCCGATCAGGTCGGCCACGCTGGTGTCCGGGGTTGCCAGCTTCTCGGTGTAGCGCTCGTCGCGGTGCCGCCAGGCGACCGGCAGGTCA
This sequence comes from Pseudonocardia sp., assembly GCA_052386505.1. Lineage (GTDB taxonomy): Bacteria > Actinomycetota > Actinomycetes > Mycobacteriales > Pseudonocardiaceae > Pseudonocardia. Next base: position 12,052 of record JBQTKB010000100.1, read on the forward strand.
TCCCCGAGTTCGGCGGCCCGCCGTCGAGACGCCGGAGTGATCGGTTCGAGCGGATGTTCGCCCAGCTCGGAGCCCTCGATCACCGGCGACCACTCGTCCAGCAGGGCCACCAAGGAGCGGAGCAGCCGGGTCTTGCCCTGGCCACGCTCGCCGAGCAGCACCACGTCGTGCCCGGCGATCAGGGCCCGCTCCAGCTGCGGCAGCACGGTGTCGCCGAACCCGACGATGCCGGGCCAGGGGTCGCGGCCGGCGCGCAGCGCGGCAAGCAAGTTGTCCCGGATCTCGACCTTCACCCCGCGCGGGGTATGGCCGGAGGCGCGCAGCGCGCCGAGGGTGCGGGGAAGTTGCTGGGTGGCTGACACGTGCTCCACGCTACGTCGATCCGCCGCGCTTCGCCCGCACGTTCATGGTGTGCGACTCGCCGAGACAGAATGTGCAACTCGCCGGCACGACGTGCGCGACTCGCCGGTCAGAAGGCCGGCCACGGTATGGCGGGGCCATAGCCGGACGGGGCGGGGAACCTCGGATTCGCCAGCAGGCCGTCCACCCGGTCAGACAACGCGCGCAGCTCACGCCGGGTGAGGTGCTCGGCGAGGGTCGCGCACAGCCCGTCATTCAGCCGACCGCGCAGCTGCGCGACCGCGCCGACCAGCTCGCCCGGCAACCGTCGCCCCGTCCAGCCCCACAGCACGGTGCGCAGCTTGTCGTCCTCGTGCAGGCAGATGCCGTGGTCCACCCCGTACACCGCGCCACCAGTCGCGGACAGCACGTGGCCGGCCTTGCGGTCGGCGTTGTTGAGCACCACGTCCAGCACGGCCATCCGCCGCAGCTCCGGCCGGTCCGCGTGGGCCAACACGGCGGGCTCACCCATACCGTCGCGGGCGCGCAGCACGGTCAACCAGCCGGCCGGGACCTCGCCGGGCGCCAGCACGTCGACCAGGTCGTGCTCGTCGTCGGTGTCGATCCACAGTTGCACCATGCCCGGACCGAACGGACCCTCGCGCAGCACGGTGGGCGGCACCACGGGCTGCTCACCGTCGGTGACGAACGCCTTCGCCACCAGGTAGCTGGCGTACTCCCGGCCGGCCAGGGTGCCGTGCGGGAAATCCCACAGCGGCCGCTCGCCGCGCACCGGCTTGTACACGCACTCGGCGCGCAAGCCGTCACCGGTGACCGTGCACAGCAGGGTGGCGTTGGACGCGCTGACGATCCGACCGGTGACCTCCAGCCGGCCGTTGATCAGTAGCCCGGGCACCGCCGGGTTCGCAGGGTCCATCCGGGTCGATCCGTCTCAGGAGGACCCGGTGACCGCACGCGGGTGGAAGCCGTTCTGCCGCGGGCAGATGTGACCGGAGGGGTCCAGCGGCTCGGTACACAGCGGGCACGGCGGCCGGCCGGCGGAGAGGACCCGCTCGGCGCGGGTGGCGAACGCCCGCGCCTGCACCGGGGACAGGAACACCCGGACCGCGTCCGGTCCCTCCTCGGTGTCGTCGAGCACGACCGACTCGTCGATCTCCTCCTCGGTGAACGCGAGCAGTTCGACCACTATCGAGCGCGAGTCCGCGTCCCAGCCCAGACCCATCGTGCCGACCCGGAACTCTTCCTCCAGCGGCACCGCCAGCGGCTCGGTGTCGACCGGATCCTCTTCCGGCTCCGGAGCGGTCTCCGGACCGAACCTGCGGTTGATCTCCACCAGCAGCGCACTGATCCGCTCGGCCAGCACCGTGACCTGCTGCTTCTCCAGCAGAACACTGACCGTGCGGACGTCCTCGACCGCCTGCAGATAGAACGCGCGGTCGCCGGGCTCCCCGACGGTGCCGGCGACGAACCGGTCGGGTTGGCGGAATACGTGGATGACGCGTGGCATGACAACCCTGACATTAGGCCAACACCGCCGTTCGGGCACGACGGTGTGCAGTGGCGGTGACCCGGGTGGGCGCCGGGACGGGCCCTCCGGTCGACAGACCACCGAACTCGCCCGTCACGCTACTCCGGTCGAACCGCCTACCACGGCGTCCGAAGAACGGCTGGTCGGGCGCTTGCGCCGGCCCTTCTTCGGGGGCGGGAGCAGTCCACGCAGGTCACCACCGGTGTCGTTCATCCGGGCGACGAACGGGCGGGTGTCGGTGTAGTGCACGACACTGATCGAACAGGGGTCGACCATGATCCGCTGGAAGCCGTCGAGGTGCACGCCCAGCGCATCCGCGAGCACGGCTTTGATCACGTCACCGTGGCTGCAGGCCAGCCATACCGCGCCGGGTCCGTGCTCGGCGGTGAGCTTCGCATCGTGACCGCGGACCGCCGCCACCGAACGGGCGGCCATCCCGGCCAGTCCTTCGCCACCGGGGAACACCGCGGCGGACGGGTGCTGCTGCACCACCTTCCACAGCGGTTCCTTGACCAGCGTCTTGATCTCCCGACCGGTCCAGTCGCCGTAGTGCACCTCGGCCAGGTCGTCGTCGACCAGCGCGGTCAGCTCGCGGCCGGCCAGCAACGGGGCCACGGTCTGCCGGCAGCGCTGCAACGGGGACGTGACCACCGCGGCCAGTGGCACCTGCGCGAGGCGTTCGGCCAGCGCGGCGGCCTGACCCACACCGGTGTCGTCCAGCTCGACACCCGGCGATCGACCGGCAAGCACACCCGCGGTGTTCGCCGAGGACCGGCCGTGCCGAAGCAGGATCAGGGTGGTCACGGTTGGAGGCTACGTGGCGGTCAGCCATCCCGCCGCGAGCGCGACCATGATCGCAAGCCCGAGGACCACCCGGTAGGGCACGAACGCGGTGATCCGGTTGGTAGAGACGAACCGCAGCAACCAGGCCACCGAGGCGTAAGCCACCACGAAGCTGACCCCGGTGCCGACCAGCGTCGGGACCAGCCCGATACCCTCCCCCAGCGCTTCGGGCAGTTGCAGCAGACCGGCCCCGACCAGAGCCGGGATGCCCAGATAGAACGCCAGCTTGGTGGCCGTGACCCGGTCGATGCCGCGCAGCATGCCGGCGCTGATGGTCGCGCCGGAACGCGACACCCCCGGTACCAAGGCGAAGCACTGGACCAGCCCGACGATCAGCACGTCCGACGTGCGCAGGTCCGCCTCGCCCTTCTTCTGCGACGGGTTGCGCTCGGACCACCACATCACCGCGCTCCAGGCGATCAGGCCGCCGGCCACCACCCAGAGGCTGCGCAGCGGTCCCTCGATCACCGGCCGCGCGGCGAGTCCCACGATGCCGATCGGCATCGACCCGAGCAGGATGAGCCAGCCGAACCGGTACTCCTCACTGGCTCGGGCCGGGGCGCTCACCAGGCCGCAGAGCCAGCCACCGTAGATCCTCAGCAGGTCCTTGGCGAAGTACACCAGCACCGCGACGATCGCCCCGATCTGGATCACCGCCGTGAAAGCGGTGACCTCCGGGGCGTCCACCTGCAGACCGAGCAGCTTCTCCACGATCGTCAGGTGCCCGGTCGAGGACACCGGGAGGAACTCGGTGAGCCCTTCGACGATGCCCAGGATCAATGCCTGCAGGAGATTCACCGCACCACCCGTCACCTCCGTCGGGCACGTCCCGCCGGACCGTCCGCCGCGCGGGCGATCCGCGCCGGGCCTGCCACGTTATCGACGGGCGGTCCGCGTCCGGGCACCGGCCATGCCGGGTGGCCGCCGAGGGCAAAGCCCAGCTGAACTCCGGTCGACCACAGGCTGACCGCTACCACACGACGGGGTGGGGCCCTATGGTGGGTGGCCACCATATAAATGCTCACGAGTGACTGACGTCACGGCTACGACGGGGTGGAGGTGAGCCGGTGGAGCGCAGCACCGGTGTGGCAAGCGCGGAGGCGAAGGCCGGGTGAGCATCGCAGGGAGCGCAGCGAGCGAGGAGCGGAGCCCGGCCGGAAGCCGACAGTCCAATGCCGAGGAGGACGGGGTCGACGGGGAATGGGAGTACCGGCCGCTGCGGCTGCCACCCGAGGTGTCTCGGCTCACCGCATCGGTCCGGTTGGGGATCCAGGCGGAGTACGGGGGCTGGGAGCTCTCCCGGGTACGCCTGTACCCCGGTGGCGAGCGCAAGGTGTGGCTGCGGCGGCGGCGCACCCACCATACCCAGCCCGGCCTGAGCTACTGAGCCGGCAGCGAGGGAGCATCGCAGCGAGCGCCAGCGAGCGAGGAGCGGACCGAGCGTCGCCGGCGAAGCAACGGCACTGAGCCGGCAGCGAGGGAGCATCGCAGCGAGCGAGGAGCGGACCGAGCGTCGCCGGCGAAGAATCGGCACTGAGCCGAGCGCCCCGGTCAGGGAACCAGCACGACCTTTCCCACGCTGCCCCGGCTGCCCAGCAGACGCAAGCCCTCCAGCGCCTCGGTCAGCGGCAACTCGGCGCCTACCAGCGGGTCGATCCGCCGCTGCGCCCACAGCTGTTCCAGCTCGCCTTGCCACGCCGGGATCCACTCGGGCGCCATCTTGCGGTAGAACCCCCAGTGCACGCCGAGCACCGAGTAGTTCTTCACCAGCACGTGGTTGGTCGGGGCGTCGGCGAACCGGCCGGCCACGAACCCGATCACCAATATCCGACCCTCGAAGGCCACCACCTTGCGGGAGGCGTCGAACACGTCGCCGCCCACCGGGTCGTAGATCACGTCGGCGCCCCGGCCACCGGTGATCTCTTTCACCCGGGCCACCAGGTCCTCGCCGGTGTAGTCGATCACATGATCAGCTCCGAGCCGGCTGGCCACCTTGCACTTCTCCGGCCCGCCGGCGGTGCCGATCACCGTCGCGCCAGCGGCCTTGCCGAGCTGGACCGCAGCGCTGCCCACCCCGCCGGCGGCGGCGTGTACCAGCAGGGTCTCCCCCGGTTGGATGTTCGCCCGGCGGTGCAGCGCGCAGTAGCCCGTCTGGTAGGTGACGAACATCCCGGCGGCCTGCCCAGGCGTCATCCCGTCCGGCCACGGCCAGACGTTCTGGCCGTCCAGCACGGCCAGGTCGGCGTACCCACCGCCGAGGCCGGTCTGGCCGAGCACCCGGTCGCCGACCCGCGCCGTAGCGCCCTCGCCTACCGCGACCACCTCGCCGGACACCTCCATCCCGGGGATGAACGGCAGCGGCGGTCGTTCCTGATAGCGGCCCTGACAGACCAGGATGTCCGGGAAGTTGCAGGCCACCGCGTGCACCCGGACCAGGACCTGACCCGCCGTGGGCGTCGGGTCGGGCACGTCGACCAGCTTGAGTACGTCGGTCGGATCCCCGAGCTCGGCGGCCTGCCATGCGCGCATCATTCGCTCCAGTCCAGTGTCGGAGGGCGGGTGCCGCCGGCCGGGCCGGGCACCCCACGAAATCCGTAGGGCGCGGGCTCACGTCCGGGTTGGACGAACCACGCCTCGCCGGGCCGACCGCGCTCCAGTACGTCCTGTGCCGCGTCGGCCACGTCGTCGTCGGACAGTAGCGGGAACCCGCCGAACCGCTCACGCTGGCCGGCAATCAGCGGAGTGTCCACGAATCCGGGGCAGATCGCGCAGATCCGGATGCCCTCGCCGGCCAGCGCCTCGCCGGCGGCCCGGACGTAGCCGACCACGGCGTGCTTGGTCAGGGTGTAGAGCGGGTCGCCGGCCATCGGCATCAGCCCGGCCAGCGACGCGGTGGCCAGCACGGTCCCGCCGCCGTAATTACGCAGCACCGGCACTGCGGCCGCCACCCCGTAGACGACGTGGTCGACGTTCACCCCGACCAGCGCGCGGTAGTCGAGCACGTCGAGGTTCTCCGTGCCGCTCTGGTGGCCGCCGCGCCCGGCGTTGAGCACCACCAGGTCGAGGCGGCCGAACCGGTCTGCAGCGATCGCGGTGAACATCGGCATGATGTCCGGGTCGGACACGTCACCGGGCAGGGCCAGGCCGGCGATCTCGTCGGCCACCCGGTTCGCGCCGTCGCAATCCCGGTCGATCACCGCGACGAACGCGCCCGCTGCGGCGAACCGCCGAGCCAGCGCCGCGCCGATGCCCGACGCGCCGCCGGTCACGACGACCCCGCGCCCTTTCAGGTCCATGCCCGTCCTCTCCAATGATCAACAGGTCCGCAGGAAGCGGTCCAGTACCCGGGTGCCGAACAGCAGCGAGTCGACCGGCACCCGCTCGTCCACCCCGTGGAACAACGACGCGAAGTCCAGGTCGGGCGGCAGCCGCAGCGGCGCGAACCCGAAGCAGCGCATGCCCAGCTTCTCCTCGAACGCCTTGGCGTCGGTGCCGCCGGAGAGCATATAGGGCACCGCGCGGGCGCCGGGGTCCTCCTCGGTCAGCGCGGCCGCCATCGCCGCCACCAGGTCGCCGTCGAAGGTGGTCTCCAACGCGGGCAGCCGGGTCACCCATTCGCGGGTGACGTCCGGGCCGAGCAGCTCGTCGACCTCGCGCAGGAACGCCTCCTCCCGGCCCGGTACCACTCGGCAGTCGACGACCGCCTCAGCGCTGGACGGGATCACGTTGGCCTTGTAGCCGGCGTTCAACATGGTGGGGTTGGCGGTGTCCCGGACGGTGGCGCCAATGATCCGCGACAGCGGTCCCAGCTTGGCCAGCGCGCCGTCCAGGTCGTCCTCAGGGAACTCCATCCCGGTGACCTCGGACACCGCGGCCAGGAACGCCCGCACGGTATCGGTGAGCACGATCGGGAAGCGATGGTTGCCGAGCCGGGCGACCGCCTCGGCCAACGTGGTCACCGCATTGTCGGTGTGCAGGAAGGAGCCGTGGCCGGCGCGACCGCGGGCGCGCAGCCGCATCCAGGCCATGCCCTTCTCGGCGGTCTCGATCAGGTAGAGCCGGGCGGGGTCGCCGCTGGTGTCGGTGAGCGTGAGCGAGAAACCGCCGACCTCGCCGACCGCCTCGGTGCACCCGGCGAACAGATCCGGTCGGTGCTCGGCAAGCCACTGCGAGCCGTACTTCCCACCGGCCTCCTCGTCAGCGAGGAACGCGAACACGATGTCGCGTGGCGGGGTGATGTTCTCGCGCTTGAACCGGCGGGCCACCGCGAGGGTCATCCCGACCATGTCCTTCATGTCCACCGCGCCCCGGCCCCACAGGTAGCCGTCGCGGACCGTCCCGGAGAACGGGTGCACCGACCATTCCGCGGCGTCGGCCGGCACCACGTCGAGGTGACCGTGCACCAACAGCGCTCCCCGTGACGGGTCGGTCCCGGGCAACCGGGCGAACACGTTGTCCCGGCGAGGGGCGCCGGACTCGACCATCTCGATCTGGTAGCCGACCTCGGTCAGCTTGGCTGCCACGTACTCGGCGGCCTCCCGTTCCCCGACCACGGTCGCCGGGTCGCCGGTGTTGGTGGTGTCGATCCGGATCAGATCGCCGACCAGCTCGACAACCTCGTCCTCGGCGGTGCTCGTCACCGGATCTTCCTACCATCGGTGGTGGGGTCGTGGGCGGTCGAGGCGGTTCGGCTATCCTCCACCCATCGAGTCCGAGTGGCGGAATGGCAGACGCGCTAGCTTGAGGTGCTAGTGCCCTTTAACGGGCGTGGGGGTTCAAGTCCCCCCTCGGACACCACCAATTGTGGGCGCCAGCGTTCACGACTACTTGGTCGAGTTCGGATTCAAGTCGCCCGACCCGAGTAGCGGACCAGGTGCCGCCGAAGCTCGGTGGTGTCGTCCGTGCATCCTGCCGGTCAGAACAGGCTCAGCTGGTCGGACACCCGCCGGGCCGGCAGCCGCCCGGGGTACCGCGCGCGGCGCGGCGGTGACCAGCCGGTCTCCAGTGGGCTGCTGGGGGGCTCGGGTGGCGCGGACCCGTGGTGCGCCAGTGCCCGCAGCGCGGTGGCGGTCGTCCAGTGCAGGTCCTGGGTCAGGAAGGTCCGTCGCACCGCGTCGGCGCACAGTGGGAGCCGGCCGGCATCGAGATCGACCGGGATGTCGGCGTGCATCGTCATCACCGCCCGGTTGCGCTCCCACGCCCAGCGGGCGGCGGGGTCGGCCAGGCGGGCCGCCGCCGCAGGTCCGACCGCCGCGGCGACCCGGGACCCACCCGCGTCAAGCTCAGCGAACACCTCGGCCGCGCTGCCCAGGGCATCGAGCAGCCGGGACGCCGTGCGTGGTCCGACGCCGCGCACACCTGGCAGGTTGTCCGACGGGTCGCCGCGCAGCGCGGCGAAGTCGGCGTACTGCTCAGGGCGCACGCCGAGCAGCCGCACCAGCAAGTCGGGGGTGAGCAGCGGCGAGGCCTCCACCCCACCGTTGATGATCCGCAGCACCCGGGTGCCCGCGCCGATCAGCCCGAACGCGTCCCGGTCGGAGGTCACCAGGACTGTGCCAGCACCGGCGCCGGCCGCCCGTCGGGCGACCGAGGCCAGCACGTCGTCGGCCTCCAGACCCGGCGGCACGATTACGCACACCCCGAGCTGCCGCAGCACCGCCACGGCGGCCACCAATTGCTCCACGAGGGCTGGCAGCTTGGGACCGCGGTGTGCCTTGTATTCCGGCCAGCGCTCCCGGCGCAGGCTGGCGTCCGGATCGTCGAACCCGACCACGACCGCGTCCGGGCCCACCCGCTCGACGGCGGCCACCAGCTGCGAGAGCAGGCCGCGCACCGCCCACAGCGGCCGGCCGTCCGCCGAGCGGAACCCGGTGCGGGCCTGGGCGTGGAAGGCGCGGTGCACGAGCGAGTTGCCGTCGACGGCCAGCACGATGCTCTCGGACACGGGCACGCCATGACTCTGCCTCATCGCGCCCTACCCGGTCAGCCCCAGCGGTCGATCCGCCTGGCGGCCGACGGTCGTCACCCGCCCGCCGGGCCCTGCCCGGTCATCCACCACACAATCCAGTCGATCGGCTTCCTGACCGTCAGTCTTGGGCTACCGGCGGCCGAGACCACCGAGGTCGGGCACGTCGTCGAGCGGCTCGCGGCGGGAGCGGTCGTCGCCCTCGGAGTCGTCGGGCGCCAACGAGTCGAGCGGCCGGGTGGAACGTTCGGAGTCCCGCGGCGGCCGGTCGGCCTCAGACCGAGCTCCGGGCCGGGCGGGTGGAGCGGTTCGGCCTCCGGGCTGGTCCACGGCGTACGGGTCGTCGAGCGGGGCACCGGGCCCCGGTGCACCCGGGGTCGGCGCGTACCCGGGCGCTCCCACCCGGGGCTGCGCGCCCGGCGGAGGTGGCGGCGGCGCGACCGGCCCGTAGGGGTCGGTGTAAGCATCCGGATAGCGGAAGGGGCCCGGCGCGCTGCCGGCGTCCGCCGCCGGTGCCCGACCCGTGTCCCCAGCGGACGACGGGTCTGTCGCCGACGTTCCCGGTGTAGGCAACCTGTCGCCGTCGACGGGGCCACTGCCTCCGGTGATCTCACCGGCTTCCGGAACATCCGTGCTGGAGGTCGTGGGCTGGGTGTCCAGCGGGGTCGCGGAGGGTTCAGGCGCGGTGTGCAGGCCCCACACGACTCCGGCCACAACCAGCCCGGTCCCGACCACGAGGCCCAGGAGCAACACAGCCGCCTTGGCCGTCCTGCCGCGCCCACGCGGCTCGTCCTCGGTGGGATCGAGACCCGAGGACGATACCGGCGTCACTCCCCCCGCGGCGGCGGCGTCGAGGTCAGCGGCGGACTCCTCGGTGACCGCGACCGCCTCGGTCGGGGCGTCGGTCGGGCCGGGGGACGGCTGCGGATCCTCGACCGCGCCGACGTCGGCGAGTGTGAGAGCGGGCATCTCTTCGGTGACCTCGCCGGCCGCACCGACCTCACCGGCAGCGACTGGTCCCGCTCCGGTCTGGCCGGCCGCTGTCGGTCCAGTGCGGGCTGGTGGCACGCCGTCCGGGCCGGCATCGGCCGGCAACGCGGTGATCGGTCCGATGGTCATGGCCGACCCGCCCGGCTTTGCGTGGCCTAAGCCCGCGTCGCCGGCCGATTTCGGGATCGGCATGGTCGGGTCGTCCCTGGCAGCTGTGAACATGTTCATGCGAGACGCTTCCTCCCCGTGACGCATGGTGCGCGCGCGTAAGCGTGTCGTAATCAGCGACCATGATGGCACCGACGGTTCGGGTGGCCCGCGGCGGGCTGCTCCCATTGCCGGAGGCCCCGGAGTAGAGCACGATCGGCCGCGTTCGTTTGTACACCTCGGAAAGGACGGCAGTGAGCGAGTCAGAGCAGATCAGAGTCACCCGCACCGTGGCGGCAAGCCCGGAGCAGGTTTTCGCGGTACTGGCCGACCCCCGGCGGCACGTGGAGCTGGACTCCTCGTCCATGCTGCGCGGCCTGGCCGACGGCGCGACACTCGGCGGCGTCGGCGATCAGTTCGTCATTGACATGAACAACGACATTCTGGGCGACTACCAGATCTGCAACACCGTGGTCGCGTACGAGAAGAACCGCACCATCGGCTGGGCGCCGTCGCTGTATCCAGAGGATGGCTACGCGGACAAGCTCGGCGACATGAAGCCGGGTGGTCACACCTACACCTACGAGCTGGAGCCGGCCGACGCCGGACAGACTACCGTGACCCAGGTCTACGACTGGAGCGGCGTCACGGACCCCCAGTTCAAGGGGTTCTTCCCCATGCTCAACGAAGAGCAGCTCGGCGCCTCGATCGACAAGATCGGACACGCCGCCGGGTGAAGCTCACCGGCCGGCCCGGTGGGTCCCGCTCCCCCGGGCCGGTCTGCGCCGCCCGCGATGTCGGAAACGAGCTCAGAATCGTTCTGATGGTCGAGCCGGGCCGCACCGAGAACTCAACCCGACGATGTCGGTGTCTCGGCAGCGGTGGCTAGCAGCCAGCCCCTTCAGACTATTGCGTCATCCGGCGAGCCGAGGTCGGCGCCGGCGTCCCGGTATGTCGAGCCAGCGTCCGGATTCCTTGCGGTGCAGCAAACGCCACACAGCCCGCAGCTGGGTACCAGCTCGGCGGATCTAGTCGCCGCCGGAGTCCCCATCGCCGCCGGAGTCCCCACCGGAGTCACCACCGGAGTCACCATCGCCGCCGGAGTCCCCACCGGAGTCCCCACCATCGGAGTCGCCACCGGAGTCCCCATCATCGGAGTCGCCACCGGAGTCACCATCGCCACCGGAGTCCCCACCGGAGTCACCATCGCCGCCGGAGTCACCATCGCCGCCGGAGTCACCATCGCCGCCGGAGTCCCCATCGCCACTGGAGTCGTTCGACTCCCCCGTGGACGCCTCCAGGTCCGCGGACTCGGCCGAGCTCTCGGACAACGTTGCGGCGTCATCCTCAACGGTCGCGGCGTCATCCTCATCGGTCGAGGTGTCCGGGCCGGCCAACTCGGTGGAGGTGGGCCCCGAATCACCTGACCCGCTGGTCTGTGTGCTCCCGTCACCCGACCCGCCCGACGAGTCGTCAGCGAGCGAGGACGTGGGACTGAGCGTGCGACTTGTCGAGTCGAGCAGCGAGCCCGACTTCGTGCTCGTCGATGACGTGGTCGTGGGCGCAGTGTCCAGGACCGTGATCGGAGGCGTCAGGCTGCTCAGGGCCGATCCAGTCGGCCCAGGGGTCTCGGCGATCGGCTCGACGACCTCGCCCACCGGCTCGGCAACCTCACCGAGCGGCTCAACAACCTCACCCACCGGGTCCAGCACCGGCTCGAGCACCTCACCGAGCGGCTCGACGACCTCGCCCACCGGCTCGGCAACCTCACCGAGCGGCTCGGCGACCTCACCGAGCGGCTCGACAACCTCGCCCACCCGGTTCAACACCGGCTCGAGCACCTCACCGAGCGGCTCGACGACCTCACCGAGCGGCTCCACGACCTCGCCCACCGGGTTCAACACCGGCTCGAGCACCTCACCGAGCGGCTCAACAACCTCGCCCACCGGGTCCAGCACCGGCTCGACGACCCCACCGAGCGGCTCAACAACCTCGCCCACCGGGTCCAGCACCGGCTCGACGACCCCACCCACCGGATCCAGCACCGGCTCGAGCACCTCACCCACCGGCTCCACGACCCCACCCACCGGTCCGACGGGGGCTGGGGACGGGACTCCCGGACCCGTCGTCACCGGGACCGGGAGGACCGGGCCTGGGACCACCGGTGCGGACAGCGCCAGCTGGTCCGCCCGACTTGGCTCCAGCGGGGTGGAAAGCCCTGCGGTCAGGAACGCGGCCGACAGACCCTCAAGACCGGGGGACGCGATCAAACCTGCGCCGAAGAGCCCGGCGAACACCCCGGGGAGCCGGAACCCTGGGCGGCTTTCGCTCTGGCCGGGATAGCCGCTGCCCGATTCACCGAGGCCGAACGGGTTGAGCCCGGTCTGCCCGATGAGCGCCGCCGTGACCACCGCCGTGCCGATCGCGGTCATCGCGTTCGTCGCCGGCCCCGGGCGTCGGTGTGAGACCGCGAGTGCCGCCGCACCCTCCTGCTCAAGCGGGTTGGCGGAACGCTCGGCCGGCATCGGACGTTCCTCGCGGCGAAGCAGTTCGCGAACGGGAACCCGGATCCGGGGTCCCGCCGCATCGAGGGGGACCACCGGTGGCGAACCATCGGTCTCCCGGCCGAGGAAGTCGGCGAGGACGGTCACCGAGAGAATCGGCCTGGCGCAACGCTGGGGAGCGGAGATCGACACCGTGAGTCCTTCGAACGAGTGACGAAGCCTCGTAGTTTTACTCCAAGTAATCGTTTCCTGCCAAGGACTAGGCCATGTCATTCAACCGCTGACCGGCATTGGACTGAACGGTCTATCTACCACTTATCGTCCGGAACCCGCCGCTCATCGAATAGCTGGGCCGTTCGCCGAGCCATCTGCCGCCCAACGGCCGCACTCCGGAACACACGTCACCGGACCTGCAAGTGCGGGGTGTCACGATCTGTACCGGAATCGAAGCTCCGGCGGCGACCGGATCAGCCGCCGTTGACCCGGCCTCCGGGGGCCGTGCCATGGCCGCGACCGGTGTGGCCGTTGGTGTGGCCGTTCATCTGGCTCCCGACAGCACTGTCGGCACGAGGATTGTCGGCGAACCACTCGCCCCATCGATAGCTCACCTCACGCCGGGGCCGCAGTGGGTGGCTCTGGCCGGCCTGGCCGCCGAGCTGCCGGTGGCGCCCGGGCGTCGGCACGGGTTGACGCGGAGCGATCGGAAGGACCGGCGCTCCCTGCCGAGGATCCGGTTGAACGGGCCGGCCCTGCCAGGGGCCCGCGCCATGTCCGGTCGGCGGCCCGATTCGTTTGGGCATCGGCACCCGGCCCGGGATCAGCGGCGCTTCGGTGATCTTGCCCTGCTTCAGGTGCAGCACCCGCGTGGCCAGCTGAATGATCGCCGGTCGATGGGTCGTCATCACCACGGTGCGACCGTGCACCAACCGACCGAGCGCCTGCACGACAGTTCGTTCGGCGTCGGTGTCCAGACCGGTCGTCGGCTCGTCGAGCAGCACCACCGGCGCATCGACCAGCAACGCACGGGCAATGCCGACCCGCTGGCGCTGACCACCGGACAACCCGATCCCGCCGGAGTCGAGGGTGGTGCGCAGCCCGTCGGGCAGCTTCGAGGAGAACTCGGTGACCAGCGCGGCCTCGGCAGCGGCGACGACCTCCTCGTCGGTCGCGTCCGGGCGTCCGTAGCGGATGTTGTCCGCCAACGATCCGGAGAACAGGAACGTGTCCTGCAGCACGACCGAGACCTGACGATGCAGCCAGCTGTCCCGCACCTCGTTCATCGGGATGCCGCCGAGCAGCACGGTGCCGTCGTTCGGTTCGTACAGACCGGAGATCAGCGCCAGGATCGTCGACTTGCCGGCGCCGTTCGGTCCCAGCAGCGCCACCCGATCGCCCGGACGGATCCGCACATCGAGCTTGTTCAGGATCGGGCCCCGGCCGTAGTCGAGGGTGATCCCGCGCAGCTCCACCGCACCGTCGATGCGGTCCGGCACGTTCTCCCGTGGGACGACCGCCCGGTGCGGACTGTCCAGCACGGCCGCGATGCGCTCGGCCGAGGCCGCGCCCTTGGTGAAGGTGAGCGCCATCTTCGACATTGCACGCAGCGGCTTAAGCATGTCGCGCAGGTAGCTGGTGACCACCACCAGCAC
>JBQTKB010000101.1:0-5075 GCA_052386505.1 Pseudonocardia sp.
TGGAGCCGCCTTGGGGAGTCGAACCCCAGACCTACGCATTACGAGTGCGTCGCTCTAACCGACTGAGCTAAGGCGGCGGGTGGAACGCCCAACAGTCTAGTGGGCGCCATCGGGAACGGGTGCGGCCGGGCGGCCAGCCCCCACCGGGACCGGCGGAGTACCCCCGTGGTGACCGACCGCAACCCTCGGTGTCACCGGACTGGACCTGGGTAATACTGCGGCGTGAGCGTCAACGTCCGCCGACCAGGCATCGGCCGTTGGCTGTGGTACGCGGTGAGCGGCCGGCTCGACCCGCGCTACCGCGAATGGGCCTTCCGCGACCTGACGTGTCGCACCTGGCCGCTGCGGCACCTCGCCCGGCTGGTCGTCCCGGCCCTGCCGGTGGCGGCGGGGCTGGTGGCGGTGCTGCCCGGACCGCTGTCGGTCCGGCTCACGGCCACGGTCACCGGCGTGGTGATCGGGCTGCTCTACTCGTTCGTCTTCCTGCACGAGTCAACCGAACGGCGCGCACTGAAGCTGGGCTACCCACCGGGCGCCGCGCAGGCCGCCCGGGACGAGCGGCGGGAGGCCGACGAGCTGGCCCGCGACACCGAGCGGTTCCTGCGCGACCGCTCCCGACGACCGGGCCGGTGGAGCCGCTGGTGGTGACTTCGAGCCGGCACCCGGAGCCTCCGCCGGCCCGACGCCCCGAGCCGGCACCCGGAGCCTCCGCCGGCCCGGCACCCAGAGCCGCTCCAGGCCGGTGGGCGAGACGGTGACCGCCCGCAGCGGGTCAGCCGGTGTGCAGGACGGTGAGCATGGCCTCCACCGCGATCCGGGGCTTGACGTTGCGCTCCAACGCCTCCCGGCAAGCCAGAACGGCTTCCAACCTGCGCAGCGTTGACTCGCTGGTCCAGCTCTCCGCCGCCCGCCGGATCTCCGCGGCCCGGTCCGGGTGGGTCGGCGCCACCGACGCCCGCAGTCGCGCAGCCAGCACGTCGCGGTAGAACCCGGCCAGGTCGACCAGCGCGCGATCCAGGCTGTCGCGCTGGCTGCGGGTGGCCCGGGAACGCTGCTTGCGCTCCAGATCGCGCTCGGCGGCCTTGGCGCCGCGGGCCGCGGCGGCCACCCCCTTGCCGGTACCGCCGGCGCCCAGCGCGGTGGCCAGAGCGTCCCGCTCGGCGGCGTCCCGGGTGCCGGCGAGATCGGCGGCCTCGGCCTCGGCGGTGCCGATCAGCTCGTCGGCGGCGGTGAACACCTCGCCGAACCCGCGCAGCGACGTGGGCAGCGCCAGCACCCGCTCGCGGCGGGCACGGGCCTCGTCGTCACGGGCCAGCCGCCGCGCGCGGCCCACGTGCCCGCCGCAGACCGAGGAAGCCCAGCTGGCCCGCTCGATGTCGATGCCGTCGCGGTCGTGCAGCACCGCGGCGATGGCGTCGGCCGGCGGGGTGCCCAGCGGCACCGCCCGGCAGCGGGAGCGGATGGTGACCGGCACGTCGTCCGGGTGGTCCGACGGCGCGCAGAGCAGGAAGACGGTCCGCTCCGCTGGCTCTTCCACCGCCTTGAGCAGGGCGTTCGCCGCGCCCTCGGTCAGCCGGTCGGCGTCGGCGATCAACAGGATCTGCCAGCGCCCGGTGCTCGGCCGCCGTGCGGCGATCTGCACCAGCGCGCGCATTTCGCTGACCTTGATGGACAGCCCGTCCGGCACCACCTCGCGCACGTCGGCGTGGGTGCCGGCGAGCACGGTGCGGCAGGCCTGGCAGCCCCCGCAGCCCGGCCCTTCCGGCGGCGGCTCGGCGCATTGCAGCGCGGCGGCGAACGCCCGCGCGGCCACCGAGCGGCCACACCCCGGCGGTCCGGTGAACAGCCACGCGTGGGTCATCGCGGACGGGTCGACGGCGGCGGCGGACAGCTCCGCGACCGCCCGGTGCTGCCCGACGACGTCGGCCCAGACGCTCACCGAGCGCTCAGCTCCGGCGGGCGGGCGCTCGGCCCCGATCCCGGACCAACGGGTCGAGCGCGTCGCGCACCCGCTGACGCACCACCTCCGGCGGGGCGTCCGCGTCGATGACCACGTACCGGTGCGGGTCGGCGGCGGCCATACTGGTCAGCAGCCGCTGCACCCGCAGATGCTCCTCCCCCATCGCGATCGGTTCCGCGCGGCGCTGGGTCACGCCCGGGTCGGTGGACGGCGCGCGGTCGAGCAGCACCGTGACGTCGGGGCGCAGCCGCCCGGTGGCCCAGGTGGCCAGGTTCTCCAACTCGCCGGAGTCCAGCTCACCGGGGTCCGGCTCACCAGGGTCCGGCTCACCGCGGTCCAGCTCGCTGCCCACGCCGCCGGACCCGAAGCCGAACTGGGCCAGCGGGTTGGCCAGGAATCGGTCGACCACGACGATCTCGCCGGCCTCCAACGCCGGGCGGACCTGGCGCTCCACCACGTCGGCCCGCACTGCGGCGGCCGCCAGCGCGCGCGCTCTGGTACCGGCCAGGTCGCCGCCGCGCAGCAGGTTCGCCAGCCGCGGCCCCTCGTCGCGGCCCTCGCCGGGCTGGGTGACGAGGTGACCCCCGGCGCGCAGCCACTCGACCAGCCACCTGGTCTGCTCGGCGGACTCGACTGCCGTGGCGCCCTCGACGGCGACCAGCATGCCGGCTCCGCCGTGCCGGCGGACCCGACGCAGCGCGGCCAGCAGGTCGGGCAGCAGCGGCTCGGAACTGCGGTCGTCCATCTGCCGGTAGGCGAGCACCCCGACCAGCGCGGCGATCAGCCCGGCCGCGCCCATCACGGTGCGGGTGCCGTCGATGGTGAACGGGCGGCCGGCAACCTCGACGACCCGGGTCTGCACCAGCCCGACGGTGAGCGGGACGACGGCCATCGAGGCCAGCAGGTCCAGCCGGACGATCGACTGGACGAACGCCACCACCCGGCCGCGGATCTCGTCTGCGACTTGCGCGCCGATGATGGTCAGCCCGGTCAGGAACGCCATGCCCGCGCAGCAGCCGACCAGCGCCACCGCGCCGAGCGCGACGAACAGGTGCGGGGCCAGCGACACCAGCACCAGGCTGATTCCGGCCGCGACGATCGCCGCGCCGAACAGCCGGTTGTGCGGCAGCCGCCGGGCAAGCCCCGGGGTGGCGCCCATCCCGACCGCCATCCCGACGAATACCGAGACGAACAGGATCCCGTACGCCGCGTCACCGCCGCCGAGGCTGGTGGCATACAGCTTGGCCAGCGCGATCACCGCGCCACCGGCCGCGAAGGCGCCAATGATGCCGATCACCAGGCCGCGGATCAGCGGGGTGGAGCCGACGAACTTCGCGCCGTCCCGCAACAGGGTGAGCAGGCCGGCCTGTTGCTCCCGGGCCCGGCCCGGTGAGCGCCCGGAGATCTCCGGGATGCGGAACCACACGGTGAGCGCGGTCAACAGGTAACCGGCACCGTTGATCATCAGAGCGATGTACACCGTGGTCGTCGGGCTGGGATTCTCACCGAGGAAGGCACCCACCGAGGACACCGCGGTGAACAGCCCGGACGCAGTGATCACCGCGACGCCGTAGGTCATCGCCAGCGACAGCTGGTTGGCGGTCTCGATCTGGTCCGGCCGGCGCAACAGGTTCGGGATCGACGCGTCCTTGGCCGGGATCCAGAACATCGAGCAGATCTCGATCAGGAACGTGGCCGCGAACAGCCACCACAGTGAGCCGACCAGCGGGATCGAGAAGAACAGCGCGAACCGCGACAGGTCGCAGATCACCATCAGCTTTCGCCGGTCGAACTTGTCGGCCAGCGCGCCGGCCAGCGGCCCCAGCAGCAGCGCCGGCAGCAGCTTGGTGGCCACCACACCGCCCAGGGCGAAGCTCTGCGCCTGGTAGCCGCTGGTCAGCTGGGTGGCCAGGGCGGACAGCGCAAGCAGCGAGAGCCAGTCGCCGGTCGAGGCCAACGCGGTGACCGCCCACAGCCGGCGGAAGGCGGGGATGGCCAGCACCCCGCGGACCCGGTGCGCTACCGCCGAGTCGAGGTCGAGCCCGCCGGAGCCGCCCGGCGGGGTGCCGCCGGGAGCGGTCCGGTCGGCGGGGTCCGGATCACTGCCCGACACGGTGTCGACGGCGATCTCGGCTCACCTCCCCCGGCCCGGTGCCGCTGGCGTAGCGGCCGATGCTGAACTCCAGGGTAGCCGTCGGGTGGCCGCCGCTCGACCCGGCCGTACACCTCGGCGGTGGCTCAGGTTCCTCCGGATGGCCTACATCCCCGCGTCGAGCACGCTTACCACCGCCTGGACCAGGATGAGCAGGAAGATAGCCGCGAACACCACGGTGAACGCGATCGAGCCGAGCCGGCCGCCGGAGCGTCTGGTCAGCCCGGTCAGGCTCGGCGCCTCGGCCGGTGCCGCCGGAGGCCGGTACTCCCGACGGACGTACCTGCCCGGCCGGAGTCCCGCCCCGGCGCCGGGCGAGGCCAGGGTTCGGGCTACCGGCCGGCGGGCGGACGGCACGACGGGCGGCTCGGCGGCGGCGGACGGCTCGGCGGCGGCGGCGGACGGCTCGACGATGGCGGGCGGCTCGGCGGCGGGGCGGCCGCCGGGAACCGGCGTCCCGACGAGCGGCTCGGCGGCGGGCGGCTCGGTGGGAACCGGCGCCCCGACGGGGGGCTCGGCGGCAGGCCGGGTCGGGGCCGAGCGGGAGTCGTCGGTGTGTGCGCCATTCCGTCGGTCCGGGGCATCGTCGGCCGATGGGTCGTCCCCGGCGAGCACGAAGTCCTCGCCGTCGAGTTCTGCGAGCAGCTCCGCGAGGGTCCGGTCGTCGAGACGGGGCAGCTTCGGCGTGACGATCGGCGGCGGCATGGAGTTGGTGATCACAGGCAGCAACGGATCGGTGCGCTCCTCCGGGCGCTCCGTGCCGTCCGGCCCGTGCATCGCATCGGTGCTCACGCCTGACCAGGGTAGAGCAGCACCCCCGCCGCGGCGCCCATTCGACCGCGCTCCCGCCGACGCGGCGCCCCGCCCGGCGAAGCCGCGGTGCACGCGGGGGCGACCGGCAGCCGCGCCGCGGGGAGCCGGGTGAGCACGGGGGGCGCGGGCGGGGGGCGGGCGGGCCCGCCC
>JBQTKB010000102.1:0-21239 GCA_052386505.1 Pseudonocardia sp.
GTCTCGCCCGCTCGGATACTCCCCTCGCACGGATCACCCCCCCCGCCCGTGGGGGGCCCGCCCCGCCCCGCGCGGCCCGCACCGACAGCCGACGGGTCCCGATGACCGTTCGCTGACCGGTACCGCGGCACGCCGCCCCCGGTGTTGCCTCTCTCGGCCCGGGTTGGCTACCTTCCACTGGTCCGTATCACAGACAGATCACGACGGCGGACAGGTTGACGACCGACCCCGAATCGGCCGCTCAATTCCCCGGAGTTCGCCGTCCGCTGGCTGTCCTGAGTACGAAACAGGCAGGTCTTGGCGCTCGACCGCTCCCCCAGCGGCGCCGAACCGGCCCCCGGCCCGCACCGGGACGTCAACCACCTCCCCGTGCCGCGCCGGGGTCACCACCGGTCCCCGGCGCCTGGCACACCGTGGCATGGCCGCGCGACGCTCGCGGCCGTCGCCGCCGGCGCCACGGTGGCCGGCGGGCACAGCCAGGCCTCCTGGGCGCCCGAGCCCGGGTCGTACGACGTCACGACGCTCGCCGCCGGCGCGCTGATCCAGAGCACCGCCGGCGACACCGAGTTCAAGTCGGCCATGCTGCGCGGCGAGCCCACCCGGCAGACCACCGAGCTGGCCGAGATGGACTTCGACAGCGACGTGGCCGACGTGCAGAGCCTGACCAAGGCCGTCCAGGTGGGCGAGCAGCTGGCCAAGGGCGCCGCCAGCGTGCGCGCGGCGCTCGGCCGGGCCACCCCCGGGGCGTCGCTGTTCCGCGGTCACGAGTTCGTCCGACCGACCTCGGGCACCTACACCTCCGGCTTCGGCGCCCGCTGGGGCACCACCCACTACGGCATCGACATCGCCAACCGGATCGGTACCGCGATCTACGCGGTCAGCGACGGCACCGTGGTCGAGTCCGGGCCGGCGTCCGGCTTCGGGCTCTGGGTGAAGGTGCGGCACACCGGGGGCTGGACCAGCGTCTACGGGCATATCAACCGCTCGCTGGTCCGCGAGGGCCAGAGGGTGGATGCCGGCCAGAAGATCGCCGAGATGGGCAACCGGGGCCAGTCCACCGGCCCGCACCTGCACTTCGAGGTCTGGGACGCGAACGACCGCAAGGTCAACCCGCTGGCCTGGTTGGCCACCCGGGGTGTCCGGGTCGTCGGTTCCGCCGCCGACCCACGCTGAGCCGCTCCGGCTCGTCCGGCGAGCTGGATCGACCCGCCGAGCAGGTCAGCTGCCGGCCACGTCAGCCGCGGCTAAAATGTTCACCCGAGCCGTGCGCACATCATCCGCATCGCGGCCTACAGCTTGGTCAGCGGAACGCCGCCGATCAGCATCAGCCGCACGGTGCCCGCGCTGCCGAAGTCGATGGTGACGTTCGCCCTCGGACCCACACCGTCGCAGGCCACCACGGTGCCCAGCCCGTACTTGTCGTGACTGACCCGGTCGCCCACCTCGAGGTTGACCGTCGCGGCGAGCGGTCTGCGGTCCGGCTTCCAGCTGCCCCGGTCGGACCCGAACCCCCCGGCTCCCGATCCGCCCGCGCTGGAGCCGCCTCGCCGGCCGAACCCGAGCACACCGACCGGGGCCGAGCGCTCCGGCGCCGAGCGGCGCCAGTCGACCAGGTCGGCCGGGATCTCGTCGAGAAAGCGTGACGGCGGGTTGGCCGACGGGGCGCCGAACGCCGAACGGACGATCGCCCGGGAAAGGTACAGCCGCTCCCGGGCCCGGGTGATGCCCACGTAGGCCAGCCGGCGTTCCTCGGCCAGCTCCTTCGGATCGCCCAGCGCCCGCTGGTGCGGGAACACCCCGTCCTCCCAGCCGGTGCAGAACACCACCGGGAACTCCAGGCCCTTCGCGGTGTGCAGGGTCATCAGGGTCACTGTGCCCGACTCGGCCCGCTCGCCGTCGTCAGGCACCGAGTCGGCGTCGGCGACCAGCGCCACCCGCTCCAGGAACGCGGCCAGCGAACCCGGCGCCGGCAACCCCTGCTCCCGGGCCGCCTCGGCCGCCTCGGCCGCCTCGGGATCGGCCCCCGCGTCGGTGCCGTTGCTCAGCTCGGCGTCGGTGCCGAATTCCCTGGCCACCGTCACCAGCTCGGCCAGGTTCTCCCGTCGGGACTCGTCCTGCGGGTCCTCGCTGTCCTCCAGTTCAGCCGCGTAGCCGGTGCGCAGCAGCACCGCCTCCAGCAGCTCGGCCACCGGCTCGCCGGCCACCACCCGCTCGCGCAGCTCGTCGAGCAGGTCGACGAACCCGGCGATGGCCCGCTGCGAACGGGTGGCCAGCCCGACCACCTCGCCCACCGCGGCACGGCGCAGCGCGGCGGCGAAGGAGATCCGGTGCTTCTCCGCGGCCAGCGCGACCGCGTCCTCGGCCCGGTCGCCGATGCCCCGGCGCGGGGTGTTCAGGATCCGGCGCAGGCTGACCGTGTCCTCGGGGTTGGACAGCACCCGCAGGTAGGCCAGCGCGTCGCGGACCTCCTTGCGCTCGTAGAACCGCACCCCGCCGACGACCTTGTACGGCAGGCCGACCCGCAGGAACACGTCCTCGAACACCCGCGACTGCGAGTTCGTCCGGTAGAACACCGCCACGTCGCCGCGCGTCGCCTCGCCGGAGTCGCAGAGCCGGTCGATCTCCCGGGCCACGAACCCGGCCTCGTCGTGCTCGTTGTCGCCCACGTAGCCGACGACCTTCTCCCCGTCGCCCTGGTCGGACCACAGTCGCTTGTCGCGGCGGTCGATGTTGCGGGCGATCACCGCGTTCGCCGCGGCGAGGATGGTCTGGGTGGAGCGGTAGTTCTGCTCCAGCAGGATGATGCGGGCGTCCGGATAGTCCCGCTCGAACTCGACGATGTTGCGGATGCTCGCGCCGCGGAATGCGTAGATCGACTGGTCCGCGTCGCCCACCACGCACAGCTCGGCCGGCCCGAGCGGCGAGTTCTGGGGGCCCACCAGCTCCTTGATCAGCATGTACTGGGCGTGGTTGGTGTCCTGGTACTCGTCGACCAGCACGTGCCGGAACCGCCGCCGGTAGTACTCGGCCACGTCCGGGAACGCCTGCAGCATGCTGACCGTGGTCATGATCAGGTCGTCGAAGTCCAGCGCGTTGGCCTGCTTGAGCCGCCGTTGGTAGGACGTGTAGACCTCGGCCACCCGGCGCTCGTAGTCGTTGCCGGCACGGTCCGTTGCATCGGCCGGGTCGAGCAGCTCGTTCTTCAGGTTGGAGATCTGCGCGGCCAGCCCGCGCGGCGGGTAGCGCTTGATGTCCAGGTCGAGGTCGCGGACCACCTGGGTGATCAGCCGGCGGCTGTCGTCGGCGTCGTAGATGGAGAAGCTGGAACCCATGTCCAGCGTCTTGTACTCCCGACGCAGCAGCCGCACGCACATCGAGTGGAACGTGGACACCCACATGACCGCGCCGCGCCGGCCCACCAGCGACCCGACCCGCTCGGCCATCTCCCGAGCCGCCTTGTTGGTGAACGTGATGGCCATGACCTGGCCGGGGTGGGTGTCCCGAGCGGCCAGCAGGTAGGCGATCCGGTGGGTCAGCACCCGGGTCTTGCCGGAACCGGCACCGGCCACGATGAGCAGCGGCGAACCGCCGTGCACCACCGCGTCGCGCTGGCTGGGGTTGAGCCCCTCCAGCAGCGCAGCGCCCTGCTCGGGGGGGCGCCCGGATCGCGTCGCCGGCGCCTCAGCACCGGCACCGGTCATGGCCGCGGGTAGCTCGAACAACGCACTCATCGTGCCGGTCACGGTACCCGCCGGCACCGACGACGCCGCGCTCGTGGGTGTCCCGCCGGGCGGGCGTTCGGACCGGTCACCGGGCCCGGCCGGTGTGGCACAATTCCGGGGCCCGCCACCAGCCCGGACACCGGGAGCGCAAGCCGGCCACCAGCGGGTCACCACACGATGAGCGGGACGAAACCCATGACGAACACCAGGCGCAGCGTCGAGCCCACCACCGACGTCTCGGCGCTGCGCGAGGAGATCGACGCGCTGGACGGCCAGATCCTGGACCTGATCAAGCGCCGCTCCGAGGTGTCCCAGCGGATCGGCGCCATCCGGCGCGCGGAGGGCGGGCCGCGCATCGTGCTGAGCCGCGAGCAGGCCGTGCTGGCCCGGTTCCGCGACCTGGGTCCGGAGGGCCGTGAGCTCGGCATGCTGCTGCTGCGCCTGGGCCGGGGCCGGCTCGGCTGGCGCTGAACATGGCACCGTGCTGAACATGGCACCGTGCTGAACATGGCACTGTGGTGACCATGGCCGCCCTTTTCGGAGTCCTCGCCTTCCTGATCGCGCTCGGTGGCGTGATCGTCGCAGTGCTCAACGCCCTCTACCTCGGCATGCTCTCCTCGGCCGCCGCCAAGCGCGGCATGTCCGGTGAGCCGGTCACCACCTATGTCCGGGGCCAACGCACCCCGGCGGGCATCCTGCTCGCGGTAGCGGTGCTCGGTCTGGTGGTCGCCGCCGCCCGCGGCGCCGTCCCGGACCTGGTCGGGCTGGTCCTCGGCGCGGGCACCGGGGTGGCTGCGTACCGCGCGCTCGGTGCCACCCGGCGGAGGTTCCGGGGCGCGTGACCGGCGTTGGTGTGCCGGCCCCGGCGCGCGAGCGGATGGCCGGGCTGCGCGAGGACGAGCGAATGCGCGGCTGGGCGAGCGCGACGGGCCGGAGGCACGGGCCAGCCGAAGGCCGCTGCGCCGAGGTGTCCCAGGTGGTCGAACTGTCATCGGGCACGAAGGCGCGGACCGTTCAGGACGAACGGTCGGTGACGGTCGACGAACGGAGATTAGGCTACTCGGGTGAGTGAAGGTGAGCGGTTGAGTAGCACTTGGCCGATCCAGTGACGTTCAGGTACACATCTGGAGTCCGTTCACCACTCAGGAGGACTCACGACCGTGGTCGACCTCGCTCCCCAGCGTGCACTGCAGCCGCACCGACCCGTGGTAACCGTCGGAGAGCTGCTCGGCCGGACCGGTGAGTCGCGCCCGGTTGCCCCGAACGGGCGCCCGGCCCGGTCGTCGGGGGTACCGGACGACCCGATCTCGGTCAGCGCGCTGATCCGCCGCGCGGGCGACGACCGTGCGTTCGTCCGCCGCCCGGACGCCGAACGCTGCGTCGAGCCCCGCTTCGACCGGACGTTCACCGGGCTCACCACCCCTCGTCGGCGGCTGATCACCTCGGCTGGCGCGGTGCTCGCGGTCGGCTCGCTGGCCGGCGCGGCCATCCTGCTGGGCGATGTCCGGCCCGGACCGGCCACCGCCGGGGCGTCCGACGCCGGCTACCCGGGCCAGCGGCTCCCCCAGCAGGCCGGTGCGCCGACCGGGCAGGCTCCCGACGGGTTGGCCCTGGACCTGGCCACCGTGGCCTATGCCAGCCCGCTGGCGCCGGCCGGGGTCGGGTTGCCGGCCGCGGCGCTGAGCAGCGGCGTGCTGCCCAGCCTGCCGGCGGGTTCCGGGTTGGCGCCGGCCCCGCGCACCGGCGGATTCAGGCCCACCTCGGGCGGGTTGGTCGGCACCACCGGTGGCGTGGTGGGCGCCGTGGTCAGCACCGGCGGTGGCGCCGTGGGCGGGGTGGTCCGGTCCGGTGGTGGGCTGGTCGGCGGCACGGTGAACGGCCTCGGACGGTCCCTCGGCCCGGTCGGCACCCCGGTGCGCGCGCTCGGCGACACCGTCACCCGCACCACCGGCGACCTCGGCGGCACCGTGACCCTCGCCGCCGGCGCGCTCGGCGACACCGTCACCCGCACCACCGGCGACCTCGGCGGCACCGTGACCCTCGCCGCCGGCGCGCTCGACGACACCGTCACCCGCACCACCGGCGACCTCGGCGGCACCGTGACCCTCGCCGCCGGCGGACTGGCGGACCTGGGCGGACTGGCGGACCTGCGCGGGCGGCACCGCGTCCCGGACGGCGCCTCCACCGTGACCGGCCCGGCGTTGAGCAGCCTGACCGCGCCGATCACCGCCAGGGACGCGGTCGAGGGGCCGGTCAGCTCACTGGTGAGCGGCAGCGACCGTCCACTCGACCGCAAGTCGCGGGACGGTTCGTCGCCCCAGCGGTCCGCCGCCGACGGCATCGACGTGCAGAAGTCCATCGGCGGGTTGTCCGCACTGGGGTCGAGCCGGAGCGACAAGGCGAAGTCCGGCACCCGCGCCAAGGCTCGCGGCGAACGGCGCTCGGTCGACGGCCTGCTGTCGGCGGCCTCCTCCCCGCTGTCCAAGAAGCGCTCCACCTCGTCGGAGAAGCGCTCCGGCTCGGCCGGCAAGCGCAGCTCGTCGGACAGCGGATCCGGCTCGGTGGTCGAGCGTCTGGGCAAGGCGGCGAAGAACCTCGACCGGTCGGACAAGGGTTCGAGTGTGTCCAAGAAGCGCTCCATCGCGTCGAGGAGCAAGGACCTGAAGAAGCGGTCCGACAGCTCGAAGCGCTCCTCCAAGAAGTCCGGCGAGAAGAAGTCGAGCAAGCGCTCGGGCGCGCTCGGCTCCCTGCTGTCCGGCCGGGACTGATCGCCGCCCACCCGGCGAGGAGAGAGGACCGAGCGCGATGAAGGACGTGGTCTGGCCAAGCTGGCCCGCCGCAACCGTGCCGCTGGCCAGCCCGGGGCTCCTGGTGGCCGACCGCTATCAGCTCCGCTCCCAGGTGGGCGTCGGCGCGATGGGCGCGGTCTGGCTGGCGCAGGACCAGCGGCTCAACCGGTCCGTCGCGCTCAAACAGGTCGTCCTCGCCGCCGGACTGGACCACCGACAGGCCACCGAGGCCCGCCAGCGGATCCTCCGGGAGGGCCGGATCGCCGCCCGGCTGCAGCACCCGCACGCGGTGTCGATCTACGACGTCACCATGCACGAGGGCGAGCCGTGGCTGGTGATGGAGTACGTGCCGTCGCGCAGCCTGGCCAGCGTGCTCACCGACGAGGGGCTGCTGTCCGACCGGCAGGCCGCGCGGATCGGCATGCAGCTCGCCGACGCGCTCAACGCGGCCCACCAGGCCGGAATCGTGCACCGGGACGTCAAGCCGGGCAACGTGCTGATCACCGACGACGGGACCGCCAAGCTGGTCGACTTCGGCATCGCCCGGGCCGCCGGCGACATCACGGTCACCCAGACCGGGGTGCTCACCGGCACGCCCGACTACTTCGCCCCGGAGGTCGCCCGCGGCGCGCAGCCGACCCCCGAGGCCGACATCTTCGCCCTCGGCGCGACGCTCTACATCTGCGTCGAGGGGCAGCCGCCGTTCGGCGTCAGCACGAACCCGATGACCCACCTGCTGATGATCGCGGACGGGGCGGTGCGGCCGCCCCGGCAGGCCGGCCGGTTGGCCCCGGTGCTCGAACGGCTGCTCGCCGCCGACCCGACGGAGCGGCCGTCCGCATCGGCCAGCGGCGCCCTGCTGCGCGCCGTCGCGCACGCCGCCCCGACGGACAGCGCGCAGCCGGGACCGGTCCCGGTGCCCCGACCGGAGACCGGCGGTACCGGCGAGCCCGAGCCCCGCACCACCCACATCCCACCGCCCCGCTCCGCACCCGACGGGTGGCTGCCGCCGGGTAGCGCACTGCCACCGGGTCGCGCACTGCCCCCGACGCCGCGCGAGCTGGCCGCCGCCGCCATCGGCTCCAGCACCGGTCGGGCCGCGCAACGGCAGCGGGCGCTCGAGCGGCGCCGGCGGCTGACCGCGGTGGGCCTGGTTGCGGCTGCCGGGCTGTTGCTGGTCGGCATCTCCACCGGGCTCAGTCACCGAACCGACGGCAACCGAACCGGGGGCAACCGTCCAGCCACCTCCGGCCAGCTGGCCGCCGCCGCGGGCGGGTCGTCTGCCGCACCGGCCCGGACCGCGTCCGACGGCGAGCTCGCGGAGGCCGTGCGCGGGTACTTCGCCCTGCTGCCCGGCGAACCGGCTGACGCCTGGCGCAGGCTGACCGCCCGGGCGCAGTCCCAGCTCGGCGGCGTGGGCGCCTACCGCGACTACTGGGACGACATCGCCTCGCTGCGGCTGATCAGCACCAGCACGTCCACCGCCGAGCAGGCCGTCCGCGCCCAGCTGCGGTTGCAGACCGACGACGGCCAGAGCCGCACGGCCACCCAGCGGCTGGCCCTGGTTCCCGGACCGGACGGGAGCTGGCTGATCGACGCCGTCGGCGGCTGAGCGCCCCGGCCGCTACTCCCACTCGATGGTGCCGGGGGGCTTGCTCGTCACGTCCAGGACCACCCGGTTGACCTCGGCCACCTCGTTGGTGATCCGGGTGGAGATGCGCTCCAGCACGTCGTAGGGCAGCCGGGTCCAGTCGGCGGTCATCGCGTCCTCCGAGCTGACCGGCCGCAGCACCACGGGGTGGCCGTAGCTGCGCCCGTCGCCCTGCACCCCGACGCTGCGCACGTCGGCCAGCAGCACCACCGGGCACTGCCAGATCGCCCGGTCCAAGCCGGCCGAGGTCAACTCCTCGCGGGCGATCGCGTCGGCCGCGCGCAGCATCTCCAGCCGGTCGTGGGTGACCTCGCCGATGATCCGGATACCCAGCCCGGGGCCGGGGAACGGCTGTCGGGCGACGATCGTCTCCGGCAGCCCCAACTCGGTGCCGACCCGGCGCACCTCGTCCTTGAACAGCGCGCGCAGCGGCTCCACCAGCGCGAACTCCAGGTCGTCCGGCAGACCGCCGACGTTGTGGTGGCTCTTGATGGTCGCGGTGTGGGAACCGCCGGACGCCCCGCCAGACTCGACGACGTCCGGGTAGAGCGTGCCCTGCACCAGGAAGCCGACCTTGACAACGCCGCCCTCGGCTATGTCTCCGTCACCGACGCGCGGTCGGCCGTCGCTACCCGCGACATCCTCCACCGCCGCCTCGAACACCCGGATGAACTCCCGGCCGATGATCTTCCGCTTG
Organism: Pseudonocardia sp.; assembly: GCA_052386505.1. Taxonomy (GTDB): domain Bacteria; phylum Actinomycetota; class Actinomycetes; order Mycobacteriales; family Pseudonocardiaceae; genus Pseudonocardia. The sequence continues at coordinate 8,860 of JBQTKB010000102.1, forward strand.
GCCTCCGGGTCGGTCACCCCGGCCAGGGCGGCGAGGAACCGGTCCCGGGCGTCGACGGTGTGCAACCGGGCGCCGGTGGCCGCCACGAAGTCGCGCTCCACCTGCCGCCGCTCCCCCGAGCGCAGCAGCCCGTGGTCGACGAAGACACAGGTCAGCCGATCGCCGATGGCCCGCTGCACGAGCGCGGCGGCCACCGCGGAGTCGACCCCGCCGGACAACCCGCAGACCGCGTGCCCGTCACCGATCTGGTTGCGGATCGCCTCGACCGTGTCGTTGATGATCGACGCCGTGGTCCAGCCCGGAGTCACCCCGGCGATCTGGTAGAGGAACCGCCGCAGCACCTCCTGCCCGTGCGGCGAGTGCGCCACCTCTGGGTGGTATTGCACCCCGGCCAGCCGCCGCTCGACGTCCTCGAACGCCGCCACCTCAGCCCGCACTGACCGCGCGGTCACCACGAACCCGTCGGGAGCGCGCACCACCGAGTCGCCGTGGCTCATCCACACCGGATGCCGGGTCGGCAGCCCATCGTGCAGCACCCCCGCCCGGTCGGCGGCGGAGTCGACCACCGTGAGCTCGGTGCGGCCGTACTCCCGGGTGCCGTCCGGAGCCACCTCGCCGCCGAGCGCCCGGGCCATCGCCTGGAAGCCGTAGCACAGGCCCAGCACGGGGATCCCGCTGGTGAACAGCTCGTCGTCGACCCGGGGCGCGCCCTCGGCGTACACGCTCGCCGGACCGCCGGACAGGATCACCGCGGCGGGCTTGCGGGCCACGATGTCGGTGACCGGGGTGTCCGAGGGGACGATCTCGGAGTACACCTGGGCCTCGCGGACCCGGCGGGCGATCAGCTGGGCGTACTGCGCCCCGTAGTCCACGACCAGGACGACGGGGACCGGCCCGGCCGGTTCGGGCTGCATCTGCGCGGGCTGCACCAGCACACGGTAGCCGCCGCCGGACGAGTGGGTGCCAGGCGGCACCGGACCACAACCGCCCGGTCGGCGGTGGTCGTACGGGATGACGTCAACCACCATTCGGGGGCACGTCGAGGCGCATCACGCACCGCTGGGGGGACAGGTGGACGGCCGGACCGCGCTGCGGCACGCGATCATGAGCGTCCCGGTGCCGGGCGCTCCACCACGCCAGGCGAACGGGGCGGCCATCGGACTGTCGTTCCTCGACTCGTCGCTCAGGCTCAACCACGTTCGGCGGCTCACCGAACGGCTGACGATCACCGACCACCGCGTTGCCCGCCGGATCACCGAGGTCGACGTGAGTCTGCGGATGCTGGACCCGGGCCAGCGGCAGGTCGGTGTCCTGTCCCGTGAGCTGCGCAACGCCAGCCCATGGCCGCACGACGGGCGAGCGGACCGGATCTGGGTCCCGGTCGCGCGCATCGACCGGCAGAGCGCCGCTCCGGTCGAGGTGTGCGCCGCCGGGGGTGAGCGCCTGCCCCGACTCACCCAGTTCGAGGCCAGCAGGGTGATCGCCGCCGGGTTGTTCCGGCTGCTGCGCGGCATCCTGGACAGCCTGCCCTCGGTCGTTCCCGGGTCGGACCTGCACCGGTTCCTGTATCGGGCACACGAGTCGGAATGGCTGGTCCAACACGCCATCGACATCCTGCTGACCGAGCGGCACCGGCCGGAACCGGTGCGGACCCGACCGACGACCGACGGTGTGCTGGAGGGCCAGGGGGCTCGGTTCCGGTCGCTGACGCTCGCGGTTCTCGACAAGCACGAGCAGGAGCTCGCTGACTTCTTCGAACTGTTCGACACCGCGCTGGACAACGAGCTGCTGATCGTCGCACTCGACCCGACGATCGACGAGCATCTGCTCACCTACGAGGCGGCGCTGCACGTCGAGCCCGAGACCACCCCGCGTCGGCGGGCCGGACGGATGTTGAGCTCCAGCGCGGACGGTTACCGCCTCGACTACCGCAGCCACATTTCCGCCTCCCTGCCCGCCTATCACCTGGTGGTGCAGACCGAGGTCGGGGTGGACATCGCCCGAATGTTCCTCAGCACCGACGCCGACCGCCGCACCGCCGAGACCCTGCGCACCGACCTGACCGTGCTCGCCCAGCGCCTGGAGAACCAACGTCTGAGGTCCGGGCCCCGTGGCCGGGCGCCGGCCAAGATCCTGGAACTGCAGATGCAGAGCACGCTGCGCACCCTCGCCGGTCTGGTCCGTCGTCGGCGCTGGGACCCGGCGCAGGCCGGTATCCCGGTCCCCGAGCGGCGGATGGCGGCCTGCACCGACCTGGCGACGATCGCGGTGGCGGGCGAAGGTACGGCCGGCCGGGACGGTGAGGTGGACAGCTCGATCCTGCGCCATCCCAGGCTGTCCCCGGAGCGGCTCCGGCTCGCCGCCCACGAACTCCCTGGGCCGCGACGGACTGCCGTTCGGCGGGTCGGCGCGGCCCCGGCTCGGCGCCGTCGGGGATGCCGACGCGGTGATCGCGGTGCTGCTCCTGGTCCCCGGTTTCCTTTACACCCGCCTCGGACTGAGCGAGCGGCACTCGATCGCGGGCCACCTGCGGGCGCTGGCACGGTTGGTGGCGAACTGCTGCATCGGCGTGATCGCGGTGGTCGGCGCGGTGGTGGCCGCCGGCTTGACCGGTGGTTGGGTGCAGCTGGCGTTCGCCACGATGGTCGTGGTCCCCCTGGCCGGCGCCGGTGTGCTGCTCTACCGCCGGCCGGCCGGACGGCGGACCGCGGAACTGGTGCGGCTCGAGGCTCCACGGTGGCCCGACGAGGCCGACATAGCCCGGGTGCGGGGCGACGCCCGGTTCTACTCGGGCCGCGGCGGCGGGGCGGGTGGGCGATGAGTGCCTCCACCCGGGCGCTGGCCGACCTGGCCCGCGCGGGCTACCGGGTCCTGCACGAGCCCTCGATGCAGGTCGAGTTCGAGATCCCCCACGTCGCAGACCGGCCTGGTCGGCTCGCCGAGATCGTCGACCGCGATCCCGGCGGAATCGGATTCGCCGAGACCTTGTCGTCGTGCGCGCACGGGGTCGGTGTGGTGATCGGTACCCGGGTCGGGGACTCACCCCGGCACCCCGGCTCGCCCGAGCACGAGCACGGCGCCTGGGTCCGGCTGGAGCACGACGCCGACGGCTGGGCCGGCTTCCTCGGCTCCGACCGGCCGAACCTTACTTTCCAGCACGAGTCCGAGCAGACCTTCGAAGGCGTGATCTCGATCGAGGACGAGCCGAAGCGGATGCTGCTGCGGCACGGCCTGGTGATCGCCGACACCGCCGCGTACATCGCCGAGACGGCGCTGCACGCGGGCGATGCGGCGCTGCTGTCCATGCAGTGCCCGGCCCAGCTGCCGCCGACGAACTCCTTCTGGGACGGCGGCGGCGTCGACGGGCGGGTGGTCGAACCGGCCCGGTCGTCGTCGCTCGCGATTCGGTTCGCGATGGCGCTCGAGCGGCCCAGCGCGGATCTCCGGCTGCAGGTCGCCGACCGGCTGGCCCGACACTGCGAGGATCGCGGACTCGGGCTGTGGCTGGCCGACACCCGCCCGGGTTACCGCAGCGGCAACTGGTTCCTGGTGCTGCCGCACGACCGGGCCACCGCCCGGGACGCCGCATACCGGCGATCGGACGGACAACGGCGGGCCGGGAACGCCGCCGACGGCTGCCTGCCGCTGACCATGGTCGGTCCAGCCAGGCCAGGGTTCGGTGCACGCGATCCTGTCGTTCCTCGGTCAGTTCCCGACCATCGGCGTGCTGGCCTGCTCGATGTCGGTGCTCGGCGAGCTGGCGTTCCTGCACCTGCAGCTCGGAGTGCCCTCGGCGTCCCGGGCCCGGCTGGCGGCGGTGAACGCCGGCATCCGGGACCGGAAAGGCGATCGGGGGCCGGTCGAGCAGCTGGGCCAGGTCCTGACCGGACTGCTGGAGGATCCGTCGGCCGATCGGTGCACGCCCGAGGTGGCCGAGCGGTTGCTCGATCGGGCGGGCGACTACCAGACCGTGATGGGCCCCGCGCTACCGGTGATCGCGGACGCCCGGGTGCGCCGGGTGCCGATCTGGCTCAGCTGGCGGATGCGTCGGTCGGAGTCCGGCCTGCGGACCCCGCTGCTCGCGCTGCACCGGGCCCTGGGCCAGCTCGGCCTGTTGGCCCCCGAGGGCGGCGGGCCGAACATCGAGTATCTGGTGTGCCGCCAGCTCGGCGGCGCGATGCTGGGCGGGAAGGGCAAGCTGGCCATCCCCAGCTCACTGCTCAACCGCCGGGCGGGGAACAACCGCCGGGGCACCGCCGATCTGGCCGTCGATCTGGAACTGGCCTGGAAGAGCGAGTTGCGGACATGCGGCGAGGAGCACCGGTTCACCGGGGTGTCCGCGTCCACCCGGGAGTTCCTGCTCGGCGACGGCCACCCGCTCGGCTGAGCCGCGTGGTCCCGGGTTCGGCGGACCGAGGCCCCGCGATCGTCCGGACCAGCTGCCCCTGGATCAGCCCTCCGAAGACTCGCGGTGCTCCGCGACGGCCACGGACCCGATGTCGTGGTCGGAGGTGGGCAACGGGTAGCGCAGCAGCACCCGGGTGCCCCGCTCGTCGAAGTGGATCATCACCGACTCCACCAGCCGCTCCATCATCGGGATGCCCAGCCCGGCGCTGTCCCCGGTGGGCGCCTGCCACTCGCCGTAGTCGATGACCTCGATGCACAGCGTTCCCGGTTCGGTCCACAGCACCAGTTCGGCGCTGCCCAGCCGGTCGGCGGCGTAGGCGTGCTTGATCACGTTCTCCACCGCCTCGTCCACCGCCAGGACCACGTCCGCGATCTGGTCCTCACCGAGTGCCAGCGTGCCCAGCCATTCGTGTACCGCGTGCCGGATATCGCTGCCCAGCCGCGGATCGGCGGGCCAGCTCTCGTGGACGTACTCCACCGCCTCCGACGACCGACCTGGCTCGGGGTGCATGCGTTCGCCTTCCGTCGTGTGTTCCGCAGAAAGACTGCCCCCCGGCGCGGCGGGGCAAACCGATGTCCGGCGACGCCCCGCGTACGCGCAAACCATCTTCACTCACATGAGGCGTGTCCTGGGCACCGCCGCCGCAAAGACCCGCTTTCGGGCCATCGAAGGGGGCCTATAACCTATCCGAATTACCCCCGGGAGAGTGGTTATGCTCCGTAGAGTTATCGCCGTCGGCACAGCTCTGGCGGCCCTCACGTTGACCGGCTGCCAGGCCGACCGCACCGACCCCGCCGCCCCCACGGCCGGGATCGACCCGATCGAGCCGCGGCCGGCCGGTGCCCCGTTCCCCGGTGCCGCGCCCGCCACCCCGGCAGGCGGCGCCCCGTCCGCCGGTGCGGCCGTTCCGGTCCCATCGCCCCCGGCCACGCCCGGAGCAGCCGTGCCCGGGGCCCGGACACCTCAGCCCGGGGTGCCCTTCGCCAAACCCACCGGCTCCAGGGCCGCCTCCCCGAAGGCCGCCCTGACGAAGGCAGCACCGGCGAAAGCAGCGCCGGCGAAAGCAGCGCCCAAGCCCACCGGGCCGCCGGGCCGGCAGCTTCGGGTGTCGCTGACCGGCTACTCCTACCACGACAACTCGCCGGCCGGATCACCCGAGGTGTGCTGCGGTGTGCTGCACGAGAACGCCGGCGGCCGCGGCACCTACGCCGACCCGATCACCGTCGCGGTGCCCGGCAGCGGCAGCGGGATGGACTGGAAGCCGGGCACCCGGTTCTACCTGCCGAAGCTTCAGCGGTACGTGATCGTCGAGGACAGCGGTGCCTCGTCGGGCGAGAACCACCTCGACGTCTGGATCGACGGGCGCGACGGCAGCCGCTCGGCCACCGACGACTGCATGGACCGGATCACCGGCAAGTCCACCGCCGAGCTCAACCCGCCGCCGGGACGCCCGGTGCTGGCCGGCCCGATCTTCTCCGGCGGGAAGTGCCGGCTGCCGAGCTGACCCGCGCCGGCTGACCGGGCGGACGCGGCGCGGCCGATCGAGCCGACCGGGCCGACCGGGCCCGCGGCCGACCGGGCCCGCGGCCGACCGGGCGGACGCGGCGCGGCCGATCGAGCCGACCGGGCCCGCCTACAACCCGCGCAAGAAGTCGATCAGCAGCACGTTGACCTCGGCCGGCTTCTCCTGCTGGATCCAGTGCCCGCAGTGGCGCAGGACGTGCGAGCCGCGCAGGTCGGCCTGGGTCTTGGGCAGCAGCGCGATGGCCTCCTTGGCCCACACCGTGGCCACGTCACGGTCGCCGCCGACGAACAGCGACGGCACGGACACCCGCCGGCCCTCGAAGCCGGCGAGCAGCTCCCAGTTCAGGTCGACGCAGCGGTAATAGTTCAACCCGCCTTCGAACCCGGTGCGTTCGAACTCCTCGACGTAGAAGTCGATGTCGTGGTCGGTGATCCAGCCCAGCGTGGTCTCCGGGTCCGGCACGTCGTCCAGTAACCCCTTGCCCAGCGGCCGGCACATCGCACTGCGGGTGAACGCCAGAATGGCCTCGTCGGGCAGCCGGGTGAGGTCGCCGTCCATCGGCGGCCCGGCCAGCTGCGGCCGCAACGGTGCGGACGCGGACAGCCCGTACAGCGCGCGGCGCATCAGCTTCGCCACGTCGCCGCGCCACTCCGCGCTGCCCCGCTCGCTGCAGAAGTGCTCCTGGTAGAACAGCAGGTCCGGGCCGGCGATCTCCCGCTCCACCAGGCTGGGGCGGCGCTCGCCCAGCGGATCACCGGGCAGACCCATCAGCCCGCGACCACCGAAGACCACCGACAGCCCGGCCACCGCCCGGAACACGTCCGGACGGGTCCAGGCCGCCGTCCAGGCCACGGGTGCGCCCCAGTCGTGGCCGATCACCACGGCGGTGTCCGCACCGAGCGCGTGCACCACGCCGACACAGTCGTCGACAAGTTCGGTGATCCGGTAGTCCGACACGGCGGCCGGCTTACCGGAACGTCCGTAGCCTCGCATGTCCATCGCCACGGCCCGGAAGCCCGCGTCGGCCAGCGCGGAGAGCTGGTGGCGCCAGGAGTACCACGATTCCGGGAACCCGTGACAGAACAGCACCAGAGGGCCGGAGCCGGCCTCCACCAGGTGCACCCGCTGGCGGCCTGCATACACGGTCCTCGACACGAAGCGCTCATCCACGTCCGCAGCCTGGTGGGCTGGTCGAGTGGGGTCAAACCCGCCTTATCCCCCACATGCGTGTATTACGACACAGTTGGTCGCCCTGCCACCGGCCGCTGGGCCCGGTTGGTCGCGCGCGGCGTGGTCTACCCCCGCTGGACCGCGTCGTCGCAGTGGCGCTGGTCGATGCCGTAGCGGGCACACACCCGCCGGGCGATCTCCCGTTCCATCTGCACCCGCGCCTGGGACCGACGGGGCTCCTCGGCCAGCTGGGACCGCCCGGCCGGTTCCGAGTGCCGGAACCGCTGGACCGCCGGGCGCCGGAGATCTCCGCCCTCCGCGCGGCCCGCCGGTGGCACGTCGATCCGCTCCGGCACGGACCTCGGCGCCGCCATGTTCCGGCTCGCTGCCGGGGCACGGGCGGGTCCCGCGGCCGGGCCGGGCGTGGCACGCCGGTGGGCCGGATCGCGCCCGTCCGCCGGGGCGGGCCCGTCCGCCGGGGCGGGCTCGGCGGCCGGGGTGGGCTCGGCGGCCGGGGTGCGCTCCGGTTGCGGCCCGTTCCTCGGCGGGACCCACTCGGGTTCGAGCACCTTCTCCGCCGAGCCGGCCCGTGGCGCGGGGAGCGCTCCGAGCAAGCCGCCCGGCGCCGGCGCGAGAACCGGCCGGGGGTCCCCCGACTCCCGGTTGCCGAGCTGCGCCGTGGTGACCAGGCCCGCCCCCAGCATCGCCACCACCGCGGCGCTCATCAGCGCCGGCACGCCACTCACGTCGGTGATGCCCCAGGACCTCGATCGCCGGGCCATCTCATGCAACGGGCCGCGGAACTCTCGACCCTGATCGGTGTCGTCGTCCATACCCGTATGGCGCATGGGCGGCGCCCCGGGTTGTCCGCGACACCCGGTCGAGTCACCCATCGCCACCCGTTCGGGCACCGGCGCGACCGATCGGACCCCGGGAAGCGCGGTGACAGCTACCGCATGGAGAGTCCGAGCACGCACCAGTCGCCGTCGTTGACCCCGAGGATCACGTTCGCCGGTACGTTCTGGGTCTGCCCCTGCACGGTGAGGACCAGGTCGATCGGCTGCTGCGCCTGGGTGTCGATCAGCAGCGTCGGCGGCCCGGCCACCTTCGCGGACTGGACCAGCTGGAACGCCTCCTGCGGTAGCTGGGCGATCACCTTGCCGTCATCGCCCCGGCACGACACCGAGTCCAGGCCGGCGGAGTTCTTGCTGCCCAGGGCGGTGGTCGCCTGTGCGGCGATCTCGTCCGGCGCGCCCGGTCCGGCCAGAAAGCCCGGCCACACGAAGGCGGCAAGCGCGAGTGCCACGAGTGCCAGCACCCCGGCACCCACGCCCAGCAGCACCGCCGGTCGCTTCTTCTTCGCCGAAGCCGGGGCCGGGGCAGCGGGCGAGGCGTCGCCGGGCGAGGCATCGGCGGGCGAGGCATCGGCGGGTGCCGGAGCGGGCTCGACGGCGGTCGCCTCCGTCGCGACGGCGTCGGACGTCGCCGACGCGGGCGTCGCCGGCGCGGCCGGCTGTCCCGGCACGGGCTCGGCGGCCGGCGACTCAGCGGGCTCGGTCGCCTTCTCGGCGGCCGGCGACTCAGCGGGCTTCTCCACCTCCTCGGCGGCGGGCTCTGCGGCGGGCTTCTCGGAGGCCGGAGCCTCGGCGGCGGGCTCTGCCGCTGGCTTCGCCGGGCCCGGAGCCTCGGCGGCGGTCTTCTCCTCGGACGGGTTTCGGTCGTCGTCCGAGGTGTCGGGCCGATCCTGCTCGGTCATGCGGCAACCTCTCGCGGCGGGCCTCGGTGGCCACCGGTACGTCGGAATGGTCGACACCACGGTGCCGCATACCGCTCACGACGTCACACCGGGGGTCCCGGGCGACAGCGCTGATCTCACCGCTTGCGGCCCCCACCGAGCTCCGATACTGCCCGACGGGCCGGACCTACACGTTGATCCGGCGTCGCGACCCGAGTGGCACCGGCGGACCCTCAGCCCACGGCGCCGGGCGCGACCACGGGAAACGAACTCGCACGAGCAGCCTCGGCCAGGTGCCGATCGTAGGTGACGAACGCGGAAACGTCCTTCCCGGACGCGACGAGCTGGTCGGCGGTGGCCAGATGGATCGCAGCGAGCGAGCGCAGCCGCGGATCGGCGTAGGCGGCAGCGGTGGCCCTGATCGCCGCGTCCAGCTCGATGCGGTCGATCCGGGCCAAAGTCGCCGACACCGCTCCCAGGATCTCGGGCTGACTGCGGTGCAGAGCGCGCGGAACCTCGACATCGACCAGCACCGAGGCGACCAGTCGCTGGCCGGCCCGCTCGTTCAACCAGTCCACCAACGTGTGCGTTTCGTCCTCCTCCCGGACCAGCTTGACCAGCGCCGCCGAGTCGAGGTAGATCACCAACGCTCCTCGTCCCGCAGATCCCGCAACAGCTGGCCGGCTTCGGAGCCCGGAGCGGCCCGGTGGGCGGGCATGGGCATCGGCCCGACGACCGTGGCCGGCACGACCCGGCCCCGCGCGACCCAGTCATCGAGCTCGCCGACCTCCGCGGGCACGATCCGCCCGATCACCCGACCGTGCCGGGTGATCTCCACCGTCTCGCCACGCTCGACCCGGGCCAGCACGCCCGAAGTGTCCTGGTTCAGCTCGCGTACCGGGACCTGCTCCATGACGGCAAATATACTACGGATGTAGAACAATCGCCGAGGCGCGTTGGTGGCCAAGCGCCCCTGCCCCGGCCGAACCCGCCGCGGCCGTCGCACCGCCCCTGCATGAACCGGCGGCCCGGCCGCAGACCCCGGCAACGCCGTCGCCGAAACGGGCCGCCGCACCGCAACGTCCAGCGGAAACATCTCCCGCTACACGTTGAACCGGAACTCGACCAAATTTCGTAGTAGAATCACCCCATGCTGAGCACCGCGAACACCCGGATCCGCTGCGCCGTGTACCTCCGGATCTCACTGGACGCCACCGGGGAAGGGCTCGCGGTCGAACGCCAACGACAGGCGTGCGAGCGGCTTGCCCGGGATCGCGGGTGGGATGTCGTGGAGACCTACACCGACAACTCGATCAGCGCCTACAGCAAGACCACGATCCGACCGGCCTATGACCGCATGGTCACCGACTACGCGGCGGGCAAGTTCTCCGCGCTGGTCTGCTGGGATCTTGACCGGCTGACCCGGCAACCTCGGCAACTTGAAGACTGGATCGACGCTGCCGAGGACCGAGGCCTACGGCTGATCACGGCCAACGGCGAGGCTGACCTGAGTGTCGACGGGGGCCGGATGTACGCCCGGATCAAGGCCGCGGTGGCCCGGGCCGAGGTTGAGAGAAAGGGTGCCCGGCAGAGCGCCGCGCAGAAGCAACGTGCGGCGAAGGGGCGACCGCCCCGGGGCGTACGGGCGACCGGATACACCCTCGACGGCGAGGTGATCCGCCACGAGGCGGACGCGGTGCGGGCCGCGTTCTCCGCGTTCTCCGCGGGCTCGTCGTTGAAGGCCATCGCCGCGGCCCTCACTGGCGCGGAGCAGGAGACGCGGATGCCGGGCGACCTCACCATGGTCCAGCGGGTGCCCGCCAGCGTGCCCGCGTTGCCTACCCGCTCCGGGCGACCGTGGAACCCGACTTCGGTGACCTCCATCCTGCGCAACCCGAGATATGCCGGCTGGGCGATGCTCGGCGGCGAGATCGTCCGTGACTCGGCCGGCCGGCCGGTGCGGGCGCAGTGGGAACCCTTGGTGGACGACGCACTGTGGCTTGAGGTTCAGCGGCGTCTCGACGACCCGGCCCGGAAGTCGAACGGTGTCGGGACCGATCGCAAACACATCGGTTCTGGCCTCTATATGTGCGGCATCTGCGAGCGGCCGGTGAGGGCACACGGCACCCGGTACCGGTGCCCCGGTCACATGATGCGTTCGCGCGGGCAGGTTGACCGACTGGTGCTCGACACGGTGCGCGAACGGCTGTCGCGGCCGGACGTGGCCGACCTGTTGCCGGTGGTGAACCAGGGCCGCGCGAATGAACTCCGGGACGCCGTCGAGCGGGAGCGTGGACGGATCGCCCGCGCCCGTGCTGATTATCGGGGCGAGCTGATCGACGGGGCGTTGTACAAGGACATCACCTCCGAGGCGGAGGCGGAGATCGCTCGGCTCGACCTGGAGCGGCTCGCAATGAGTGTCGGCTCCGCGGCGTCCCCCGTGCTCGCCGCGGATGACCCGGTGGCGGAGTTCGATGCTGCCGACCTGGCGACCGTACGGGCGGTGATCGACTGTCTGTTGACCGTTCGACTCCACCCCGCTCCGCGCGGTCGCAAGGTGCTCGATCCGAACACCGTGCAGATCAGCCCGCGTTGATGGGAGCGCACCACGGGGGCGGGCGGCGAATCTTCGACCCGGCGGCCACGGTGCGGGTCGCGCCGAAGCTCACCGACGACTCGCCGCGTAGATTGAATCTGCCGTAAAAACGTGAAAGCTCACACAGCATAGTCCAGCACTGGATCAGCGAGTCGCGGATAAATACCCTGGTAGACGGGGCATCGTTGATCAAACATCTTATGCACTAAATGCATATGGTGTCACTCCAACATTTTGCAAGAATCGCAACAAGTCGTACGCTCGCGCCTGTGGCAGATGACGGACTGATCGACACACTCGATCTCGCGGACTTCCTCGGAGTGCACGAGAGCACTCTGCGCGTGATGCGGCGAGAGGGCACCGGTCCGCCGTTTGTCCGGCTGGGCCGGGGGCCGCGCGGGGTGATCCGGTACCGCTGGGGCGACGTGCTGACCTGGGTGGACGCACATACTGAGGTCGTCCTGTGACCACGGTCGGTGGCTCTTCCCGGGATAATTCACCCGAGTATCAGGCACACATCATCGGGCTAGTAGACACGTTCCCTCCGCTGAGTCCGACCCAGCGAGATCGTCTATCGGCCCTACTAAGGCGACTTAAGGAAAGCGAACCAACCAACATGAAGGAAGCACGTGCAGCGTGACACGACCTAGACATGCGAAAGGCGGGGCCAGCCACCCCGCCCTCGCCAAGATCACCAATTCGATGACCACTCACCAGCACCAACAGAATACCCACCGGGGGCGGCCAAGGCCAGCCGGCAGCATGGCCGCCGGTGAATTGGTATCCGTGTGCCGGCACGAGGCGGCGCACGCCGCGCCGCCTTGGGCTCAGTCGGTCGTAGCATTTGATCTTGAGAGTTCGGTGGGACAGGATACCCGCCGTGCGAATGATGTTGATGTTGGTCGATCGTGAAGAGATCTCCCGTGGCCTGGCTGAGGGCCTGGAG
>JBQTKB010000103.1:0-12600 GCA_052386505.1 Pseudonocardia sp.
TCCCGCTCAACGGACCCGCCATCTGCCCATCCTTCCGCTCGCCACACCTGTGACCCACCGGTCAACAACGAACCGCGGGTCGTGCCCGCCCGGGCCGACCCGCAACGCCGGGGTCCCCGGCGCGCCGGACGCCGGGGACCCCGCCGGTTCAGCTGCTCTTCTGCGTCGAGGGGAAGACGGGTGCCCGCTTCTCCTTGATCGCCTTCGCACCCTCGAGCACGTCGTCGTCGAAGAAGTTCAACATCTCGAAGCCCAGCGAGGCCTCGAAGATCGGCCCGGCGTTGCGCACCCAGTGGTTGAGTGAGCGCTTGGTCCAGCGCAGCGCGTGCTGCGGGCCGGCGGCGAGCTTGGCCGCGATCTCCAGGGCTGCCGGGAGCACCTCGTCACGCGGCTTGCACATGCTGACCAGGCCGATCCGCTCGGCCTCGACGCCGTTGATGAACTCGGCCGTCATCAGGTAGTACTTGGCCTTGGCCATGCCGCACAGGATCGGCCAGATGATCGCCGCGTGGTCGCCGGCTCCGACCCCGAGGCGCAGGTGGCCGTCGGTGAGCCGGGCGTCCTCGGCGATGACCGAGATGTCGGCCATCAGCGCCGCGGCCAGGCCGGCGCCCACCGCGACCCCGTTGATGGCCGAGACCACCGGCTTCTCGCAGTTGACGATGTTGTACACCAGGTCGGCGGCTTCCTTGGCGATGGACGCGATCTGTTTGAAGTCGCCCACCTGGCCGATCACCATGTCCAGGTCGCCGCCGGCGGAGAACGCCTTGCCCGCACCGGTGATCACCGCGATCCGACAGTCGTCGTCCTTGTCGACGTCGAGCCAGACCGTGCTCAGCTCCCAGTGCAACCGGTTGTTGGTCGCGTTGAGCACCTCAGGGCGGTTGATCGTGATCAGCAGCACACCGTCGGACGGGTATTCAAACGTCAGGTACTGGTACTTCGAGTAGTCCACGGAAAAGCCTTCCCGCTAGTCGGATACGTACGTCTCGCCCGCCGGGCCGGATCTAGAGCCCCATCTGTCTAGAGCCCGATCTGCTTGGCGATGACTTCCTTCATGATCTCAGTGGTGCCGCCACCGATGCCGAGGATCCGGCTGTCCCGGTAGTGCCGCTCGACCTCGGTCTCGCGCAGGTAGCCCATCCCGCCGTGCAGCTGCACCGCGGTGTCCACCGCGAGGTCGCAGGCCGCCACGGCCTCGTTCTTGGCCATGGAGACCATCCGCACGTCGGTGTCCCCGGCCACGATCCGGTCGATCGCGGCACGGGTGTAGGTGCGCGCCACGTCGACCGCGGTGGCCATGTCCACCACCTTGTGTCGCACCACCTGCCGGGTCGACAGCGGACGGCCGAAGGTCTCCCGTTGGCGGATGTAGTCGATCGTCAGGTCGAGGCAGCGCTGCGCGGTGGCGTAGGCCTGCACGGCGATGAACGCTCGTTCCACCTGGAACTGCTTCATGATCTGGACGAAGCCGCTGCCCTCCGCCCCGACCAGGTTGCCGACCGGGACCCGGGCCTCGCTGAAGGCGAGTTCGCCGGTGTCCGAACAGAGCCAGCCCATCTTCTTGAGCCTGCGGGAGACCGCGAAACCGGGGGTGTCGGTCTCCACCACCAGCAGCGATACCCCCGAGGCTCCCGGGCCACCGGTCCGCACCGCCACCGTGATGAAGTCTGCCCTGGTCGCGGAGGTGATGAACAGCTTCGCGCCGTTGACCACGTAGTGGTCACCGTCACGCCGCGCGTAGGTGCGGATGCCCGCCACGTCCGAGCCGGTGTCCGGCTCGGTGACGCCGAGACTGCCGATCTTCGCACCGGCCAGGGTGGGCCGGACCCACCGCTCGATGTGGTCGGGGTTGCCGACGGTCGCCATGTGCGGCACCGCGATGACGTGGGTGAGCAGGCTGGCCAGCACCCCGGTGGACGCGCCGGCCTCCACCATCGCCTCGGTCATCACGGTGAGATCGCGCAGGTCACCGCCACTGCCACCGACCTCCTCCGGGAACCCGACCCCGAGCAGCCCGACCTCGGCCGTGCGGCGGTGCAGCTCCCGGGGCAGCGAGCCCTCGTCCTCCCACCGGTCGATGTGCGGGAGGATCTCCTTGCGGGTGAACGACGAGGCCAGGTCCCGCAGGGCCTGACGCTCCGACGTCCGCCAGGGGTCGGTCGCGGCCGCACCGGACGGCCGCGCGTCGAGTTGGGTCACGATTCTCCTTAGCGGCTCGGCCGTGGCCGGCGGTCGGATCGGCTGAGTCCCTGTTCCGGGACACCGGCGCCGCCAGGTGGAGGCCGAGCGCATCACACTGGTTGTCTCAAGGGGTTATCCGCCGTTAACCTAGCCCGTGGATGGTCCGGCGTCGACCATGCCGACGAAGAGCCGACTGAGATTTCGCGGACACCGAAAGATTTCGCGGACACCGAAACTTTGGGAGACACAGCGTGGTGGAGGTGTTGCCCGACCGGGTCGAAACCAGCGAGCCGATCTTCGTCAGCAACCGGGAGGGTCTGCTGGCCCAGCTCGCGGAGCTGGAGCATCAGCTGGGGCAGACCAGGGCCGGCGGCGGGGACAAGTACGTCGCCCGACACCGCAAGCGTGGCAAGCTGCTGCCCCGCGAGCGCATCGAGCTTCTCCTCGACCCGGACTCGGCGTTCCTGGAACTCTCCCCGTTCGCGGCCTGGGGCAGTAAGTACCCGGTCGGCGGCAGCATCGTCACCGGCATCGGTGTGGTGTCCGGAGTCGAGTGCCTGCTGATCGCTCACGAACCGACCATCCGCGGCGGTGCCTCCAATCCGTTCACCCTGCGGAAGGTGCACCGGGCGATGGACATCGCCCGGGAGAACCGGCTGCCGATGATCAACCTCGTCGAGTCCGGCGGCGCCGACCTGCCCACCCAGGCGGAGATCTTCGTGCCGGGCGGGCGGATGTTCTACGACCTGACCCGGCACAGCGCGGCCGGGATCCCGACGTTGGCACTGGTGTTCGGCAACTCGACCGCGGGCGGGGCCTACGTGCCGGGGATGTGCGACTACGTGGTGATGGTGCGCAACCGCGCCAAGGTCTTCCTGGGCGGGCCGCCGCTGGTCAAGATGGCCACCGGCGAGGTATCCGACGACGAGTCGCTGGGCGGCGGCGAGATGCACGCCCGCACCTCCGGTCTGGCGGACTACCTGGCCGAGGACGAACAGGACGCGATCCGGCTCGGCCGAAAGATCATGAGCCGGCTGAACTGGCGCAAGCACGGCCCCGGGCCCACCCTGCCGGCCGACCCGCCGGTGCGCGACCCCGAGCAGCTGCTGGGGATCGCCTCGGTCGACCCGAAGGTGCCCTTCGATCCCCGGGACGTGATCGCCCGGGTGGTGGACGGGTCGAGGTTCGACGAGTTCAAGCCGCTCTACGGGACCTCACTGGTGACCGGCTGGGCCTCGGTGCACGGCTATCCGATCGGGATCCTGGCGAACGCGCGCGGCATCCTGTTCAGCGAGGAGGCCGAGAAGGCCGCCCAGTTCATCCAACTGGCCAATCAGGTCGACACGCCGCTGCTCTTCCTGCAGAACACCACCGGGTTCATGGTCGGCGCCGAGTACGAGCAGGGCGGCATCATCAAGGACGGCGCCAAGATGATCAACGCGGTGTCGAACAGCACCGTCCCGCACCTGACGTTGAACATGGGCGCGTCCTACGGCGCCGGCAACTACGGCATGTGCGGCCGCTCCTACAACCCCCGGTTCCTGTTCGCCTGGCCCAACTCCCGCTCGGCGGTGATGGGTCCGGCTCAGCTCGCCGGGGTGCTCTCCATCGTGGCCAAGGAGTCCGCCGCCGATCGTGGGCTGCCCTTCGACGAGGAGGCCGACGCGCAGATGCGGGCCGCCGTCGAGGGCCAGATCGAGCGCGAGCAGGTGGCCCTGGCCAACAGCGGCCGACTCTACGACGACGGCATCATCGACCCCCGCGACACCCGGACGGTGCTCGGTCTGTGCCTGTCCGTGGTACACAACAACGAGATCCGTGGCCAGCGCGGCTACGGCGTCTACCGGATGTGATGGCGGTGCCAGTGATCACCAAGTTGCTCGTGGCCAACCGGGGAGAGATCGCCCGGCGGGTGTTCCGCAGCTGCCGCGAGCTGGGCATCGCCACCGTGGCGGTGTTCTCCGACGCCGACGCGGACGCCTGGCACACCCACGACGCCGACGAGGCGGTCCGCCTACCCGGCTCTTCCCCCGGGCAGACCTACCTCGATGCGAAGCTGGTGATCGAGGCCGCCCGGCGCACCGGCGCGGACGCGGTGCACCCCGGATACGGCTTCCTGTCCGAGAACGCCGACTTCGCCCGGGCCTGCGCGGACGCCGGGCTGGTGTTCGTCGGCCCCGGCCCGGACGCCATCTCGGCGATGGGTTCCAAACTCGCCGCGAAACGCCTGATGGCCGACGCCGGGGTGCCGGTGCTGCCCGGCGGGGACGCCACCGGTCTGGACGACGGCGAGCTGAGCGCATTGGCCACCAGAATCGGCTATCCGGTGCTGGTCAAGGCCAGTGCGGGCGGTGGTGGGCGCGGCATGCGGGTGGTCGGTACGCAGGCCGAGCTGGCCGAGGCGGTGGCGTCGGCGGCCCGTGAGGCCAGCTCGGCGTTCGGTGACGGCACCGTGTTCCTGGAGCGCTACGTACAGCGCCCGCGGCACGTCGAGATCCAGGTGATGGCCGACACCCACGGCAACGTGGTGTCGCTGTTCGAGCGCGACTGCTCGGTACAACGCCGACACCAGAAGGTGATCGAGGAGGCCCCCTCGCCGGTGGTGGACGAGGCGCTGCGGGCCCGGATGAGCACGGCCGCCGTCGCGGCCGCCAGCGCGGTCGGCTACGTCGGGGCGGGCACCGTGGAGTTCGTGGTGGACTCCGCCGGCGAGTTCGCGTTCCTGGAGATGAACACCCGCCTGCAGGTCGAGCACCCGGTGACCGAGCTGGTGACCGGGCTGGACCTGGTCCGACTGCAGCTGCTGGTAGCCATGGGACACCCGCTGCCGCCCGAAGCACTGGCCCCCACACTGTCCGGGCACGCGGTGCAGGCCCGGCTCTACGCCGAGGACCCCACCCGCGACTACCTGCCGAGAACGGGCACGCTGCACAAGCTGCGAATGCCGGAGCTGGCCGGTCTGCGGTTGGACAGCGCGGTGCGGGACGGCTCGGAGGTCAGCCACCACTACGACCCGATGCTCGCCAAGGTGATCGCCTGGGCACCCAGCCGCGCGGAGGCCCTGGCCAAGCTGGCCGCCGCGCTGGCCGGCGCGCAGATCCACGGCCTGGTCACCAACCGTGAGCTGCTGGTCCGGGTGCTGCGCCATCCCGAGTTCGTGGCCGGCCAGGCCGACACCGGTTTCCTGGAGCGCCACGACCCCGGGCAGCTCGGCGCACCGCTGGCCGGGCCGGACACCGAGCGGCTGCACGCCGCGGCCGCCGCGCTGGCCCTCTCGTCGGCCCGGCGGGCGAGGGCCACCGTGCAGCCGACCCTGCCCCCCGGTTGGCGGAACAACCCGTCGCAGCCGCAGCGGTTGGTCTGGCAGAGCCTCGCCGGCACCGAGGTCGAGGTCGGCTACCTGCAACGGGCATCCGGCGTCGAGTTGGAGGTGGACGGCAAGAGTCTCGGTGAGGTCAACCTGATCAGCCATGGCGCCGATGGTGTGGATCTGGAGCTGGACGGGGTACGACGGCAGGTCCGGGTGTCGCTGACCGGCGACCCGGACGGCCTGCTCGACGACCTCGTGGCGTACGTGGACAGCGCGGGCGGTGCCAGCACGTTCACCCTCCGACCCCGGTTCGTCGACCCCAGCACGATCGCCGCGCCGGGGTCGCTGGCCGCCCCGATGCCCGGCTCCGTGGTTCGGGTGAACGTCGCGGCGGGCTCCTCGGTGCGAGCCGGCGAAGCCCTGGTGGTGCTGGAGGCGATGAAGATGGAACACACCGTGTCCAGCCCGATCGACGGTGAGGTGAGCGAGCTGGCGGTCCGGCCGGGCGACCAGGTGGCGACCGGCGATGTGCTCGTCGTGGTGGCGGCACCGCAGCAGAACGAGGATGGCTGACCGACGGATACCGGCTACCGACCGGTAGCCGTCGTGCATGACGATGGGAGATGCAGTGGTGGATCTTTTCGAGACCGAAGAGCGTAAGGACCTGCGCAAGGCGGTCGCCGCGGTGGCCAAGGACTTCGGCCACGAGTACTTCCTGGAGAAGTCGCTCTCGGGTGAGAAGTCGACCGAGCTCTGGCAGGCGGTCGGCAAGCAGGGCTTCCTCGGGGTCAACATCTCCGAGGAGTACGGCGGCGGTGGCGGTGGCATCTACGAGATGCACGCGGTGGGCGAGGAACTGGCCGCGGCCGGGTGCCCGCTGTTGATGACCGTGGTCTCGCCGACGATCTGCGGCACGATCATCGAGAAGTTCGGCAGCGAGGAGCTCAAGCGGCGCTGGCTGCCGGGCATCGCCAGCGGCGACACGATCATGGCGTTCGCGATCACCGAGCCGGACGCCGGCTCGAACTCGCACAACATCTCCACCAATGCCACCAAGGTCGGCAACGAGTGGGTGCTCCGCGGCACCAAGTACTACATCTCCGGTGTCGACGAGGCCGAGGCGATCCTGGTGGTCACCCGGACCTCGACGGACGACCGCGGTCGGGGCCGGCTCAGCCTGATCATCGTGCCTACCGACGCCCCCGGCCTGGAGCGGACGATCATCCCGGTCGAGGCGAAGACCCCGGAGAAGCAGTTCACCCTGTTCTTCGACGACGTGCGGGTGCCGGCCGAGAACCTGATCGGCCAGGAGAACGACGGCTTGCGCCAGGTGTTCCAGGGGCTCAACCCGGAGCGGATCCTGGGCGCCGCGCTGGGCAACGGCATCGGCCGCTACGCGCTGGACAAGGCCGCCGCCTACGCCCGCGAGCGCAAGGTGTGGGACGTGCCGATCGGCGCCCACCAGGGTGTCGCGCACCCGCTGGCGCACGCCAAGATCCAGGTGGAGCTGGCCCGGCTGATGACCCAGAAGGCCGCCACGCTGCACGACGCGGGTGATCCCGACGCCGGCGAAGCCTGCAACATGGCCAAGTACGCCGCCGCCGAGGCCGGCATCCTGGCGCTGGACCAGGCGATCCAGACCCACGGCGGCAACGGCATGGCCACCGAGTACGGCCTGGCCACGCTGTGGGGCCCGGCCCGGCTGATGCGCACCGCGCCGATCAGCCGCGAGATGATCCTCAACTTCGTGGCCCAGCACAGCCTGCAACTGCCGCGTAGCTACTGAGGCCGGTTCGCGAGAGGCCCCGGCCGGCCTGGCCGGCCGGGGCCACCTGCGTCACCAGCACCCACGACCGCCGTCCCGGTGGGGCGGGAAGGGAATCTGCGTCATGAGCGGGATCGGCACCTGGGTCGCCAAGCGGGCGTTCCTCAACAGCGAGCACACCGCGTTCGTGGACGGCGACCGCCGCTTCACCTACGCCCAGTTCCACCAGCGCACCGACCAGCTGGCGAACGGCCTGGTCGGGCTCGGCGTCCGCAAGGGCGACCGGGTCGCCGCGCTGCTGGCCAACTCCGTGGAGTTCGTCGAGATCCTCACCGCGTGCGCCAAGCTGGGCGCGATCATGGTGCCGATCAACTACCGGCTGGCCCCGCCGGAGGTGGGCTACATCCTGGCCGACTCCGGGGCAGACGTGTTCGCCTTCCACCCGCAGCTGGCCGAGATCGCCCGCGCCGGGCTGACCGAGCCGGGAGTGCGGGTGCGGCACCGGCTCACCGTCGGTTTCCAGCCGGCGCAGGGCGAGGTGTCCTACGACGAGCTGCTCGCGACCGGAGCGACCGACCCGGTGACCTACCAGGTGTCCGGCTCGGATGTCGCGTTCATCATGTACACGTCGGGGACCACCGGCCGGCCCAAGGGCGCCATGCTCACGCACGACAACCTGCTGGCGAACATCCACAACACCCTGGCCAGCCAGGCAGGCCTGAGCCAGAGCGACGTGACGGTCACCGTGTCGCCGATGTTCCACATCGGCGGGCTGCTGCACACGCTGCCCTTGCTCTACCTCGGCGGAACCAACATCATCCTGCCGGCCTTCGAGCCGGTCAGCACGCTCAAGGCGATGGCCGAGCACCGGGTCACGGTGCAGTTCCTGGTCTCCGCGATGTGGGTGGCCCTGACCCAGGTGCCCGACTTCGACTCCTACGACCTGTCCGCGTTGCGGTTGACCATGGGCGGCGGGGCCCCGTGTCCACTGACGATGATCGAGTTCCTCAGCTCGCGCGGGGTGCCGTTCAGCGAGGGATTCGGGCTGACCGAGACCTCGCCGCTGGTGTGCATGCTCGAGTCGGAGTACGTCAAGGAACGCGCCGGATCGGTCGGCCGGGCCGCGATGCACGTCGACATCAGGATCGTCGACGACCAGGACGTCGACCTCCCGCCGGGCACGGTCGGCGAGTTGATCGTGCGCGGGGCGAACGTGTTCGCCGGGTACTGGATGAAGCCCGAGGCCACCGCCGAGGCCTGCCGCGGCGGCTGGTTCCACACCGGTGACCTGGCCCGGGCCGACGAGGACGGCTTCATCACCATCGTCGACCGCAAGAAGGACATGATCATCACCGGCGGGGAGAACGTCTACCCGATCGAGGTGGAGCAGGTGCTGTTCCGGCACACCGGCGTGCTCGACGCCGCGGTGATCGGTGGGGCCGACGAGAAGTGGGGCGAGCGGGTCGTCGCGGTGGTCGTCCCCGATCCGGCGGCCGAGAGCGAACCGACCGCCGACGAACTGATCGGATACTGCCGCGACCGGTTGGCGCACTTCAAGTGCCCCAAGGACGTGTACTTCGTCGACGAGCTGCCCCGTAACGCCACCGGCAAGCTGCTCAAGACCGAGCTGCGCAAGAAGTTCACCGGCATCGAGGGCGGCGTCGTCCTGCGCTAGCCAGGGGGCGCCAGCCCGGGCCGCAACCCGGGGCCGCCAGCCCGGGGAGCCGGCCCGGGCCGCCGACCCGACCAGACAGCCGAAGGAGCACGACATGGACGTCGAGATCATCGGAACCGGGATCACCGGGTTCGGCATGTTCGTCGACACCCGAATGCGTGAGCTCGCCGCCCGGGCCGTCGACCAGGCGCTCGAGGACGCCGGGGTCAGCGGCGACGAGGTCGACCTGGTGGTGTTCGGCAACGCCGCCGCCGGCCTGATCACCGGGCAGGAGATGATCCGCGCACACACCGCGCTCGGTGGCTCCGGGGTGGCCGGGCGGCCCATGGTGTCGGTGGAGAACGCCTGCGCGTCCAGCTCCAGCGCGGTGCACCTGGCCGCGATGGCGGTGGCGTCGGGCGCCTACCGCACGGTGGTCGCGGTCGGCGCCGAGAAGATGACCAGCCAGGACAGGACGCTGGCCGGCCGGGCATTGGGCTCCGCGATGGACGTCGAGGAGGTCGGCGCGGCGGAGGGCCCGGTGTTCATGAACATCTATGCCGCCGAGGCGCGCGGCTACCAGGAGCGCAGCGGTGCCGCCGACCGTGATTTCGCGATGATCGCGGCGAAGAACCTGCGCAACGGCAGCCTCAACCCGATCGCCCAGAACCGCACCCCGCTGAGCGCCGACGAGGTGCTCGCGGCCCGGACGATCGTGGCTCCGTTGACCAGGCCGATGTGCTCCTCGATCGGCGATGGCGCGGCGGCGTGCGTGCTCACCAGTACCGCCCTGGCCCGTAAGCGGGGCCGACCCGGCGTTCGGCTGCTGGCGACCTCGGTCGGCGCGTCCACCGCGGTCGACAGCGGCGACATCGTCTCGCGCACGGCGACGGCGGCCTTCGAGCAGGCCGGGCTGGGCCCGGCAGACGTCGACGTCTGCGAGCTGCACGACGCGGCCGCCCCGGCGGAGCTGATCATCATGGAGGAGATCGGCCTTGCCGCGCCCGGCGAGGGCGCGAAGCTGGTGCGGGAGGGCGACACCGCCATCGGTGGGCGCATCCCGGTGAACCCCTCGGGCGGGTTGCTCGCCCGGGGCCACCCGATCGGGGCCACCGGCGCCGCGCAGATCGTCGAGCTCGCCGACCAGCTGCGCGGGCGGGCCGGCGCGCGTCAGGTCGAGGGCGCTAGGGTCGGCCTGTCCGAGAACGCCGGTGGATGGTTGGTCAACAGTCCGGCGGCCTGTGTGGTGACCATCCTGGGTGCCCCTGCCTGAAGGAGCCGAACATGCCCGACGCACATCCGGTCTTCGCCGCCGTGTACGACCGTCTGGTCGCGCCGATCGAGCGGGCCGGCATCGCCGAGCGGCGGGCCCGCATGCTCGGCGAGCTGACCGGCAGGGTGCTGGACATCGGGTCCGGCACCGGGGCGAACCTGCCGCACTACCACCGGGCCGACCGGGTCGTGATGACCGAGCCCGACCCGGCGATGCGGGCCAAGCTGACCGCCAAGCTGCACCAGGCCGTCCGCCCGACCGAGGTGGTCGACGCGCCGGCCGAGAACCTGCCGTTCGAGGACCACAGCTTCGACGTCGCGGTGTGCACGCTGGTGCTGTGCACGGTCGACGACCCGGCCAAGGCACTGGCCGAGGCCCGCCGGGTACTGGTGCCGGGTGGGCGGCTGATGGTGCTGGAGCATGTGGTCGGCGCGGGCCGGCTGGCGACCTGGCAGGGCCGGTTGAACCCGGTGTGGTCACGTCTGGCCGGGGGCTGCCAGCTCAACCGCGACACCGAGCGGGCGTTGGTGGAGGCCGGGTTCGCCCCCGAGACCGTCGAGCGGTTCCGGGTGCTGCCGTCCTGGGTCCCGGTCAGCCCGATGCTGTCGGTCAGCGCACTCAACCCGGCCTGAGCCCGGCGGCGGACGGGCCCGGCCTGGGCCGGGCCGGTCAGCCGCCTCGGACGGACGCCGGCTCGAGCTGGTAGTGCTCCAGCTCGGCCTGTCTGGTCAGACTCCAGAAGTCGATCACCCGCAGCGGCGTGGGCACGACCACCCGGCCCTTGGAGTTGCGGTAGTAGGTCTCCATGCCCGGGTGGGTCCAGATCATCGACTCGTGCAGCTCGTCCAGGCGGGAGTTGTAGGCCTCGCAGACCTGCCGGCGCAGCTCGATCGCCCCGATGCCGTCGTCCACCATCTGCCGCACCAGACCCATCACGTAGGTCATCTGGGCCTCGAGGAAGAACATCAGGCTGCCCCCGTGTCCGGCCTGTAGGTTCGGTCCGTACAGGGTGAAGAAGTTCGGGAAGTCGGGCACCGTGCAACCCAGGTATGCGCGACCGTCGTCGTCGTGCCAGGCCTCCTGCAACGTCTGCCCGGATCGACCGCGTACCTCGTAGGTGGACACGAACCGGGATACGTCGAACCCGGTGGCCAGGATCAGCACATCGAGCTCGTGCTCTCCGCCGGACGCGGTGCGCACCCGGTTGCCGGCCACGCTGGCCGCCGCCTCGGGTACCAGGGTGACGTTGTCCCGGCACACCGCGGCGAACCAGCCGTTGTCGAGCAGGATCCGCTTGCCGTAGGGCGGGTAGGTCGGCAGCACGGCGTCCAGCAGATCGGTGCGCTCGCCGAGCTCGTCCTGGACGTAGCGGGTGAAGAAGCGCCGGAAGGCGTCGTTCTGCGCGTTGACCGCGCGCGCCGGGTGCTCCCACTCGGGGTCCTTCTGCAGCGCGGGGTGGATCCGGTCGTTGAAGGTCCAGCCCAGACGCATCCGGTACCAGGTCCGGTACAGCGGCACCTCGTTGAGCAGGAACCGCACCGGCTCGGGCACCTCCTTGCGGAACTGCTCGAACGGCGCCGCCCACTGCGGGCTGCGCTGGAAGATGGTCAGCTCGGCCACCCGGTCCGCGATCTGCGGCACCAGCTGCATCGCGCTGGCCCCGGTGCCGATCACCCCGACCCGCCGGCCGTCCAGCTCGGCGTCGGCCGGCCACCGCGCGGTGTGGTAGCAGTCGCCGGTGAAGTCGTCGACGCCCGGGATGTCGGGCGGGCGCGGCGGGTTGAACGCCCCGACCGCGCTGATCAACAGGTTCGCGGTGACCTGCCGTGGCGTTCCGGCCGGGTCGCGGTAGTCGACCCGCCAGGACTGGCTGGGCTCGTGGTAGGTGGCCGAGACGACCTCGCAGCCGAACCGGATGTTCGACCGGACCTCGAACTCCCGCGAGACATGCTCGAGGTAGTTGTGCAGCTCGTCGCGCAGCGAGAAGTAGCGCCGCCACTCGAACGGCGCGAACGAGAACGAGTAGAGGTGGTTGGGTGTGTCGACCCCCGCGCCGGGATAGGAGTTCTCCAGCCAGGTCCCGCCGACGGTGTCGTT
Organism: Pseudonocardia sp.; assembly: GCA_052386505.1. Lineage (GTDB taxonomy): Bacteria > Actinomycetota > Actinomycetes > Mycobacteriales > Pseudonocardiaceae > Pseudonocardia. Next base: position 12,284 of record JBQTKB010000103.1, read on the forward strand.
GCGCTCCAACACCACGTACGGGATGCCGGCCGCGCGCAGGTTGACCGCCGCGCACAGCCCACCGACTCCGGCCCCGATCACCACCGCGCGAAAGCCTTCGGGCACCGTGGGGAACGCCGCCGCGCCGAACGGCACGCTGGCCTCTTCCGGGCTGGCCAGCCCGGCCCGGGCCTCGTCCGCGAGCATCGGTCCGTATTCCAGCGGTACCTCCTCGGACATCGCTGCGGACAGCATCGCCACCAGGAGGCTCTCCGAGGGCTCCGCGAGCGCCACCGGCCGGCCGGCCCGCCAGTCCGCGATGGCCGCCGCGGCGGCCC
>JBQTKB010000104.1:0-1884 GCA_052386505.1 Pseudonocardia sp.
GCCACCACCCGTTCCACCGGTACCTGGGCGACCCGCTGGTCGCGATCACCAACCGCTACCCGCGCCGCTGGCTCAAGCCCAAGCCGTCCTGGACCGAGTCGCTCGCCTACGAGCCCGCGGCATGACGAGCGCCCGCACGACCAATCGCCGGTCCCCGGCCCCACCAGATCATGATCATCGGGGCCGGAGTGAGCGGACTCGCCACGCCGGGGTCGGCGGATCCTCCATGGCGCCGATCCGAGCACAGCGGTTGACTGGCTCCACCCGCTGGTTTACATTTTTACAGAGCATGGTAAATGCGTAAGCACGTGTCGGCAGCCGGCCGCGCGATCGACGAAGCCCGCGTTCAGGAGGAGTCCCGTGCCAGCCAACCCCCCCGACCGTCACAGACCCTCGTACGGATCCCGCGCCGTGGTCACCGGTGCCGGCAGCGGCATCGGCCGGGCGGTGGCGCTGGAACTGGCCGCCCGCGGCGGTCAGGTGGTGTGCGCGGACATCGACCTCGACCGGGCCGAGGCCACCGCGTCGTTGCTCGGGCGCGACCGGGGCATCGCGGTGCAGTGTGACGTGGCGTCCCACGCGCAGGTCACCGCGCTCGCCGCGACCGCCGAGCAGCGCCTGGACGCCCCCGTCGACCTCGTCGTGAACAACGCCGGCATCGGCGTCGGCGGGCTGCCCGTGGGCGACAACTCGATGGACGACTGGGAGCGGCTGCTCGCGGTGAACCTGTGGGGCGTCGTCTACGGCTGCGACGTCTTCGTCCCGAAACTGCGCCGCATCGGTCGCGGCGGGATCATCAACGTCTCCTCCGGCGCGGGCTTCGCGGCCATCCCGCGGATGAGCGGTTACAACGTCACCAAGGCCGGTGTGCTGGCCCTGTCCGAGACGTTGGCCGCTGAGCTGGCCGGCTCCGGGGTGCGGGTCTCGGTCCTGTGTCCGGCCTTCGTACGGACCAACATCGCCCGCGACGCCAAGGGGATCGAAGGCCCGCTGGTCGCGTTCGCCGACACGGCCATGCGGTGGGCCGGGCGGTCCCCGGACTGGATCGCGCGCGCCACGCTCGACGCCTACGACAAGGGCACCCTGCACGTGCTGCCCCATTTCGAGGCCCGGGTGCTGTGGCGGTTCAAACGCCTGCTCCCGGGGCCATACACCGCGCTGATGGGCGCGCTCAGCCAGCTGAGTTCACGACTCATACCCGACCCCGGGCAAACCCGGGAACTCACCGTGGGAGGTTCTGATGCCGATCGCCACTGACGAGATGCTGCAGAAGATCAAGGACCGCCAGTGGGCCCTGGCCGACATCGACTGGGATGCCCCCGGCGCTGAGCTCATCACCGATGAGCAGCGGCCGATGCTCAAGGACTTCATGGCCGACGTGGTCTGGGTCGAGGCCATGGGCGCCTGCGGTTTCAAGGCCCTGGAGCTGAAGGCCGAGGACCCGTACCTCAAGGAGATCTACCGCTACTTCCAGGCCGAGGAGCAGCGGCACGCCAACGCCGAACTGGCGCTGATGCACCGGTGGGGGATGCTCGAGGAGGGCGAGTTCCCCGAGCCCAACATCCAGCTGCGGCTGATCATGCAGTGGCTGGACAAGAACGTCGACAAGATGTCGCTGGGCGTGCTCGGCACCCTGATCCCGATGCTGGAGGTGGCCCTCGACGGGGCGCTGCTGAAGTTCCTGCTCGACGAGGTCAAGGACCCGGTCTGCCACGAGACGTTCAACAAGATCAACGCCGACGAGTCCCGGCACCTGACGGTGGACTTCCACCTGCTGGAGGTGCTGGGCATGCCCCGCACCCGCCAGCTGGTGATCAACACCGTGGCGACGTTCCTGAGCCCGTCGGTGCTGATGGGGCTGGTCCAGTTCGCGCCGCTGCTGTC
>JBQTKB010000105.1:0-17829 GCA_052386505.1 Pseudonocardia sp.
TCGCCTCCTGCCGGAACGCCCGGATCGACAGGTCCGGCTCCTGCGCGGTGTAGCTGGTCTGCCGGCGGGTCGGGACCTCCCGGGACAGCGGCCGGCCGTCCAGCTCCCACTTCTTGCGCCCGCCGTCGAGCAGCTGCACCTTGTCGTGGCCGTAGAGCTTGAAGTACCAGTAGGCGTAGGCGGCGAACCAGTTGTTGTTGCCCCCGTAGAGGACCACCGTCTCGTCGGGCGCGATGCCCTTCTCCGAGAGCAGCTTCTCGAACCCGGCCTTGTCCACGAAGTCGCGGATCACCTGGTCCTGCAGCTCGGTCTTCCAGTCGATGCGGACCGCGCCCGGGATGTGGCCACCCTCGTAGGCGGTGGTGTCCTCGTCGACCTCGACGAACACCACCCCGGGTGCCTCGAGGTTCTCCTCGGCCCAGTCGGCGGAAACCAGGACGTCCTGGCGGCTCATGCTGTCGTACTCCCTCGTCGGCTGTGTCAATCAGGGACTGTGTCAAATCAGGGACTGTGTCATCAGGGACTGTGTCGTGCAGGAACTGCGTCGTGCAGGGGGTGCGCGGTGCCCGCTGCCGTTGCGGCACCAGGCAGCGCCGGCGGGGCAGGGCTGGGTTGGATCAGGGCTGGGTTGGATCAGAGACGCGCGAATACGGCGGAGAACCGCCGGAAGGGTGTTCGGCGCCCGCTCAGCGAGCCCGACAGAGGCAGCTGCCGACGCGGCACAGATCGACAGCGCGTCGTTTGGTCAGCGGCCAGTACACGCCGTCCAGAATAGCTCAGAACTCGGTCAGCGGGAGGTGGAAGTCGTTCCGTCCGGGTTGCCGATCACCAGGTCGCGGCCCGACCCGGACACCTCCAGGGCGTTGTCCACCGCCTTGAGCATGGTCGGGGTCATGCCGAACGGCAGCGCGCCCGGGTCGATCCGCAGGGTGAACACCTGCCGCAACCCGCTCTGCATGATCCGGGGCAGCGCGGCGGCATCGGAGCCGGAGCCGAGCCGGATGTCGCGCGGGACGAGCTGCACCTCACCCCCGGAAAGCCGCAACTCAGCGATCACCGAGGTGTTGACCTCCTGGCCGAGGATCGACGTGGTGGCCACCATCCGCACCGCCCGGTCCGGGTCGATCCCGATCACCGTCGAGCCGGCGGTGGCCTGGCCCGCGTCCTGCGCGGCCCGGTCCAGGGCGGCCGCGTCCACCGGCTCGACCCGCAGCTTGGTCACCCCGGGCAGCAGCCGGGCCAGGTCGTCCTTGGTGATCAGCACCGAGCCCTGGGCCTCGTCCACCGTGAGCCCGGCCACCGAGCCATTCACCACCTGGGTGAAGGGCACCCGCACGTGGTAGAGCCGCGCCATCACCCCGACGTTGGTCAGCTCGCCGACGTCCAGCTTCTCCGCGTACACCTCGATCTTGCGGTAGTCACCGGCGAACGCCTGGGTGAGGAACGGGAAGCCGGTGATCCGCACGTCCGGCTCGGCGGGCAGGGCGAGCTGTTCCTTCAACCTGTTCGACACCTGGTACTCGGCCACCGAGGCGGCCGCGAAATCCGCCGCCACCAGCAGCGCGACGGCCACGATCAGGGTGATCACGATCTGCTTCATCCGGCATCTCCCAGCGGGTTCGCGGCGGCCGGCCTCGTGGTGACCTGCGACAAGCTGGGGTTACGAGGAGCGGTCACCACGCTATCCTCCCCGTTACCCAGTTTCCGGTTCATACCGGGTCGACTGCGTGGCGCAGGGTCGGCGGTGGCGCAGGACAGGAGGCAACCATGGAGCTGTTGCTGCTCACCTCGGACCCGCATCCGGAGTCGGTGCTGCCCGCCCTGTCGCTGCTGCCACACGGGGTACGCACCGCCGTACCGGAGGTCGCCGCGCTGCTCGACGCCGGTCCGCACGACGCGGTGCTGGTCGACGCGCGCACCGAGCTGGTCGCCGCCCGGGGGCTGTGCCGGCTGCTCGGCACCACCGGGATGGAGGTGCCGGTCGTCGCGGTGCTCACCGAGGGCGGCCTGGTCGCGGTGTCCGCCGAGTGGGCGGTCGACGACATCCTGCTGCCCGGGGCCGGCCCGGCCGAGATCGACGCCCGGCTGCGTCTGCTGCGCGCCCGCCCAGGTGCCGACCCCGGCGCCGGCAGCGGTGCCCTGGTGCTGGGCGAGCTGGTGATCGACGAGACCACGTACACCGCCCGGCTGAAGGGGCGCGCACTCGAGCTGACGTACAAGGAGTTCGAGCTGCTCAAGTACCTCGCGCAGCACGCCGGCCGGGTGTTCACCCGCGCGCAGCTGCTGCAGGAGGTGTGGGGCTACGACTTCTTCGGCGGCACCCGCACGGTGGACGTGCACGTGCGGCGGCTGCGGGCGAAGCTCGGCCCGGAGCACGAGCAGCTGATCGGCACGGTGCGCAACGTGGGCTACAAGTTCGTCCGGCCGGTGCGCGGCGGGCTGGGCGCGTCCCGCGACGCGGAGGCGGCCGAGCTGGCCGACGCCGAGGCCGAGGAGAGCGACGCGGTCGACTACGGGTTCGGCGAGAGCGGCCCGGTGGTGGGTGCGCCCCGCCGGTGAGTTGCCGGAGGTAAGGAGAGCCGGTGGTGCCAGGAGACGGCGTGCTCGCTCGATGTGCTGGAGCGCTCCCGGGGTAGCCTCGGCGGGGTGACGGTTCTGGCGTGGCGGACGGCCCTCGACGAGCGCGACGCCGCCGACGTGCTCGCCCTGCTCGACGCCTCCACCGCCGAGGACGGCACCGCGCCGGTGTCCGAGCACGTGCTGCTGCACCTGCGCCGCGGTGGCGACCCGCTCGCCCGGCACCTGCTGGTGCACGCCGAGCCCGTGGCCGGGGAGGGGTCCGGTCGGCTGCTCGGCTACGCGCACCTCGACGAGACCGACCAGGTGGCCGGCGCGGTCAGCGAGCTCACCGTGCACCCGGAGGCGCGCCGCCACGGCATCGGCACCGAGCTGGTGCGGGAGCTGCTGGCGCGTGTCGGGCCCGGCCGGCGGCTGCGGTTGTGGGCGCACGGCGAGCACCCGGGTGCGGTGCGCCTGGCCGAGTCGCTGGGCTTCCGGCAGGTCCGCACGTTGTGGCAGATGCGGCGCAGCCTGCTCGCGCCGCTGGGTGGCGGCGCCCGGGAGGCTGAGCTGCCGGCCGGGGTGCGGCTGCGCCCGTTCGTGGTCGGCCAGGACGAGCGGGAGTTCCTGCGGGTGAACAACGCCGCGTTCGCCTGGCACCCGGAGCAGGGCGGCTGGGACGTCGAGCAGGTGAAGCTGCGCGAGGCCGAGCCGTGGTTCGACCCGGCCGGGTTCCTGCTTGCCGTGGAGGGCGCAGCGGACACCGCGGCAGGCGCGGTCGACGGCGGAGGTGCCCGGGAGCGGCTACTCGGCTTCCACTGGACGAAGGTGCACGGTGCCGCCGATCCCGACCCGGACGGCCACCAGCACGAGCCGATCGGCGAGGTCTACGTGCTCGGGGTGGACCCGGCCGCGCGAGGCCGCCGGCTGGGCGCCGCGCTGACCCTGGCCGGGCTGCGCTACCTGCGTGGCCTCGGCCTGCGCCAGGTGATGCTGTACGTGGAGGCGGACAATGACGCCGCGGTTCGGGTCTACCGGGACCTCGGGTTCACCCGGTGGGCCACCGACGTCGCCTACCTGCATTGACCGGGATCCGCTGCACCCAATGGGTGTCGGTCACCCAACATTCGGGTCTCGGACTATGAGCTGCTTCACGACCGGTGATGTGTTCACCCGTCGTTCACCTTATCGGGGGGATCCGTCCACCGGGCCTGCCTACCGTCAGCCCCGATACGGCCGCCCCGAGCCGTGCTGAGTGAAGTATCCGAGCTCCAAGTCGGAGGACCTGGTGAGAATGATGCGACGCGGCAGGATGAGCAGAGCGGCGGCGGTGAGCATCGCGGCCAGCGGCGCGCTGCTGCTGACCGCCTGTGGCGGTGGACAGAGTGGCCCAGCCGGCGGTGGTGCCGGCGGTGAGCAGCAGTTGTCCGGTCCGGTGGTGATCGACGGTTCCAGCACGGTCGAGCCGCTGTCCTCGGCGGCCGCCGAGCTGTTCCAGCGTGAGAACCCGGGTGTGAACGTCACGGTCGGTACCTCGGGCACCGGCGGTGGCTTCCAGAAGTTCTGTGCCGGCGAGACCGACATCTCCGACGCCTCCCGGCCGATCAAGGAAGCGGAGGCGCAGGCCTGCGCGGCCAAGAACATCCAGTTCAGCGAGCTGCAGGTGGCCAACGACGCACTCACCGTCGTGGTCAACAAGGAGAACACCTGGGCGAACTGCCTGACGACCGAGCAGCTCAAGGCGATCTGGGAGCCGAACTCGCAGGTCAAGACCTGGAACCAGGTGGACCCGAGTTTCCCGGCCGAGCCGATCCAGCTCTTCGGCCCGGGCGCGGACTCCGGCACCTTCGACTACTTCACCGACGAGATCAACGGTGAGGAGGGCGCCAGTCGCACCGACTACAGCCCGTCCGAGGACGACAACGTCATCGTGCAGGGGGTGTCCGGCTCGCGTACCGCCCTGGGCTACTTCGGCTTCACCTTCTTCGAGGAGAACCAGGACACGCTCAAGGCGGTCGAGATCAACGGTGGTAACGGCTGCGTCGCGCCGTCGGCCCAGGCCGTGCAGGACGGCACCTACAAGCCGCTTGGCCGTCCGCTGTTCGTCTACGCCTCCGATGCCGGCCTGAAGAAGCCCCAGGTGGTGTCGTTCCTTGACTTCTACCTGGCGCAGAACGAGCAGATCGTGAAGGCCGCGAAGTACATTCCGATGACGCCTGAGCAGGTGAAGAAGGCGCAGGCCGACCTGGCCGCACTCAAGCAGAAGGCTGGGGCCTGACCTCAGTGACGGCCACCACGGCCAGCGTGGCCTCCCCGGGTTTCGGCCCGGGGGGGCCGGTGGGCCCCAACCTCCGCAAGAGCTCACCGCGCTACGGCGAGCGTGTCGTCGAAGCGTTGTTGGTGGCGGCCGCTCTGGTATCGGTGCTGGTGACCATCGGCATCGTGATCTCGTTGGTCGTGCCGCTGTTCACCTTCTTCGCCAACGTCAGCCCGTTGGAGTTCCTGTTCGGCACCACCTGGACCGCCGCCTTCGGGGACAAGTTCGCCTGGGACAAGGACTGGGGGGTGCTGCCCCTGGTGTCGGCCACGTTCACGGCCACCGGGATCGCGCTGCTGGTGGCCATCCCACTCGGGCTGGGCATCGCGATGTTTCTCTCCGAGTACTCCAGCCAGCGGATCCGCAAGATCGTCAAACCGGTTCTGGAGCTGCTTGCTGGGGTCCCGACCGTGGTCTACGGCTTCCTCGCGCTGACCGCCATCACCCCTTTGCTGCAGCCGCTGCTCGGGATCCCGAACATCTTCAGCATCCTCACCGCCGGCCTGGTTATGGGATTCATGATCATTCCGACCATCGCCTCGCTGGCCGAGGACGCCATGTCGGCCGTTCCACAGTCGCTGCGCCAGGGCTCGTTCGCCCTCGGCGCGAACCGGATGGTCACCACCATCCGGGTGGTCTTCCCGGCCGCGCTGTCCGGGATCATCGCGGCCATCGTGCTGGGGCTGTCCCGGGCGGTCGGCGAGACAATGATCCTCGCGGTGGCCGGCGGCAACATCGCCCAGCTCACCGGCGACCCCCGCGACCAGGCGCAGACCATGACCGCGTTCATCGCCCAGATCGCCAGTGGCGACGCGCCACAGGGCAGCCCGGTGTACTACTCGTTGTTCGCCGTCGGGGCACTGCTGTTCGCCATCACCCTGGTCATCAACCTGATCAGCATCCGGCTGGTCCGCAAGTACCGGCAGGCCTACTGATGAGCACCGCATCCGCCACGGCCGCCAAGGTCGAACGCCCGCTGGCCTCCGACCGCGGGTTCGACTTCAAGTCGTTCGCGTTCCTGGCGCTGCTGTGGGCCTGTCTCGCCGCAGCCTCGATCTTTCTGCTCTATGTGATGATCACCATCATCGCGCGTGGGCTCGGCCGGTTCGACGTCAACCTCTTCACCCAGCCGCCGTCTCGGATCTCGCCGGAGACCGGCGGTGTGGCGCCGGCGATCGTCGGTACCTTCCTGGTCGTCGGCACCACGGCCCTGATGTGCATGCCGCTGGGCATCGCGGCGGCGGTCTATCTGGAGGAGTACGCCGACCGAACCAAGTGGTACAACCGGATGATCGAACTGAACATCCAGAACCTGGCCGCCGTGCCGTCGGTCATCTTCGGCATCTTGGTGCTGGCGTTCGTGGTCCGGGCTCCGTTGAACATCGGCGCGGTGGCGCTGGCGGGTGCGATCGCGTTGGCCCTGCTCGCTCTCCCGGTGGTCATCATCTCTGCGCGGGAGGCCCTGCGTTCGATCCCGAGCGAGATCCGTGACGGGTCGCTCGCCCTCGGTGCGACCAGGTTGCAGACCATCAAGAAGCAGCTGCTGCCGGCGTCCATCCCGGGTATTGCCACCGGGTCGATCCTGGCGCTGTCCCGGGCGATCGGCGAGGCCGCGCCGCTGATCCTGGTCGGGGCGACCACGTTCGTCACCTTCCTGCCCGACGGCCTTCTCTCGCGCTACACCGTGATGCCGGTGCAGATCTACACCCTGGTGCCGCAACCGGATGCCGAGTCGAAGGCGCTGGCCTACGGGGCGATCCTGCTGCTGATCGTGATCCTGCTCATCATGAACGCGCTGGCAATCTTCCTGCGCAACAAGTATCAACAGCGTTGGTGACCGCCCGGCGGGCGGGAGAGGTAGACCCCCTATGAGCAGTGTGGAGCGTACTGACGTGAGCACGTCACCCGAGCCGGGATCGTCGCTGGGCGACACGCCCGAGGTGCACGTCGAGGTCCAGGACCGGGCACGTGGAGGCAGAAGCTTGGCCGGCGGCCCGGTGATGGCCACGTCCAAACTACGGGTGTACTACGGGGACTTCCTCGCGGTGCAGGACGTCGACCTCACCTTCGGTGACGGCGAGATCACCGCGCTGATCGGTCCGTCCGGGTGTGGCAAGTCGACCGTGCTGCGCTGCCTGAACCGGATGAACGACCTGGTGATCGGGGCTCGCGTCGAGGGCCGGGTGACCTACCACGGCGCCGACATCTATGCCCCGGAAGTCGACGTGATCGAGGTGCGTCGGCGGATCGGCATGGTGTTCCAGAAGCCGAACCCGTTCCCCAAGTCGATCTACGACAACATCGCCTACGGCCCCAAGGTCACCGGCATGAAGGTCGACCTGGACGACATCGTCGAACGGGCGCTGCGCGGCGCGGCCCTGTGGGACGAGGTGAAGGACAAGCTGAAGCAGAACGCCTACGGACTGTCCGGCGGGCAGCAGCAGCGGTTGTGCATCGCGCGGGCGATCGCCACCCAGCCGGACGTGATCCTGATGGACGAGCCCTGCTCGGCGCTCGACCCGATCGCCACCTCGAAGATCGAGGATCTGATGGCGCAGCTGACCACCCAGTTCTCCATCATCATCGTGACGCACAACATGCAGCAGGCGGCCCGGGTGTCGCACCGCACCGCGTTCTTCACCGCGGAAGCCGACGAGCACGGCAAGCGGGTCGGCAAGCTGGTCGAGTTCGACGACACGAAGAAGATCTTCAGCGTGCCGAGCGACAAGCGGACCGAGGACTACATCTCCGGTCGTTTCGGGTAGACCAACCGCCGCTGGCGGGCCGGCTTCGCGGTCCGGCCGGTCAGCGCGTACGCCATCTGCCGGGCTACCGCCACGGCGTGGTCGGCGTAGCGTTCGTAGAAGCGGGACAGCAGCGTCACGTCCACCGCCGCCGCGACGCCGTGCGGCCACCGTCCGTTGCCCAGCACCACGAAGATCGAGCGGTGCAGTTCGTCCATCACGTCGTCGTCGAACTCCAGCTCGCCGGCCCAGCAGGGGTCGCCCGACCGGATGACCTCCCCGGCCCTCCGGGCCAGGCTGACCGCGACCTCGCCGGCCTCGGCGAAGTGCGGGTGCGCCTCCGGGGGGACGGTGGCCGCCGGGTGGCGTCGGCGGGCGGACTCCGCCACGTGCAGCGCGAGATCGCCCATCCGCTCCAGGTTGCCGCCGACCCGAATCGCGGACAGCACGATCCGCACCTCGTGCTCCTGCGGTGTCCGCCCCAAGAGAAGCTCGCGCGCGCGATCCTCCACCTGCGCGCGCAACTCGTCGATCTCGGCGTCGTCGGAGATGATCCGCTCGGCCAGCGGCAGGTCGCGGGTCAGCAGCGCTCTGGTGGCCTGTTCCATCGCGGTGGCCGCCACGGCACACATGGTGCTGAGGTCGTCGACGATCTGTCGTAGACCGCCGGTCGTGGATTGCCGCAAGCTCTTAGCCTAGGCATAAGCTCGGCGGTCGTACGGCATGTGCCAGATGAACCGCAGATGAAATGTCAAGACGCAGGCCAGCCAGGTTGGGCACGGTCATCCGAGCCGCCGACCGGGCCACCGCGGCCGGCCCGGGCCGCCCGTCCGGGCGGCATCGTGCCGGCGGCGAGCACGGCGGCGAGCACGGTCAGCCCGGCGAGGACGCCGAACAACGCGGGGTACCCGCCGAGCTGCTCGGCCAGTACCGCGCCGACCCACGGAGCCACCGCCGCGGCGAGCATCGCCGGCGCCGACAGCAACCCGTTCAGCCGCCCGTAGTGCGCCGTGCCCCAGCGGTCGCTCACGGCGGTGGCCTGCAGCAGGGTGAACACCCCTCGGGCGGCTCCGGTCAGCATCGCGGCGGCGACCAGCAGCGTCGCCGGCCCGGGCACCACCGCCATCAACCCGATGCACCCGGCGCCGGCCGCCAGGATCACCACCCCGCGGGTCCGGGTGCTGGTCGCATCCGCGAGGCGGCGGTAGCCGAGTCGGCCGAGCACCTGACCGAGCCCGCCGAGGCCCAGTGCCCAGGCAGCGGCGGTGGCGGTCAGGCCGCGCTCGATCAACAGCGGGACCTGGTTGACCACGACCGCGAACGCGGTGAACGAGCCCAGGCCGATCGCGCCGGTCAGCAGGACGAACTGCCGGCTGCGGGCGGTCTTGTGTGGCGCCTCGGGACCCGGCGTCCCGGGATCCGGCGCCTCGGGATCCGGCGCCTCGGGATCCGGCGTCCCGGGGGGTTCGTCGTGGCCGGCAAGCTGTTCGTCCCGCGCCGGTGGCCACGGCCCGCGCAGCCCGAGCAGGTGCGCCGGGATGGTCAGCGTCGCCAGCACCACCGCCAGCACCAGGTAGGTCTGCCGCCAGTCCATGACCAGCGACAGTGCGCCGGTGACCGGTGCGAAGATCGTGCTGGCGAGCCCGGCGAGCAGGGTGAGGGCGGTCAGCGCGGTGACCCGGCGTGGCCCCCACCAGCGGGTCAGCGCGGCGAACGCGGGCGGGTAGAGCACGCCGGCCATCGCGATCCCGGCGACGGCCCAGGACGCGAAGAACCAGGGCAGCGTCGGCGCGGTGGCGATGCCGACCACCGCCGGGGCGGCCAGCAGCGAGCCGGCGGTCATCACCGGGCGCGGGCCCCAACGGTCCAACCAGCGCCCGGCCGGGATGCCAACCACCGCGGCGACCACCAGGCCCACCGAGAACGCCGCGGTGACGGTGCTGATCGGCCAGCCGGTGTCGATGGCGATGGCCGGCGCCAGCACGGGGAACGCGTAGTAGAGCACGCCCCAGCTGACGATCTCGGTGCCGCACAGCACGGCGAGCACCCGGCGCAGGCCTGACCGTGACAGCTCCCTGGTGGCTTGCACGGCTAACGCGCGCCGGGCTTGCGCTCCGCGGTGACGGCGGCATTGCGGCGGGCGAGATCGACCGTCTCGACGGTCACGTCCAGGCCGATGGCGCGCCCGGTGCGGTGGGGGTTCATGCCCGGCTCCTGTTCCGTTCGGTGATCGGCGCGCAGGTCGGCGCCGGCTCGGGCGGGTGGGGCCCATCACCCAAGACCCTCGTCCCTGCGTCCATTCGCGCCGGCCGGCGTCAGCAGGAGGGACACGGGCAACGACCCTCCGGTCCGGACGATCGGCCCGTGGCACCACCGAAGGAGTGACCGACCATGACCGCCACCCGAGTCCAGCTCGCGCTCAACGTCGAGGACATCACCTCCGCGACGGCGTTCTACGCCAAGATGTTCGGTGTACCGCCGCGCAAGGTGCGCGAGGGATACGCCAACTTCGTCATCGAGGACCCGCCGCTGAAGCTGGTGTTGATCGAGAAGCCCGGCTCGACGCAGAGCCTGAACCACCTCGGCGTCGAAGCCGAGACCACCGAGGGCGTGATCGCCGCGCTCGACCGGTTCCGGGCCGCCGGGCTCGAGGCCAGGGTCGCCGAGCAGGACCTGTGCTGCCACGCGGTGCAGGACAAGGTCTTCGTCACCGCCCCGGACGTTCCCCTGGGCTGGTGGGAGTTCTACGCGGTGACCGACGACAACCCGGCGAACCCGGAGCAGCAGAGCACCTCGGCGTGCGCGGTCGCGTGCGAGAGCGAAGCACGCGAGAGCGAGGCGGCCACCGCCGGTGCCACCTGCTGCGGCTGACCCGACCCTGGTGCACGCCCCGCGGTGACCGGGACACCGGTCGGAACCGGCCGGTGTCCCGGTCTGGGCGCTCGGGTCAGCGCGGCACGGAACCGCGGCCGGCACAGGAACAGCCACCCGGCACGGGGTGCCGGCCGGTCGGGGTGTAGTCCATCGGCATGCCGCGCCCGTCCAGGGTGAGCGCGCAGCACGCGTCGAGCAGCGCGGCGAGCCGCCGCCGGCCGCGCTGTACCCGGGACTTCATCCCGGACAGCGAGACCCCTTCCAGCTCGGCGGCCCGAGCCTGGGTCAGGCCGTCGAGATCGGTCAGCTGGACCGCCCGGCGCTGCTCGGCGGGCAGTCCGGTCAGCAGCGGCCGCAGGCAGCTCGACAGCTCGCGCAGCACCGCCGGCTGCTCGCCGTCGGATACCTCGGGCAGCTCATCAGGCGCGTCGTCGGGGATCGGCACCAGCCGGGCCTGTTCGCGTGCCGCCCGTCGGTAGTCGTCGATGATCGCGTTGCGGGCGATGCGGTACACCCAGGCGGTGAGCTGGTCGTGCTCGTCGAGCTGGCCGAGGTGCTGGTGCACCCGCAGCAGCACCTCGCCGATCACGTCGTCCGCGCGCTGCGGGTCGGCGATCCGGCGGTGCACGAACGCGCGCAGCTGGGTGCCGAACTCGCGCCAGATGTACTCAGCGGTGGGTGGGTCCTCGATCGAGGTCATGATGGTCATCCGAGTCGTCGGAGGTGCGGCGCAACCGTGCTCCCTCTGCTGACGACGGTACCGGCCGAGGGACGCAGCAACCGACGGATCGAGGTGTCGATGGCGATGAGTATTTCGGCCGCTGTTCATCGGCCGGCCAACTGACCGGATGTGCCGCCCGCATACCGTGCTGGTCGGGCCGGTCCTGCGGGTCGGCCCTGATGACGCACCAGTCGGATCCCGACCCGACGCCGCAACCGGCCCCCCGCCGACGACCACCACGGAGCCCGCGGATGCCCACGCCCGAACCGTCGACGCCGTCGAACCCCCGCCGGACCAGCCTGCTGCCGCTCGACGTGCGCCGCCGGCCGGGTCGCCGCGCGCAGCTCACCTGCCGGTACCGGTGCGGCAACGCCTGCGAGCACCCGCCACCCAACCCGACCGACAACCCCTACATCGGCGAGATCGTCGAGGCGACGATCAGCCGGCGGACGATGTTCCGAGCGACCGGGACGCTCGGGGTGCTCGGGCTGGTCGGTGGCGCGGGCGCGCTCGCCGCGTGCTCACCGACGCCGGCTCCAGGGCCCGGGCCGGGTGGCGGGCCGGTCAGCGGGCCGCCGGCGGCCGGGCTGGCGTTCACCTCGGTCGCGCCGAACACCGCCGACGCGATCAGCATCCCCGACGGCTACGTCCAGCAGGTCGTGCTGCGCTGGGGTGAGCCGATCGTGGCCGGTGCGCCGGCGTTCGCCCCCACCGCGCAGACCGCCGCCGCGCAGGCCGGCCAGTTCGGCTACAACAACGACTTCCTCGGCCTGCTGCCCGGCCCGGACGGTCAGCTGTTGCTGGTGGCCAACCACGAGTACACCAACGAGGAGCTGATGTTCGCCGGGTACAACCCGGACAGCCCCACCCGGGAGCAGGTGGAGATCGCGATGGCCGCGCACGGGCTGTCCGTGGTGGTGCTCGACCAGCAGTCCGGTCCGGGGTTGACCGTCGCGGCCGGGCACCCGCTCAACCGCCGGATCACCGCGACCACCCCGCACCAGGTGACCGGCCCGGCCGCCGGCTCCGCGCTGCTGCGCACCTCGGCCGACCCGGCCGGCACCACCGTGCTGGGCACGCTGAACAACTGCGCCGGGGGTCTCACCCCGTGGGGGACGGTCCTGTCCGCGGAGGAGAACTTCAACCAGTACTTCGGCAACGCCAGCGCGGTCACCGAGCCGATCGCCGCCGCCGCACTGGCGCGCTACGGGCTCAAGGGCGAGGCCAGCGAACGCAAGTGGGAGCTGTTCGACAAGCGCTTCGACCTGGCCCAGGAACCCAACGAGGCCAACCGCTTCGGCTGGATCGTCGAGCTGGACCCGAACGACCCCACCTCGGTGCCCCGCAAGCGCACCGCGCTGGGCCGGTTCAAACACGAGGCCGCGCAGCCCCGGATCACCGCCGACGGGCGGGTCGCGGTGTACATGGGCGACGACGAGAAGTTCGACTACGTCTACAAGTTCGTCTCCACCGGTACCGCCGACCTGGGCACCGGTCCGGACGCCCGCCAGCGCAACATGGCGCTGCTCGACGACGGCACCCTCTACGTCGCGCGGTTCACCGGCGCCGTTCCCGCGCCGGCCTTCGACGGGTCCGGCGCGCTGCCGCCGGACGGCGCGTTCGACGGCACCGGTGAGTGGATCCCGCTGGCCCGGGGCACCGAGTCACTGGTGCCCGGGATGAGCGCGGAGGAGGTGTACGTGTTCACCAGGCTGGCCGCCGACAAGGTCGGGGCGACCAAGATGGACCGCCCGGAGGACGTCGAGCCGCACCCTCGCACCGGGGTGGTCTACCTCGCGCTGACCAACAACGACGGTCGCGGGACGGCCGGCAAGGCCGCGGCGGACGAGGCCAACCCGCGCAACGAGAACAAGCACGGCCAGGTGCTGGAGCTGACCGACGAGGGCGGGGACGCCGCCGCGACGACGTTCGGTTGGCGGCTGTTCCTGGTCTGCGGCGACCCGGCCGACCCGGGCACCTACTACGCCGGGTTCCCGAAGGACCAGGTCAGCCCGATCTCCTGCCCGGACAACCTGGCGTTCGACGATGCCGGCAACCTGTGGATCTCCACCGACGGCAACGCGCTGGACTCCAACGACGGCCTGTTCGGGGTGGCTGTGGAGGGGCCGCGGCGCGGCGAGGTGAAACAGTTCCTGACCGTACCGGTGGGCGCGGAGACCTGCGGGCCGGTGATCCAGCGCGACCGGGTGCTGGTCGCCGTGCAGCACCCCGGCGAGAAGGACGGCGCGAACGTGGAGCAGCCGGCGTCCAGCTGGCCGGACGGCGCGGGCAACCTGGTGCGGCCGTCGGTCGTGGTGGTGCACCGCGGCGGCGACCCGATCGGCGCCTGACCAGCTCGTGGCCGGACCAGCTCGTGGTCAGCCCAGCTCGTGGCCTGACCAGCTTGTGGCCATCCAGCTTGTGGCCAGTCCAGCTCGTGCCTGGCCGGCGGTGATCCGCCCGGCCAGGCGCGCGGCGGTCAGGCGCGTACCGTGAGCTCCGCGAGGAGCTGGCGCACCCGGCGCTCGATCTCGTCGCGGATCGGCCGGACGGACTCGACACCGAGGCCGGCCGGGTCGTTCAGCAGCCACTCCTCGTAGCGCCGGCCGGGGAACACCGGGCAGGCGTCCCCGCAGCCCATGGTGATCACCACGTCGGCGGCCCGGACGATCTCGTCGGTCCACGGTTTGGGGTACTCGCCGGAGATGTCGATGCCGACCTCGGCCATCGCCTCGATCGCCGCCGGGTTGACCTCGCCACCGGGCTCCGAGCCGCCGGACCAGGCCAGCGCCGAGTTGCCGGCCAGGTGTTGGAAGAAACCCATCGCCATCTGTGAGCGCCCGGCGTTGTGGGTGCACAGGAACAGCACGATCGGGGTGTCGTCTGCGCGGTGCCCTTCGACCCGGGCCAGCGCGCGCAACCGCTGGCCGGCGAAGCGTTCGGCGAGCAGCGGCAGGTAGTGGGTGATGGTGGCCCGCTCGGCGAACTGGTCGTAGGAGTTGTGCAGGAACCGCTCGATGGTCTCCACCCCGACGGTGTCGGAGAACTTGTCCCGCAGGTTGGCCGCCGCGGTCCGTAGGGCGAGTTGCTGGTCGATGGACAGATCGCCGCGGAGGTAGCTTCCGGTCATCGTCGACCTCCCGGTTGTGGGTGGGATTCCGGTGCGGTGTCGTCGGTCTGGTCGGGGGTGAAGCGGCGGCGCAGGCCCAGCGAGACATACACCAGCGCGACCAGCACCGGCACCTCGATCAGCGGTCCGACCACGCCGGCCAGTGCCTGCCCGGAGGTGGCGCCGAAGGTGGCGATGGCCACCGCGATGGCCAGCTCGAAGTTGTTGCCGGCGGCGGTGAACGCGAGCGTGGTGGTGCGCTGGTAGCCGAGGCCGAGCGCCGCGCCCAGCGCGTAGGAGCCCGCCCACATCAGCGCGAAGTAGACCAGCAGCGGCAGCGCGATGCGCGCCACGTCGAACGGGCGGGCGATGATCGCGTCGCCCTGCAGCGCGAACAGCACCACGATGGTGAACAGCAGACCGTACAGCGCGAACGGCCCGATCCGGGGCAGGAAGCGGCTCTCGTACCACTCCCGGCCCTTGGCCCGCTCGCCCAACCGGCGGGTGAGGTACCCGGCGACCAGCGGGATGCCCAGGAAGATCAGCACCGAGCGGGCGATCTCCCAGGACGAGACGTCCAGCCCGGCGGTCGCCAGCCCGAGCCAGCCGGGCAGCGCATAGAGGTAGAACCAGCCCAGCGCGGCGTACGCCAGCACCTGGAACACCGAGTTCAGCGCGACCAGCACGGCGGCCGCCTCCCGGTCGCCGAGGGCCAGGTCGTTCCAGATGATCACCATGGCGATGCACCGGGCCAGCCCGACGATGATCAGCCCGGTGCGGTACTCGGGCAGGTCCGGCAGCATCAGCCAGGCCAGCACGAACATCAGTGCCGGCCCGAGCACCCAGTTGAGTACCAGCGAACTCACCAGTAGCCGCCGGTCGGAGGTGACGGTGTCCAGCCGGTCATAGCGGACCTTGGCCAGTACCGGGTACATCATCACCAGCAGCCCGATCGCGATCGGCAGTGATACGCCGTCCAGCGCGATCGCATCCAAGGTCTTCGCGAGTGCCGGGACCAGGCGCCCGGAGAGCAGGCCCAGCGCCATCGCCGCCGCGATCCACACCGGCAGGAACCGGTCGAGGGTGGACAGTCGAGCGCCGACCGCGGCAGCGGTGTCGCGGGTGCTGGTCATGCGCCCACCACCTCGCCGGCCCCCAGTTCGGCCGGGATCGCGGACAGCACGCCCGAGAGCCGGGCGAGCGCCTCGGGCAGCACTCGGTAGTAGATCCAGGTGCCGCGGCGGTCGCCGGTGATCAGGCCGGCCTGCCGCAGGACCTTGAGGTGGTGGCTGATGGTGGGCGCGGTCTGGTCGAACACCCCGGTGAGCTCGCAGACGCAGGCCTCACCTCCGCCGTGGCTGGCGATCAAGGACAGCAGCCGCAGCCGCACCGGGTCGCCGAGTGCTTTGAACACCAGGGCGAGTTCGGTGGCCTGGTCGGCAGCCAGTGGTTGCCGCACCACCGGCTCGGAGCACCCGGACCACGGCCTGGGTACATCTTGATTCGACACTCATCTAGCTTGACAGCTGTCGATTCGCGGGGCAACCTCGTTGAGTCGACATCCATCGAATCAGGAGTGCCCATGTCTCGTGTCCAGCTGGCGTTGCGGGTCCCCGACCTGGAAGGGTCGGTCGCGTTCTACCGGCGGCTGTTCGGCGTCGAGCCCGCCAAGCGGCGGCCGGGCTACGCGAACTTCGAGATCGTCGAGCCACCGATGAAGCTGGTGCTGCTGGAGGGCTCCCGCGATCAGGAGGGCGATCAGGCAGCGACGGTGCTGGACCACCTCGGTATCGAGGTCGAGTCCAGCGAGCGGGTCACCGAGGCGACCACCCGGCTCGCCGAGCTCGGTCTGTTCACCCAGATCGAGAACGACACCACCTGCTGCTACGCACTCCAGGACAAGGTCTGGGTACACGGACCGGGCAAGGAGGCGTGGGAGGTGTACACGGTCAAGGCGGACGCACCGGAGGGTACGACCGTTCGATCAGTGGTCGCCGACGGCGGCTGAGCAAGAGGCGCCGACCAGGCCGACGTGGCGGGTCAGACCTCCACCGCGTTCGGCATCTGGCCGGTGACCACGTAGATGGTGCGCCTGGCGACCGCCACCGCGTGGTCGCCGTAGCGCTCGTAGAACCGGGCCAGCAGGGTGGCATCCACCGCGGCGGCGACGCCGTGCGTCCAGTCCGGGCTCATCATCACGGTGAACATGTGCTTGTGCAGGTCGTCCATCGCGTCGTCGTCGGACTCCAGCTCGCGGGCCCGTTCGAGGTCCCGGGTGCGGATCACGTCCCCGGCCTTCGTCGCCAGCTCGCAGGCGATCCGGCCCATCTCGGCGAAGTACGGTTGGACCGCCTCGGGAAGGACCGAGGCCGGGTGTCGCCGGCGGGTGGTCTTCGCCACGTGCAGCGCGAGGTCGCCCATCCGCTCCAGGTCACCGGCGGCGTGGAACGCGGAGACCACGATGCGCAGGTCGGTGGCCACCGGAGCTTCGAGCGCGAGCAGCGCGAACGAGTCCTCCTCAGCCCGGTTGCGCAGCTGGTCGATCTTCAAGTCGTTCGAGATGACGTCCTCGGCCAGTTCGAGGTCGGTACCGGTGAGCGCGTCCGTGGCCTTGCGCATCGCCGAGGCCACGACATCGCACATGTCGGCCAACTCGTCGGCAAGTGCGTCGAGCCTCGCTTGGTACGTGTCGCGCATGGTCGCAGCCTAGGTCTCGAAAGTCGCCTGATCAGTCGGCCAAGATGAACGAAAGTCAAACGATATGTTACAAGCTCATTTACCCCTGGGTGAGTGCCCGGCTCACCGGCAGGCCGCATCGGCCGCGTTGACCGTGCTCAGCTCGCCCGGCAGCGCGCCCGGGCTGTCCACCGCCGGGTTGTCCACAGCGGGAGCCTTGACCGCGCCGTCGAAGTTCTCGCCGAGCACCAGTTCCAGCAGCCCGGGCGGGCCGGGGACGGCCCGGGACACCGCCCCGGGCACCGCCGCCGCGACCGTGGCGGCCTGGTCGGCCCGGTCGGGCGAGTGCCGGACCACCGTCTCGCCGCCCTCGGTGGGCTCCGCGTCGCCGACCCGGCCGACGGTGAAGCCGACCGAGCGCAGGCTGTCCGCCGCCTGGGTGGCCAGGCCGACCCGGGACGAGCCGTTGCGTACCGCCACGGTGACCAGGCCGGGGGCCACGGTGTCGCCGGCGGTCACCCGGGGTGAGCTGTCGTCCGCGTTGGCTGCGGTGGGCCCGGCACCGGCACCGGCCTCGCCGGGCAGCGGCCGGTCGGACCGGATCGCGGCGAACAGCGCCGCCGCGTCGTCGGTGCGCAGCACCTCGTCGCCGGCCGCGTTCGCCTTGTCGACGGTGGGTACGGTGACGAAGGTGACCTTGGTCGGGTCGAGGTTGCGCAGCGCGCCGGCCAGCGTGCCCAGCTCGTCCAGCCCCGCGTTGTCGCTGAGCGTGTGCGCGCCGAACGCGCCGACGAACGCGCTGAGCCGGCCCGGGTCCAACAGCACCTGC
>JBQTKB010000106.1:0-13049 GCA_052386505.1 Pseudonocardia sp.
CGGCGGCGTGGCCGGCGAAGTGCACGCTGGCGCGGGGGGCGGGCGGGGCGCGCGCCCCCATACCCACCCCCCCGCCCCCCCCCTTGTTGCCCCCTGGGGGGGCGGGCCCCCCCCCACCCCCCCCCCCCCCCACTCACGGGCCTTGGCATCCAGGGCACCAGAAGAGGTTGCGGGCGGCCAGTTCGGCGCCGCGCACCGGGGTGTGGCAGACCAGGCACGGCTGGCCGGTGCGGCGGTAGACGTACACCTCGCCACCGTGCCGGTCGCGGCGCGCGGCCCGGCCGGCGGCCACCGGGTCGTGCTCGGCCCGCACCGTGTCGATCCGGCCGCGCCTGACCCCGTCGCGCATCAGCGCCACCAGGTCGGCCCACATCGCGTCCCAGAGCTCGCGGGTGACCAAGCGCCCGGGCAGCATCGGGTCCAGGCGGTGCCGGAACAGCAGCTCGGCGCGGTAGACGTTGCCCACGCCGGCCAGCACCTCCTGGTTCATCAGCAGCACCGCCAGCGGCGAGCGCGACCGGGAGATCCGCGACCAGGCCCGCTCGGGGTCGGCGTCCCGGCGCAGCGGGTCGGGGCCCAGCCGGGTCCGGATGGCAGCCACCTCGTCGTCGGTGATCAGCTCGCAGGCGGTGGGGCCGCGCAGGTCCGCGTAGTGGGTGGCGCCGACCATGCGCATCCGCAGCTGGCCCCGGGGCGGCTCGGCCGGGGTCGGCGCGGTGCGGAAGGTGCCGTACAGCCCGAGGTGCACGTGCACCACCAGGTCGGGCCCGTAGTGGTAGAACAGGTGCTTGCCATAGGCGTCGGCCCGCTCCAGCACCCGGCCGTCCACCATTTCGGCGGACGTGGCGAACCGCCCCTGCGGGCTGCTCACCTGGACCGGCGACCTCGCGAAGTGCCGCTGGTGGGCCCGGGCCAGCCGGTGCAGGGTATGTCCCTCGGGCATCGCCGCTCGCCTACCGGGAGGTCAGCGCGGCGGCAGGCCGACGACCTCGCCGGTCGCCTCGTAGGAGGCCAGCAGGGCGATCCGCCGGGCGTGCCGCTCGCCACCGGAGAACGGGGTGTCCACGAACGCGTCGACGATCGCGCACGCCTCGTCCGGGGTGTGCATCCGGGCACCGAGCCCGATCACCTGGGCGTCGTTGTGCTCGCGGGCCAACCGCGCCGTTTCCGGGCTCCAGGCCAGCGCCGCCCGGCAGCCGGCCACCTTGTTGGCGGCGATCTGCTCGCCGTTGCCCGAGCCGCCGAGCACGACGCCCAGGCTGCCCGGGTCGGCCACCACCCGCCGGGCGGTCTCCAGACAGAACGGCGGGTAGTCGTCGTCCGGGTCGTACTCCGACGCCCCGACGTCCACCGCCTCGACGCCACGCCCGGACAGGTGCGCGATGAGCCGCGCCTTCAGCTCGTATCCGGCATGGTCGGCCCCGAGGTACACGCGCACGTCGGCGATCCTGCCAAACCGTCCCGGCGCGCCGCGCGGACGGGTACCGGGTCGGCTCGGGAGCGAACCACGCATGTCGCTCTGGCCCGTGCCGCACCACGGGTCGCCCGGAAACACATCCGTAATGCGCGAGCAACGTGATGCTCCTACGTTACCCACATGGGTGACGAACGGATCGGCGTGGAGGAGGAGTTCCACGTCGTCGATCTGGCCACCCGCCAGGCCGCACCGGAGGTCGAGGCGCTGCTGGCCCGGTTGCCGGGCGACGGCTTCTCCCCCGAGCTGCAACGCTCGCTGGTGGAGACCAACACCGCCCCGTGCGACACCCTGGACGCGCTGCGGGTCGATCTGGTGCGGCTGCGTGGGGAGCTGGCCGGCGCCGCGCAGGGGCTGGGCCTGGGGGTGGTGGCCGCCGGTTCGGTGCCGCTGGTCGACCCGTCCGACAACGACGTCACCCACGACGCCCGCTACGCGCACATGCAGCGGGAGTACCAGATGCTGGTCCGCGAGCAGCACATCTGCGGAGTCCAGTTCCACGTCGACATCCCGGACCGGGACATGGCCGTGGCGGTGGTGCAGCGGGTGGCGCCGTGGCTGCCGGTGTTCCTGGCGCTGTCGGCCAGCTCACCCTACTGGCGGGGGACCGACAGCGGCTACGCCAGTTCGCGCACCCTGGTCTGGCAGCGCTGGCCCACCGCCGGCCCGCCGACGCCGGTGGCCGACGCCGCCGAGTACGACCGGCTGATCGCCGACCTGGTCGCCTCCGGCACGATCAGTGACCCCGGAATGGTCTACTTCGACGTCCGGCCGTCGGCCCACGTGCCCACCGTGGAGCTGCGGGTGTGCGACGCCTGCCCGTCGGTGGACACCGTGGTGCTGCTGGCCGGGCTGTTCCGGGCCCTGGTCGCCCGGGCGCGCAGCGACCACGAGCACGGCGCGCCGATGCCCGGTATCCGGCACGAACTACTGCGCGCCGCGACCTGGCGGGCCGCCCGCTCGGGCCTGGAGAGCGACCTGGTCGACCTGCACCACCCGTTCGGGCCCCGGCTCGCGCCGGCCGGCGCGGTGGTCACCAACTTGATCCGGCTGCTGCGCAACCAGCTGTGGGACATCGGCGACTGGGCACAGGTGACCGAGCTGGCCCAGGCCGTGCTGGGCCGGGGCAGCGCGGCGTCCGCGCAGCGCCAGGCGTTCGGCCGGCGCGGCGAGTACCGCGACGTCGTCGACACCCTGCTGGCCGACACCCACGGCTGGCCGCGGCCGCGCACCCCACCGCCGACCGCGCCGCCGCGGCTGCCGGCGGTGCTCGCCGGGTACCAGACCACCGGGTTCGACGAGGTGGTGGCGCTGAGCGGGCGGGTGCTGCCGCACTACGGCTGGCTGTTCCGGGCACTGGACCGGCTCGGGCTGGACGGCATGGCGCGCCGAGAGCTCGAGCGCGACACCGAGCAACGAGCCCGTAGCGTGACCTTCCGGGTCCGCGACGGCGGCGAGGACCGGCTGTTCCCGCTGGACCTGATACCTCGGATCGTCACCTCCGACGACTGGACGACGCTGCAGGCCGGGCTGACCCAGCGGGTCCGGGCGCTGGAGGCGTTCCTGGCCGACGTATACGGCGAGCGGGCCGCGATCGCCGACGGGGTGCTGCCGGAGTCGCTGGTCAGCACCGCGCACGGGTGGAGCGCGGACGGCGAGCTGGCCCGTCCCGGGCTGCCCCGCGCCGGGGTCAGCGGGATCGACCTGGTCCGCGACAACGGCGACCACTGGCTGATCCTGGAGGACAACCTTCGGGTGCCTTCGGGGATCGGCTACGCGATGACCAGCCGCCGCTTGGTGCGCAGCGTGCTGCCGGAGCTGGAGCCGCCGGCCGGAGTGGTTCCGGTCGAGGGGGTACCGGAGCTGCTGCACAAGACGCTACTGGCCGGGCTGCCGCCGAACTGCGGGCCGGACGCCACGGTCGCGCTGCTGTCGGCCGGTCCGATCGACTCCGCCTTCTACGAGCACCGGCTGCTGGCCGAGAGCATGGAGATCCCGCTGGTCACCCCCGGCGAGCTGGACATCCGCGACGGCGTGGTGCGCAAGGGCGAGCTGCGGCTGGACGTGCTGTACCGGCGGATGGACGAGGACAACCTGCTGGCCGCCGCCGGGGTGGACGGGCGGCCGTTGGGAGACCGGCTGCGGGCGGCGATCCGCGGCGGCACGGTCGGTGTGGTGAACGCGCTGGGCAACGGGATCGGCGACGACAAGGCGGTCTACGCCTACCTGCCCGCGATGATCGAGTACTACCTCGGCGAGCTGCCGCTGCTGCCCGGCGTGCCAACGCTGCACTGCGCCGACCCGGACGCCCGGGCGGAGGTCCTGGACCGGCTCGGGGAGCTGGTGCTCAAGCCGGTGGACGGCTACGGCGGCGCCGGCATCGTGATCGGGCCGCACGCCGACGCGGCCACCCTGGCCGAGGTCGGCGAGCAGATCCGCAGCGCGCCGGACCGCTGGGTGGCCCAGGACCTGGTCCGGCTGTCCACCCATCCGACGTTCGCCGGTCACCGGATCGAGCCGCGCGCGGTCGACCTGCGGGTGTTCGTGCTGAACGGGGAGCGCCCCGAGCTGGCGCCGGCCGCGCTCACCAGGGTCGCGCCGGCCGACAGCATGATCGTGAACTCCTCGCGCGGCGGTGGCGCCAAGGACACCTGGGTGCTCCGCTGACGGCGACCGGGCGGGCCGATGGCGACCTGGCGAGTGCCACCGACTACGACGTTCACCTGGTCAGTCGACCCGAACGCCTCGGAAGATCCTCAGGAGTCAGGCGGCGCGGCGGGCGGCGCGGGCCGGGTCGGCGGCCGGGTCGATCATCGGGTTGGCACCGAGAAACGCCGACCAGTCGGTGACGTCCGGGCGCCGTCTGAGCAGCGCTCTACGCGCCCGCTCGGTCACCCCGCCCCACACCCCGAACTCGATCCGGTTGTCCAACGCATGCGACAGACACTCGGTCAACACCGGACACCCCTGACAGATCGCCCGCGCAGCACGCTGGTGACGACCCCGCACGAACAACGCGTCCGGTTCGTCGTGCTGGCAGTTCGCTGACACCCGCCAGTCCCCGGACACCCGCGTCGTATTGCTGTGCATCTTTCCGACCCCCGGCTGCTCACGTCCGACCCCGTCATTGCTGACAGACGTCAGTGAACAGCCGGCGGTTCCCCCCGCCCAGCCGGCAAAGTTACTCAACTACCGTCGGTGAACTACCCGGGTGGAACTACTCAACGCCGTCGACGAGCGCCGCACGGTGATCGCGGGACCCGCTCCGGGCCGGTGAGCATCCCGAGCTCGATCGCGCAACCGGTCCGGCCCGGAACGCCCACGCGCGACATGGCCCCGTGACAAGGCCGAAACACCAACCGACGATGCTGGCCACATGTGCGGCATCGCGGGCGAGATCAGGTTCGACGCCGACCCGGCCGACCAGGGCGCGGTGGTCCGGATGACCGATACGATGGTGCCCCGGGGTCCGGACGGGGGCGGCATCTGGGCGGTGGGTCGCGCGGCCTTCGGACACCGCCGGCTGAAGATCCTGGACCTGTCCGACCGGGCCGCCCAGCCGATGGTCGACCCGCTGCTGCGGCTGACCGTGGTGTTCAACGGCTGCATCTACAACTTCCGCGAGCTGCGCACTGAACTGGTCCGGGCGGGCTACGAGTTCCGCTCGCACTCCGACACCGAGGTGATCGCCAAGGCGTACCACCGGTGGGGCGCGGCGTGCGTGGACCGCTTCCTGGGCATGTTCGCGTTCGCGGTGTACGAGCACGACAGCGGCACCACGGTGCTGGCCCGCGACCGGCTGGGCATCAAGCCGCTGTACCTGGCCGAGACACCCGGGCGGCTGCGGTTCGCCTCCACCCTGCCCGCGCTGCTCGCGGCCGGCCGCGTCGACGGCAGCGTGGACACCTCGATCGACCCGGTGGCCCTGCACCACTACCTGAGTTTCCACTCGGTGGTACCGGCCCCGCGCACGATCCTCACCGGCATCCGCAAGCTGCCACCGGCCACCGTGCGCATCATCCACGCCGACGGCTCCGGCGAGGAGCGCACCTACTGGTCGGCCAACCACCGGCGCCGGGCCGAGCACGCCGGGATGACCGCCGACGACTGGTCGGCCGCCGTGCTCGACGCGCTGCGCCGCGCGGTGCACCGGCGGATGGTGGCCGACGTCCCGGTGGGCGTGCTGCTGTCCGGCGGGCTGGACTCCAGCCTGGTCGTGGCGCTGCTGGCCGAGCAGGGACAGCGGGGGCTACGCACCTTCAGCGTGGGCTTCGAGGCGGCCGGCGGCGAGTCCGGCGACGAGTTCCGCTGGTCGGACGCGGTGGCCGAGCACTTCGGCACCGACCACGAGAAGATGATGGTCCCGGCCACCGACCTGCTGCCGGCGGTCGACCTGGCGGTGGCCGCGATGAGCGAGCCGATGGTCAGCCACGACTGCGTGGCGTTCTACCTGCTGTCCGAGCAGGTGTCCCGCTCGGTCACCGTAGTGCAGTCCGGGCAGGGCGCCGACGAGGTGTTCGCCGGCTACGACTGGTACCCGCCGCTGGCCGGGGTGCCCCGGGACCGGGCCGAGGCCGCGTACCGCTCGGTGTTCGTGGACCGCCCGCACACCGACCTGGCCGAGATCCTCGAACCCGACCGGCTGGTGGAGCACGACGCCAGCGCCCGGTTCGTCGCCGAGCACTTCGCCGCGCCGGGCGCGGACACCGCGCTGGACGCGGCCCTGCGGCTGGACAGCTCGGTCATGCTGGTCGACGACCCGGTGAAGCGGGTGGACAACATGACGATGGCCTGGGGGCTGGAGGCCCGGGTGCCGTTCCTGGACCATGAGCTGGTGGAGCTCGCCGCCGCCTGCCCGGCCGAGTACAAGCTCGCCGACGGCGGGAAGGGCGTGCTCAAGCGGGCCAGCCGGGGCGTGCTGCCCGACACGGTTGTCGACCGGCCCAAGGGGTACTTTCCGGTACCGGCCATCCGGCATCTGTCCGGCGGCTTTCTCGACCGGGTCCGCGATGCACTCGCCGATCCCGCGGCCAAGGCGCGCAGGCTGCTCCGGGCCGACTACGTGGAGCGGATGCTGGCCGAACCGAACGCGCACCGAACCACCCTGGGATCCAATGCGTTGTGGCAGGTAGCACTGCTGGAGATGTGGCTACAGGAAAGGGGCGTCAGCTGAGTACCTCCACCGATCGTCCCGGCTCCACCGATCGTCCCAGCTCCACCGATCGTCCCGGCTCCGATCGTCCCAGCTTCTCCGATCGCCGCCGGGCCCAGCTGGCCGGTCACGACCTCGTCCCGTCCTGGCTGACCGCGGTCAGCTGCCATGCCGCCGGCCTGTCGCCGGACGGCCGGTTGCTGGCCCACGTCAGCGACCGCGACGGATTCCCCGCGTTGTGGCTCACCACCATGTCCACCACTGAATCCACCACCGGCGACGGCGCCGGCGCGATGGATGCGGACACCACAGACCGCGACCCGGTCGGCGTCGACGACCGGGCGGTGCGGCTGGACACCGGCCCCGGCCACGTGCGGACCGTCAGCTGGTCACCGGACGGCACCTGGCTGGCCTGCCAGGTCGCCCCGTTCGGCGGCGAGCACACCCGGGTGGTGGTGCTGCGGCCCGACGGCTCCGACCTTCGGGTGCTGGCCGGCGGGCCCGGCCGGGCCGCGGTCCCCGGTTCGTGGCTGATGGACGCCGGCGGGCTCGGCGTCTGCGAGGCCGGGCCGGACTCCCCGGAGCCGACCGCCTACCTGATCGACCCGCAGACCGGCCGTCGGACCCGGCTGACCAGCGGCCCCGCCGCCCAGGTCTGCTCGTTCAGCCCGGACGGCCACCACGCGGTGGTCCGGCTCGGCCGCCGGGGCGCCCGCCGGCTGGTCGTGGTGCACGTGGGCACCGGCCGGTGCACCCCGGTGCTGCCGGCAGCCGGGGTCCGGGCCGGGGTCACCGTGGCCGACGCGCGGTTCTCCGTGGACGGCTCCCGGCTCTACCTGCACACCGACTGCGCCCGCGAGCGCCCGGCCCTGCTCGCGCTGCCGTGGGACCGCGGTGGGCTGCCCGGCGACGCATACACGAGGCACGCGGTGCTGGCCGCGCGTCCGGACGCCGACCTGGACGGGTTCGCGGTGTGCGGGGCTACCCTGGCCGCGGTGTGGAACGTCGCCGGCCGCAGCGAGCTGGAACTGATCGAGCCGGACCTGGGTGAGCGCCGCGAGCTGGTGCCGCCCGCGCCGGTGGTCCGGTCGGTGTCCTTCGCCGGGGACCGCAGCTGGCTGCTGGTGCACGCCGAGGGGCCCGACCGGCCACCGCACCTGACCCGCTACCGGCTGCGCGGGGCCCGGGCCGGTGGCGCCCGTTCCGGGTCGGCCGGAGAGTTTCGACCGGCGCCGCCCGCCCCGACCGGTCCGGGGTGGGAGGACCTGGTCAGCCCTACCGCGCTGCACTTCACCGCCGAGGACGGGCTGCGGCTGTCCGGCTGGTGGTACCCGGCGGCCGGGGCCACCGGACCCGCCCCGTCGGTGCTGTGGCTGCACGGCGGGCCCGAGGCGCAGGAGCGGCCCACGTTCGCCCCGTTGCTGCAGGCGCTGGCCGCCGCCGGGCTGGGGGTGTTCGCGCCGAACGTGCGCGGGTCGTCCGGCTACGGCCGGCGCTTCGTCAACGCCGACAACCACGACCGGCGGTTCGCCGCGATCGGTGACGTGGCCGCCGCCGCGCGGTTCCTGGTCGGCGCCGGGCTGGCCGATCCGGCCCGGCTCGCCTGCTCCGGGCGCTCCTACGGTGGCTACCTCACGCTGGCCGCGCTGGTCGAGCACCCGGAGCTGTTCCGGGCCGGGGTCGACGTGTGCGGGATGTCCGATCTGGAGTCGTTCTTCGCGCACACCGAGCCGTGGATCGCCGCCGCGGCGACCACCAAGTACGGCGACCCGACCCGCGACCGGGCACTGCTGCGCCGGCTGTCGCCATTGCACCGGATCGACCGGCTGGTCGCGCCGCTGCTGGTGGTGCACGGCGCGCACGACACGAACGTGCCGCTCGTGGAGGCCGAGCGGGTGGTCGAGGCGCTGCGCGAGCGCGGCGGCAGCACCGAGCTGCTGCTGTTCCCGGACGAGGGCCACGAGATCCACGGCATCGTCAACCGCGCGGTGTTCGTCCGCGCGGTCGTCCGCTGGCTCACCGACCACCTGCTCAACGCCGCCGAACGCAGCGCGTAGCTCAGCCGTTCAGCGCCTATCGTTCGCCGACGACGCTCGGTCCGCTCCTCAATCGCTGGCGCTCGCTGCGCTCACCCGCCCCGGCCGGCTCCGCCGGCTACCGTTCCCCAGGATGCTCCCTCGCTGCCGGCTCAGCCGCGGCTGAACGAGCTCATCTCCAGCCCGCCGTCCGGGTCCGGGACCACCTCGAACTCGTAGGCCTCCGGGCCGGAGGCGGCACCGTTGGTGGACTCGAACACCAGCCTGGCCCGCACCGTGCTCCCGTCCACGGCAGTCGGGCCCTCGGCGAACTCGATCCGACCGATGGTGCTGTAGAAGTTGCGGTACCCCTCCAGCCCGTTGGACTCGGCGCGGGCCTGCTCGCCCAGCAGCTCCCAGGCCTGGTCGGTGTCGCCGGGCAGCAGGGCGTAGTAGTCCCGGACGAACTGCTCCAGATCGGCGGCCGAGGGCTGCTCACCGTCGGCCTGCCCGCCGTCGGGTTGCCCCTCACCGTTTGACGGCGCCCCGGTGTCGGGCTCGTTCGCCCCGCCGTCGGGCTCCTGCGCCTCGGGTGCGGTGGTCGGCGGCGTGGCTCCGGCCGTGGCCGGCGGAGCCGCCGACGGGCCGGGCCGGGGGCCCAGCCAGGTCGGACCAGCCACCGCGACCGCCGCGCCCAGCAGCAGCACCACCACCGCCGCCGCGAGCACCAGCCGACGGGCCGTCCGCCGCCGCACCGCGCCTCCCGCCTCGCGCTCGCTCGACTGGTGCGTACCCGGCCCGTGGGCACCGGCCGGGTCTTGCGGGGTGTGCCAACCGCTCGCCTGCGGCGGCTCCCCGTGCACCGCTGCCCGGCCCGGCCCCGGCTCGGCCGGCCCGGCCGCCACTGTCGGCGGGCCGCCGTCGCGTTGATCTCGCGGCACGGCGCCGGGGTCACGAACCTCCTCAGGCCGCTCCGCGCGTTCGGCCGCCCCGGGCAGGCGGGGATCGGATGGGGTGAGGTCCAGCCGGGTCCCGCCGGCGCCGTACGCCGGCGCCCACCCGCCCAGCGCCGGGGACCCGGAACCACCATCCGCCACCGCACCGCCCGACGCCGCACCGCCCGACGCCGCACCGTCGGCCACCGCGCTCTCCGACGCCGCGCCCGCCGAGGGCGTGGCGGTTGTCCGCGGGGCGGTTGCCTGCGCGGCGGCCGAGGCCGCGTGCCTCCGGGCCGCCGCCGGCGGACCTCCACCGGCCGCGACCACCGCCATCCAGTCCCGGGCCTGGGTCGCGGAGGGTCGCCGGGCCGGGTCCTTGTCCAGCAGCGCGACCAGGATGTCGGTCAGCGGGCCGGCGTGCACGGGCCGGCGGAAGTCACCGATGCCGACCGCATAGAGCAGCGCGAAGGCGTTGTCGTCCAGCCCGAACGGTGGCTCGCCCTCCACGGCGGCGTAGATCGTGGAGCCCAGGGCGAACACGTCGGAGGCGGTGGAGGGCGTCTGGCCGCGGGCCACCTCGGGGGCCAGGAAAGCCGGGGTGCCCGCGATCAGCCCGGTGCGGGTGAGCTGCACGTCGTCCGCCGCCCGGGAGACCCCGAAGTCGGTGATCTTCACCGTGCCGTCGTCGCCGATCAGGATGTTGCCCGGCTTGACGTCGCGGTGCACGATGCCGGCCGCGTGCGCGGCGGCGAGCCCGGCGGCGACCTGCCGACCCACCGCGGCTGCCCGGTGCGGTTCCATTGGTCCCTCGGCCACCAACACCGCGCCGAGCGTGCGGGACTCCAGGTACTCCATGACCAGCCACGGGACGTCGTCGTGCAGCACCACGTCGAACACCCCGATGGTGTGGGCGTTCTGCAGCCGCGCAGCCAGCCGGCCCTCCCGCAGGATCCGCTGCCGGGCCTCCTCGTGAGCCTGCGGGTCGAAGCCCGGTGCCCCCGGTTGCAGCAGCAGCTGCTTGACCGCCACCGTGCGATCCAGCAACTCGTCGGTGGCCCGCCAGACCGCGCCCATCGACCCGGCGCCGATCCGCTCGTCGAGCCGATAGCGTCGGGCGAGCACGGTCGGGCCGGTGGCCCCGGGCGAATTCATCGTCACCAGCTTAGATACGAAAGCGCAGCGGACAACTACTCATCGGCCCGGGATTCCGGAACGCTACCGCTGGATCGACTTCGCCTCGAGGAACGGCAACCGGCCGGCCACGCCATCGCGTGCTCAGCTGAAGTCGGGGCTCTCGTGGCGGGTGCGCTTGAGCTCGTAGAAGTGCGGGTAGGAGGCCAGCAGCCGGGCGCCGTCGAACACCCGGCCGGCGTCCTGCCCGCGCGGGATCTTCGACAGCACCGGCCCGAAGAACGCCACCCCGTCCACGTGGATCGTCGGGGTCCCCACATCCAGCCCGACCGGATCCATGCCGCGGTGGTGGCTGGCCAACAGCTCCTCGTCGAAGTCGGTGGTGTGTGCGGCGTCGGCCAGCGAGGCGGGCAGGTCCACCTCGTCGAGGGACTCCTTGATCACCAGGTCGAAGTCCTTGGTGCCCTCGTCGTGGATCCGGGTGCCCATCGCGGTGTAGAGCGCGGGCAGTACCCCGGCGCCGTGGTCGCGGGCGGCGGCGACGCACACCCGCACCGGACCCCAGGCGCGGTCCATGAGTTCGCGGTACTGCTCGGGCAGGTCGCGGCCGGAGTTGAGCACGGCCAGGCTCATCACGTGGAACTGGAGGTCGATGTCGCGGACCTTCTCGACCTCGAGGATCCACCGCGAGGTGATCCAGGCCCAGGGACACAGCGGGTCGAACCAGAAGTCGACCTTCGGTGCGCTGCCGGCGATGCTGGTGCTGTCGGTCACGGTGCTCCCCGAGTCTCGGTTCGGCGTTGCTCAAGGTTCAAACCGCCGGTGCCCGGAAGCTGTTCCCACCAGGAGGATGAACCCATCACGGATTCCCTCCCGGCGGGTCGACCAAACCCGGCGCCAACGGGATCGGTGCGACCTCTGCCCACGTGGTTGGATCGGGACGAGCGACACACGGCGTGCACCTCACCACCGGACCCGAGACCCGAACCGAGAGGGAGATCCAGGCACCGACATGGCCGCCCCGAACCTGACCCGCACCGCGGCCGAGCAGCGCGCCGCGCTGCTGACCGTGCCCGGCAGCACCATCACCTACGACATCGCGCTCGACCTCACCGACGGCTCCGGCCGGCCCGGCGAGACCGAGTTCGACATGGTCACCACCGCCCGGTTCGGCTGCGCCGAACCCGGCGCGTCGAGCTGGATCGACCTGGTGGCGGCGTCGGTGGCCGGCGCGCGGCTGAACGGCGTCGAGCTGGACGTCTCGGGCTACCGCGAGGACGACGGGATCGCGCTGCCCGAGCTGGCCGCCGAGAACGAGCTGACGGTCATTGCCCGGGGCCGGTTCATGAACACCGGCGAGGGGCTGCACCGGTTCGTCGACCCGGTCGATGCGGGCGTCTATCTGTACTCGCAGTTCGAGACCGCCGACGCCAAGCGGATGTTTGCGTGCTTCGACCAGCCGGACCTCAAGGCGACGTTCGACCTCCACGTCACCGCGCCGTCGCCCTGGGAGGTGATCTCCAACGGGTCGACGGTCACGGCCGAAGCTACGGCTGACGGGAAGACCAATGAGACCGGGCACATCTTCGCGACGACGCCCCGGATGAGCACGTACCTCGTCGCGCTGATCGCCGGGCCGTACGCGGTGTGGCGCGACGAGTACGCCGACGATCACGGTAAGATCCCGCTCGGGCTGGTCTGCCGCAGTTCGCTGGCCGAGCACATGGACTCGGAGCGGCTGTTCACCGAGACCAAACAGGGTTTCGGCTTCTACCACAAGAACTTCGGCACGCCGTATGCGTTCGGTAAATACGATCAGCTGTTCGTGCCGGAGTTCAACGCGGGCGCCATGGAGAACGCCGGCGCGGTGACCTTCCTGGAGGACTACGTCTTCCGGTCCAAGGTCACCAGGGCGTCCTATGAGCGGCGCGCCGAGACCGTGCTGCACGAGATGGCGCACATGTGGTTCGGCGACCTGGTCACCATGCAGTGGTGGGATGACCTGTGGCTCAACGAGTCGTTCGCAACCCTCGCGTCGGTGCTGTGCCAGGCCGACGCCACCGAATACACCGAGGCGTGGACCACGTTCGCCAATGTGGAGAAGTCGTGGGCCTACCGGCAGGACCAGCTCCCCTCGACGCACCCGGTGGCCGCCGACATCCCCGACCTGCAGGCCGTGGAGGTCAACTTCGACGGCATCACCTACGCCAAGGGCGCGAGCGTGCTCAAGCAGCTCGTCGCGTACGTCGGCAAGGACAACTTCCTGTCCGGCCTGCGTGTCTACTTCGGCAAGCACGCCTGGGGCAACGCCACGCTGGCCGACTTGCTGGGTGCGCTGG
>JBQTKB010000107.1:0-22620 GCA_052386505.1 Pseudonocardia sp.
GCGTCGACGAGCCGAACCGGCTGTGGATCACCGACATCACCGAACACCCCACCGCCGAGGGCAAAATCTACTGCGCCGCGGTCATGGACGCCTATTCCCGGCTCATCGTCGGCTGGTCAATAGCCGAACACATGCGCACCGAACTGGTCACCGACGCCCTCGGCATGGCCACCATCCGCCGTCAACCCGAACACGACCGTACAATCCTGCATTCCGACCACGGATGCAATACACTTCGTGGGCGTTCGGGCAACGTTTGCGGACCGCCGGACTTCTCCCTTCCATGGGCACGGTCGGTGATTGTTACGATAACGCGATAATGGAGTCGTTCTGGGGCACGATGCAACTAGAACTCCTCGACTCGAAATAGTGGTCGACCCGCGACGAACTAGCCAATGCCATCTTCGAATGGATAGAATGCTGGTACAATCCGAACAGGCGCCACTTCGTCTCCACCGAGGAACTGGTCCGCCGCCACGGAGCACACCCGATCGGCTCCGTCACCGAGCTCGCCGCCGCCGAAGATCCCTTCGAGTCCGACGCGGAGTTCGAGGACTTCCTCACCGACCTCCACGCCACCCGGCGCGCCGACATCGCGTGAGCCTCGTCGTCCTCGACACCGACGTCGCCTCCACCCTGTTGCGCCGGCGCCTGCCGGACGCCCTGGCCCGCCAGCTCAACGGCCACGTCCTGGCGATCACCTTCGTCACCGTCGGCGAGCTCACCAAATGGACACTCGTCCGGCATTGGGGTCCGCAGCGACTCGACACCATGCGCACGTTCTTGGCCGGACTCGTTGTGCTCCCCTACGACCGACCGGTCGCCGCCCGTTGGGGCGAACTCCAAGCGCACGGCCAGCTACGCGGACGGCCACGCCCGGCCAACGACACCTGGATCGCCGCCTGCTGCCTCGTCCGCGACCTACCTCTAGCCACGTTCAACATCTGTTGAGCAGCGTGAACGTCATGATCGACCGGCAAGCCAGCCGCGGCATTACACGAACCCCGCTTGCGAGCGCTGGTGTAGCTCCTCGTCTCACGGCCGGTCGAAGGTGACGCGCACGGATATCGGGGTGGACTGCAGGGCACGAAAGGCAGTCCGGGCAGCCCGCCTCGCGGCGGGACGCCGGGCGAAGCTCTCGGCCCGTGCGGTGACGTCGTCGGCGTCGACGAACACGGCGGTACCGGTCCGCCAGCCGTCGCGTAGGCCGAGGCGAACACGCGGATCGGCGTCGATGTTGTGACCCCAGCCGGACCGTCGGCCGTGTTGAGCGATCAGCCACGCGCCGTCGGCGTCGACCGTGACGGCGACGGGGACCCGCCGCGGTATCGCGCTGCGGCGGCCGGTGGTCTCCAGTTCGGCGATCATCGGCGGTCGGATTCCCATCCGGTCGAGTGCGGCGACCGCCGGGTTGGCGAGGTAGCGGCCGACGAGCCGCTCGAAGCGGAACTTCGTCAGGGCCTTCTTCGGCCGAGCCGATCCTGGCGGGTCGTCCATGGTTGTTCCCTGGGGTTCAGAGCTCGAGGGTGAGCTGGTCGGAAGTCGTGCGGTCGACGCAGATCAGCATGGTGTCGGGTTCGTCGAGGAAGGTCGACCGGCCGCGGCGCTCGACCTCGCCCGACACCACCCGGACGCGGCAGGTTCCGCAGAATCCCTGCCGGCACGAGTACGGGATGCCGGGGATCTCGTCGTGCAGCGCCGCCAGCGCGGACCGGTCGGCCGGCACGTGGACCGTGCGTCCGGTGCGGTCGAGACGGAGCGTGAACGCCCGGCCGGCGACGACGGGCGGGGGCGAGAACCGTTCGGCGTGGAACCCTGCCGTGGCGCGCCGCGCGACGGCGACGCGTACGTCGTGCAGCAGGGTCGGGGGTCCGCAGAGGTAGACCGAGGTGTGCGCGTCGACGTCGGCGAGGAGATCCTCGACCCGCAGCCGGGGGCCGGTGTGGATGCGGACCCGGTGCGGGTCGAGCCGGTCGAGCTCGTCGAGGAAGGCCATGGTGGCGTGGCTGCGGCCGAGGTAGGTCAGGTGCCAGTCGACACCGGCCGCGGCGGCGGCCCGCACCATGGGCAGGATCGCGGTGATGCCGATCCCGGCGGCGACGAACGCGACCCGCGCGATCGCGGCGCGCGCCAGGTGGGGCTGGGCGAACGGGAACGCGTTACGGGGGCCGCGGGCGGTGACCGGGGTGCCGACCGGGGTGCGGTCGTGCAGCTCGACCGATCCGCCACCGCCGGCGGGGAGGCGCCGCACCGCGATCCGGTAGCCGGACCGGTCCGCGGGGTCCCCGCACAGCGAGTACTGGCGCACCCTGCCCGAGGGCAGCACGAGGTCGAGGTGGGCGCCGGCGTGCCAGTGCGGCACGTCGGTCCCGTCGGCGGCCTCCAGCCGGAGGCCGAGCACGTCCTCGGCGAGGAGCCGGCGTCCGGTGACGACGAGCGCAAGGTCGCGGTCGACGCGCTCGGGGGTCGAGATGCGGGTGCGGGCGGCGATCGCGGAGTACCCCTGGACGACGAGGCGCAGAGCCGACATCACCCGGTCGGGTCGGCGGGGCCGGGTCAGCGACGCCGGGACCGGTGCGGTGCGGTGCTCGGGCACGATGGGCTCCGATCTCAGGGGCTCCGGTTCAGTGGTGCGCGGCCGTGCGGACGGCGGGTGAGGAGGCCAGGTAGGCGACGGCCTGGCTGGTCGAGCCGTACTGCGACGGGTGGTAGCCGGGGCGGAAGTAGGCGAGGAACATCGCGGCGAGGCCGGCCGGGCCGGGGATGAGCCCGCGTCGCCAGGCTCGTCGCAGGTCACCGAACCGGATGCGCCGGGCGGCGCCGTCGAGGTCGGGATCGACCGACATGAGGTGGCGGATGCCGCGGGCCAGCAGGAACGCCAGCGTCGGTGCGGCGATCAGCCACACGCGGACTCGGCGGCCGTAGCCGCCGTCGAGGTGGGTGAACAGGTCGAACGCGACGTGGCGGTGCTCGACCTCCTCGGCCAAGTGCCAGCGGAACAGGTCCAGCACGCGCGGGTCCATCGTGTCGTCCCAGGCCCGGGCGTTGAGTCCCCAGTCCCCGAGGTAGGAGGTGAAGTGCTCCAGCGCGGCGACCAGGGCCACCCGCTCCAGCAGCCACGCGTGCGCGGCGCGGCCGGTGAGGTCGCGGTCACCGAGCAGCCGCCGGAGCAGCCACCGGATCTGCTCGACGTAGGGCGCGACGTCCAGACCCTCGCTCTGCAGGTGATCGACCAGCGCTTGGTGGGAGGCGGAGTGGGTGGCCTCCTGACCGATGAAGCCGATGACGTCCTCGCGGATCGCGTCGTCCTGCACCAGGGCCAGGGCCTTGCTGAACACGTCGACGAAGAACACCTCGCCCTCGGGCAGCAGGATGTTCATGCCGTTGCAGAAGTGAGTGGCGAACGCGTCGTCATCGAGGTAGTGCAGGGGCAGCCCCGTCCAGTCCCAGCTGACGTCACGCGCGGTCAGCGCAACCTTGTCGATGTCGAGCGCAGTCATGGGTGTCCCTTCCTCGCAGATGTCCGGTGGTCGTGCTCGTCGACGAAGGCCCGCACGTGGCGGGCGATCCCGGCGGGGTCGAACGCGGGGACCCAGTGCCCGCCGTCGACGAGGTGGATCGACGGGCTCGTCGCCCACCGCTCGACGCCGACCTGGCTGGCCGCGGTGATGAAGACGTCACCGCGTGGAGCCAGTACCTGCACCGGGACATCGGTGCGCCGCCGCCCCGGGCGCAGCAGCCGTGGCAGCAGGTTCGCGGTGTAGAGCTTCAGTCCGGCGCGGTTGACGCGCGCGCGGTCGCGCGGCATGTCGGGCGGTCGCGTCCCGGTCTCGAAGCGCTCGGCCGCTCCGATCGCGGCGTCGACGACGCCGAGCCGGCACGCGAGCGGCGCCAGCCAAGGGATCTGGAACAACCCCATGTACAGCGGTGACTTCCACATGCCCGCCACCGCGCGCCAGCCGCGCGGCCCGGCCGTGAGCTGCGCACGGATCCAGGACGGGACGTGGTCGAGGCACGGCCCGGAGATCGAGGTCATCGACGCGATCCGCCGCTGGCCCGGACCGGTCACCAGGTGCCAGGCCTGCACCGAACCCCAGTCGTGGCCGACCACGTGCACCCGTTCGGCCGGGGCGACCGCGTCGATGACCTGGAGCGTGTCCTCGGCCAGCCGGTAGAGGCGGTAGTCCCGCACCCGGCGCGGGGCGTCCGAGCTCCCCGAGCCGCGCACGTCGTAGCTCACGACGTGGAACGCGGGGCCGATCTCGGCGGCGATGCCGTCCCACACCGTGTGGTCGTCGGGGAACCCGTGCACGCACAGCACCGTCGGCGATCGGGGGTCGCCACGTTCCCGGACGGCCAGGCGTATGCCGTCGGAGGTGACGAGGATGCGCGTCGTCTGCTCCGTCATGTCAGCGGCGGCGGATCAGGCAGGTGGTGGTGGCGTGCGCGACGAGCGCGCCCGTCTGATCGGTGACCCGGCCCTCGGCGGTGGCGGTCCTCCGTCCGACGTGCACCGTCGTGCCACGGGCGGTGAGCCGGGCCCCGTCGACGGGCACGGCCCGCACGTAGTTGACCTTCAGTTCGAGGGTGGTGTAGAAGTCGCCGGGGTCGAGAGTGCTGTGCACGGCGCAGCCCATCGCCGAGTCCAGCAGCGTGGCACAGACACCGCCGTGCACGCTGCCCAGCGGGTTGGCGAAGTCCGGGGTGGTGGTGACGCCGAAGGTCACCGCGCCGAACTCGATCTCGTCGACCTCCATGCCGAGCAACCGCCAGATGCCGGGCCCGGCCAGCTGGGACGCCCGGGCCCGGAGTATCTCCAGGCCACTCAGCTGCGCGACGTCGGCCGTCCCGGTGTCGGCGCTCACGCCAGGCTCCCGGCGCGCTCGGTGGCCGCGACCTGGGTGAGCTGGGCGTAGCGCACGGTGTGTCCGGCGGCAGCCCAGTCGCCGTCGGGAACCTCGTGGATCAGCGACCACACGTGCAGTCCCTGCTCCGGTGTCAACCCGGCCGCGGCTGCCACCAGCTCGTGCACCGCAGCGGCGAGCCCGTCCTTGCGTCGCTCGGACAACGCCCCCGCCGGAACGGTCACGTCCACCCGGAACCGCGCACCAGGCCGGCCGTTCACGCGCGGCGTGGCCTCGTGCAGGTAGGCCCAGGTGATCTCACGGAAGAACTCGGTGTCCGGCGCCTTCTCCCAGCTCAGCAGGCAGGCGGCCAGGTCGTCGAGGAGGCGGGCGGACGTCTCGGGCGCCAGCGAGTCCGCCGGTACCGTCAGCTCAATCATCGGCATGACCGGGGACTATGCTCTAAGGTATAGGACATAGTCAAGGGAGGTTCACGTGGCTCGTCGCGGTTCGACCCGCCAGCGCATGATCGAGAGCACGATCACGCTGCTGCGCGAACGCGGCGCCGCCGCCACGACCGTCGACGCGGTGCTCGCCCACAGCGGCGCGCCGCGCGGCTCGGTCTACCACCACTTCCCCGGTGGCCGCCGCGAACTGCTGCTCGCCGCGCTCACCACGGCCGGCGACGTCATCTGCCAGGTCATCGACCGGGCCACCGCCGAGCTGGAACCGCGCGCGGCACTCGAACAGTTCGGCCAGCTGTGGCGCGCCGCGCTGGTCACCAGCGACTTCCGGGCCGGGTGCCCGGTGGTCGCACTGGTCGTGGACGAGGGACCCGACGATCCCGAGATCTCCACACTCGCCCGCACGATCCTGCACCGCTGGCGCAGCGACATCCGCGACGGACTCATCGCCCACGGCGTCGACGCCGAGCGTGCGCAACGGCGCGCGACCCTCGTGATCGCGGCCGTGGAGGGCGCGATCGTGCTCTGCCGCGCCGACGGAAGCGCCGAACCACTCGACAGCACCCTCGCCGAGCTCATACCCGTACTCGCGGCGCCCTGACGCACCGAGGCGTGGAACCGCTGCCCATCGACAGAGCTCCGAACGCGTCGGTCGAGCTGCACGACGTCGGTACCGCCCGCCACGCGCGACCACAGCACCGCACCGGCGCAACCCCTACAGCCCGTACCCGCTACGGCGAACCTTGCGATGAACCTCGTTCACCGCGAACGTCAATCCGCTGACCTGCACATACGGGTTCACACAATGCCAAGTGGGGGGCACTCTATCTGATGACCGGCCCCACCCCTTCAGGAATGACCAGCGGAAACGTCGTCCGTAGTCACACGGTCGAAGATCGACATTGAAGATGCGGGTGGATCTCGTTCCACGAGTCACCCCACGATAGGTGGTCGCCGGGCAGTTCTCGGCTCGGCGATCCGAATCCGCTGGTCGTGGGCGTGCTGGATCGGGACCGCAGGATCGGCAGCAGCGGCGGCGCATCACTACGCATAGATCGATGGTATCAACGGTTCATACGTAGCCTCACCCAAGCGGGTCATGAACAGCAGGAAGATCAGCCAGGTCGCGGATCAACGGCGCCCAGACTGCGTCAGGGCACGCTCGCCTCAGCGGGGTCGGTACGCCGCCGTTCGGCCGCGGATGTCGAGCACGATCACCAACCGGCGAGACTCGTCGATCTCATAGAGGACCCGCCAGTCCCGGCCCAGTCGCGCGGAGTGGATACCGGCGAGCTCGTCACGCAACGGCTTACCGAGCCGCCGCGGGTTGTCCAGTAGCGAGCCGGTGATGAACTCGACCGCGGCCGCCGCAACATCGGCGGGTAATCGGTCCGCCAGTGCCCGACGGGCCGGTGGGGCGGTCGCCAGCTCGTAGCGGTCGCTCACGAAGCCCGGCGACCCCGCACCAGGGCTCGCGCGCCGTCGACACCGTAGACGAGATCATCGGTGCGCACCGCTTCGCGCGCCTCAGCCAACGCACGCAACGCCTCGGGGTCGGCCTTGAGCTCAGCGGTGTCCCGCGCGGACAGAAACATCTCCACCGCCAGCACGACCGTCTGCTGCACACTGCGACGGTCCTCATCGGCGGCAAGTTTGAGCTCAGCCTCGAGGTCCGCCGGCAACCGCAACGTCATAGCCACACCACGATGGTATCAGAACGCATCACAACGGTACGCTCGATCGGCCGGTGGGAGCCCGTCCGCAGTCCCGAAGCATGACAGGTAGCACTTGTGCTACCTTGAGACCGTGACGACCGTGGGACTGCGCGAACTTCGGCAGCAAGCCTCCGAGCTCCTGCGACGGGTCGAGGCCGGCGAGGAGGTCACCATCACCGTCGCCGGCCGTCCCAGTGCCCGCCTGGTCGCCGTCGCCCCACGCGCCTGGCGATCCTGGAACGACGTGGCCGACCTGTTCACCGGGCCGGCCGACCCGACCTGGGAGCAGCACCGCCAGATGGTGGCCCAGGAGATCCAGGACCCCTGGCCCGCACAGTGAAAGGCATCCTCGACACCAGCGTCGTGATCGCAACCGACGTCTCCCCGATCGCCGGCGAGCTTGCCCTCAGTGCGGTCACGCTGGCCGAGCTGCACTTCGGCGTCCTCGTCGCCCGCGACCACGCCACCCGGGCCGAGCGACTCCGCCGCCTATCGATCCTGCAACGCCAGTTCGACGCCCTACCCGTCGACGAGGCGGTCGTCGCAAGCTACGGTCAACTCGCCGCCACCATCACCGACATCGGCCGCCAGCCGCGTACCCGGGCGATGGACCTGCTCATAGCGGCCACCGCCCATGCACACTCCGCGCGCCTCTACACACGCAACGCCAAAGACCTGATCGGACTGGGAGACCTGGTCGAGGTAGTACCCATCTGACCGACTCTCATATCCGCCGGCCGAGTCACAGGCCGAGTTTCGGCCGCAGCCAGTCCGCGGCGTTGCCGATG
Source organism: Pseudonocardia sp. (assembly GCA_052386505.1). Taxonomy (GTDB): domain Bacteria; phylum Actinomycetota; class Actinomycetes; order Mycobacteriales; family Pseudonocardiaceae; genus Pseudonocardia. The sequence continues at coordinate 7,812 of JBQTKB010000107.1, forward strand.
GTGGCGTCGGCCTGCTTCGCCTTGCCGGCCATGAACAGGTAGACGTGCTGCTGCCCCGGCGCGATCTCCAGCACCACGTTCACCCCGGCCGCGCGCGCCCGCTCGGCGAAGCGCTCGGCGTTGTCCTGCAGCGTCTCGGCGTCGCCGGCGCAGGCGAACACCGGCGGCAGGCCGGCGAGGTCGGCATACAGCGGGTTCGCCAGCGGATCGGTCGGCGCCACCGCGCCGAGGTACATGGTGGCCATCATCGCGCTGACCGCGTGGGAGACCAGCGAGTCGCTGTCGGCGTTGCTCTGCATGGTCGCGCCGGTGTGCTCCATGTCCAGCCACGGCGAGATCGCCACGATCGCGGCCGGCAGCGGCTCCCCCACCTCACGCAGCTTGAGCACGGTGGCGATCGCCAGGTTGCCGCCGGCCGAGTCTCCCCCGGTGGCGGTGTGCTCCGGGACGATGCCCCGCTCACGCAGCCAGCGGTGCACGGCGAGCAGGTCGTCGATCTGCGCCGGGAACGGGTGCTCCGGCGCGAGCCGGTAGTCGGGCACGATGGCCGTGACCCCGGCCGCCTTGGCCAGGTGCGCGGCCAGCTTGCGGTGGCTGTGCATCGAGCCGGTGACGCAGCCTCCGCCGTGCGCGTAGACGATCACCCGGTCGGTGGCCGCCCCGAGCGGCCTCGCCCAGATGGCCGGGACCCCGCCGGCGTCCACCTCCTGGTAGGTGACGTCGGTGGGCTCGGTGGCCAGGACGTGCAGCGAGTCGAGCATGTTCCGCAGGGTGTCCAGGTCCATCTCCGGGTTCGCCGCCATCCGGGCGGAGATCCGGCCGTAGAGGTCCTTCAACGCGTTCGGGGCCGCGGTGCCCATGATGTGCTCCTCGCTGTCTGGTCGGGGTCGGGGTCGGGGTCACGCTCGGGTGAGCTCGAAGCCGCGGAAGTCGTTGTCCGCCGCCTCGAGGCATGCCTGTCGGTACGGGCCGACCCCGCCGAAGTAGAACAGCACTACCCGCGGCTTGCCGGGAATGTTCGCGCCGAACATCCACGACCCGGGGCCCCTGGGCAACAGCGTCGCGTTCACGATGGCGGTGAGCTGGGTACACCAGTGCGCCACGGCGTCGGGAGTGGCCTCCATGCGGTCGAACTCACTCTCGCGGAGATGCGTGATCGCCCGACCGATCCATTCGGCGATCCCGTCGAGCACCACCGGGATGTTGGCGAACGGGCTCTGCGGTCCGCCCACCATGAACATGTTGGGGAAGCCGTCCACCCCGATCCCGAGATGGGTTCGTGGCCCCCCGGCCCACTTGTCCCGCAGGTCGACCCCGTCCCGACCTCGGACCTCGAAGCCCTTGTAGGCCCCGGTCACCGCGTCGAACCCGGTGGCGAAGACGATGATGTCCGCCTCGTACACGGTGTCGCCGACCTGCACGCCCTGCTCGGTGATCCCGGCGATCGGCTCCCTGCTGATGTCGACCAGGCCGACGTTGTCCCGGTTGAACGCCTCGTAGTAGAAGTGGCCCAGCGGGGGGCGCTTGGCCGCCAGCGGGTAGTTCGGGCACAGCAGCTCGGCGGTCGCCGGCTCCTTCACGATCGCCCGGATCTTGTTGCGCATGAACTCGGCGGCGACCTCGTTCGCGTCCTCGTCGACCAGGATGTCGTCGACGGTCTCGAAGATGAACCGGAAGCCGCCGGCCTCCCAACCCTGTTCCAGGATCTTCTGGTACTCCTCCGGCGAGACGTCCTTGCTCGTGCGGCCGGCCGGCGGCCACGGGAACCCGAAGAAGTGCTGCCGCGCCAGCTCCCACAGCTCGTCGTAGTTCGCCCGGTACGCCCGCCGCTCGTCCTCGGTGATGGTGTAGTTGCGACCCGGCAGCACCCAGTTCGGCGTGCGCTGGAACACCGTCACCTGCTCGGCCGTGTGCGCCACGATCGGAATCAGCTGCACGGCGGTTGCCCCGGTACCGATCACCGCGACCTTCTTGCCGGCGAAGTCGACCGGCTCCCTCGGCCAGTTCCCGGTCAGGTACCACTGCCCCTCGAACCGGTCCAGCCCGGGAAAGTCCGGCTGGTACGGGGCGGATAGCACACCCACGGCGGGGATGAAGTACCGGCAGCGGTAGGTCTCCCCCCGGTCGGTCTCAACCGACCAGGTGTTCGAGTCCTCGTCGTAGGCGGCAGTGCGCACCCGCGTGCCGAACTGGATGTCGCGGCGCATGTCGAACTTGTCGGCGACGTACCGGAGGTAGGCGAACGCCTGTTCCTGGGTGGGGAACCGCTCGGTCCAGTCCCACTCGTCCTGAAGCTCCTTCGAGAACATCATCGCGTACGCCCACGACTCGGAGTCCGTCCGAGCCCCGGGATAGCAGTTCCAGTACCACGTTCCGCCGACCTCGCCAGCGGCCTCGATGACCTTGACGGACAGCCCGAGCTGCCGCAGCTCGTGCAGCATCCGCAGCCCCCCGAATCCCCCGCCGATCACCATGGCGTCGAAGCTGGCCTCTGAGGTTGTCGCGACGTTCTGGGTGTTTGTCGGCATGGCGATACATCCCTCGGACTCTGGTTGCGGACTCAGGTGGCGAGTCCGCCGTCGACCATCAGGCGCTGACCAGTGATGTAGGAGGCTTTGCTCGAGGCCAGGAAGGCGATCGCTTCGGCGGCCTCCTCGGCGAGCCCGAGGCGTCGCATGGGTGTCTGCTCCACGGCGAGGGCGAGAAGGTCGCGGGTGGCCTTGTCCGCGTCGCGCATGGCCGGGACCATTCCGCCCTCGATCACGCCAGGCCCGACCGCGTTGGCCCGGATGCCGTTGGCGGCTTCCTCGGTGGCGAGCATCCGCATCATCATCGCGACAGCGGCCTTCGGCGTGGCGGACAACGCATCGGTGGGAACCGTGCGGTCCACCGCGGTCGTGATCAGCGCGGTGATCGATCCGCCGCCACCGGCCCGCAGCGCCGGCACCGTCGCCTTCGCGATGTTGAAGAACCCGAGCACGTCGGTGTGGATCACGTCAGTGAACTCGTCAAGGGCGAAGTCCACCAACGGTCGGGTGCGGAAGACCAGCCCGGCGGCCGAGACCACCGTGTGGATCCGCCCGAACTCCGCCGCCGCGGCATCGACGACGGCGGCTACCGACTCGGGGTCGGTGACATCGCACGACAGCGCCGTCGCCTTGCGCCCAAGCTCCCGGATCGAATCGGCAAGCTTCTCGGCCTCCGCCGCTCGGGATCGGTAGGTCGCCACGACGTCACAACCCCGCTCCGCGAGCAGTCCCGCCGTGGCGGCGCCGATGCCACCGGTGGCGCCGAACACCAGGGCGCAGCCAGTGGACGGGAACTCGGGCGTCTGAACTCCAAAGGAAGACATGCCCTCTCCTGGTGTCATGGTCTGCGGCCGGATCGCGTCGTCGTTGCCGACATGCCGGGGGCTGAGCTGGCCGAGCGTCTCGAATCGCGGGTCGCTACCACCGACTTCCTCGTCAGCGGGTCCCTAGTCAAGCAGAACTCGACTAGCCAGTCAACTTCTTCTCCCGCCACCCGTTCAGAGAGTCACTCATACGCCCGCAATCAGTTCTTTCTTGCCCGACGAGGATGCGAGCATCTCGACGGGCCTGTCAGCTCCACACCATCGGTAGCCGCAAACCCTGCCCAGTCGAGTCCGCGCGGAGCGGAGCCGCCAGCGCCGCATCCGGTTCAGCGGGCGCCGCCGACAGCCAGGTCAGCTCGCGCAGTCCCGTGTCGACGACGTGTGGCTGCAGCGAGATCCAGCTCAGAGCGCTGATCGTTCGTCAGTCGATGCGTCAAGGGGAACCGACAGACCGATCGCCTGAGCCCACAGCCTGGTCAACGTCTCGAGGGCGACGTCCTCGTCGTAGTGGACGCCGTGCACGAACCAGAGCATGGTGAAGTGCTCGATCATCCCGCCGAGCATCGTGGCGGCCATGGCGGCGTCCAGGGCGGGATCCGCGAGGTTCTGCTCCTGGAGCCGCCGGATTCCGGTCTCGGTCCGTCGCAGGAAGGGCTCCCGGATCCGCAGCTTGAGCGCACGAAATTGCGGTTCCCGGAAGGCCAACTCCTCGATCGTGGCGATCAACTTCGCGTTGCGCGCCGCTACCGCGAGATATCTACGATTGGCGGCACGGATCTTGTCGACCGGTCCGCCACCCGCACCGTTCTGCGCCTGCGATGCGTGGTACATCTCGCCGGTGACCACGGTGAACAACTCGTGCAGGATCGCTTCCTTGGACTCGAAGTAGTGGTAGAAGACCCCGTACGAAGTGCTTGCTCGCTCCGCGATGTCGGAGATCCGCGCGTCGCGGAACCCGAGTTCCTCGAAGGCATCGCGAGCAGCAGCGAGCAGCGCCGCCCGCGTCCGGCGTCCACGTGATGTAGTGGGGCCCGCATTGGCGGTCGCGGCGAGCGAACCGTCGACGCCACCACCAGCTGCACCACGTCCACGGCGCGTGACCGGTGACGCCGATCGTCGGGACATCGCCACCTCCTCAGACAGGCAGAGCCCTGAGACTACCCGTCGGATCAACGTTCGGCGGCCAAACTTGACTGGTCAGTCGATACCACCGCTGACACACGTGCTGGTTGGCGTGCCGCTGGATGTCGAATCTAGTCACGCCCCGGCCGCCAGGTGGAGCGTGTGTCAACAATCGTCAGGCCTTGACATTGGTCCGGCGGACGATCGAGATCAGCGCCCGGGCGCCGGACAACGCGGCCAGGATGTCCGCCCGCTGCCGACCAGGTCGGCGCGGGCGAGGTCGGCGCGGGCGAGCGCGACGAACCCGACGGCGGTGGGGGTACACCTCAGTCGCGTGACACGACTTGAATCCGGTAGGGTTCGCCCCGTGCTGCACAGCGACTACTCCGGCCAGGCGTGCTCGATCGCGCGCGCCCTGGAGGTCGTCGGTGAGCGCTGGACGCTGCTGATCGTGCGTGACGTCCTGCTCGGCAACCGCCGGTTCGACGAGCTGATCGAGAGCCTGGACATCACCCGCACCGTGCTGACCAACCGGTTGACCAAGCTGGTCGAGCACGGCCTGCTCGAGCGGCTCCGCTACCAGCAGCGGCCGGATCGCTACGAGTACCACCCGACGGCGAAGGCGCAGGCGCTCTACCCGGTGCTGGCCCACCTCATGCACTGGGGCGACGAGCACTACCCGCACCCCGCCGGGCCGCCGCGCCGGGTGGTGCATCACGGCTGCGGCGGCGAGATCAAGTTCAGCTACCGCTGCCCTCGCTGCGACAGCACGCCTGAACCGGTTGAGCTCGACGCCGAGCTCAACCCGGCCCTGCGGTGAGCGGGTGGTCGTGGTGAACCGGATCGTGGCCGCCCGCGGGGTGGTCGTCGCGGCCGTACTGGCCTCGTCGTGGTTCCTCGTACCCCGGGTACTGGACCTGGTGCGGCTACCGGATGTGCTCGACGAAGCGGTCGGGCACGCCCGGTCCTACAACGGGCTGCTGCCCGAGACCGCCGCTTTCGACGAGCGCGCCACCGCTGAACTCGCCGCCCTCGACCGCGTCGAGGCCGCCCTGGCCCGGACACGGTCGACCAACGAGCAGGTCGCCACCGAGCTGCGGGCGACGGTGACCGCGATCCGGGCGGAGGCGCTCCCGCTGCTGGGCCAGACGAACATCGAGATCGCCGCTCTGGTCGGCTCACTCGATCGGCTGCACGACGAACTGGCGGCACTGCCCGAGCCGCTACACGACGCCGCCACCGCGGTCGCGGACGGCCGGCACGGGCTGGACCACGCCTTACGCACCGCCCGGCAGATCGCCCAGCAGGTCCGCGCCGCCCGCGAATCGGCCGCTCGGGCCGCTGACAACGTGTCCGAGCCCGCCCGATGAACCCGGAACCGCCAGCACCGCCTCGGCGACGGCCCGCGGTGTTCGGCCGGCCCGACGGGCCGGCCCGTCTCGCCCTGGCCGTCGGGGCGTTGCTGGTGCTGCTGATCGTGTCCGTCACCATCGCCCGCCTCGACGCGCGTCTGGGCGCCATGGTCGACGCGAACGAGGCCACGGTGGTCGGCGCCGCCCGGATCGCCGTCGCCGACGACCGCTTCACCCGCCGGCTCCAGCAACTCGACGCCGTCGCCGCGAACGCCCGCCGCGCCCGCGACCAGACCCAGGCGTTGGCGCCCCTGCTGGTCGAACTACGCGACGCGCTGCGGCCGGCCGCGACCGACGTGGCCACCGGCCGGGCCGGCGGGGAACGCACCGCCGTGCAGCTGGCCCACATCCGCGCGCTGCTGCAGCGGCTACGAGACGACACAGCGGACCTGGCCACCTCGACATCAGCGTTCACCGGCCAGGGCGCCGACCTGCTGCGGGTCCTCGACGGGCTCGCCATCGACCTGCGCGCCAGCCTCGAGGCCGCCGAGCGGATCGATGCCGCGCTGCCCGCACTCCCGACCGGAGGACGGTGAACCGTGGGCCCGGAACCACTCCGAACCTCGCCCGACGACGCCCCTCCCCCGTGGTGCCCGGTCGCGCTGCGCTGGACCGCCCGGTTGTGCGCGGTCGCAGCCGTCGCCCTGTTCGCGCTGGTCCTGGTCGCCATCCAGCTGGAGCGCACGCTGCACGCCAGCACAGCCACGATCGTCGAGACCTTCCGGATCAACAACGGCTATTTCGACGACCGGGTGGACTTCGACCAGGTCGGCCGGTTACGCGACGAAGCCCTCCAGCTGCGCCGCACCCTCGACGACATCAACACCGCCACGGCCGAGGACGTGCGCCTGCTCGAGTCGATCGTGCCCGACACCGTCCGGCTCCTGGCCGCCGCCGACACGGACCTGGACATCGCGCGCGAGCTCACCGCGATCGCCGGCACCCTGCGCGGCAGCGCCGCGGACATCCGGGACAGTGCGGAGAAGGCCGACACAACCGTCACCGACGCCGAGGCACGGTTGGGCACGATCGTCGACCTGGTCGAGCGGCTCAACCGCCGGCTGGCCGACATCGACCGCAAACTGGTCCTCCCGCAGGCGCCGGCATCCCCGCCGCGTCCCGAACTGGCCAAGGTGTTACCTCGATGACCCTCTCCCGCCGGCGGTGGTGCCTGCTTGTCCTCACCGCCACCGTCACACTCAGCGCGCTCGCCGCCCTGGTCGCCGGGTTCGTCCCGACCGCCGCGGACCTCGCCGACCCCCTCGCCCGCCCCGCCGAGTTGACCCGCTCCGTCGCCCGGTCCACCGCCACCCTCGACCGGCTCAGCACCGACATCCACGCCGACCACCGGCTGATCAGCCTCCAGTCCCGGACCGCGACCGACATCGCCGACCGGCTCGACGAGCTGGTCGGCCACACCGAGCCGCTCGCGGCCCAGAGCACGGGCCTGTCCGCGCGGACCGATCAGCTCACCGACGACATCCGCGCACTACCCGGCCTGGTCGAGGTGCTCAACGGCCACACCGTTCGCGCCACCGCTGTCACCCACCGGCTCGGATCGAGGATCGACACCGTCAGCAACCGGCTGCGCACCATCAGCACGGAACTGGACCGGATCAGCACACACCTTCAGCCGCTCACGCGCCGCACCGCGGCCATCGCGGAGCTGCTGCGTCGGATCGAACGCCACACCACCGTCCTGCGCCCGGTCGGACCGATCCTCGGACGGCTCGGCCGATGACCATCCCGGACGCCCCGCCCACCTCGGGCCGGACACTGCCGCTGGTCTGGGCCGCCGCGTTGGCCTTCGCCCTGGCCTCGCTGGTCGGCATCGTCGCGCTCACCAGCAACCTCGCCACCACCGACGCACTGCTCACCGACGCCGTCGCCCAGGTCGCCAAGATCGACGCCACGACCGAGCGCGGCCTGAGCGCCAACGAGGCACTCCCACCCACCGCGGCCGCCCTGCGGGACAGTGCACCCGCCGTCCTCGCCACCGTCACCTCCCTGCGCCAGGCCAACCAGTCGCTGACCACCCTGAGCGACCGGCTCCGCGCACTCGCCGAGGTGCTGCACGACGCGGCCGGCCCACTTGCCCGCACCCTGACCACCGTGGGGGACACCGAGCGGGCCGTCGACCGCACCCGCGACCCCACGAGCAACACCGCGAAGACCCTGCACGACATCGACCGGCAGGTCGTCGACCTCGCGCCTGCCCTCGACGAGACCGTGACCCGCAGCCGCTCCATCGAGGCCAAACTTCGCATCCTCGGCCTGCTTCCCGGCAGCTGACCGGGCCGCAAGGAGCAGATCTCGATCAGCCGGTGAATCTACTCGACCTCGTCAAGAGCTGGTCCGGTGAGGACGCGGCTCTCATCGAGGGATCTACGCTCGCAGCAATTCGCGGACCTGGGCACATCCGTCTATCGCGGCTTCGTCCGTCGCGGCGAACGGGATGAAGTTGACCGTGGTGGCACCGGCGGCCAGGAACGGTCCGACGAACTCGGCGACGTCCTCCGGCGTGCCGTGCGGGATGTACCGCTCGAACTTGGCGAACGGCGTTCGGTAGAGGCCTTCCATCATCGGTGCCACGTGCGACCGGGCGTCCGCACGGTCGGCTCCGAAGCCGCACCAGAAGGTCATGCCGTGCTGCCATCGCACACCGGTACGGCCCGCGGCGGCCGCGTGCTCCTCGACGAGGCCGAGGGCTTCGGCACATCGGTCGGCGCTGGTCCAGATGCCCAGCCAGCCGTCGCCGAGCCGGCCGGCGCGGCGTAGGGCGGCGTCCGAACGCCCGCCCACGACCAGCGGTATCGGGGCGGACGGCGTGGGGCGCAGTCGCACCTCGTCGAGCTGGAAGAACTCGCCGTGGTGGCTGATCGTCTCGCCCCCGAGGAGCCGACGAACGATGTCCAGAGCCTCGTCCATCCGTCGACCGCGGGTGCGGGGATCGACTCCGCACGCGCGGACTTCCCGACGGTCGTCGCCGCCGATGCCCAAGCCGAGGGAGAAGCGGCCGGGAGCGAACTGGGCGACGGTCAGGATCTGCCGGGCCACCAGCACCGGGTGACGCAGAACCATCAGGTAGACCGAGAGGTACACGCCGAGGTCGTCGGTGGTGGCGGCCACCGCGGCGGCGTCGGTGAGCCCGTCGTTGCCCACCCCTGCGTGAAACATGACGTGGTCGCCGACCATGACGTGGTCCATGCCGGCCGCGCGAATACGGTTCACCAGCGCCGCTCGGTGGGCTTTGAGCTCGCGGCCTTCGAGGTGCGGTCGCCCGATCCAGCTGTTCGGCATCAGGTTGATGCCGAACTCGACACCCATCACCGGGCTCCGTCGCCGTGGGTGAAGAACCGGTCGCGGCGCTCGACGATCTCCGGGTCACCCATGATCGAGTAGCCGTAGAAGCACTCGAGCTTCAGCTGGTCCTCCAGCGGGCGTCCGACCACCTCGAGGATGGTCTGCTTGGCCGACTCCACTCCGCGCCTCGGGTTCTTGAGGATCTTCGCGGCGATGTCCTCGGCTTCGGCCATCAGCTGGTCGCGGGGCACGACCCGGTTGACCAGGTGACATTCCTTGGCCCGCTGCGCGCTGATGGCCTCGCCCATGAGCTCCAGCTCCATGGCGATTCCCACGCCGCAGGTGTTCACCAGCCGCACGATCCCGCCGTCGGCGAAGTGCATGCCTCGGCGCATGTGGTAGAAGCCGAACTCGGCGTCCTCGCTGGCCACGCGGATGTCACAGGCCAGGGCCAGTTCGATGCCGCCACCCATGACCTTGCCGTGCAGGGCGGCGATGATCGGTTTGTTGGTGCGGTGCAGGCCGCGGGTGATGCCGCCGGCGAAGCCGTTGTCCAGCATCTTCCGGCCGAGGTCGGGTCCGCTGCCGGTCCAGCCGTCGACGTGGTCGCCCAGATCCGCGCCCGCGCAGAAGGCGCGGTCACCGTGGCCGGAGAGGATGGCGAGCCGGATGTCCGGGTCCTCGCGGAACCGGGTCCAGGCGTCGCGGAGGCCGGCCTCGACCTCGTTGTCGATCGCGTTGAGCTTCTCCGGCCGGTTCAGGGTGATGTAGGCGATCTCGCCGCGCCTCTCGTACCGAACCTTGGGCGCGGTGCCGCTCTGCTCAGTGGTCACGTCGTGCTCCAGGTGGCAGGCATTCGGCCGGTGGATGCCAGGACACCGGGTCGATCTGACGCAGCCACTTGTATCCCTCGCGGCGCTCGAGTTTGTTCCGCCGCCAGAAGTCGAAGGTCTCGATGTCGGTGGCGGTGCCGGTATCGGTGGCTTTGGTCATGCCGAGGCTCCTGTGGTGACGTGACGTGCGGCGGTGAGTAGCTCGGGGACGAGAGTCGGATCGGCGTAGTGGGGATCACCGATGCCCTGGGCGATCCGTCGGTGCTGGTATTCGAAGAGCACGGCGAGCTTCCAGAGCGCCATGGCCATGTACCAGCGGATGTCTGTGATGTTGCGACCTGTGGCGGCGGCGTACCGTTCCGCCAGCTCGCGCCGGCCGGGATAGCCCTCGGCCAGGGTGGCCGTGCCGAGTGAGGTGAGGCCGTGCAGAGGCTCGCCGGGGACGGCGTAGGTGGCCAGGAAGTAGCCGAGGTCGCGTAGCGGATCGCCGATGGTGGCGAGTTCCCAGTCGAGTACGGCCAGCAACCTGGGCGGCGGGTCCGAGGCGATCATTACGTTGCCGAGCCGGTAGTCGCCGTGCACGATCGTTGTCGCCTGGGGGGTGGGCGGATTGTCGAGGAGTTGTTCGAGCACAGCACCGAGCTCGCCGTCGAGCCCGTACCCGCCGGGGTCGACGATCCGGGAGAAGCGGCGTAGGTGCCGCTCCACGTCGGCGGACGGCCGACCGAAGTCCTCGAGCCCAGCCGAGCGGTGGTCGACCGCGTGCAGCGCGGCAAGGGTGTCGATGAGTGTCTCGGCGAGGGCCCGCCGACCCTCGCGCTTGTCGATCGCAGTCGGAGTCTCGGTGGTAGCCACAACCCCAGCGAGGTGCCCCATGACGTAGAACGGGCTGTCCATCGCCACACCCGCCTCCTCGGCGGCCAAGATGGTCGGCACCGGAACGGCAGTGTCGGCCAGGGCGCGCTGGATGTATGCCTCGCGGAGCACGTCGTGCCCGCCCGGAGGGATCGGCGGCGGCGGTGGTCGACGGACCACGATCCGGCGATGCCCGTCGTCCACCAGGTAGGTGAGGTTCGAATGGCCGTCGCCGATTCGATTCAACGTGATCGGACCCGCGCAGAGCCCCCGGTCGCGCAGGTAGCGCTCCAGGTCCGCGACCTGGAATGGCGGTGCGTTCACTCGGTGTCCACCAGCCGCTTGACGTAGCTGCGTGGCCAGAGCGTTTCGAACTGGCCGACACCTTCCTCGCCGTTGATGCGCACCCGGCACGCGGCCTCGGACAGCAGGGTGTCCGAACCGAAGGGCAGGTGGAAGATCGCCCAGCGCTCCATTTCGAGGTGGGTGGTGCCGCCCTGGGCGTCGGTCAGCTCGGCCTCGAGCCGGGCCTGGCTCATGTCGTCGTCGTAGCTGGCGTGGACGCGGCCGTCGACGAAGGCCACCGGCTTACCGTCACGCAACACGTGACCGTTTACCCCGGGCTCGCCGCGGGCGATGTGGAACATGGCGTTGAGCTCGGTGCCGGAGGGGACCCCGGCGACCAGCCACTTCCAGTGGTGAACCCAGTTCCAGTTGCGACGGCCCCAGGAGTGGTCCCGATGCGTCCACACGTCCTTGAACCGGATATCGCGGTCGCCCAAGCGCAGGTGCCCGCCGGCCCGGCCCGACTGCTCGTACCGGTTGGTGGCCATCCAGGGCGGGCAGCCGTTGGGGTTCTCGGCGTAGCTGAAGGGCTGGTGGCGGGCGGTGAAGGTGTAATCGAGGGAGATGTCGTCGCTGTCGTAGGTCAGCTGTGCCACCCGTAGCGGGTCGGGCTGGCGCAGCCGCAGGCCTTCGCATTCCCAGTCGTCGAGGTCGCTGTCCGGGCCGAGGTCGACGTTGAACGCGTTGCGGATGATGTTCTGCTCGCGGTCGGGCACGTAGATCGACACCTGCCGGCCGGCGACTCCGCGCCCGTCGGTCCAGATGTAGAGCTGAACCGCGACCCGTTCGTCGGGAAGGATCAGGTTCCAGAACAGGCTGTCCCGGGTCTTGACGCCCTCCGGGACACGGTGACGCAGGTCGTCGACCTCGGTGATGTGGTCGGTGACGAAGTCGTTCATCAGTCGTAGAGCTCCTCGATGACCTGGTGGTAGTGCTGAAGGACCGGGCCGCGCTTCAGCTTCGACGTCGGTGTCAGGAAGTCGCTGCCCGGCGGCCAGTCGTGGACCAGCACCCGGAAGCGAACGCCGCGGGCAGGCTCGGCCGCGAAACGGCGGCGTCGATCGAGTCGCCGAGACGGGACGATTGCATGCCGTGGCTCACCTTCTTCGTCGAACGACTCGGCGAGAAACTGGTGTCACTATCTCGCAGTGAGTAGTGCAAAACTGTAACATCGGTCTCGTGACGGTGCAACGCCTCGATCGAAGCCTCGAACGGTCACGTACGGTTTCCGTCGTGCACGACCGACACCTGCCCGCGATCAAGCCGCTGACTGCACGCTCGGTGGTCCTGAGCGTGCTGCTCGGCTACCACCCGCCCGCGCTCTCGGTGAGCGCGCTGGTGAAGGTGGGGGCCTTGTTCGACATCGCCGAGCGCACCACTCGCGTCGCGCTGAGCCGGATGGTGGCCGACGGCGACCTCAAGACCGAGAACGGTGTCTACCGACTCACTGAGCGGCTGGCTCGCCGGCAGGTGCGCCAGGAAGAGAGTGCCTCGCCGAAAGACATGCCGTGGAACGGCGACTGGCGCATGGCGGTCGTCACCTCGCCTGCCCGCCCGCAGGCCGAACGGGTTGCGCTGCGCCGGGGCATGGTCGATCTACGCCTGGCCGAGTTGCGCGAGGGCGTCTGGATCCGGCCGAACAATCTCGCCATCGACGTCGATGGAGTCGTGGCCGACCAGTGCACCTTCTTCCGATGCACGTATGACGATTCCGCCGAACTCGTCGGTCGGCTGTGGGACCTCGAGCAGTGGGCCCAGGACGCTCGCCAGTTCCACTGCCAGCTGGAAACCCGCACAACGCTCCGGGCCGACTTCATGCTCATCGCCGAGGTCGTTCGTCACCTGCGTATCGACCCGTACCTGCCCCAGCAGCTGCTGCCCGCCGACTGGCCGGGAGCGCGGCTTCGCGGGCGCTACATCGAGTTCCGCGACGACTTCGCCAATCGGCTGCGCGAGTACAGCTCGGGCTGAGCCAGCCCTGTTGGGTGGGCGACAGCTACCCCGCGCCGACCGGGCGACCGCCGAGTGCCCGCACGATGGTGCTCACGTAGTCGTGCACGGCCGACTCGCCACTGAGATCGACGATGCCGGAGGTGAACACCAGCGACAACGCCATTCGCCCGATGGCGTCCATCAGGATCCGCGGGTCGACATCCGGGAGCTCACCGTCGCCGATGTAGCGGCAGAAGTAGGGGTACACCACGGGCTCGACGCGCTCGATCACCTTCGCGGCGTTCGTGGTGAACCACGGAAGCACCTTCTCCGGCATGTCGACGGCGGCCCCGCCGAGCAGTGGGTGTTCGCGGGCGTAGTGCACCACGAACACCAGAATGTTGACGATCTGCTCGCCGCGGGGCTGAGCCTGCTCCAGCACCGGCCGCAACCGCTCGATGAAGACCGCGAGTTCGCGCTCGAGCAGCGCATCGATGATGGCGTCCTGGTCGCCGACGTACTTGTAGACCGTGGGCCGGGACAGGCCGGCCAGTTTGGATATCGACGAGTGCAGCCGGTCGGAACCGAATCCTCCGGCGGCCAGGCACTGCACCGCGGCATCGAGCACGCGGGCGCGGACCCGAGCGGCTACGTCTCCCATCTCAGAATCTTCCTCCGGGTGCGCCCTGGCCTGCTCGTGCTCGCCTCCAACGCTCGACGGAGGCAGCGACGTGAGTGTACCGGTTGACTGGCCTCGGCCCATCATTTACAGTTTTACATCATACAGTAAATGCGTAACTGAACACAACGCTGGGAGTGCGCAAGTACGTGTCGGGAGCCGGCCGCGCGACCGACGAAGCCCGCGTTCCGCGAGGAGTCCCGTGCCAGCCAACCCAACCGACCCTCGTCAGTACTCGTACGGATCCCGTGCCCTCGTCACCGCCGCCGGCAGTGGCGTAACTCATACCCGACCCGGGGCAGATCCGGGAACTCACACCGTGGGAGGTTCTGATGCCGATCGCCACTGACGAGATGCTGCAGAAGATCAAGGACCGCCAGTGGGCCCTGGCCGACATCGACTGGGATGCCCCCGGCGCCGAGCTCATCACCGATGAGCAGCGGCCGAGGCTCAAGGACTTCATGGCCGACGTGGTCTGGGTCGAGGCCTTGGGCGCCTGCGGTTTCAAGGCCCTGGAGCTGAAGGCCGAGGACCCGTACCTCAAGGAGATCTACCGCTACTTCGCCGCGGAGGAGCAGCGGCACGCCAACGCCGAACTGGCCCTGATGCACCGGTGGGGCATGCTCGAGGAGGGCGAGTTCCCCGAGCCCAACATCCAGCTGCGGCTGATCATGCAGTGGCTGGACAAGAACGTCGACAAGATGTCGCTGGGGGTCATCGGGACCCTGATCCCGATGGCTGAGGTGGCCCTCGACGGGGCGCTGCTGAAGTTCCTGCTCGACGAGGTCAAGGACCCGATCTGCCACGAGACGTTCAACAAGATCAACGCCGACGAGTCCCGGCACCTGGCGGTGGACTTCCACCTGCTGGAGGTGCTGGGCATGCCCCGCACCCGCCAGCTGGTGATCAACACCGTGGCGACGTTCCTGAGCCCGTCGGTGCTGATGGGGCTGGTCCAGTTCGCGCCGCTGCTGTC
>JBQTKB010000108.1:0-34231 GCA_052386505.1 Pseudonocardia sp.
AGCTCGGCGTAGCGCGCGCTCGGCGAGGATCCGGTGGTGGCGATCATCTCGGCGGCGAGCAGGCACAGCAGCGGGCCGTCCTTGTCGGTCGTCCACGCCGAGCCGTCCCGGCACAGGAACGACGCGCCCGCGCTCTCCTCGCCGCCGAAGAGCAACGCACCGGTGGCCAGCCCGTCGACGAACCACTTGAACCCGACCGGGACCTCGAGCACCCGGCGGCCGAGCGATTCCGCGACCCGGTCGATCATCGCCGAGGAGACCAGCGTCTTGCCGATCGCGGCGCCGGCGGGCCAGCCCGCGCGGGTGCCGACCAGATAGTCGATCGCGACGGCGAGGTAGGCGTTCGGGTTCAGCAGGCCGGCGTCCGGGGTGACGATGCCGTGCCGGTCGGCGTCGGCGTCGTTGCCGATGGCGACCTGGAACTCGGCCCGGCCACCGCCCGCCCCGTCATCGCTCGCCCCGTCACCGCGCAGCCGGGCGACCAGCGCGGCCATCGCGTACGGCGACGAGCAGTCCATCCGGATCCTGCCGTCCCAGTCCAGGGTCATGAACCCGAACCGGGGATCGACCTCGGGGTTGAGCACGGTCAGCGCCAGGTCCCAGCGCTCGGCGATCGCACCCCAGTAGTCGACCGCGGCGCCGCCGAGCGGGTCGGCGCCGACCCGCACCTCGGCCCGCCGGATCGCCTCGAGGTCGAGTACCGAGCCGAGGTCGTCGACGTAGTGGCGGAGGTAGTCGTAGCGGTGCACCGGCCCGGAGGCCAGCGCACGCTCGATCGGCGTCCGGCGCACCTGCTTGAGCCCGCCCACCAGCAGTTCGTTGGCTCGTGCGGCGATCCGACCGGTAGCGTCCGAGTCGGCCGGGCCGCCGTGCGGAGGGTTGTACTTGAAGCCGCCGTCCGCCGGCGGGTTGTGCGACGGGGTGACCACGACCCCGTCCGCCCGGGCCGACGGGGCGCTCCGCAGGTTGCGGCTGTTATGTCTCAGGATGGCGTGCGAGATTGCCGGAGTCGGGGTGAAGCCGTCCCGGGAGTCGATCAGCACCGTGACGTCGTTGGCCGCGAACACCTCGATCGCGGTAGTCCACGCCGGTTCGGACAGGGCGTGGGTGTCGCGGCCCAGGAACAGCGGGCCGCGGATGCCCGCCGCCGTGCGGTACTCGCAGATCGCCTGGCTGGTGGCGGCGATGTGGTGGTCATTGAAGCTGAGCGACAGCGCCGAGCCGCGATGGCCGGAGGTGCCGAACGCGACCCGTTGCGCGGCGAGCTCCGGATCGGGTCGGCGTTCCCGGTAGGCGGCGAGCAGTTCGGCGAGGTCGACGAGGTCCTCCGGGCGTGCCGGCGTCCCGGCGCGGGGGTGCACGGTCATGGTGAACCCTTTCGCTGGCGGGGATGGTGGCGGCGGATCGGCGCGCGGTCGGTGCGCCAGGCAAGCGTGCCACCTCCACGGCCCGCGCGCTCCGTCCGCGGGCTTGACCCGGGCCCGCCCGGAAATGACACTGAGTCTCACCAGGAACTCGGTCTCATCGAGAACTCGGTCTCATCGAGAACTCGGCTTCAGCGAAGTTCCGGGTGCCGGTTCAGACGCACGGGAGGCCACCCCATGGGACGAGGACCAGTCTGGCTGGTGCCACTCCTGGTGCTGGTCGTCGGCAACTTCGTCTCGGTGCTGGACGTCAGCATCGTCAACATCGCCATCCCGGACATGGAGAAGGAGTTCGGCGAGAGCACCGAGGACATCGCCTGGGTCACCACTGCCTACTCCCTCACCCTCGGCGTGCTGGTGCCGGCCAGCGCCTGGCTGGGCGACCGGATCGGGCCGCGCAAGGTGTACCTGGCCTCGCTGCTGCTCTTCGCGGTGGCGTCCGGGCTGTGTGGCCTGGCCTGGGACCTGGAGAGCATGATCGTGTTCCGGATCATCCAGGCGATCCCGGGCGGGATCATGCCGGTGGTCGTGCTGACGATGATCTACCAGCTGGTGCCGCCCCGCGAGTTCGGCACCGCGATGGGCATCTACGGCCTCGGCGTGGTGTTCGCCCCGGCGGCCGGACCGACCCTGGGCGGCTACCTGGTGGAGTACCTCGACTGGCGATGGATCTTCTTCATCAACATCCCGGTATGCCTGCTCGGCGCGCTGGCCGCCGTCATCGTGCTCACCGAGTTCCCCAGGCCGGCCAAGCGCTCGTTCGACCTCTGGGGCTTCGTCACCATCGCGGTCGCGCTGTTCGTGCTGCTGCTGGCGCTGACCAAGGGCATCGACTGGGGCTGGGACTCCTACCGGATCCTCATCCTGCTCACCGTCGGTGTGCTCAGCCTCGCGCTGTTCGTGGTGATCGAACTGGAGGTCGACGAGCCGTTGCTGGAGGTGCGGCTGTTCCGGATCTGGCCGTTCACCAACTCGTTGGTGCTGCTCACCTCGCTGTTCGTCGGACTGTTCGCGGTGCTCTTCTACATTCCGCTGTTCCTGCAGATCCAGCAGGGTGTGCAGCCGCTGAAGGCCGGGCTGATCCTGCTGCCCGAGGCCCTGGTGATGGCCGCGCTCACCCCGCTGTCCGGGATCCTCTACGACAAGATCGGACCGAGGTGGCCGGCCGCGATCGGGCTGGCCATCGCCTCCTGGGGCGCCTACCTGATGGCCGGCATCACCCCGGACACGCCGGAGCACCTGATCATCCTGTGGACCTCGGTCCGGGCGGTGGGCAACGGGCTGGCGATGATGTGCATCTTCGCCGCCGGGCTCGCGGTGCTGCCCCCGCACCTGGTCAGCAACGGTGGCGCGATCAACAATGTCGCGCAGCGGGTGGCGTCGGCGCTCGGCCTGGCATTGATCGTCGCGGTGGAGACGTTCACCCGGGCCCAGATCACCCAGGACCGGGCCAACCTGATCCCCGCCGAGAGCATCGGCGCCGAGAGCAGCGCCAGCGGAACGAGCATCGGCGCCGAGAGCAGCGCCAGCGGAACGAGCATCGGCGCCGAGAGCAGCGCCAGCGGAACGAGCATCGGCACCGAGAGCAGCGCCATGCCCGGGGGCGACTTCGACGAGCTCTATCAGTACTGGTTGCAGGTGCAGCTGGAGGCGACCGCCGACGCCTACGGCAACGTGTTCCTGCTCAGCGCGGCGGCCACGGCGGTGGGCGCGGTCACCGCGCTGTGGCTGAAGGTGCCGAAGGCCGACCAGAACGCCGGCGCCGGCCAGGGCGGCCTGCCGCGATCAACCGACGAATCGGACGGACACGCCGCCGATCCGGCGGAGGTCCGGCGCGCCGCGAGCATGATGCACTGATGCCCGCACAGCTGCTGTCCACCCATCCGCTGCTCGCCGATGCGCGCGCAACCCGGCTGTCGCTCAAGGATCGCAAGCGCCAGCAGACCTCTGCGCGCATCGTGGCCGCCGCCGTCGAGCTGTTCACCGCCCGGGGCTTCGACGCCACCACCGCCGACGACATCGCCGCCGCGGCGGACTGCTCGCGCAGCACGCTCTTCCGCTACTTCGGCACCAAGGAGGACATCCTCTTCGGGGACGTGTACGTGATGCTGGCCCAGGTACGGGAGAAACTGGCCGCCGCGCACCCGTGCGCCGACCCCTGGCAGACCGCCAAGGACGTCGGCGTGGCGCGGTTCGTGGAGTACTTCAGCGGCGAGGCCGCGCTGCCTCGGGCGTGCGTCCGACTCTGGTTCACCCATCCCGCGCCGCTGAGCCGCTACCTCGACATCAACCACCGCTGGGAACGGGTGCTGGCGGAGTTCTTCGCGATCGAGCGCGGCGTCGATCCGGGCACCGACCTGGAGAGCCAGCTGCGGGCGTGCGCCGCGGTCGGCGCCGTCCGGTCGGTGATCATGGCCTACTCGGTGCCGGGCACCGACGTCCGCGACGCCATCGCCGAAGCGTTCGCCCTGCTCGAGTCCGGCTTCCGCCGGTGGTGAGCACGTTCACAGATCATGATCTGACGCTGGATCATCCGTGCTCCGCTCGATCGCCCACGGTCACATCAGCGACCGGTTCCCCAGATTCCAGAAACGTTTCGTCGAGCCGGCACGGTCCCAGCTGCGGAGCCCGGAGCTCGCCAGGCGCTACCTGCACGGGACGGTGCTGCCCCAGCTCGACGAGTTCGCCGCGCACACCTGGGAGCTGGCCGCTCGGGAGCACATGCTGCGGACCGTTCCCGGAGTTGCCGGTGTCGGTCGCTGGTGGGGCCCCGCACCCACCGGCGAGGGGCGCCGAACCGAGGACCGAGAGATCGACGTCGTCGGCGTGGACGGCAACCGCCTCCCGCTGAGAGCGAGCGTGCCGGCGCCACCTCCCACTCACGACCGGCCGCAGGGCTCGGAGCAGGTTGTCATCAAGGGCGAATCAGGCCGACACGGTCAGCTGCTGGAACCACCGGAGGTCTCGGTGCCGCTGTCGCCGCTGCCGTCGCCGTTGCCGCTGCCATTGCTGTCGCCGCCACCCTCACCGCTGCCGTGGTGGCCGTCGTTGTCGTCTTTCTTCTTGTCGTCGTCGTGGTCGTTCTTCTTCTTGTCGTCGTCGCGGTCGTCCTTCTTGTCGTCCTCGCGCTTGGGCTCGGCCTTCTTGGGCGGCGCGGTGTACACCGGCGCGCGGGCCGGGGCCCGGACCGGCGGGGGCGCGAGCACCGGGGCCGGCGCGGGCGGGGCCACCACAGGGGCCGGCGCCTCGGGCAGCGTCTCCGGCTCCTTCTCGGGCACCACCGGGACCCCCTCGGGGGCGAACTGCACGTCGGACGAGCTCGCCGGGACGACCTCCTCGGCCTCCGGAGCGCCCAGCACCACGGCCGCGGTGGCGCCCACCGCGCTGGACACGGCGACGACCGTCGCCACCACCAAACCCCAGGTCTTCATCCCCGTTTGCCGCCCATTCCGACGTTCGAACGCCGTCCGCAGGATACCGGCCCCGCTGCCCGAGAACGGTCCCCGATTATGACGATCGCCGCGACACCCCAAATCGTTAGCGGCGCAGGTCAGTGCAGCGGGCCGGGAGAAGCTCTCAGCCGGACCCGGCGGCCAACGCCTCCAGCGCATCCTCGGTGAGGCGGTACCCGAGCCACTCCGGAGCGGCCCGCGCCCCGATGGCCCGGTAGAACTCGATGGCCGGGGTGTTCCAGTCCAGCACCGACCACTGCAGCCGGCTGTAACCGTGGCGCACGCACTCGGCCGCCAGCTCGGCCAGCAGTGCCCGCCCGGCACCCAGGCCACGGCGGACAGGGCGAACGTACAGATCTTCCAGGTAGATGCCGTGCACGCCGTCCCACGTGGAGTAGTTGAGGAACCACAACGCCATCCCGACGACCGGGCTGTCCACCGCGCCGTCCAGCACCGCGACGTGTCCGAACAGCGCCGGCGCCGGCCCGAACAGCGCCGCATGCAGGTCCGGCCCGGTCAGCGAGCACAGCTGTGACGCCCGCTCGTACTCCGCCAGCTCGTGCACCATCGCGACGACGTCGGGCACGTCGGTCTCGATGATTCGACGAATTTCCGGCACGCACCTACGCTACGACATCCGGGTGGTCGCTCAGCGCAGCGTCCGGTCGGTCGCGGCCGTCCCGGCGGGCTCGCGGTCGCCGGTGCTGCGGGCCTTGCGCACCGCCGACACCACCAGCCCGCCGATCAGCGCAGTCACCACCACCGCGCTGACCGGACCGAACCAGTCCTGCACCCGGGACCAGTGCTCACCCAGCAGCCAGCCCAAGCCCAGGAACAGCGCGTTCCATACCCCGCTACCGACCGTGGTCAGCAGCACGAACCGCCGCAGGCCCATTCCGGCGACCCCCGCCGGGATGGAGATCACGCTGCGCACGAAGGGCACGCACCGCCCGAGAAGCACCATCTTCCCGCCGTGCGCGTCGAACAGCCGCCGGCCGCGCTCCAGGTCGCGCTGCCCGGTGAGCACGAACCAGCGTCGCCCGGCCAGCCGGTGCAACCGCTCGTATCCCAGCCACGCCCCGAGCCGGTAGAGCACCAACGCCCCCAGCACCGAGCCCGCCGTCGCGGCCGGCCACAGCAGCCACGGGTCGATGCCGCCGGCCCGGGCCCGGAACCCGGCCAGCGGCAAGATGACCTCCGAGGGCACCGGCGGGACCAGGTTCTCCAGCAGGATGAGCAGCCCGACGCCGACGGCCCCCAGCCGATCGACGACGGAGATCACCCAGGCGGTCACCGTTCCAGCATCCCCAAATTCCGGCGTCCCAACCACCGGATGTGAGCCGGCCGGCCCTGCACTGCGCATGATCATCAGGTTCACCGCTCCGGACTCAAGATCAATCGACCGGCCCGGCGTTCACCGCGTTCCCGTACTACTCGGTACCCTTCGCATCGTGGGCGACCTTGAGCTGTTCACGGCGCTGCGCGCGGTGGTCCTGGCCACCGAGCGGGAGCGGCTGCGAATCGGTCGCGAGGTATTGCGGATCAGCCCGAACGAGAACCAGGCGTGCGGCATCCTGGCCGCCGAAGGACCCCAGACGCCCACCACCATCGCCGCCCGCCTGCAGATCACCACCGCCTCGGTCACCGAGCTCGTCGACCGCCTGGAGATCGCCGGACTGGTCGAGCGCGCACCCCACCCCACCGATCGCCGCAAGCTGCTGGTCCGCCTCACCGGCGCCGGCCTGGAGAAGGCGGCGATCATGGCCCGACAGTTCGGCCTGCTGATGGAACGGTCGACTGCCGGACTGAGCAGCGCCGAGCGCCAGGTGGTGCTGAGCTTCCTGCAGACCACGGCCAGTACGATCACCGCCGCGTCGGTCGCCGGCGAGCTGCTCTGAGCCGCCGGCGAGCGAGGAACGCAGTGAGCGTCGGCGGCGAAGAATCAGCGCTGACCCGAGACCAGGCCTCCGACACGGGGATTTTTGGGCAGGCTTCCTTATTACTCGATATCCTGGCGACTGTGGAGAACCGGGACCTGATGCTGGCGTTGCGCGCGCTGGTGATGGCCACCGAGCGTGAGCGGGTGCGGATGGCCCGCGAGGTCCTCGGCATCGGAGTCAACGAGATAGTGGCCTGCAGCTACATCGCGCTCAGCGGTCCGCGCACCCCGAGCGAGATCGCCGACCGGCTCCGGATCACCACCGCATCGGTCACCGAACTGATCGACCGGTTGGAGCGCGCCGGCCTGGTCAGCCGCGGCCGCCATCCGAGCGACCGGCGCAAGCTGCTGATCACGCTGACCGCCGACGGTCGGCGGAAGTCGCTGCTCATACAGGAGCGGTTCACCGGACTGTTGACGCGCGCCGCGACCGGTCTCAGTCTGGACGAGCGACACGTCGTGCTCCGTTTCCTGAACACCGCCGCGCAGACCATCGCCGCCGGCGGGCCGGGCGCCCCGGACGTGCGTGAGGACGCAAAATCTTTACTGCATCCAGACGCCGGACCTGATAACTTGGTTTCCTAGCTACGCGGATACCAAGTCAGTGACGGGTCGCTCACGCTCCGCCACACAGCCCATACCCCGATGAGGCAACTGCCATGACAGCTTCTGTGAACTCGGCGCTCGACAGCCGAGCGGTGATCGCCGCCGGACGTCCGCCCCGCCTGGTGGTGGCGCCGCTGCGGCAGGCTCCCCCCGCCGCGGCTCCCCGGCCCGGCCTCTCCCCCGCGGCGGCTCCCCCGTCCGCCCTCCCCCCCGCCGCGGCTTCCCGGTCCGCCCTCGCACCCGCCCGGACGCGACCGACCCCCTCGATCGTGCCCGCTCAGCGGTCCGACTCCCCGGACGCCACGACTGCCGGCCCGCCGCCCGCGCCCTGGTCCCGCGGCTCGGTACGGGTCGCCAGCGACTCGGTCACCGACTACCTGCGCCAGATCGGCGCCGTGGATTTGCTCACCGCCGAGCAGGAGGTCGACCTGGCCCGGCGGATCGAGGTCGGCGTGCTGGCCGCCGAGCGGCTGGAGTGCGCCCGGCCGCTGTCCGTCGCCGGTCGCACCGAGCTGCGCAGGCTGGTCCGCGACGGCACGCAGGCCTGCGACCACATGCTGCGGGCCAACCTGCGTCTGGTGGTCTCGGTGGCCAAGCGCTACACCGGTGCCGGCCTGCCGCTGTCCGACCTGATCCAGGAGGGCAACCTCGGCCTGATCCGGGCGGTCTACAAGTTCGACCACACCAAGGGCTTCAAGTTCTCCACCTACGCGACCTGGTGGATCCGGCAGGCCATCCTGCGCGCGGTGGCCGACCAGACCCGCACCATCCGGGTCCCGGTGCACATGGTGGACGCGCTGAACAAGCTGAACCGGTTGCAGCGCGAGCTGACCCAGAAACTGGGCCGCGAACCGACCGTCGACGAGCTCGCCGCGCAGTCCGGCGAGCGACCGGAGAAGATCGTCGAGATCCGCCGGATGACCCGACAGCCGATCTCGCTCGACCAGCCGGTCGGCAGTGACGGCGACTCCTGCCTGGCCGATCTGGTGGCGTCCACCTCGGCGCCCCGGGCCGCCTCCGCCGACGCGGCCGACCCGGACGGTCTGCGCGCCACGCTGGAGACGATGCTGTCCACCCTGACCGAACGCGAGCAGCAGGTCCTGCGGTTGCGCTGCGGGCTGGTGGACGGGACCAAGCACAGCTTCGAGCAGATCAGCAGGGTCTTCGGCAAGTCCCGGGAGCGGATCCGGCACATCGAGACCGCCGCGCTGCGCAAGCTGCGCCCGCTCGCCGAGACCGAGGCGCTGCGCGAGTACCTGGCCGACTGAGCAGCGTGTCGGTGGCCGGCGTGGTATCGGACGGGGTGTACCAGCCCGGCGTACGGGGTATCCTTGGGTCGCATGGGACAACGAGAGGTACTCAGCGTGGTCCCTGAGCTGGTGGGGCTCGCGGCTGCGGAGGCGCATGACAGGGCACTGGATGCCCGGCTGCTGGCGGTCGACCAGGACCCCAGCCACACCCCGTCCGAGCCCGGCACCGTGACGGCTCAGGATCCCGCGCCCGGTGACATTCTGCCCGCCGGCCGGCACGTCAAGATCTGGGTCGGCGGCGGCCCGGATGGCGGCGGTGGTGGCGGCGGCGGCAACCCTAAGTCGACCGAGCCCCTTCCGTTGGCACCAGCCGGCGCCAAGTAGCCCGCGAGACCGTCACCGCTGCCCGGCCCGGCCCGCCCGCCCCGCGACGAAAGGACCGTTTCCGTGCGCAGCGACCTCTTCAGCCCCGACCACGCCGAGGTGGCGCAACCCGGCATGACCCTGCAGAGCTCCAAGATGCTCAAGGTCGCGCTCAACGGCGAGCTGCTGGCCCGGCAGGGCTCCATGGTGGCCTACCAGGGGCAGATCGGCTTCGAGGCACTCGGCTCGGGCGGCATCGGCAAGTTCCTCAAGCAGGCGCTGACCGGTGAGGGCATCCCGCTGATGAAGGCCACCGGCCGCGGTGACCTGTTCCTGGCCGACGCCGCCAGCGACGTCTACCTGGTCGACCTGGAAGGCCCGCACGACGGGCTGACCATCAACGGCAAGAACGTGCTTGCGTTCGAGCCGACCCTGAGCTGGGATATCCGCCGGGTCCAGGGAGCCGGCGCGATGTCCACCGCCGGGTTGTACAACTGCCTGTTCACCGGCCAGGGGCGGCTCGCCATCACCTGCAAGGGCACACCGGTGGTGCTCAGCGTCGACCAGCCCACCTACGCCGACCCTCAGGCGGCGGTCTGCTGGTCGGCCTCGCTGCAGACCGGCTTCCACCGGGCCGACCAGATGGGCCTGGGCACGCTGCTCGGGCGGACCACCGGGGAGGCGTTCACCATGAGCTTCGCCGGCCAGGGCTTCGTCGTGGTGCAGCCCTCCGAGGAGGTCGGGCTGGACACGCTGGCCGGCGCCGGCGCGGGCGGCCAGGCGGGCGCCGGTGGCATGGGTGGGCTGCTCGGCGGCATCATGCGCCAGTAGGGGTCGCGGACACTGATCTCGCGCCTCGACGCGCGAGACACTTCGGCCGTGACCGTCGGGCATCAGGAAGGTGTGGCCCTGCCGGCCGGTACCCGGGCACTGGCCCGGCACCGGGTTCCCGGCCGGCCCGCGGTCGAGGTGACCCGACCCGGCCCGGGCCGTCCGGCCACCGGCGTCGAGCTCGTCACCGACGAGCTCCCCTACCTGGTCGAGTCGATCCTGGCCGGCGTCGGTCGGGTCGGGGGCCGGGTGCGCCGGATGCTGCACCCGTCGGTGCGAGTGCGCCGCGCGGTCACCGGTGAGCTGTTCGAGGTGCTCGACGACGCGGCACCGGGCGGACCCGGCGTGCTGACCGAGTCGTGGATCCACCTGGAACTGGACCCGTTCCCCGGCGACGAGCTGGACGACCTGGCCGACGAGCTGCGCCAGGTGCTGCGCGACGTGCGCGAGGTGGCCGAGGACCGCGACCGCATCGCGGCCACCGCCACCGCGGTCGCCGACGGATTGGCCACCCGGGCCCGCGACACGGACGGCCTCGAGGTCGACACCGAGGTCGACGCCGTGCGACTGCTGCGCTGGCTCGCCGACGGCCACTTCACCTTCCTCGGTTACCGGCGCTACCGGGTCACCTCGGGCGATGGTCGGCCCGAGCTGGCGCCCGAGCTGGCCACCGGGCTGGGCCTGCTGCGCCGGGACCGCCTGCGCGCCCGTCCGGTCACCGCCGCTGCGCGGCCGCTGGTGCTCGCCCGGGCCGGCACGCCGAGCCGGGTGCTGCGCCCGGCCTACCCTCACCACCTGGAGGTGCCGATTCTCGACCCGGCCGGCCGGGTCGTCGGGGAGCACCGGTTCCTCGGCCTGCTCACGCTCGCCGCGCTGCGGGTCGATGTGCTGGACATCCCGTCGGTGCGGGGCCTGGTGCGGGCCGCGATCAGCCAGCCGCTGGAGTCGCACGCCGGGCAGCGCATGTTGGAGGTGATCTCCGAACTTCCGCGTGAGGAGCTGTTCTGGGCCACCGCCGAGGGTCTGCGGGAGATCGCCGAGGGCGTGCTGTCCCTGGTCCGCCCGAGGCAGCTGCGGGCGTTCGTGCGGCCCGAGCCCTACCGGCGGTTCTGCTCCTGCCTGGTCTATCTGCCTCGGGACCGGTATTCCACCCGCACCCGGTTGGCGATGCAGCAGGTCCTGCTGAGGGAGCTCGGCGGACGGCACATCGAGTACGCCGCGCGGATCGGTGAGTCGAGTCTGGCGCTGGTGCACTTCGTGGTCCGCACCGACCCGGACACGCCGTTGCCGGACCAGCGACGGCTGCAGGGCCAGCTCACCGCTGCCACTCTGAGCTGGGACGACTGGCTGCTGGACGTGGCCGGCGGCGCCGAACCGGAGATCGGCGAGTACCTGCCCGGAGTGCCCGACGGTTACAAGGACAGCGTCGACCCGGTGGCCGCGCTGGGCGACCTGCGCCGGGTCCGCGCGCTGAGCGCGGCCGGGGACGCCGACCCGGCGCTCGCCCTCGAGGTCGGCCTCGACCCGAGGGAGCCGCGGCTGCGGATGTTCCGCGCGGGCGGCGCGGTCACGCTGTCGTCGGTGTTGCCGGTGCTGCAGAGCCTCGGCGTGGAGGTGCTCGACGAGCGGCCGTTCGAGATCATCCGGCCGGACGGCGAGCCGTGCTGGATCTACGATTTCGGGCTGCGGGTGGACCAGGCGACGGCTCGGGCGCTCAGCGGACCCGCCCAGGAGCCGGCCCGTCAGGAGTTCTGCGCGGCATTCCTGGCCGGCTGGCGCGGCGACGCCGAGGTGGACCGGTTCAACACACTGGTTCCCCGGGCCGGGCTGAGCTGGCGCGCGGCGGCGCTGCTGCGGGCCTATGCGCACTACGCCCGCCAGCTCGGCGTACCGTTCGCGCCCGACTACGTCGCCGACATCCTGATCGAGCACCCCGAGACCGCCCGTGCGCTGGTCGAGCTGTTCGCCGCCCGCTTCGATCCCGCCGCCGACCCGGCCGGGTATCCGCGGGCGCTCGCCGCGGCGACCGCGCTGATCGACGCGGTACCCGGACTGGACGCCGACCGGATCCTGCGCGGTTACCTCGGCGCGATCACCGCCAGCACCCGCACCAACTTCTATCGGGACCGGCCGTACTTCTCGTTCAAGATCGACCCGGGCGCGGTTCCGGAGATGCCGGCGCCCCGTCCGCGGTCCGAGATCTTCGTGTACTCACCGGGGGTGCGCGGCGTGCACCTGCGGTTCGGCCCGGTGGCCCGCGGTGGGCTGCGGTGGTCGGACCGCCCGCAGGACTACCGCACCGAGATCCTCGGACTGGTCAAGGCCCAGGCGGTGAAGAACGCGGTGATCGTGCCGGTCGGGGCCAAGGGCGGGTTCGTGGTCACCGCTCCCGACCCGGATCCGGCGGACGTCGCGGCCTGTTACCGCACCTTCGTCTCCGCCATGCTCGACGTCACCGACAACCTGCGCGACGGCACTGCCGAGCCGCCACCCGCGGTCGTGCGGCACGACGGCGACGACGCCTATCTGGTGGTCGCCGCGGACAAGGGCACCGCGCAGATGTCCGACCTGGCCAACCGGATCTCCGCGGAGTACCGGTTCTGGCTGGGCGACGCCTTCGCCTCCGGTGGCTCGGTCGGCTACGACCACAAGGCGATGGGGATCACCGCGCGTGGGGCGTGGGAGAGCGTCACCCGGCACTTCCGCGAGCTGGGTGTGGACACCCGGTCGACCGAGTTCACCGTGGTCGCGGTGGGGGACATGTCCGGGGACGTGTTCGGCAACGGGATGCTGCTGTCCGAACACATTCGGCTGCTCGCCGCGTTCGACCACCGGCACGTGTTCCTCGACCCGACGCCGGACGCCGCCGCGTCCTTCGGCGAGCGCCGCCGACTGTTCGGTCTGGCCCGGTCGTCCTGGGCCGACTACGACCGGTCGCTGATCAGCCCCGGTGGCGGGGTGTGGCGGCGGGACGTGAAGTCGGTGCCGATCGGCCCCGAGGTGCGGGCAGCGCTGGGACTGGGTGTCGGGGTCACCCGGCTCAGCCCACCGGAACTCGTGCGGGCGATCCTGCTCGCGCCGGTCGGGCTGCTCTGGAACGGTGGGATCGGCACCTACGTCAAGGCCACCGCCGAGTCGCACGCGGACGCCGGGGACAAGGCCAACGACACGGTGCGGGTGGATGGCGCGCAGCTGCGGGCCCGGGTGGTCGGCGAGGGCGGCAACCTCGGGCTGACCCAGGCCGGCCGCGTCGAGTTCGCCCGGGCCGGCGGGCTGGTGAACACCGATGCGCTGGACAACTCCGCCGGAGTGGACTGCTCCGACCACGAGGTCAACATCAAGATTCTGCTGGACCGGCTGGTCCGTGGCGGCGCGCTGGCCCCGGACGACCGGGACACGCTGCTGCGGGCGATGACCGACGAGGTCGCCGAGCTGGTGCTCGCGAACAACCGCTCGCAGAACACCACCCTGGGGGTGGAACGAGGATTGGCCGGGGAGCTGGTCGAGGTGCACGCGCGGATGGTGGCGGACCTGGCCGTGCGCCGGGGCCTGGACCGGGCGTTGGAGCTGCTGCCCACCCCGGGCGGCTTCGCCCGGCTGCGGGAGGACGGCGCGGGCCTGAGCTCACCGGAGTTGGCCACCCTGCTGGCCCACGTCAAGCTTGACCTGAAGGCGGAGATCCTCGGCTCCGACCTGCCGGAGCTACCGGAGCTGGCCGGCCGGCTGTCCGGCTACTTCCCCTCGGCGCTGACCGACCGGTTCGGCCCCGCCCTGGCCGACCATCCGCTGCGCCGCGAGATCGTGACCTGCGTGCTGGTCAACGAGCTGGTCGACGGAGCCGGCCTCAGCCACGTCTTCCGGCTGGTCGAGGAGCTGCCGGCTACCCGCGTCGACGTGGTTCGGGCGTACTGCGTGCTGAGCGGGGTGTTCGGCACCCGCGAGCTGGCCGATCGGGTCGCCGGGTTGGGCCCCGGGGTGCCGGTACGGGTCAGCGACCGGATCCTGGTGGACCTGCGCGGGCTGCTGGACGCGGGAGCGCGCTGGTTGCTGACCCACCGGCCCGTTCCGCTGGACGTCCGGTCCGAGCTGGACCGGTTCACCCCGACCGTGGCCGCGCTCGCGCCGCGGCTACCCGAGCTGCTGCGGGGCGCGGACGCCCGGGACGCCCACAACCGCGCCGCCGAGCTGGTCAGGTATGGGGTGCCCGCCGAGCTGGCCAACCGGGCCGCCACCCTGGTGCACGCCGCGGGCCTGCTCGACGTGGTGGAGGTGGCCTGCCAACCCGGCCGGTACCGGGGGCGCGTGGAGGCCGAGGACGTTGCCGAGCTGTACTTCGCGTTGTCCGACCGGCGCCGCGCACCGTCCCCGGCGTAGCGCGGAAAGGGCGCGCATCGCCTCCGCCGGGTCGAGCCGCCACTTACGTACAGCAGGGGGTGCGGACGGGCGCTTGGCGGGCGCGCCTCGGCACCGTCCTGGGTCACTACCCCTAGTCGCCGGCACCGTCATCCGCGCCGGCCTCCTCGCCGGTGGTCCCGTCCCCGGTGGTCCCGTCCCCGGTGGTCGCGCCCCCGGTGGTCCCGTCCCCGGTGGTCCCGCCCCCGGTGGTCCCGCCCCCGGTGGTCCCGCCCCCGGTGGTCCCGCCGCTCGTTCCACCGGCCGGAGCGCCCTCCGACTGCCCGCCCACCAGCGCGCCGGCGCCGACCGGGGTGGTCTGCTTCGCGGGTGCCAGGCAGCCCGGGCCGCCCGGGCACGGGCCGGACGGTGGGGTGGTCACCGGGCCGTCCGGCTCGACCGCCCCCCTGCCAGGGACGCCGGCGTCCGGTGGCTTCTGCACCTGGCAGGCCTCGGGGTACCGCTCACAGATGCCGCCATCGGCTACCACGCCGCCGCCCTTGCCCGGGCCACCGGGGGCCTCCGGCGTGGTGCCGGTGCCCGCCTCGGTTCCCGTGCCCGCCTCGGTGCCGGACCCCGACCCGGTTCCCGTGCCCGCCTCGGTCCCCGTGCCCGCCTCGGTCCCCGTACCCGCCTCGGTCCCCGTACCCGCCTCGGTACCGTCGCGCTCGCCCTCGTCGTGCTTCGGTTCGTCGTCGTGCTTCGGTTCGTCGTTGTGCTTCGGTTCGTCGTCGTGCTTGCCCTCGTCCTCGCGGCCGTGCTCGTCCGAGCAGTGCTTCGAGTCCGGGTGCTTCTCGCACCAGCGGTCCGGGTTGGGGCGCTCGCAGTACTTCGAGTCGGAGTGCTCGGCGCACCAGCTGAGGTGCGAACGCGGCTCGCCCCGGTCGATGTCGATGTAGACGTAATGGGCCACCACGACCTTGGTCGGGCGCACGTAGGTGATTCGGGTCGGCGCGAACGTCCGCCAGGTCGGTCCGACGTAGCTGGCCTGGGCGAAGTTGCCCGGCCTGGTCAGCGGGTTGCCGCTGAAGCACTTCACCGTCGGCTCGCCGAAGGAGTTGACCAGCGCGGCGGTGCCGGCCTGCAGCACGGCGGGGTAGGCGGTGTAGGTGCCCTCGGCATACCCGTGTTCGGTGACGGCGGTGTCCGCGCGCAGCACCACCGGGTTGAGGCTGCCCACGTAGTCGGCGATCTCGGCCGGCGCGATGCCCAGCGCCTGCGCCCAGGCACTCGACTTGACGGTGTCAGCCGCCAGGTTGTCGATCAGCGCCTGGGTGGTGCAGCTGGGCTTGTCGGTCTCCTCGCCGAACAGGCCCGGGGTGTCCCCGGTGAAGGTGCCGGCGGTGTTCGCCGGGGCGACCAGGCCGGCGCGGTCGGTGCCGACCGGGGTCATGAACGGGTTCGGCCCGGCGAACGAGGTGGCCTCCAGCCGCACCTCGGACACCGGCTCGGCGGGCGCCGGGCCCAGCCCGGCCCACAGCGCCCCGATGGTGGCACCGAGCGCGACGGCGGTGACCGCGGCGGTCAGCATTGGGCGCCCGCGCCGCGCGGAGCCGGTGGGTGTGGCGTTCATTCGCTGCTCCTGATCTGGTCGGCTGCTGGTTTCCCGATGGGTGAAGGCTGTCAGCGGCGGTGCCACCCAACGATGGTGTGCGCCCCCGCGGGGCCGGTGTCCGCACCCGAACCCGGGTAGGGACAGCCCCACCGGCGATTGCTCAGGCGGCCACCGGGTCGGCGGTGTCCAGCGCACCGGTGTCCAGCACTCCGGCGCCGTACAGGTCCTCGACCCAGTTCGTCTGGTAGATGGTGTCCAGGTAGCGCTCGCCGAGGTCCGGAGCCAGCGCGACGGCGGTCAGCTCACCGTTCGGGTCGTGCTCGGCCAGCCAGGCGGAGGCGCCGCTGACCACGGTCCCGGTGGAGCCACCGAACAGGAATCCGCGACGGGCCAGGGTGTGGCAGGCGCGGATGGTGTCCGCCTCCTCGACCAGCACGACGTCGTCCACGAACGTCTCGTCGAGCTGCGCCGGGCGCACGCTGGTGCCCAGGCCGGGGATCATCCGCCGACCGGCCGGCCCACCGAAGGTGACCGAGCCGACGCTGTCCACCGCGACGATCTGGACCTGCGGGTGGGCCTGGGCGAAGTAGCGGGCGACGCCCATCAGGGTGCCGGTGGTGCCGGCGCCGACGAACACCACGTCGACGTCCGGGAACTCGGCGGCGATGGCCGGGCCGGTGGTCCGGTAGTGCGCCTTCCAGGCGTTGGGGTTGCTGTACTGGTTGAGCCACACGTAGCGCTCGTCGGAGGCGACCTGCTCGGTGACGTAGTCGATCCGGGCGCCGAGGAAGCCGCCGATGTCGGCCGGCTCGGTGATGATGTGCACCCGGGCCCCGAGGGCCTCCATCATCCGGCGGGTGGCCAGGTTGCACCGGTTGTCGGTGACGCAGACGAACTCGTAACCCCGGCTCGCGGCGATCATGCTGAGCGCGACGCCCAGGTTTCCGGAGGACGACTCGATGATGATCGAACCGGGCTTGAGGGTGCCGTCCCGCTCGGCGGCCTCGACCATCTCGGTGGCGGCCTTGAGCTTGACCGAACCGGCGAAGTTGAAACCCTCGCACTTCAGGTACAGGGAGTGGCCGAGCACGGTCCGCAGGTCGACGAACAGCTGGTCCTCGTTGTACTCCTGCGGCGCTGAGATGATCGCCATGACTGCCCCCTCATCCGGTTTCTGCTGGTACCCAGCGTCGCCGGAAGGGCCGTCGGTCTCGATGGTGAGCGCCCCCGCGTGCGCGGAGCCGGCCCCCGTCCTCGGGTAGGGACAACCCCCGCCTCGGGTGGGCCGGCTCCGCCGCGCGGGTCAGCCGTAGCGCTTGAGCTCGTGGAAGAAGTCCGGCACGACGTGCAGCCGTCCCGCCCGGGCCACCTCGTCGTGCACGAACTTGCCCACCGCGAGGTCGAGCACTCCCAGCCCGAACGGGGAGAAGACCAACGGCCGGTCGTTCGGCGGGGTCACCCGCCCGGCCATCACGTCGTCCAGGGTGCCGGCCAGGAAGTCGCGGTTGCCGGTGCGCTGCTCCACCAGGTGCGGGGAAGTGTTGGCCTTCAGGCAGTGCTCGACGTCGTCCACGATGTTCGTCGAGGCGAGCAGGATGTCCGGGTCCAGGTCGCGCAGCGACACGTGCAGCACCAGCGGGTTGTGCTCGAACCAGGAGACCTCGTGCACGTGCGGCTCGCCGGCCACCGTCGCGAACACCACCAGGTCGCTGGACCGGATCAGTGACTCCGCGCTGTCGTGCACGGTGATCCCCCCGCCGGCGCCGGAGCGTTCCTGGTGGGACCTCAGGTAGGCCTCGAACCCTCCCGCGTGCTCGGCGGACAGGTCGAACACCCCGACCTCGTCGAAGTCCCACCCGGTGCCGGCCAGGTAGGTCTGGATGTACCGGGCGATCAACCCGACGCCGATGAAGCCGACCCGGGTCGGCCGCTCCCGGCCGCGGCTGAGCCAGTCCGCGGCCAGCGCGGCCGACGCCGCGGTCCGGGTGGCGCTGATGATCGAGCTCTCCAGGCAGGCGAACGGGTAGCCGGTGTCGTGGTCGTTGAGGATCAGCACCGCCGAGGCCCGGGGGATGCCGGCCGCCACGTTGCCCGGGAAGCTGGAGATCCACTTCATCCCGTCCACCCGCACCGATCCGCCGATCGAGGCGGGCAGCGCGATGATCCGGTCGGCCGGGCGGTCCGGGAACCGCAGGAAGTACGACGGCGGGTTCACCGAGTCGCCGGCACCGTGCCAGCGGTAGGTAGCCTCCACCAACTCCACGACCTGCTTCTCCTGGCCGGCCAGCGCATCGGCGACCTGGGCACCGGAGATCACCGCGAACGGTGGCACGGTGAGCTTCTCAGACATCGGAGACTTCCTTCGGTACGGAGGGTGGATGGGTCAGCCGGGCTGCACGCAGTCGGTCAGCCGCACCGGGTCGGCCATCCCGACCAGCACCTCGCGCTCGCCTTCGTAGGCCTCCCGGCTCTGCGCGGTGCGGATGTTGTCGACCAGCATCAGGTCGCCGGGCTGCCAGGCATCGCGTCGGGTGTGCGTGTCGTAGACGCCGTTGATGGTGTTCACAATGTCCTCGGTGACCGGGTCGCCGCTGCCGAAGCGGGTGTTGAACGGCAGCCCGTCCGAGCCGTAGATGTCCACCAGGTACTCGCGCACCTCGGGGGCCATCGTCCACTCGTTGAGGAAGGCGATCTGGTTGAACCAGCAACGCTGGCCGGTCACCGGGTGCCGCACGACGGCGTGCCGGCGCTGGCGGGTGTTCAACCCGCCGTCGGGCTGCCAGTCGAACTCGATCGCGTTCGCCCGGCAGTACTGCTCCACGACCGCCCGGTCCTCGGTGCCGAAAGCCTCGGCCCACGGCGCGCCGATGTCCTCGTTGTAGCTTCGGGTCAGCATCCAGCCCTCCCGCTCGAACCGGGCGACCAGCTCGGGCGGCAGCGCGTTCAGTACGGTCGGCGAGTCGGCCACCGCGGTGGCGCCGCCACTGGCGGGTGCCCGCAGGCAGGCCAGCAGCATCAGCCCCGGGAACTCCAGGGTGTAGCTCATCACGTGGTGCATGCACATCTGCTGGTTCGCCGGCCACTTCCACGACGAGTACACCCCGTCGGCGTAGGTCTGCCGGGTGGCGAAGGCCTCCCGCTCGGCGATCAGGGTGTCGGCCAGGCCGCGGAACACGTCGGTGATCTGCCCGGCGTCGGCGTACCCGGAGCCGCGGACCAGCACCGATCCGTGCTCGGCGACCACCGCGCGCAGCCCGTGGCGGAACTCGTCCCAACTCAGACCGGCGGCGGCCTGGGCGGGCAGGATCGGCGGTCGCCCGGGCTGCAGCTGCACCGGGAGCAGGGACGCGGGGTGTGAGGAGGACATGCGACTTCCTTCCGTGTCGAGTCTGGGATGGTGTTCGTTCGGCTCAGGGGGAGGCGATCCGGTCGGCGGCCGCCAGGACCGCCTTGGCCGCCTCGCCCGCCCGGGTCCGGAGGAAATAGTGGCCCCCGTCGTCGAGCAGGCGCAGCTCGACCACCTCGGCGAACAGCGTCCAGTCGGTGTGCCGGCCGGGGAAGCGCGCCGTGCTCGGGTCGTCCGCGGCGAGCACCACGGTGATCGGCGCGGGCAGCTTCTCTGCCGGCGGGTGCTCCAGGGCGTCCGCGAACCAGGTGTTGGCCGCGACGTAGTCGTGCCGGTAGGCGGCGCCGATGTGCTCGGCGCGCTGGGCGTCCAGCTCGGCGAGCTCGGTGTAGCCGCCGCCGGCGCTGAGCCGGGCGGCGATCTCGGCGTTGGTCCGCGCGCCGAGGTCGGCCACGGCGGCCCGCCGGGTGGCGGCGTCGCCGGGAAGCTGCGCGCCGACGAACACCCGGTCCACCGCGATCCCGCGCCGGTGTAGCTCCCGGGCCGTGGCCAGCGCGAACGCCGCACCCGCCGAGTGCCCCCACAGGCACACCGCGGCCGCGGGGACCTGGGCGCTGGTCCGGGCGGTGGTCCGGGCGCTGATCACTGTGCTGATCACTGTGCTGATTTCTGGGACCACGCGCTCGACGATCTCGGTCAGCGGCGCGAAGGCCTCCCGTCGAGCTGCATCGATGCTCGTTCCGCTGGCGCTACTCTCGGTCAGGTCGTGGCCGGGCAGCTCGACGGCGTACACCGCCAACCCACTCGCCCGCAGCGCGCCGGCCATCGGCTGGAAGGTCACCGCGTTGCCCCCGGCGTAGGGGAAGCAGACGAGCACGCCGTTCGGCGCGGCCCCGTTCGGGGTGGGCTCGGCCAGTGGCTGCAGCAGCGCATCGATCTGAGCCGCGGCCGACCCGCTGGACCCGGCCCGGCCGGCGTTTCCGGTCGGCGCGACGTCCCCGGCCGCCCGCTCGTCCAGCAGCGCGGCCAGGTCGGCGAGCACCGGGGTGCGGGTGATGTCGCGCAGCGACACCGCCCGTTTCAGGGTGACCGCCAGCTTCACCGCCGACAGCGAGGACCCGCCCAGGTCGAAGAAGTGGTCGCGGCGACCGATCCGCTCGGCCGGTACGCCCACG
Source organism: Pseudonocardia sp. (assembly GCA_052386505.1). GTDB lineage: Bacteria > Actinomycetota > Actinomycetes > Mycobacteriales > Pseudonocardiaceae > Pseudonocardia. Next base: position 20,334 of record JBQTKB010000108.1, read on the forward strand.
ATGTCCGCCCAGGCGCGGGCCAGCCGCTGCTCGGTCGGAGTGGCCGGCGCGTGGTAGTCCTGCTCGACGGCGGCCAGCTCGGCGGCGAGCGCGGTCAACGCCTTCACGTCGATCTTGCCGTTGCCGGTCAGCGGCAGGCTCTCCCGGTGGTGGAACGCGGCCGGCACCATGTACTCCGGCAGCGCCGCCGCCAGCCGCTCGCGCAGCACGTCGACCTCGATGGCCCGCTGGCCGGTGTAGAACGCGACCAGCTGCTTGCCGGCATCCCGCTCGGCGACCACCACCGCGCCGTCGCGCACCCCGGGCACCCGCAGCAGCACGTTGTCGATCTCGCCGATCTCGATCCGGAAGCCGCGGATCTTGACCTGGCTGTCGCGGCGGCCGAGGAACTCCAGCTTGCCCTCGGGCAGCCAGCGGCCGTGGTCACCGCTGCGGTAGAGCCGCTCGCCGGGGCGCACCGGGTCGTCCAGGAAGGCCGCGGCGGTGCGCTCGGGATCGTTGACGTAGCCGCGCCCGACGCAGACCCCGGAGAACACGATCTCCCCGGGCGCGCCCAGCGGCACCGGCGCGAGGTGCTCGTCGACCACGTACATGTGCACGTTGCGCACGGCCGGGCCCAGCGGCACCCGGTCGTGGTGGGTGACCCGGTCCATCACCTCGTGGTTGACGTCGTCGGAGGTCTCGGTCAGCCCGTAGGCGTTGCCGATCCGGATGCCCGGCTGGACGGCGAACCAGCGCTGGGTGAGCTCCTTCTTCAGCGCCTCGCCGGTGGTGGACACGCAGTGCAGGTCGGGCAGCTCGCGCGGGTTCGCCTCCAGGTAGGAGACCACGACCTCGAGGTAGGACGGCACCAGCTGAGCCAGGTTGACCCGCTGCTCGACGATCTTGTCGACGAACCGCGCCACGTCCAGGATCGCCTCCTGCTCGACCAGCAGCGTCCGCCCGCCCATCAGCAGCGCGGCCACCAGCTGCCACAGCGAGATGTCGAAGCACTGCGGGGCGGTCTGCGCGAGCACCTCGCCCTCGCCGAAGCCCATGTCCTCGAGCTTGGCGTAGAGGTGGTTGAGCATCCCGTCCTGCTCGCACATCGCGCCCTTGGGCTCGCCGGTGGAGCCGGAGGTGAAGTAGATGTAGGCCAGCTGGTCGGGGCCTACTTCGATGCCCAGGTCGCCGTCCGGGTGTCCTTCGGCGTACGCGGCGTCCACGAACAGCGGCTCGACGCCGGGCAGCTCCGGCAGCGCGCCCTCCAGGGTGGCCGTGCTGTCCCGTTCGGTGAGCACCCAGCGGCACTCCGCGCGGGCCAGCGACTTCCGGATCCGCTCGGCCGGGAAGTGCGGCTCGATCGGCAGGTACGCGCCGCCGGCCTTGAAGATGCCGATGACGGCGGCCATCCAGTCCAGGTTGCGCTCAGTCACCACCGCGACCACGCCCTCCCGGGTCAGGCCCCGCGCGAGCAGTGCCCGGCCGAGCTGGTTGGCCCGGGAGTTCAGCTCGGCGTAGGTCCAGGTGGTGTCGCCGTGCACGGCGGCCACCGCGTCCGGGTGCTGGCGCACGCGCTGCTCGAACAGCTCATGGAAGCGGGCGTCCGGCAGCGGCTTGCGCGGGCCGGCCAACCCCTCGACCTGGTAATGCAGCTCCTCGGCGGAGAGCAGGCTCTGCCTGGTGTGGTCGGCATCCGGGTCGGCGGTGATCAGTTCGAGCGCGCGCAGGTGGTAGCCGGCGATGCGGGCGGCGCAGTCGGCGTCCGCTGCGTCGGTGCGGTAACGCAGTAGCAGCGCCGGCCCGTTCCCGCTCTGGTGGCCGGCCGTGCCTTGGTGACCGTCCGTGCAGTGCTGGAAGCACAGCCACAGCGCGACGTCGCCGGCCAGGCTGCCCGGGGGGTCGGCGGCACCGGCCGGGTCGATCACCGTCTCGTACGACGGTCCGGCCACGCGCAGCTCGCGGCGCAGCTCGTCGAGCGGAGCGTCCTGGTGGGCCAGCACCGCCGACTCGGTGCGGTGCACCCCGGCCAGCAGCGCACGCCAGGTCGTCGGGCCGGTGGCCAGCCGGCAGGGCAGCTGACGACCCGTGGCCGGGGACAGGTAGCCGGCGATCACATCGAGGTCGCCGGACAGCGCGGCGAGCACCTTGGCGTGCGCGGCCAGCAGCACCGCGCTCGACGGTACGCCCAGCTCCTCGGCCAGCCGCCGCACCCGCGCCACCAGCTCGGTCGGGATGGGTGCCTCGTGCGCGGACACCCCGGCGGTCGGGGTCAGCGTCCAGCGCGGGATCGTCGTCGACCCCCCGGACCGGAGCACCTCGGGCCAGAACTCCCGCCACGCTTCAGTTGGCGTTCCCATCGTCGTTCCCCCTGTCGGGTTTGGCTGGCTCGTCTGGTTTGGGTGACTCGCGGGTCTGCCTTGGGTGACTCGCGGGTCTGGCTTGCCTGACCCGCGCATCAGGCGGCTAGGGCGGGGCTGCGGTGTTGGCGCAGTTCGCTGGCCGGGTTGCCGCCCCACCTCGTGTCCGACGGCACGTCCTCGCCCTTCATCAGGAACGAGTCGGCCTCCAGCACCACCCGGTCGCCCATGGTCACCCCGTAGTGCACGAACGCCCCGACCCCGAGGGTGCACCCGGCGCCGATCGAGGTGTGGTCGGACTTGAACGCGCCGTCCTCCTGGGAGTGGCACTGGATGATCGAACCGGCGTTGAGCGTGCAGCCGTCGCCGATCGTCACGAAGGTCTTCTCCACGATGCCGCAGCCGTCGTCGAAGACCCGCCGGCCGATCCGCACCCCGAGCAGCCGCCAGATCACCGGCTTGAGCGGGGTGCCGTTGAACACCTGCTGATAGGCCTGCGCGGGTACCTTCCAGAACCGCTCGTGCCGCCAGAAGCCGCGGTCGTAGATCGAGCAACCACCCGGCGCCCGGGTCTGCAGGCCACGCACCGCGCGCTCGACGAGTACGAACCAGCAGGTGCTGAACAGCAGCGCGACCAGGCCCGCCGCGGCCAGTGCCGCCGCGCCGATCACGTGGTAGAGGTCCTCGGCGGCGACCGTCAGCAGGGCGCCGACGAAGAACGGGAACCAGCGCACCATCAGGTACAGCACCATGGTGACGATGTTGTGCCGGTTCTTCGCGGCCAGCCGGCGGTGGAACTCGTCGCCGGTCGCCAGGTGGTCGAACCGGGTGTCGCGCTCGACCGAGCGGGGGATCTCGAAGCACGGCGAGCCCAGCAGCCCGACGTTCTCCCGGACCGGGCCGTCGATCGGCACCATCACCTTGGTGCCGAGCAGGCAGTTGCCGCCGACCTTCGCCCCCGCGGGGTAGGCGATGTTGTTACCCAGGAAGCTGCGCGCCCCGATCGAGACACCCGAGACCGTGAACGAGGTGGCGGAGTACTCGGCGTTGAGGAAGGTCAGCCCGTCGGCGATCACCGTGCCGGTGCCCACCGAGCACAGGTAGGGCGAGTCGTGCTGCACCCGCTGGCCGAAGTTGGACCCGGTCTGCTCCACCGGCGTGAGCCGATAGCCGATGCCGCGCAGGTAGCCGACGATGTAGGAGCTGTCGCCGAAGAAGAACGCCAGGAACTTGCTGTTCGTCGTGCCGGTGATCGTCCGCTGGGCCCAGTAGCCGAGCCCGTACAGCGGGTACACCCTGTCCGGGCGCACCAACGGGCGCAGCAGCCGGGGCACGGTCATCACGAACAGCACGCTCACCACCAGCCCGCCCACGAAGAGCAGGTACGACACGGCCGCCACGTCGCGGTAGAACACCCAGGTGGTGAAGTGCTGCGGGCCGGGGCCGAGCAGCGCGGCCACCTTCGGGGTCCGCGGCACGAGCAGCACCAGCGCGCCCAGGGTCAGCCCGGGGACCAGCGCGGCGGTGAGCAACTGTGCACCCGGGTAGGCAAGTCGGCGCAGCCACCCGCAGCGGGCCGGCGCCACCCGGGCGTAGTCCACGTGGGTGCGCTGGGCCGGCGAACCGTGCCAGCGCTCACCGGCCGGCACCCGTTGGCCGGTGTGCAGCGCGGAGGTGTGGCCGACCTGGCCGCCGTCACCGATCGCGGTGTCGACGTCCAGCACGGTCGCGTCACCGACGAACACCTCCCGGCCCAGGGTCACCGGCCCGGTCTGGATCTCCCCGTCCTGCGCCCGGTAGCCGGTGAAAGTGCAGCTCTTGCTGATCACCGTGCCGGCGCCGACGGTGATCAGGTCGGTACAGACCGGCACGGTCGGCGCGAAGATCGCCACCCCGGGGCCGATCCGCGCGCCGAGCGCGCGCAGGTAGGACACGTAGATCGGCGAGCCGACGAACCGGGCCAGCGGGTTGCTCCGGATCATGATCTTGACCAGCCAGAACCGCAGATAGCCGAGGCTCCACACCCGGATCCGGCGCGGCGTCCACTCGCCGACCAGCAGCCACTTCACCAGGATCGGCGCCAGGCTGGCCGCGACGAAGCTGCCCGCGCCGAACACCACCGAGCGGGTGAGCACCTCCCGCGTCCCGCCGGGGATCCCGGCCACGATCCACTCGAGGCCGGAGACCAGGACCAGGGCGCCCAGGTAGGCGAAGCCGACGACGATCAGCAGCTGCGCCACCCCGCACAGCGCGTGCCCCAGCGGGCCGACCGGCTTGAGCGGAGCGTCCGGCGCCGGCTGGTACGGCCCGGCGGGCATCCCCGGCGGGTAGGGCGCGCCCCCGCCGGCGGGCGCCGGCGCGGACCCCGCGGCCGGTGCCCCCCTCTCAGGGTGACCGGGCGGCCCAGCCGCCGTGGCCGCTCCGGCCTCGGCCTCGGCGAGCGCGGTGGACAGCGCCCGGATGGTGGAGTACGCGTAGATGTCCCGCATCGAGATCGACGGCAGGTCCACCCGCTTGCGCACCCGGGCGCAGAACTGGGCCATCACCAGCGAGTCCGCGCCCAGGTCGTCGAAGAAGTGGCTGTCCGGCGAGATGTGCGCCACCGGTGAGCCGACCAGGGCGGCCAGCACCTCGAGCAGGCTGCGCTCCATCGGCGTCGACTCGTCGTCGGCCAGCGCGCCGGCCAGGCGGGCGACGGTCGGGAACCGGTAGATGTCCTTCATCGACACCGACGGCAGCTCCGGACGGCGGCGCACCCGGGCACAGAACTGGGCCATCACCAGCGAGTCCGCGCCCAGGTCGTCGAAGAAGTGGCTGTCCGGTGACACCCGGTCGACGCCCGTGACCGCGGCCAGCATCTCCGCGAACGCCGCCTGCACCGGGTTGCCCGGCCCGGGCGCGGCGGCCCGTGCGTCGGGCGGCGCCGCGGCGGCCCACCCGGCGCCGGCCGGCGGTGCGTATGGCGGAGCGGCCGCGCCCGGCGGTGCGTATGGCGGAGCGACCGCGCCCGGCGGTGCGTACGGCACAGCAGCCGCGCCCGGCGCAGCAGCCGCGCCCGGGGACGCCTGGATCCGCAGCAGCGACTCGACGTCGGCCAGTTCCAGGCGGTAGCCGGCGCTGTCGGCCGTCCCGTCGACCCGGCCGTGGTACTCGAGCTCCAGATCGGCGTTGACCCGGCCCAGGTCACCGGTGCGGTAGATCCGCCCCGACGGGTTGGCCGGGATGTCCAGGAAGTCCGGAATGAACGACTCGTCGGTCAGGTCGTCGTGGTTGAGGTAGCCGCAGGCCAGCCCGATCCCGGCGATCCCGATCTCGCCGACCTCGCCGTGCGGCAACGCCCGGGACGGGTCGCGCGGATCGAGGATGACCGTGCAGTACGTCGGCAGCGGCACCCCGATCGTCACCGGCTTGCCCGGGCGCAGCTCGGTCCAGGTGGCCGTCACCGTGGCCTCGGTGGGGCCGTAGACGCTGAGGAAGCGCCGGCCCGGCCGCAGCCACCGGTCGATCAACTCGCGGGGGGTGTCCTTGCCACAGATCAGCAGGAACCGCAGGTCGGGCAGGTCGTCCTCGAGGGTGGCCAGCACCGGCGGCACGCAGCACAGCGCGGTCACCCGGGCCTCGGACAGGAACCGGTGCAGATCGGGGCCGAGCAGGCTCGGGCCGGCCGGCTTGGGCACCAGCGTCGCGCCGCACAGCCAGGGCACCCAGATCTCCTCGACCGAGAAGTCCAGCGCGATCGGCAGGCCCTGGTAGACCCGGTCGCGCGGACGGATGCCGTAGATCTCGGCGGCGACCTTGACGAAGTTGCAGATGCTCGGGTGGTCGATCGCCACGCCCTCGGGGCGGCCGGACACCGACCCGTAGCTGATGTAGGCCAACGAGTCGAGCCGCCGGCCCCGCTCGGCGTCGAGCAGCCGCCGCGAGTCCATCTCCGCGATCAGCGGCGCGGCCCGGTCGACGTACACCAGCTCGGCCCCGCCACCGGTGAGCAGCTCGATCTGCTCGACCTGCTCGGCGACGTGCGACATCGACAGCACCGTGCGCACCCGGGCGTCCTCGACGATGTAGGCCAGCCGGCCGGTCGGGTAGCGCACGTCCAGCGGCACGTAGGTGGCGCCGATCTTGAGCACGGCGAGCATCGCGATGTAGGAGTGCGCGGGGCGGTCGTAGAGCAGCCCGATCCGGTCGCCGCCGGCGCAGCCGCGCAGCCGCAGGTACCGCGCGAGCTGGTTGGCCCGTCGGTCCAGCTCGTCGTAGGTCAGCCGCAGATCCCCGGTGTCGTCGCGAGCGTCGACCGCCAGCTGGTCGGCCCGCCCGTACTGGCTGATCCAGTCGCACTTCTGCTCGAACAGACGGTCCAGGCGCTCGTCCTGGCGCACCCGCCAGCCCTGCGCCTCGTGCGGATCGACCAGCACCAGCCCCGTCGTCGGGGTGACCGACCCGGTCTGTGGAGCGGCCGACATCCCGCCTCCCCCGGATTCGCCGTGGCTGGTCGGCGTCGACCCCAGGTCGTCCCACCGCAGACAGAGGTTTGCACCGCCATCCGGCGAGGTCAATGCCGTACCGCCGCCACCGAGGGCGGGGTACTGGCTGGGTTCGGTCATCGCGGTGCTCCCGGTCTGCACGGACGGCGTCCCCGCGGTCGGACGAGTCACGGGTCGGGCGTCGAACCAGTGCAGGATGCGCCGCCGCGACCGGCCCCGACCAGCGAGCAGCCCCTACCCGGGATCGGGTGCACCCGCTGCTCAGCGGTAGGGCCTGCCCCCGATGCGGACGCGAAGAATGCTCGCGGTGGGGCAGGCCCCACCCGAGTTCCAGTAGCTGGCTCCCGGCGGGCGGGGGAACACACCATCGATCTTCGGGTCGCTCGGTCACATTCTGGTTCCAAGCACGCCACGCCACCCTCCCGGACGTGGCCGGAGATCCCCAGGAGCCAGCCATGGCCACCACCGACACTCGCACCGTCGCCGGCACCGACCCGACCGGCGCCGACCCGACCGGCGCCCACCGGACCGACGCCGCTCCCACCGGTGCCGACCCGATCTCGGTGTGGAAGTTCGGCGGCAGCTCGGTGGCCGACCCCGAACGGCTGCAGGCCGCCGCGCGGCGGATCATCGCCGAGCGGGCCCGGGGCCGCCGGGTGGTCGCGGTGCTGTCCGCGATGGGCCGCTCCACCGACGAGCTGGTCGACCTGGCCTACAAGTTGTCCGACCGCCCGCAACTGCGCGAGCTGGACGCGCTGCTGTCGGTCGGCGAGCAGATCTCCTGCTCGCTCGCCGCGATGACGATCAACGCGCTGGGCGTGCCGGCGATCTCGCTGACCGGCGAGCAGGCCGGTGTGCACACCGACGACCAGCACGGCAACGCCCGGCTCGCCGGGGTGGACGCCGGCCGGATCGCCCGGGAGCTGGACGAGGGGAACATCGTCCTGGTCGCCGGCTTCCAGGGGATGTCCCCCGGGGGCGACACCACCACCTTGGGCCGGGGCGGTTCGGACGCTTCAGCAGTCGCGGTGGCCGCCGCCCTGGGCCTGACCGAGTGCGAGGTCTTCACCGACGTGGCCGGGGTGTTCACCGCCGACCCGAAGGTGGTGCCCGCCGCCCGCCGACTGGACACCCTGCGCCACGACGAAATGCTGGAGATGGCCGAAGCCGGCGCCGCGGTGCTGCAACCACGCTCGGTGGAGCTGGCCGCCGCCCACGGCGTGCACATCCACCTGCGCTCATCCTTCACGGACGGCCCAGGCACCTGGATCCGCTCCGGCACGATCGGCGCCCCGGACGTCGGGATTGCCCCTGGCGCGGAGTCCACCTGGGTGACCGCCGTGGCGCACCGCAACCAGGACACCCTGTACTCGGTGCCCGGAGTGTCGCCGGCGCGGGTGGTCGGTGCGCTGGCCGCCCGGGGCGCGGCGGTGGGCAGCCTGCAGCCGGCCGGCTGTGCCGACCGCCCGGAGGTCCGGTTCACCGCGCCGGGGGTGGAGCCGGCCGAGGTGGTCGCCGCGCTGGCCGGTATCGGCGGAACGAGAATCGGCGCCGAGGCGCACGTACGCGACGACCTGGGTTCGGTGAGCGTGGTGGCCACCGGGATCGCCCGACGGCCGGCCGTCACGGCCGCCGCGCTGGCCGCGCTGGAGGACGCCGCCATCCCGTGCGAGTTCGTCACCACCACTGCGGGCCGGCTGTCCGTGCACGTCAACGCGGCGGACGTGCACGAGGCGGTGCGGGTGCTGCACCGGCTGTTCGTCGAGGGCTCGTGACGAGCGCGTGACGGGCCGGGGGCGGCATTGACCTCACCCCCGCACGGTGACAACCTTTCTGCGGATTGACCAGGCACGATGCCCGGCGGCCGGACGGCTCGAGGAGGAACGGTGACGGCTGTATCCGCCGGCCAGACCGACGCCCCGCTGGATGCGACGACACTGGCCCAGCTGGTGCTGGTCGCCGAGGACGAGGCGCAGGGCTGGCGGACCCGGCGCAACGAGCGGCTGGACCACGTCTTCGAGGAGAAGTGCGACTGGATCAGCCAGTACGGCCGGGCCGGCCACCTCGCGGTGGACGCTCGTGACGACACCGGTGACCTGCGGCTGACCTACGACGAGCTGGACCGCCGGGCCAACCAGCTGGCCCGCTACCTGCGGCTGCGCGGCGCCAAGCCGGGCGACCGGGTGGCGCTGCTGTTCGACAAGAACGCCTACTCCTACATCGGCATGCTGGCCGTGCTGAAGATCAGCGCCGCCTACATCCCGCTGGATGTCGGGTTCCCGCCCGACCGGATGGCCTACATCTGCGAGGACGCCCGGGCCAGCTTCCTGCTCTCGATGTCGCACGTGCCGGACAAGGTGGACGACTTCTACTCGATCACCGCGAACGGTGCGGAGACGATCTTCATCGACTCCGCTGCCCCGCTGATCGACGAGATGGACGCCCGCCGGCTGATCGACGCCGAGCGCGGGTTCCACAAGGACCAGCTCGCCTACATCATCTACACCTCCGGCTCCACCGGCCGCCCGAAGGGCGTGGCCATCGACCACCCGAGCATCTGCAACTTCGTCCGGGTCGCCGCGGAGGTCTATGGCATCCGCCCGCGTGACCGGGTCTACCAGGGTCTGACGATCGCGTTCGACTTCTCCTTCGAGGAGATCTGGGTGCCCTGGGCCTCCGGCGCGACGCTGGTGCCCAAGCCGCCGGGGCGCAGCCTGCTCGGCGCCGACCTGCACGAGTTCCTCTCGAACACCAGGGTCACCGCGATGTGCTGCGTGCCGACGCTGCTGGCCACCATCGAGGACGACCTGCCGGACCTGCGGTTCCTGCTGGTCTCCGGGGAGGCCTGCCCGCAGGACCTGATCGTCCGCTGGTGGCGCCCGGACCGCCGGTTCCTGAACGTGTACGGCCCCACCGAGGCCACGGTCACCGCCACCTGGACCGAGCTGCACCCGGACAAGGCGGTGACCATCGGGGTGCCGCTGCCGACCTACTGCACGGTCATCCTCGACGTTGACGACCCACAGCGAGCCCTGCCGCATGGCGAGACCGGGGAGATCGGCATCGCCGGCATCGGGCTGGCCGTCGGCTACCTCAACCGGGACGACCTGACCAGCAAGGCGTTCATCGACGACTTCCTGAACATCCCGGCCAACCCGTCGGGCAAGATCTACCGGACCGGGGACCTGGGGCGGGTCAACCAGGACATGGAGATCGAGTACCTGGGCCGGATCGACCTGCAGGTGAAGATTCGCGGCTACCGGATCGAGCTGACCGAGATCGAGTCGGTGATGCTGCAGGTGCCCGGGATCGCCCAGGCGGTGGTGGACACCTTCAAGCCCAACCCGGAAACGACCGAGCTGGTCGGCTACTACAGCCTGCGCAAGGACTGCCCGTCGCTGGACGAGGAGATCCTCAAGGCGCAGCTGCGCGAGCGGCTGCCGTCCTACATGGTGCCGGCCTACCTGGAGCACCTCGACGTCATCCCGATGACCCCGCAGGACAAGGCCGACCGGAAGAACCTCCCGCCACCCCGGCAGCGCAGCGCGCCGGCCCAGGGCGAGGTGGTCGCGGCCGCCACCGAGATGCAGCAGGCGCTGGCCGACGCGCTGGGTCAGACCCTGAACATGTCCGGGGTGTCCATCGACAGCCACTTCTTCGACGACCTGAGCGCGAACTCGCTGCTGATGGCCCAGTTCTCCACCCGGGTGCGCAAGTTGGGCACGCTGCCGCCGCTGTCGATGAAGGACATCTACCTCAACCCGACGATCCGCCAGCTGGCGGCCGCGATGGGCGACACCGGGGTGCCGGTGGCGGCCGGCGCCGGTGCGGCCGCCGCGCTGGCCAGGCCGGTCGGTCCGCCCTCCCCGCCCCGCGAGGTGGTGCGCGGCAGCAGCTCCGGGTACCTGCTGACCGGGGTGGTGCAGCTGCTGTTCTTCCTGCTCACCGCCTACCTCGGCGCGCTGGCACTGACCCTGAGCTTCGACTGGCTCACCGGCGCGGTGGACGAGACCGGCGCGCCGGACCTGCTCGGGTTGTTCGGCCGCTCGGCGGTGCTCACCGTCGGTGGTTTCCTGGTGGCGATCGCGTTGCCGATCCTGGGCAAGTGGATCCTGGTCGGCCAGTGGACGCCCAAGGAGATCCGGCTGTGGAGCGGCGGGTACCTGTGGTTCTGGATGGCCAAGGTGCTGATGCAGGTCAACCCGATGGTCCTGTTCGCCGGTTCGCCGCTGTTCGTGCTCTACCTGCGGGCGATGGGCGCGAAGATCGGCAAGGGCGTCACGATCCACTCGCGCAGCGTCCCGGTGGCCACCGACCTGATCACCATCGGTGACGGTGTGGTGATCCGCAAGGACTGCTCGTACTCGGGCTACCGGGCGGTGGACGGCGTCATCCAGATCGGCGCGGTCAGCATCGGACGCTATGCCCACGTCGGCGAGAAGACCGTGCTGGACATCAACACCTCGATGGGCGAGGGCTCGGAGCTGGGCCACTCCTCGGCGCTGCACAGCGGACAGTCGGTGCCGGCCGGCCAGACCTGGCACGGCTGCCCCGCCGAACCCGCGTCGACCAGCTACCGGACCTGCCCGCCGGCTTCGTGCACCACGGCCCGCAAGCTGCTCTACAGCGTCTACCAGCTGGTCGCCCTGCTGGTCGGCGGCGCGGTGGCGGGCAGCACCGGGGTGCTCGCGATCACCCAGATCCCGGCGCTGGCCGCCTTGCTGGAGCCCGGCTCGACGACGGTGGGCAGCGGCGCCTTCTACGTCACGGTGGCCTGGGTGTCGGCGGCGCTGTTCTTCGGCGGCATCGTGACCGGGCTGGTGTACGTCATGGTGGTGCCCCGGATCCTGCACTCGCTGTTCATCACCGCGGGCAAGGTCTACCCGCTGTACGGCTTCCACTACCTGGTGCAGGGTTCGATCAAGGCGGCGACCAACCAGCAGTTCTACATGGATCTGTTCGGCGACAGCTCAGCGGTGGTGCACTACCTGCGCCTGCTCGGCTACCGGATGACCGGCCGGATCGTGCAGACCGGCTCCAACTTCGGCGCCGAGCTGAAGCAGGACTCGCCGTACCTCACCACGATCGGCACCGAGACCATGGTCTCCGACGCATTGTCGATCATGAACACGGACTACTCGGGCAGCTCGTTCCGGGTGAACCCGGTGACCATCGGCTCGTACAACTTCATGGGCAACTACGTCGCCTGGCCGTCCCAGGGCCGGATCGGGGACAACGTCCTGCTGGCCACCAAGGTCCTGGTGCCGATCGACGGCCCGATCCGGGAGAACGTCGGGCTGCTCGGCTCCCCGCCGTTCGAGATCCCCCGCTCGGTGGAGCGCGACGCGGAGTTCGACGAGCTCAAGGACCCGGCGATCCAGCGCAGCCGGCTCGCGGCGAAGAACCGGCACAACACGGTGACCGCACTGATCTTCCTGCTCGTCCGGTACGTGCAGGTACTGGGCATCACCGTGCTGGCGGCGCTGTCGCTGGACTACTTCCGCGACTTCGGCGCGCTCGCGATCGTCGTCGATCTGCTGGCCTCGCTGCTGTTCTTCCAGGCCACCCAGGTGCTCGCGGAACGCGCGGCGCGCGGGTTCTCCCGGTTGAGCCCACAGTTCTGCTCGATCTACGACCCCTACTTCTGGAGCCACGAGCGGCTGTGGAAGTTGCTGGCCACCCCGGTGTTCAACGGCACGCCGTTCAAGAACGTCCTGTGGCGACTGCTCGGGGTGCGGATCGGCCGGCGGGTGTTCGACGACGGCTGCTCGATCCCGGAGAAGACGCTGGTCAGCATCGGCGACGACGCGATCCTCAACGCCGGCAGCATCATCCAGTGCCACTCGCTGGAGGACGGCACGTTCAAGTCCGACCACACGGTGATCGGCGCCGGGGCCACGCTCGGCGTGCACGCGTTCGTGCACTACGGCGTCACCATGCGCGACGCGTCGGTGCTGGACGCCGACTCGTTCCTGATGAAGGGCGAGGAGGTCGGCCCCGGCGAGTGGTGGGCCGGCAACCCGGCGAACGAGGTCCGCGGCATCGCACGTCCCTCGGACGCGATCCAACAGACGATGGTGCTGCCGGTGGTGCGACCCCGACCCGACCAGCCCGCCCCGGCGCTGGCGGACCGCGCGCCGGCACAGCCCGTTCACCTCCCGAGCGAGCCCGCACCGGACGGCCTGCACAACGCCGCTCTGCGCAACCGGGTGGCCGAGCTGGAGCGGGCCCTTGAGGACGAACGCCGGCGCCACGGGAACGTCGGCCGGTAGTGCGCACCCACCCAGGTCGGAGCGCGACGCTCACCGCGACCGCGGCCACGCTGATCATGCTCCTGGCCGGCTGCGCCGGACCATCCGGGACGTCCGGGACCCCCGGGAGACCCGACGGCGGGGAGCCGGAACGGGTGTGGCGCACCGACGGCTACGGCTGGATCTACGCGCTCGACGGTGTCGGGGCGTCCACCGGACGCCTGCGGGTCTACGAGACCACCCGGATCAGCTGCCTGCCGGCCGAGGCGCTCCGGCAGATCGGCGGGCCCGACCCGGACGGCGTGCTGCGCTTCGGCGAGGACGACGTCACGGAACAGACGGTGCGCCCGGGGCCCGACGGCCGGGCCACCCTCCGGCTGCTGGGTACCGCCGCGGAGATCGACCTGGTGCCGCTGCCGGGTCTGCCGGAGGCTTGCACGACCCGGGTCGCGGACGACCCGGTGACCACGTTCGACGTGTTCTGGACGACGTTCGCCGAGCAGTACAACTCGTTCGGCCGCAAGAACGTCGACTGGGCGGGCGTGCGCGACCGGTACCGTCCGATGGTCGACGAGGACACCGGGTCGGCGGAGCTGTTCGACATCCTGCGCGCGATGATCGAGCCGCTCGGTGACGCCCACGTGGGCGTCACCGCATCCAGGGACCGAGATTTCTTCGGGCTGCGGCCGGGCACCCGCGAGCTGCCGGAACGGCCGGTCATCGAGGCGGTCGACAACCACCTGCGGGAACTCGGGGTGACCCGGTTCCAGGCGTTCGCCGGACGAAAGCTGGTGTACGCCGACCTGCCCGACGGCCGGGGCTAC
>JBQTKB010000109.1:0-6650 GCA_052386505.1 Pseudonocardia sp.
CACAGTGCCGTTCACCAACAACGAAGCCGAACGCGCCGTCCGCCCCGTCAAGATCCAACAACGGACCTCCGGCGGCTGCTGGCGAACCCTGCAAGGCCTCACTGACTTCGCCGTCGTCCGCTCCTACCTCGACACCGCCACCAAATGGGGCCTCGACCAACTCGACGCCCTCCACCAGCTATTCACCACCGGACCCTGGCTACCACCGGCACTCACTCCAGCTGAATAGCTACGCTCGATCGGGCGCAGGTGGGTCACCTGGTGTTGCGAGAAAGGACGTGACCCACCTTGGCTCCGCAATCCGAGTGCTACTCACAGCGGCTCGACGCGGTGACTTTGACGCCCTTGTTCAGTTGTCGCTCGATCGTACTCGACGCTTCCGAGCCGGTTTCTCCGTAGCCGGTTGCACGGCGGACCGAGGAAGGTTAACCAGTCCGTTCGGAATGATGTCACCCTCCCGGATGAGGGTGTATGACCTCGGGCCCGAGGTCGTTCCTCTCGATGCGTAGGTCACTTTCCGCGATCTCTGGTTCCGGCCGGTCGACTGGTTCCGGAGGTGGGCAGATGTTCGGCTTGTCCGGGTAATCCGGAACCCACAAATTCACCACGTCATCACCCCCGGATTCCGGTATGCACGTGGAACGCACCCGGCTGACTCAACTGGACATCCGCGCGGTACCAACAAAGGAAAGCCACTTGACCGAGGTCAGCGTACCTTTCAACCAAGGTAGTGAGTTGCAATTCCGTTCGGATACCCAGCCAGCATTTCGACCAGTCTCCGATGTAAATCTCTGAACAATCGGTCGAGGTGCCCACGGTGAGGTTAGCGGGCACTTGGTTCGTGGTGAGAATTGGCATTCCAGCGAGCGCCACCGGTGGCGCCAGGTAGGCACCGGTCGCGCCGTCCTCGCGGAGCTTGCTCATGGTGGTGGCGGTGCGCGGGTTCTCGATCACCGCCGTCGGCGCGAAGTTACCAGCGCGGACCGCCTGCACACCATCGAGGAGGTGGTCATAGCTGGCGGGAATAGCGCCGTTTGCGCCGCCGAACTGGGTGATCGTCACCCCGGACGTGTTCCTAACGCCGCGCGGTTCGGGTGCGGCACCAGTGCCTCGGAGCATGATCCTGTCGATCTCCAGGGCGACCTGTTGGGCCAGGTCATCTCGCACGATGCCGTCGATGTCCTGGCCGTCTTCCAGCAGTTCGCGGCTGCACCGGACCAGCAAGGCCATGCTGCGCGCGGTGAAGGTGACCGAGTCGAACGTCAGATCGGACTCGGCGATGGCCGCGTTCTCCGCCCGCCATGCCGGGTTCGGCGAGCCGGCGATCCGGGGAACCCGCAAGGTCTGGGAGGTCATCGGGATCGTTCGCGCGCCGGCTTGGATCACCCGGGAGAAGTTGCGTGCACGGTCGATGATCTCCGTGGCCAGCGGTTCCGGCACGGTCACCCCACCGCCCGCGCTGGTGCCCTCGTTGAGTGCCCGGTGTTCGCGCTCCGCGCCGTCCCACCGGGTGGTTACCCATCCGCGCAAGAACATTCCGAGGGACAGGTCGGACTGGTCGGTGTGGCCCGGGAGAGGGTCGCTGCCGGCCCACACGTGCCCGCTGGCGAGCCGCTGACCGGAACGCTGAGCAGACCAGTCGGCGATGCGCTGGTCCGGGCCGAGGACCCGCCCAGCCTCCCGGGTACCGCTGCCCAGGTCGGTGCTGGCCGAGATGATCTGGCTCCGGTCGACGGTCCGAGCCTCCGGAGAGTTCTCCACCTGCCGGACCAGTACGCCGAGACGGCGGATCTCGTCGTCGTGCTGGTCGAATTCCCGCTGCTCGGACGCCAGCAGGCTCCGGCCGGCGATGGCCGCGCCGTCGGTGAGGGACTGGTTCGCGGCCAGATGCGCGGTCATCGCGGTACGTACCGCGTCGAGATGCTGGCGGAAGTCCCATCCGGCGGGCCGATCCCGCAGTGCCGCCGCCGTGGGCAATGTATTGGTCATGTTGCTGACTCCGTTTGAAATGCCGCTTTCGCGGTCCAAGGGAAGTGGATACACCGAATGAAGGTTCACGGTCTGGGTGCGACGCACTCACCAGAACCGGAAATACGGTGCTACGCCCCCGCGACGGAGTCGGTACCCGGGGCCATCGAGTCGGGGACTCGGTGTTGTCAGGAAGTATGCCATACCGATCTCGACTACTGCACCCGCGAGTTCGGCACGAGCCGCTTGCGGCTGCCGCGCGAGGAACGGCAAGAGGTCGTGGCGTCGTTCCGGGAGATCGGGGATGTCGACACGGGCGATAGCGGCAGCTACTGGAACGAGTGTTGGCACCGTCCACGCTGAGTTGTCAGGTGTTCAAAATCGAACACCTGAACCTGACTGGCGGGCGGTTGCGGTGGGTCGGGGGGTTGCAGGCGCCCCAAATTCGGACACCTGCAACGCCCCTTTCCGGATCTATTCCTCGGCGGCCAGGCGCAGCAATACCCCACGCAACCATTCATCGAGATCACTGGGACGTTCTGAATCCAACGTATTGACCAGCTTTACCAACGCGGAAATAGTTGCTCCCGCCATTACTGGGCTGCTTCCGATTTCGTCGAGAATTGTTCTCACCGCGCGATGGTCGTTCGCCCGGAAATGCGTCACGAGCGAAACGACTCGACGAAAGGTGACCGAATACGGTTCAAGTGCCATGTGATTACTTTCTATTCGAGTGACTGAATTGCAATTAGGCCATTCGGGTGAGTTTTCTCAAGATCATTAAAATCCCGAACCCGTACGGGCCGCGAGTGACCGCGGCGAGGTGCGCGGCCTCCATCAAAGATCAACTTTTGCACCCCCCTCCCCCAGGAGGCCGCTGGCGGGGCGAACGCGGACCGGCCGGGGTGATCTGGTGGCCCGACCCGAGATCGGGCCGCAGCGTCCATCTCAGCGCCACACTTTTGTTGATCACCTGAAGATCGAATTCGCCGTGATCATGGGCTGACCAGGTCAGATCACCTCGCCGCCCGTGTGTTCGTGCGCCAGCGTCGCACTCAGCGCGCCCTGTACGCGCCGCTGCTACGTGATCATCGGAGCGGGTGCGATCACCCTGCCCCGCGCGCCCGCGATCCTCACCGGGGACATGAGCGCCGGACCGTGTGTCGACCACCCCGGATACCGGATGAACGCGGTGTCCACCAGGTGCTCAAGATCGTCAGGGTGGTGCGGTGAGCGGTCGGTCTCTCGTTCACGCTGACCCGCGCGGTAGTGCCCTCGTCCAGCTCAACGAGCGCGCCAGGCGACTTCTGAGACGCGGCCTCGATCTTGCCGTGTGTGATCATGTGATGATCCTTTCGTTGGTGGTTCGCGGAGAGGTAGCGGATTAACCGGATCTACGGAGTAACCCGCTGACCTGCGCTGATGGATTGGACTTATTCCGATAGTCCGTAATCCGACGGATTAACCGGATAGCTGTTTGCCCTGGTCAGAGGGCTTACTCCGTTACTCCGTTTAATCCGTGGCAGCCACGTAGCGGGTGGGTGGCCGTCCGGGTTTGCCGCGGTCGATCACTTCGCGGACCCGCCCGTCGTTCACCAGCTCGCTCAACAGCTCCTTGATCTGCGTTCCGGGCTTGTTCTTGCGGTAGTGGTCGTTGCTGATCTCGGTGCGGGTACGACCGGCTTTACCCGCGGCGGTGATGAACTCGGCGAGTTCCTGGATCTCCGCCGGGTCGGCGCGGGCACCGAAGATCCATTCGGCGGTGGCCTCGACGTAGCGCCACAGGGCGAGCGCGGCAGTGAGGTGGTCCTCGGTGATCTCGTTGTGACCGTCCACGAGCGCGTAGGCCAGAGCGATCCGCATCACCTGCGGAGCGGCGCGGGCGAGCATCTGCGCCACCGGGCCGTCTGGTCGAGACCGGCGCAGCTCGGCGTAGCCGGCGCTCCACACCCGTTCTGCGCCGGGTGCCCGGCTGACCGTGCGCACCTTCCGGGCCGCGGCCACAGCGTCCGCCAGGTCGGTGCCGAACTCCGCGAGCACCGCGGCCGGGATGTTGCCGCCATCCGCGCGGAGTTGGGTGCGTCTGGAGGCCACCGGCAGGAACCGGTTGAGGGTGCCGCCGACCATCTGCGCCTCGGATAACTTGATCTTCAGCTCACCCGGGGTGACGTGCCCAACGATGGAGATGTGCGCGCCCGTCGCGCTCAGCGGTGAGTGCCTGGACAGAGTGCGCAGGGTGTCGCCGTCCCATGCCTCACGGAGCACCCGGGGCAGGATCGTGCCGTTGCGTTCCATGACCGCGAGGACTCCAGCGAACTCCGGTTCCACCACCAACAGCCGCTTGTCGTCCACCCCGGGGTCGTGCGACTTGTCGCACGGACTGCCGCTCTCGTCCCGCACCAGCTCAATCAGCCCTTCCCCGGAGGACAACCCGGAGAGCACCCTCACCGGGCCCGGGCCGTCGAGCTCGGCGACCAGAGCACCGGTACCCGGCACCGAGAACAACGCGGTCACCACCTCGTGGCCGGTGCCCTTCGCACCGTCGGAGGTCTTGCCCACGATCAACGGGTTGAGCCGGGCGGCGTGTTGCCGGTTGCCGATCACCAGGTGCGGGCCGTCACCGACCTCGATGCCGAACCGGGCCAGTAGCTGTACCAGCATCGCCGCCGGGTGCGCCTCGGTGTACGGAGCAACGCCGCGGATGATCCTTCCCGGCAGCCCGACCAACGCCGAGGAATCCAGCACCGGAAACGGCACCACGCTCAGCGTCTCGCCGTCCTCGGCGGACGCCTTCAGCCCCGGCGCCTGGTTGTCGATCACCTCTTTCGCCGAGTCGTGCGCCTTCGCGCCGGCTCGCATGTCGTCCAGCAGCGCAGTCACCTCGACCGCCCCGCGATGGCCTCACGAGCCAGGTGTTCGGGGACTCCGGCCCGCGCTGCGGTGTCCAGCACAATCGCCGCGGCGGAGTCCGCGCTCAGCCCGGCCGGCACGTGACCGAAGACCTTGCCCGCTGCCCAGCGCAGCAGCCTCTCCCGCCGGGACGGTGCCGCGGTCAGCACGGTGCGCACCACCCCGATCAGGGCCGCGCGAAGCCGGGCCGGATCGGCGATCTCTCCACAGTGCTGACAACCGCGCCGCTGATCCGGTGTCGGGTCCGCCAGGACCAGCCCGATACCGCCCTGGATCAACCGGGCGAACTCCGCCCGCGCCGCACCGGGGGAGCGCGAACCGTCCTCGGTCACTTCCCGCTCGAACGTCACGGCCAGCTCGTCGAGTGACTCGGCCACACCCGGGTGGCCCTGTTCCCCGATCCGCAGCAGCGCCAGCACGTGATGGGCAGCGGCGTCGTGCCGGCCGCCCACAGGGCCGCTCAGCGCGTCCTGAGCAGCCCGCAGAGCACCGATCACCGTCTCGCACGGGTCGTCGGCCAACAGCCCACCCAAGAATCCCGTCACCTCCGCGCAAGTGGCTGGCCGGCCGGTTGCGGATCGGGTGCGGGCGAGCCCGCTGACCCACTCCGAGGGCAGCCTCGGCAGGTCGCGCACCGCGGGCGGACAGTCCGGCCCCGGGGTGCCGCGCCACGTGTAGGCGGCCCGGGTTGTCGGGTGCATCGATGGCCAGACCACGGCGTAGCGGTGGTGCGCCTGGATCACTTCGATGTCACCGAGCCCGTACTCGGGAAACTTGATCCAGCCCTCCAGCACCGTCCCATCGGGCACCCCGAAAAAGCGGATGCCGCAGGGTGCCTCACGGGCCGAGGACCACGGCCCATCGGGCAACGGCCCCCATCGCCGCTCAGCCTCGAACAAGGTGCGCCCACCACGCTTGTCCCCGTAGTCGTCCACGTCGATCCCGACGACGGTCCGGGGGAGCCGCAGCGCGGTCTGTTCAGTACCCCGGTACTTCGGTCGCGCGGCCAGCTCGACGAGATCGGACTCAGACGGATACGGAGCACGCCCACCCGTCCAACCCACCGGCGGGGGAGTCTTCTTGCCCGGGCGCAACGGCAGGCATCCCGGCCAGCCCAAGGACGCATAGACCGGCCACGCCTGGGCGAAGGTGGTCACGCCGCCACCGCCCGGGTCAGTGCCGGGTGCGCCCAAATGCTCTCTGCGTCGTCCCATACGACCGGGCAGCCGGGTACCCCGATGTAGGCGTCGGCACGTAGGTAGGGCAGCCGCGCCACGCCAGCGGTGCCTGCCAGGCGCGCGAGCGCGAATGCCAGCGACAGGTATCTGTCGTAGTTCTCGGTCAGTACCTCGATCGCGGCTTCCGCTGACTCGTGGACCACCGTCCGCCGGAGCCGCAGCTCACCGGCGAACGCGATCCCGGCCGCCAGATCACCGGCACAGCACGGCGCCGAACGCAGGTGCTCGACCACCTGGCCCGCGGTCAGCATCTCGGGATGCCCCAGGTCGGCCACCGCCCCGGCCGCGACCGCCGCCAGCAGCACACCAGGTTCAGCGCGCAGCTCGGTCACCTGACCCCGGTAAGGACCATGACCGGAATCTCGGGTGATCAAGATTTCGCGGAAACGACCCCCGCTGGCCAGCAGCGGGCAGATTCAGCCAGTGGAAGCATTCGCCTCGACGAGTTCGGTGAATAGCTCGGAGGGTTTCTTCCAGTTATGAATCTTACGGGGTCGGTCGTTGATTTCGGAAGCCACTGTGGCGAGATATTCA
>JBQTKB010000110.1:0-15622 GCA_052386505.1 Pseudonocardia sp.
CGCTGCCCGATCGAGGACACCTGGTGGCAGACCGAGACCGGCGCCATCATGATCGCCCCGCTGCCCGGGGTCACCGCCGCCAAGCCCGGCTCCGCGATGCGCCCGCTGCCGGGCATCTCGGCGACCGGGGTCGACGACCAGGGCAACCCGGTCGGCACGGGCGGCGGCGGGTGCCTGGTGCTGGACAAGCCGTGGCCGTCGATGCGGCGCGGGGTCTGGGGCGACGAGCCGCGCGACCGGGCCCCCTACTGCTCCCGGGGCGCCGAGCAGGGCTACCCCCGCGCCGCGGACGGCGCGAAGTACGACGCGGACGGCGCGGTGTGGCTGCTCGGCCGGGTGGACGACATCATGCTGGTCTCCGGGCACAACATCTCCACCACCGAGGTCGAGTCGGCGCTGGTCAGCCACCCCACCGTGGCCGAGGCGGCGGTGGTCGGCGCCACCGACCCGACCACCGGGCAGGCCATCGTGGCCTTCGTGATCCTGCGCGGCAGCGCCGCGAAGGACGGCGGCGAGGAGGCGATCAGAGCGTTGCGCGAGCACGTGAGCAAGGAGATCGGCCCGATCGCCAAGCCGCGCCAGATCATGGTCGTCGAGGAGCTGCCCAAGACCCGCTCCGGGAAGATCATGCGGCGGCTGGTGCGGGACGTCGCGGAGAACCGGGAGATCGGCGACGTGACCACCCTGGCCGACTCGTCGGTGATGGACCTGATCTCTTCGGGGCTGAAGGAAGGCAAGGGCGAGGAGTAGGGAAACACCCGCGCGGACATCCCTTCCTGGCTCTAACCTGCAGCGCATGACCGGCCTGCGGGATCCCCTCGGCAACCCCGAGGGGAGCCCCGTCCGCGCCGGCCGTTCGTCGTTCGTGGTGCCCGAGCGCGAACTGCGCTGGCGGTTCTCCCGGTCGTCCGGGCCGGGCGGGCAGGGGGTGAACACCACCGACTCGCGGGTGGAGCTGTCGGTGGACGTGCACGCGCTGACCGCCACCCTGCCGGCGGGGCCGGGTGAACGGCTGATCCGCAGGCTCGCCGGGCGGCTCACCGACGGGGTGCTCACCGTGGTGGCCGCCGAGCACCGCTCGCAGCTGCGCAACCGGGACGCCGCGCGGCGGCGACTGGCCGCGCTGCTGGCGGACGCCGTCGCCCCGGATCCGCCGAGCCGACGCCCCACCCGCCCGTCGAAGCATGCACGGGCCAGGCGGATGGACGACAAGACCCGCCGCGGCACGGTCAAACGCCTGCGCGGCCGCCCCGACGAGTGACCTCGCACGTGCCCCGTCGCCTCGCCTGTGCCCCGTCGTTTCGCCTGTGCCCCGTCGCCCCGCACGTGCCCCGTCGCCCCGCAAGTCCCGGTCGCGGGCGGCCGGGCAGGTTACCGGGATCCGGTCGCGGGTGGCGCATGCGCATTGCCGCGCCGGACCGGCGGCCGTAGCGTCCCGGAGGTGAACGACACCGGGGCGGGCGCGGGCGGCACACCCGCGACGGAACCCGGACCGGACCCGGCGGCGGTCCGGGTCCGGGGTCTGGTGAAGCGGTTCGGCGCGGTCGAGGCGGTGAAAGGGATCGACCTGGACGTCGCGCCCGGGGAGGCGGCGGTTCGGGCTTGACGCGGTGGTACGGGAGGGGCTGGTCACCATGGCGGTGCCGGAGGGGGCGGCGTTCGTGCCGAGGTTGTTCACCGAGCTCGGGATGCCGATCCGGTCGGTCACGGTGCACCGGCCGACTCTGGACGACGTGTTCCTGGCGCACACCGGCTCGACGATCCGCGACATGGAGAGCACCGGGGCCGGCTCGGCGATGTTCGCGGCGATGGCGCGGAGGGGACGGTGAGCCGCCCGGAGACGACCCTGGTCGCGGCGACCCGGGTGGTCGGCTTCGACCCTAGGCACGAGCTGCGGGCGGCGTTCGTGGTGTGGCAGCGGGAGCTGATCCGGTTCGGCAAGGACCGCGCCCGCATCGTGTCCTCGCTGGTGCAGCCACTGCTGTTCCTGTTCGTCCTGGGGGTGGGGTTGAACTCGCTGGTCGGCGCCGGCGCCGGGGGCGGCGGGCCGGTCGGGTTCACCACGTTCCTGTTTCCCGGCGTGCTGGCCATGTCGGTGCTGTTCACCGCTGCGTTCTCCGGGATATCGCTGGTCTGGGACCGGGAGTTCGGATTCCTGCGGGAGATGTTGGTGGCCCCGGTGAGCACGTCGTCGATTCTTCTCGGCAAGTGCGTCGGCGGCGCCAGCGTGGCCACGCTGCAGAGCCTGGTACTGCTGGCCCTGGCCGGAGTGGTCGAGGTGCCCTACGCCCCGCTGATGATGCTGCAACTGGTCGGGCTGTTGTTCCTCTGTGCATTCCTGATCACCGCGATGGGCCTGGCGCTGGCTGCCCGGGTGCGTCAGGTGCAGTCCGCGATGCCGCTCGTCCAGCTGATCATCACCCGATGATGTTCCTGTCCGGGGCGCTGTTCCCGCTGTCCGGGCTGCCGGGCTGGTTGGCCGTGCTCACCCACGTCAACCCGATGACCTACGTCGTGGAGCCGATGCGCTCGGTCGTGTTCGACCACCTGGCGGTGGACGCCGCCACCCGGGCCCGGTTCGACCCGGGAATCCACTGGGGCGACTGGCCGGTACCGGTCTGGCTGCAGTTGACGCTGGTGGTGGCGATGTGCGCGTTGCTGATGACGACCGCGGTGGCCCGGTTCGCCCGCACCGAGTGAGCCGGGCCGGCCCGCGCGCCGCCGACCCGGGTGCGGGTCGGCGCGGGGTGTGATCCATCCCGGTGCGCAGAGCAGAGCCGCCGGGACTGGCCTAGCGTGCAAGGCGGTGTGCCGGGAAGTCTGGTCGGCGAGCGACCCCTCGACGTGCACCGCCGATCGTTTCTGCCTTCCGGAGCCGCCATGACTGTGCCCCGCCGCCTCACCGCGCCCGCCGGTGAACTGGCCCGTTACCTGCGCATCGAGACCGTCGGCGGGATGGTGCTGCTGGCGGCGACCGCCATCGCGCTGATCTGGGCGAACTCGCCGTTCGCGGACAGCTACCTGGCCGTGCGCGACTTCACGTTCGGCCCCGCCGCCCTGCACCTGGACCTGACCGTGGCGGCCTGGGCCACCGACGGGCTGCTCGCGGTGTTCTTCTTCGTGGTCGGCCTGGAGCTCAAGCGGGAGCTGGTGATCGGCGAGCTGGCCGGATTCCGGCAGGCCGCGCTGCCGGTGGTGGCCGCGCTCGGCGGGATCGTGGTGCCGGTGGGGGTGGCACTGGCCGTCGGGGCCGGCGGGGCGGGAATGGACCAGGGCTGGTCGATTCCGGTGGCCACCGACATCGCCTTCGCGCTCGCGGTGCTCGCGTTGGCCGGGTGCGGGCTGCCGCCGACCGCGCGGGTGTTCCTGCTCGGCCTGGCCGTGGTCGACGACCTCGGCGCGATCACGATGATCGCGGTGCTGTTCACCTCCGGGGTGGCGCTGCTGGCGCTCGCGGCGGCGGCCGCGCTGTGCGGGCTCTACTGGCTGCTGCAGCGCCGCCGGGTCACCACGCCGTTGCTGTACGTCCCGCTCGCGTTCGGCACCTGGCTGGCGGTGCACGAGGCCGGGGTGCATGCGACGGTCGCCGGCGTGGTGCTCGGGCTGCTGACCCGGGTGCGGGCGGACGACGGCGAGCGCGAGCCGCCGGTGCTGCGCCTGGAGCACCGGCTGCAGCCGTGGTCGGCGGGTCTGTGCGTACCACTGTTCGCGCTGTTCGCCGCCGGGGTGCCGATCGGCGCCGACGCACTGCGGACGGTGGTCAGCCAGCCGCTGCCGCTGGCGGTGATCGCCGGACTGCTGGTCGGCAAGCTGGTGGGCATCTTCGGGTTCTCCTACCTGGTCATCCGGCTGACTCCCGTGGTGCGCCCGGCTGGGCTGGGCTGGCGGGACATGCTCGCCGTGTCGATGCTCGGTGGAGTCGGGTTCACCGTGAGCCTGCTGCTGGCCGAGCTCGCGCTGACCGACCAGAGCCAGGACCTGGTCAACGCCGCCAAGGCCGCCGTCCTGCTGGCCTCGGCGGCCGCCGCGCTGCTGGCCGCCGCACTGCTCACCGTGCGCGCCCGCACACATCGCAAGCGCGGCCGGCTCGTCGGCTGAGCAGGTTCGATCACGCCCGGGTACGGTATCGCCTGGTGTGCCGGGAAGCCTGGTCGGCGCCGGAGGTGGACCGACCTCCGGGACGTGGACGAGAGGGGCCCGGCGTGCCTGCACCAGAACTGCTACGGCTGCTTCCACTGCTCGGTCTCTTCTGGCTGGTGCTGTCCGGGCACTACACCCCGCTGCTGCTGGCCCTCGGGCTGGTCTCGGTGCTGCTCGTTGGGTGGCTGGTGAGCCGGATGGACGCCCTGGACGGGGCGGTCGTTCACCTCGGTTCCCCGGCACGGGCCGCGCTGTACACGGGCTGGCTGACCGGGCAGGTCCTGCTGTCCGCGGTGGCGGTACTGCGCCAGGTGTGGTCGCCGCGGCCGGCGCCCCGGCCGGTGGTGGCAGCGACTCCGACCGGGGACCTGTCCGAGGTCGGCACGGTGGCCTACGCGAACTCGATCACGCTGACGCCGGGAACACTGTCGCTGCGGGTGGACGAGGACGGTGTCGAGGTGCACGCGCTGCGCGAGTCGGGCATCGGCCAGCTCCGGGACGGCGCAATGCTGCGGCGGGTACGGCGGCTGGGACTGCGCTGATGCTGCTTGCGGCCATGGTCGCCGTGCTCGCCACCATGATCCTTGCGCTGACCCGGGCGTTCCTGGGTCCCCGACTCTACGACCGGATACTCGCGGTGAACATGTTCGGTACGAAGACGGTGCTGTTCATCGCGGTGCTCGGCTTCCTGGCCGGCCGGCCGCAGTTCCTGGACATCGCGTTGTTCTACGCGCTGGTCAACTTCGTCGGCACGGTAGCGGTGCTCAAGCTGACCCATTACCGCGAGATGGGCACGGCCGGGCCGGAGGAGCAGAGCCGGTGACCGTGCTCAGCGGAATCCTCCTGGTGGCCGGGTGCGTCTTCGCGGTCTCCGGCGGCGTGGGCCTGCTCCGGCTGCCGGACTTCTACACCCGGGTGCACGCGGTCAGCCTCACCGACTCCGCCGGGGCCGGTCTGATCCTGCTCGGGCTGCTCTGCCTGGCGCCCGACGCCGGCGTCGGCATCCGGCTGGTGCTGATCATGCTGTTCCTGGTCCTGACCGGGCCGACCGCGACGCATGCGCTGGCGCAGGCCGCCCGCAAGGACGGGGTGCACGTCTGGCTCGAGGGCGAGAGCAGGCGCTGATGTCAGCGGTCGAGCTGGTCACCGTGGTGCTGTTCGCCATCCTGGTGGTGGCGGCGGTCGCCATCACCCGGCTGCGCGGGCTCTACGGCGCGGTCATGCTGGCGTCGTTGTTCAGCCTGGTGCTGGCCTGTCTGTTCGTGGTCCTCGACGCGGTCGACGTGGCGTTCACCGAGGCCGCCGTGGGTGCCGGGGTCAGCACGGTGCTGATGCTCACGGTGCTGGCCCTGACCCGTTCCCGGGAGGCCGTGACCCCCCGGCGCCGACTCTGGCCGGCCGGCGTCGGGTCGCTCTTCGCCGGCGGCATGCTGATCTACGCCAGCCAGGACCTGCCGGCCTTCGGTGCCGCCGGCAGTCCGGTGCAGACCCACCCGATCACCGAGACCTATCTCTACGGCTCCCAGCGCGAGATCGGTATCCCGAACACGGTGACCTCGGTGCTGGCCAGCTACCGCGGCTACGACACTCTCGGTGAGCTCGCGGTCATCTTCACGGCGGGCGTCGCCGCTCTGCTGATCCTGGCCGAGGTCCCCCGCCGCAGCCCCGAGGGAGAGCGGGCCACTCGGCTCGCCGAGTACCGGGTACTGCGCGTGGTCAGCGCGCTGCTGCTGCCGTTCATCTTCGTCTTCGCCCTCTACGTGCAGTTCCACGGCGACTACGGTCCGGGCGGCGGCTTCCAGGCCGGGGTCATCTTCGCCGCCGCGTTCGTGCTCTACGGGCTGGTGTTCGGCATGGACAGCGCCCGGCGGGTGCTGCCGACCTCGGTGCTGCGGCTGCTGATCCCGGCTGGGCTGCTGCTGTTCGCCGGTGTGGGTGTGCTGAACATGCTGCTCGGCGGGGCGTTCCTGGACTACGACACGCTGAGCCCGGGCGACCCGGAGCAGGGTCAGCACTGGGGCATCCTGCTCGTCGAGCTCGGCGTGGGCATCACCGTCGCCGGGGTCATGACCGCCGTGTTCTTCACCTTCGCCGGACGGCGGGCCGCGCGGTGATCGCGAGCCACTACGTCTACTGGCTGATCTTCAGCCTGATGATCTGCGGGCTGTACACCGTGCTCAGTCACGGCAACCTGCTGAAGAAGCTGATCGGCCTGAACATCTTCCAGGCGTCGGTGTTCCTGCTGTATGTGGCCTTCGGCAAGGTGGCCGGTGGTACCGCTCCGATCATCGAGCCCGGCATCGACACCTACTCGCACCCGCTGCCGCACGTGCTGATCCTCACCGCCATCGTCGTCGGTGTCTCGACAACCGCGCTCGGCCTGGCGCTGGCCGTCCGGGTGTTCCGTGCCTACGGCACCCTCGAGGAGGACGAGGCGCTGGCCGAGGACACCCCGGACCGAGCCGACCGGTGAACCATCTGCCGATCCTGCAGGTCCTGCTCCCACTGCTGGGTGCACCGCTGTGCGCACTGACCCGGCGACGGCTGGTCGCCTGGTCGCTGTTCCTGGCCGCCGCGGCGGGAGCGACGGTCTGCGCTCTGCTGCTGTCCTACCAGGTCGCCCGGAGCGGTCCGGTCCGCTACGCCCTGGGCGGCTGGCCCGCGCCCGCCGGCATCGAGTACCTGGTCGACGCGGCGAACGCCCCGGTCCTGGCCCTGGTCTCGACGATCGCGCTGGTGGTCGCCGGCTACGCCCGCTCCAGCGTCCAGGCGGAGATCGACGACCGCCGGATCCCGTTCTTCTACTCATGTCTGTGTCTGTGCCTGGCCGGGCTGCTCGGCGTCACCGCGACCGCGGACGCGTTCAACGCGTTCGTCTTCCTGGAGATCTCCTCGCTGTCGTCCTACGCGCTGATCGCGATGGGCCGCCGCCGGCGGGCACTGCTCGCGGCGTTCCGGTACCTGGTCATCGGCACCATCGGGGCGACTTTCCTGCTGATCGGGATCGGGCTGGCCTACGCGGTCACCGGCACCCTCAACATGGCCGACCTGGCGGCCCGGCTGCCGGAGTTCTACGGCAACCGGGCGCTCACCGCCGCGGTCGCCTTCGTCTTCGTCGGACTGGGCGTCAAGATGGCGGCGTTCCCGCTGCACGCCTGGCTGCCGGACGCCTACGCGCAGGCGCCGTCGGCGGTGAGCACCTTCCTCGCGGCGGTCAGCACCAAGGTGGCGATCTACGCCTTCCTCCGGTTCGCCTTCGGCGTGTTCGGCGGCGCGCTGGTGTTCGGACTGCTGCCGGTCGGCGTCGTGGGACTCGTGGTCGGCACCCTGGCGATGCTGGTCGCCGGCGCAGTCGCCTGCTTCCAGCGTGACCTCAAGTACCTGCTGGCCTGGTCGAGCGTGGCTCAGCTGGGCTACATCATCGCCGGCGTCAGCCTGGCCACCCGAGCCGGCGTCGCGGCCGGATACCTGCACCTGATCAACCATGCGGTCACCAAGGCCGCGCTGTTCGCCGCGGCCGGTGTGCTGCTGCTGCGGCTGGGCTCGGTACAGCTTTCCGCGCTGGCCGGATTGGGGCGCCGGATGCCCTGGACGTTCACCGCGATCCTGCTCGCCGGGCTCGGGCTGATCGGGGTGCCTCCGACGGCGGGTTTCGTCAGCAAGTGGGCGCTGGTGCTGGCGTTGGCCGAGACCGGCCGGTGGCTGGTGCTGGCCGCCGTCCTGCTCAGCTCGCTGCTGGCGGTGGTCTACGTCGGGCGCGTCATCGAGATCGGCTGGTTCCGGGAGCCGGTCGGGCCGCCGGACCCGGCCCCACCGGCGCGGACGATGATCGGGGCGACCTGGGTGCTCGTCGCGGTCTCGCTGTACTTCGGCGTCGCGCCGGGTCTACCGGCGGGCCTTGCGGACGCCGCCGCCGCCGCGTTGCTGGGGGGCGCCCGGTGACCGGGGCGGTGCTGCCGGCCGCGGTGGCCCTGCCGGCCGCGGTGGGCCTGCCGGTCGCGGTGGCCCTGCCGGCGCTGACCGGACTCGGGGTGCTGGCGCTGCGACACCGGCCGAACCTGCGGGAGGCCGTCTCGGTCGCGGGCGGTGTCGCCGCGGCGGCGACGGTGCTGTCGCTGTGGCCGGCGGTGGACGGCGGGCTCCGGTTCGAGCTGTGGACCTGGTTGCCCGGCATCGCGTTCGCCTTCGAGCTGGAGCCGCTCGGCCTGCTGTTCGCCACCGTCGCGGCGCTGCTCTGGCCGCTCACCACCGTCTACTCGATCGGGTACCTTCGGGCCAACGGTCAGGCCCGGCAGACCCGCTTCTACCTCTTCTTCGCCCTCGCGATGGCCGCCGCGCTGTGGGTCGCGTTCTCGGCGAACCTGGTGACGCTGTTCGTCGGCTACGAGATCCTCACGCTGGCGACCTGGCCGCTGGTCACCCACGACGGCAGTGCGCAGGCCCGGCGCGGCGGGCGGGTGTACCTGGGCCTGCTGCTGGCCACTTCGATCGGGCTGCTGCTGCCCGCGATCGTCTGGACCCAGGTGCTGGCCGGCAGCACCGAGTTCGTCCCCGGGGGCGTGCTCACCGGCCGGGCCGGGCCCGCGGTGCTCACCGTGCTGCTGGTGCTCTTCGTCTTCGGCATCGGCAAGGCCGCGCTGATGCCGCTGCACCAGTGGCTGCCCTCGGCCATGGTCGCGCCCACCCCGGTGTCGGCGCTGCTGCACGCGGTGGCGGTGGTCAAGGCCGGGGTCTTCACCGTACTCAAGGTCGCGGTCTACACCGTCGGGCTGGACACCCTGGGGTCGCTGGGCGCGGCCACGGTGCTGATGTGGGTCGCCGCCGCCACCCTGCTGGTGGCCTCCCTGGTCGCGCTGCGGCGGGACAACCTCAAGGCTCGGCTGGCGTACTCGACGATCAGTCAGCTGGCCTACATCGTGCTGGCGGCACTGCTGGCCAGCCGGACGGCGGCCGTCGGCGGGGCCCTGCACATCGCCACCCACGCCGCCGGCAAGATCACCTTGTTCTTCTGCGCGGGCGCGATCTACACCGCCGCGCACAAGACCCGGGTCCGCGAGCTCGACGGACTCGGCCGGACGATGCCCTGGACCTTCGGCGCGTTCCTGGTCGGCGCGGTATCGATCGTCGGGGTGCCACCGACCGGCGGCACGTGGAGCAAGTTGCTGCTGTTGCAGGGCACCGCCGATGCCGGCCAGCCGCTGATGACGGCCGTGCTGCTGGTCGGCTCGCTGCTGTCCTTCGCCTACCTGCTGCCGATCCCGGTCCGCGGGTTCCTCCGGGGCGGCTCGCCGGGCGAGCGCCGCCGCGAGGCGCCGATGGCCTGCGTCGTGCCGTTGGTGCTCACCGCGGCGGCGTGCGTCGGGCTGTTCTTCTTCCCGGACATGGTCGTGGAGCCGCTGCGCCGGGCCTGGGAGGTGGGCCGGTGAACGACGAGCGATGGCTGGACGATCCGCGGCACGTGCGCCTGGTTGCGCGCGGGGTCTACCTGGTCTGTGGTCTGCTGCTGCTCGCCGACCTGCTCTACGTCAAGTCGACCAAGTTCTCGTTCGAGGGTTGGTTCGGCTTCTACGCCCTGTTCGGATTCGTGGTCAGCTTCACCCTGGTGTTGACCGCGAAGGAGCTGCGGCGGGTGCTGCGCCGCGACGAGGACTACTACGAGCGGCGCGGCGAGGGTTCCGATGACGGCTAACCCCGCGCTGCTGCTCGTCCTCGGCGCACTGCCGGTCCCACTGCTGCGCGGCCGGGTCCGCGCCGGTTGGATGCTGGTGCTGCCGGTCGCGGCGCTGGTGTTGCTGTGGTCGTTACCCGAGGGCCGCGCCGAGGGCACCGCCCGGGGCACCGCCGGGGGCGTCGAGCTGCTCGGGCTGACCCTGGATCCGGTCCGCATCGACGCGCTCAGCCGGGTGTTCGCCACCGCCTTCTGCGTGGCCGCCCTGATGGCCGTGATCTATGCGCTGCACCTACGGGACGCGATGCAGCAGACCGCCGCCCTGGTCTACGCGGGCGCGGCGGTCGGCGGCGTGCTGGCCGGCGACCTGGTCACCTTGTTCGTGTTCTGGGAGCTGACCGGCCTGGCCTCGGTGTTCCTGATCTGGGCCAACCGCTCCGAGCGCGGATACCGCGCCGGCATGCGTTATCTGGCCGCCCAGCTCGGCTCCGGGCTGCTGATGCTGGCCGGCATCGCGTTCCACGTCCGCGACGGCGGGGGCATCGAGTTCGACTACCTCGGCCTGGACGGGCCCGGCGGGGTGCTGATCCTGCTCGCGATCGGCATCAAGTGCGCGTTCCCGGTGCTGCATGCCTGGCTGCCGGACACCTATCCGGAGGCGACCGCGGTCGGGGCGGTGGTGCTGTCCGCGTTCACCACCAAGCTCGCGGTCTACGCGCTGGCCCGCGGCTTCCCCGGGACCGAGGCGCTGGTGTGGGTCGGCGCGGCGATGACCTGTTTCCCGATCTTCTACGCGGTGATCGAGAACGACCTGCGCCGGGTACTTGCCTACAGCATGATCAACCAGATCGGTTTCATGGTGGTCGGCGTCGGCATCGGCGGGGCGCTGGGCATCAACGGCGCCGCCGCGCACGCCTTCGCGGACATCTTCTTCAAGGCGCTGCTGTTCATGAGCATGGGCGCGGTGCTGACCCGGGTCGGCACGGTGAAGGCCGCCGAACTCGGCGGGCTCTACAAGTCGATGCCGCAGACCACCGCGCTCTGCATGGTCGGCGCGGCGTCGATCTCGGCGTTCCCGCTGTTCTCCGGCTTCGTCACCAAGTCACTCATCCTGGAGGCTGTCGCCGAGGACCAGCGGGTCGTGGTCTGGCTGCTGCTGCTGTTCGCCTCCGCCGGGGTGTTCCACCACGCCGGCATCAAGATCCCGTTCTTCGCGTTCTTCGCCCACGACAACGGGCACCGGGTGCCCGAGGCCCCGCTGAACATGCGCGTCGCGATGACACTGGCCGCGGCGATGTCGATCACCATCGGGGTCGCCCCGGGGCTGCTGTACGGGCTGCTGCCGTTCCCGGTCGACTACGTGCCCTACACCACCTCACACGTGATCACCCAGCTGCAGCTGCTGGCGCTGGCCGCGATGGCGTTCACCGTCCTGATGCGCACCGGCCTCTACCCGCCCGAGCTGCCCTCGGTGAACCTGGACGCCGACGCGGTGTACCGGGCGCTGCTGCCCTCGGCTGGGCGGCGCGGCCTGCGTGCCGCCGACCGGACCTGGGCCAGGCTCGCGCCGTACGCCCGCTCCGCCGCGCGGGCAGCGGCCCTCGGGGTCACCCGACCACTGCGCGCCGAGGGCCGGGTCGAATCGTCCTGGTCGACGAGCACGATGGTCCGTTGGGTGGTCGTCCTGCTCGGGATCGTGTTGCTGATCTCCTACCTGTGACGGGCTTCGTGCCGACCGGGTTCGTCGGACAGCGCCACCGCCCCGCGCGGGCGCGCGCGGCTCGGCGCCCACCCGCTCCGGTGGGCGCCGAACGACAGTTGGCGCGTCCGTTTCGGCGTCCCGGCGCGTGCCGTGGCACGATGGCTGCCACTTGATGTTCGCCCGCTCGCTCGGGCGGTGGCGAGGCAGCCTTAGGAGGAGCCCAGGTGACCAGCCCGAACCGAGGCAGCAACGGAACCAGCGCCACGGACGTCCCGCCGGTGCTGCCGTCCATTCCGCTGTCGCCGGAGGCCGCCCGCGGCACCGACGGCTCGATCGGCGGATTGGTCAAGGACGCCACCTCCCATGTGTCGACGCTGATCCGGTCCGAGGTCGAGCTGGCCAAGTCGGAGGTGACGGCCGAGGTCAAGAAGGGCGTCAAGGGCAGCGTCTTCTTCATCGTCGCGCTGGTGATCGTGCTCTACAGCGTGTTCTTCTTCTTCGTGTTCGTCGCCGAGCTGCTGCAGTACCTGCTGCTGCCGTGGGCGTCCTACCTGGTGGTCTTCGTGCTGATGCTGGCCTCGGCCGGGTTGTTCGGATTCCTCGGCTACCTGCGGGTGCGCAAGATCCGCGCCCCGGAACGCACGATCAGCTCGGTGAAGGACACCGCGGCGGCGCTCAGCAAGCGCGGCCACTCAACTCATTCCGCGCTGGAGCGATGACGCGCGAGTCAGGTGTCCGGGTTCCTGGTCCCTGGCGGCACGGCGGTGTCTCCGCGAACGGCATCCGGCTGCACACCGTCGAATGCGGGCAGGGACCGCTGGTGGTGCTGCTGCACGGGTTCCCGGAGTTCTGGTGGACCTGGCGCCATCAACTGGTCGGGCTGGCCGACGCGGGGTTCCGGGCGGTGGCGATCGACCTGCGCGGCTACGGCGAGTCCGACAAGCCACCGCGCGGGTACGACCTGTGGACGCTGGCCGGTGACGCGGCCGGGCTGATCCGGGCGCTGGGTGAGCGGCGGGCCGTGGTGGTCGGCCACGGCTGGGGTGGGCTGATCGGCTGGACGCTCACCGCGCTGCATCCCCGGCTGGTGAGCGCACTGGCGGTGTTCGGTGCCCCGCATCCGCTGGCGCTACGCCGCGCGATCTGGTCCGACCCGCGCGGCCAGGGCCGGGCTGGCGCGGCGCTCAGCCTGGGGTTTCAGCTGCCGTGGCGCCCGGAGCGCTCGCTGCGGGCGCACGACGCGGCCCGGGTGGAGCGGATCCTGCGGGCCTGGTCCGGCGCGGGGTGGGCGGCGGCGCCGGAGTTCGCCGAGGTGGTGGACCGCAACCGGGCCGCCATGGGCATCCCCGGGGTGGCGCACTGCGCGCTGGAGTACTACCGCTGGGCGGTGCGCTCGCAGTTGCGGCCGGAGGGTTCCCGGTTCGCCGCCGAGATCGACCGGCCGGTGCAGCAACCGGTGCTGCAGGTGCACGGCGTGGACGACCCCTGGCTGCTGGAGCGGACCGCCCGTGTCTCCGAGCGTTGGGTGGGCAGGCACGAGTACCACGCGCTTGCCAACTGCGGGCACTTCCCGCACCAGGAGGCACCGCGAGCCAGCACCCGGCTGCTCGCGGAGTTCCTCGGCTCGGTGGGCTGATCCCCTATAGCGGCTGCAGCGAGCGTCGGCGGCGAACCATCGGCGCTGAGCCGCGAGCGGGCGAGCAGCGCAGCGAGCGGCTGCGGCTGCGGCCGAACGCCGTTCGCGAAAGCACACGTTCGGCGCGGTTCCGCCGGGGTGGCGGTGATCGCCCTCGTAGGCTGGCCGGCATGAACGGGGACTTCCATGCCCGGTACGGATTGACGGTGAACGCGGCCAACGTGCTGGGCATCCGCGCGGTGATCTTGGAGGAGGCCGAAGCGCTGTGTGAGGCGGTGCGAGAGTTCCGCCACCGGCACCCGAACGGGATGCCGGAGCTGGGTGGGGATCCGGTGTCCAAGGACGCGGCCAAGGGGTTCACCGAGGTGACCGGGCGGCTGCTGGCCCGGGGCCAGGCACACATCGACGGGCTGTTCGCCCTCGGCGACGAGCTGGCCGCCGCGGCCCGGGACTACGGGCACGCCGAACAGGCCATCACCACCTCCTTCCAGCCCGGCCGGACCGGTCCACCGGCCGGGCTGAGCCCGATCCAGCACCTGCCCCCGGCGCTGCGCGAGATCGCCCGGCCCGACCCACCACGCGCCGCCGGTTCGATCACCGAGGTGCTCGGCGGTGGGCATCGGTGACCCGGGCCGTGGTGAGGATGCTGGGGGTGGCGCTCGGGGTGCTCACGCTGGCCGGCTGCGCGGGCGGCGGCCCGCCACCCGCGCCGCCCACCCCGGCGCCGACCTCGGCAGCGGCCCGCTCGCCGCTGCCCCCGCGCCCGGTGGAGCTGCCGATGGCCGGCATCGCGCCGTGCTCGCTGCTCACCGACACCCAGGTTCGCGCACTGGGCACCAACCCCGGCCGGTTCTTCGCCGACTCCGGCAGCGGCTCCCTCGGCGGCGACGCGTGCAACTGGACCAACTTCCCCCGCAAACCCGATCTCGACTGGGCCGGCGGGCCGACCTTCAAGAACGGCGCCGAGCTGTTCTACGGGCGCGAGCCGCTGCGCACCATCGACGGCTTCACCGCGACCACCAGCCACTCGCTGGCCACCGACCCGGCCTACAACTGCATCCTGCTGGTCGACGTGGCCCCCGGGCAGGCGCTGCAGGTCACCTTCGACAACGCCCGCAAGGACTTCCCCGGCATGAACCACACGCTGGCTTGCGACAAGGCCCAGCAGGTGGCGACCTACATGCTGGCCAACCTGCGCGCCCAGCTCGGGCGCTGAGCCGGGAGCATCGGTGGCCGGGATCGGCGAGTACCTCTACGACAGCTGGCCACTGGCGCAGAAGTACGCCTGGATGCGCATCGGGGCCGGGCCGGCCGGCGCGATCATGTTCGGGGACGACCTGCGCGCCCTGGCCAACCGGTTCGACGTATCTGGCGGCACCATCGGCTGGAACCTCACCGAGCGCGGCCTGGGCACCGGCTGGCACGGCGCGGCGGCCACCGCCGCGGGCGGCGCGTTCGGCCGGGCGGCGGCCGCGCTGGACGGCATCGCGCGCACCGGCGGTCGGGGCGGGGAGACCGCGCACCGCTACGGCGACTCGTTCACCGCCGCCCGCAACGCCGTCCCGGAGCCGGTCGAGGTGGGCGAGAACAGCTTCTGGGGCCGGCAGGCCGACGAGCTCGGCGCCTCGCTGGACGACTCCGTGGGCAGCTCATTCGGCATCCAGTCCGACTACCAGGCCCGCATGGTCGCCCACCACGAGGCCGACCGGATCGCGAACGACGTGCTGAAACGGCACGAGCAGGCGACCCGTGAGGCGTTGGCCGCGTTCACCGTCGCCGACACCGAACCCGCCCCGCCGACGCCCGGAACCGACGGATCGGATGCCGGCCAGCAGCCCGGGGGTGGGCTCTTGCCGAGCGACGGTTCTTCCGCGGCGGGTGCCGACGGCAGTGCTTCGGTCCCGGCCGGCGGTGGGGCGGCCGGCGGCGGTCGGGCGGCCGGCGGCGGTGGGGCGGCCGGCGGCGAACTCGCCGGAGGCGGCCAGGTCGGCCCGCCCACGGCGACCGAGGCAGCGGCGGAGACTCGTGGTCCCACGGGCTCGATACCGACCACCGGCGCGGGCGCGATCGGCGCCGGTGGGGCAGGGCCGACCAACCCGACCGGCGCCGGGCCGACCGGCGGGAGTCCGATCAGCGCCGGCCCGAGCGCGGGTGCGGTGCCGGCGGTGCCCGGCGGCCGATCGAGCTGGGTGCCACTCGACTCCCCACGCCCGAGCTCACCCGGTTGGGTCCGCACACCGGTCGGCGACTCGCCGCACTCCACCGGAAACCCGGCGCTCGCGGCCCGCGGCGGTGGGCCCGGCACCGCCGGCGACCCGACAACCACCTCCGGCCGTTCGTCGACCGGCGCCGGTCGACCCGCCGGGATCGCCGGGTAGGCGCCGGTGGGGGGGGGCGCGAGCGGGTGGGGCGCCGATTAGCGCACGCACCGCCACCACACCTACCGGACCGGCGACGGGGCGGTCCGCGGAGCGTT
>JBQTKB010000111.1:0-21133 GCA_052386505.1 Pseudonocardia sp.
ACCCCGAAGGCGCGCGGGACAGATCAACAGGTCATGGCAGATCTCATGGCCACCGGCGGGCAGGTTTCATGACCGCCAGCGGGCACTTACATGGCCGTCACTGGGCAGTTTCTCGTGGCCGCCGACACGCCACGCAGCGGGATTGAGGAATCAAGACCACTGCCGTCTGATGTGGATCGGCAATCGGAGTTGCTCAGCATGGACGCTCACCTGGTTGCCGACGAACGACGAACTGGAGGCATGCGCATGGCACCGACGGACCGTGCCCGGGCAGAGGAGCCACCCACGCGTGGACCTGGTTGGCGGCACAGCAGCTTCAGCCAGGGAGCGGATCAGACGTGCGTCGACGTAGCCTTTGCCGGCCCGGCCGTGATGGTGCGGGACTCGAAGGATCCGCAAGGTCCTCGGCTCCGATTCAGTCCGGACGAATGGCACGTGTTTCTCCAGGGCGTGCGCGAGGGCGAGTTCGACCTGCCGTCTTCATCTCAGCTCCCGAGCGCGTGAGGAGATCAGCTCATGGGATCGTTCGACCGGGGACGCGACGCGACACGCGGTGTTCCATGCGGAGAGGTAGATCTCGACCTCCTCCGGGTCGTCGAGGTAGCTGTTGCGGCTGAGCTGCTCCTGGTAGACGACCGGAGTGACGTTCTTGACCGCGAAATCAAAGATTGCGAAGGCGACCCCGACGGCCGGGTGGACCCCGGCTCCGAACTCGAGGACCTGAACCGCGACGTTCGATCGACGACCGACTTCGACGAGTCGATCCAACTGTTCGGACATGACGTCCCGGCCGCCGACATCGCGGCGCAGCACGGCCTCGTCGACCACGAAATGCCCCTCGGGCGGGCGAGGTCGCGTCAGCACCCTCTGTCTCCGGAGTCGGAGTTGAACCCGCCGCTCGAGAACGGTGGGCGGCGGCGCCGCGGAGCCGATCAGCGCGCGTGCGTAGCGTTCGGTCTGCAACAGCCCCGGTATCAGCGACGACGAGTGCTGCTTGATGGACGCCGCCGCGTCCTCCAGGCCGTAGAGCGTGTCGGACTCCGGCGGGTAGACGTCGGCGAACTCGTGCCACCACGCTCGCTGTCGGGCTTGGCGGACCAGTGCGTACAGCTGCTCGCGTTCGCACTCTTCCAGGCCGTACAGGTCGGCCAGCGCCCGCAGGTCCTGGATCCGCACGCCGACCGTGCCGGTCTCCATCCGGCTCACCTTCGCCGCCGAACACTCCAGGTGGCCTGCAACGTCGGCGATCGTCCGATCCGCGTCCAGACGGAGACGTCGCAGATCGTTGGCAAGGCGCCGCCGGCCGAGCACCGGACTTCCGCTCGGAGCCATCGCCACCTCCGTCCGTCCGCTGACACCGGCAGGGAAGAGGACCTTGTCACGCCGATCATCCACCCCCATACTGCAATTTGCAATCTGCACTTTTCTCAGACGGGGGCGCCGTGAGTGAGTTCAGATCGTGGGCAACCGACTGGCTGAACAGCCTCGTCCACCTCGGCAACCCACAGGGCCCACACGCTCCGCGCAACCTTCTGCTGCATGACGACGTCTGGAGCGCGCTCGCGTCCGACCAGGTTCGCCGGCAGCTCACGGAACTGCGCGAGTCCACCGCCACCGAGCCCCGGCACGGCAAGTGCGCGGTCGCCTACGAGAGTCCCTGGCGCGGTCAGCAGGCGGTGTGGATCGAGGCGATCGACTATTGGAACGGTGTCCCACGAGACCGGCTCGACCTCGTCCAGGCGCTCGACGCCAAAACGCCGGCTGCCACGCCATCAGCGACTGAGACCCCGGCGGTAGCAGCGCGGCTCACTGAACGGCCCCCTTCGTCGACACCTCGAGTGGTTCCAGCTCCCATCGCAGGGCCCCGAAACCAACCACCGCTCCCAACGGTGGCACAGGACCAGCGCCCGGCGTTGCCGGACCTGCCGTCGACGCGCGCAACGTTCTGGTGGACTTTTCTGCTGGCAGTCCTGCTGTTGCCGCTCGCCCTGGTGTGGCTGTTTCCGGCGAACCAAGCCAGACGCACAGCCGACGCTCAAGGCGAGGACGGCAGCCGCTACATCACAGCGTGGATCAAAGGCTGCGCGGCGGGAGCCGCGGCGGCCACCCTGGCCTGGTTCGCCCTGCTGGCGTTGATCTTCGGATTTCTCGCGGCGGAGTACAACAGCAGCACTCGTGGCGCCCCCGCCGAAGGTGGGTTCAGCGTCAACGTCGCTGCCATCTCGGGAACCGCAACCGACGGCATAGTCCGCCCGATTCGTACACGGGAGCCGCTACAGGTCATCTCGGGGCGGGACGATGCGTGAACTGAGTCGGCGGATGGAGATATCCGGCCCGGACGAGGACGTAAAGGTAGGACGGGTCGGTCAGCGCAACCGAGCGGTTCTGACCCAGCCGCATTGCACGTCCGAGCGCGGACTTGAGCCGATCCTGGACCCCGGACACCGAGATGCCCAGTCTGCTGCCTGCCTGTTTGAGCAGCCTAGGTTCGGCCGGGTGCGGCGGTGGCCAGCTGAGCTGCGCCTGGAAGACCGTCTGCAAGGCTTCCCGTTCCCCGGGCGGAAGCTGGCCCGGAAGCTCCACCTTGTCCGTCTCCGTGAGAGCTGTGCTGGCAACTGCTCCGGCCGGAGTAACGGGCACGTCGTCAGACTCGATCAGCACCCAGTGTTGGGAAACGCTGGAGTCCGGCAGCAGGCGCACCGCTACCAGTGGCCAGTTGACGACGTTGCGCGGCCCGGCGAGCACCGGTGCCTGGCCCCAGGGATGCAGTACCGCGCCGTTGCGGTTGACCACGTCGATCTCCCAGCCGTGCTGGATCGACCGCACAACCAGCGCGTTGCGGGACACCGCTGTGCTGGATACCTCGACGCCGAGCGGGAGTTCACCCTCGCGCCCAATCTCGATCGACTGCCCGACCGGAAGCGTCCGCGCGGCGGTAACCGCGCAAGTGCCCGGAACACCTTCATAGGCCATGACCCAGCGCTCGCCCACGACGACGCCCTTCTTCCCAGCGATTTCGGGCGGTGGCGCCCTGACGGACGCGTGGTCAGGCTACGACATGCAGCGGGTAGGGAGAGCGGGCCGTGTCCGATTTCTGGGTAGGGCCGGCGTCCAAGCCGGACACCTACCGGCTGGTCAATTTGCTCGGCGGTGGCGGCGAGGGTGAGGTGTGGAAGGCGATCCTGCCGCTGTCGGCCGAGGGCAAGCGCTCGGTCGCGGTCAAGATCACCAGAGATCGCTACGACGACGGTCGATGGGAGGAACACGGGCACCTGCTGCGAAGTGTGTCGCACCCTGGGCTGGTACGGGTGACCGACGTCTTCCTCGGTCCGCCGATGCATCGCAAGGACGAAGCAGGCGCCAAGATCGGCGGGCTCCGCAGGTACGTGGTCATGGACTTCATCGACGGTTCCAACCTGCGTGAGTGGATCGCCGAGAACCCGGACGCCACTGCGTCCGAACGACTTCGGCTGTTGAGCATGGTCGCCGCCGCGCTCGACGAGATGCACTCCGGTGCGGCCACCGAGGTGGCCGTTGCGCACGGCGACGTCAAGCCGGCGAACATCGTCGTCCGGCCGGACGACTCATCGATCCTCGTGGACCTCGGGCTCGCCCGTCTCGCCGACTCCAGCGGACTGGCCGGCCGCAGTGCCGCCTACGCCGCCCCTGAGCTACGGACCAAGGGCGCGCTGGCCACTCCGGAAGCCGACCGCTACGCGTTCGCCGTCACCACCGCGCACCTGCTCGCCGGTCAGGCCCCGCCTCTCGGCGCCGACGGATGGCTCGACCCGCAAGCGTTGCGCGAGATGCTGTCCTCCACCCCCCTGACGGCTCGCCGGCACACGCTCGTCAGCCGCATCATGAGCCTGGTCAACTCCCCACCGGAAGCCCGCCCGCGCGAACTGCGCAAGTGGTTGGACAGTGCGGTGGAGTCATTATCCCAGGCGACGAGCACCGGGCTACCGGTTGTTGCGATCGCCCAGCCCCCGGCCGGGATTCCACCGCACCCCGCTCCCGACGCGGCCCCTCCGGACGACTCTTCGCCGGTGTCACCGGCCAAAGCAGCGCTGGAAGAGACCACCGACAACCCCAAGGTGAAGAGCCCGGACAACCCCGACGAGGAGAAGTTTGGTCCCTACCGGCTGCAGTCCCTACTGGGCCGCGGCGGCATGGGCGAGGTCTTCCGCGCCCTGGACACGAGCCGGAACCGGGTGGTCGCGCTCAAGCGGCTCCCCGCCGCCATGGCCGACGACCCGGAGTTCCAAGCCCGGTTCCGCGAGGAGTCCGCGCTGGCCGCCCGGCTCAACGAGCCGCACATCATCCCCATTCATGACTTCGGCGACATCGATGGTCGCCTGTTCATCGACATGCGCCTGGTCGAGGGCACCGATCTGTCGAACCTTCTGGCCGAGCATGGACCACTTGCACCCGGCCGTGCGGTACACGTGATCCGCCAAATCGCGGCCGCCCTCGACTCCGCGCACGGCGCAGGTCTGGTCCACCGGGATGTCAAACCGGCGAACGTGCTGCTTCGGACCGCCGATACTGACACTGGCACCGACCTGGACGACGGTCATGACTTCGCCTACCTGGTCGATTTCGGCATCGCACGAGCGATTGACAACCCCAACCCCGGGCTGACTGGGAAAGGTAGCGCGATCGGTTCGGTCATCTACATGGCTCCCGAACGCTTCCGCGGCGAGAGTGACCATCGCGTGGACATCTACGCGCTGGGGTGCCTGCTGTACGAGTGCCTCACCGGGCAAAAGCCCTACCCCGCCGACAATACCGCCGCGGTCATGCACGCCCATCTGTACTTCGACCCACCCCGCCCCAGCCAGGCGAATCCCACAACGCCGGCGGCCTTCGACGCCGTCGTCGCAATGGCTATGGCCAAAGACCCTGGTGACCGGTACCCCACCGCAGGGGCGCTGGCGACCGCTGCACGCAACGCGCTCGCCCTGGCCGAAGGCGTCACCGTACCCGACGCCTCCAACGCCAACACAAGCCACATTCCCCCCTCTGCTGGCCACGCCATCCGAACTGCCCAGCCAGCTCGGCCTGCGCAGCCATCTCGGCCGGCTCAGCCCCCAGCTGACAGCCTTAAGGGGTCAACGACAGGCAATCGGACGAACTCGGGCCGATCGCGGCTGCTCCTCGCCACTTGCGTGCTTATCCTGGCCGCCGCGATCGGCTCATTATTCGGATTCTCCGCGCAGGGAGCACCGGAAGGGCCCGGCCTCGGCGTAGTACGGGAGCCAATCCAAACACCCGGGATCAATCCCTACATGCCGACCGTCGGCGACGACATTCCCAATGTGCAGGCGCCGCCAGAGAGCCGTGGCGAATACAGCGGTGAACTCGCCGGACTGTACGGCGGAACACTCAACATCTCGTCGTGCGACCGAGACAAGATGGTTGGCTTCCTCGGCGACAATCCAGACAAGGGCATGGCATGGGCGGGTGTCCAAGGCATTACCCCCGAAGCGCTTCCGAGCTACGTTTCTGGATTGACCCCACTCGTACTGCGCTCGGATACCTCGGTGACCAACCACGGATTCGTCAATGGACGCGCCACTCCGGTCAACTCCATCCTCCAAGCCGGCACCGCAGTACTCGTTGACGATCTCGGCACTCCACGAGCACGCTGCTACTGCGGCAACCCACTTACGCCGGCCGAACCTGAAGTCAGCCTCAAGAACCAAGTCGGTCCAGCCTGGACCGGCTACAACACCGACTCCGTGGTCTCAATCCGCCCCGCGAACACACAGATCGTCGAGTTCACGATCATTGACCCTCTCACCGGGCAGGTCATATTCCGACCACAAGGCACCGCCGGCGAGCTCGACCGGCTCGCTACGCCCCCACCCGCCACGGCTGCCCCACCGCTGCCGCCACCACCAGGCCCAGCGCCCGCGCCGCCAACGGCCGCTCCTCAGGTGGCACCGCCGCCGGCCTGCCCCCAGGGCCAGAGCATGGTCGGCGGTCGATGCCAGTACCCACCCTGCCCCGCCGGAGAGATCCGCGACGGCGACGACTGCGAGCGTCCAAAGTGCCCGAAGGGCAAGGAGCGAGTGAACGACGAATGCGTGCCCAAATGTCCGAAGGGCTACGAGCGTTTCAATAACGACGACTGCCGGCCGAAGCCCTGTTCGGACGGTCAGCAGCGGAGGGACACTAACGAGTGCCCGAATCCGCTACCTCCGCCTTGCCCGGGCGGTCTGGAGCGCGTGAACGGCGATTGTCCGAAACCTCCCTGCCCCGAAGGTCAAATCCGCGATGGAGATGAGTGTCGTTGTTCCGATAACGAACCGGAGCCATGCTAATAGGCTAGAGAGAAGGCGAGCGCCTACATGAACAGCGGTGCACAGGTGACGAAGAGTGGCGCAACTTCGCGCCCAACACAAGATCCGCCTAGCACGGACCGAACCAAGCACGACTCACAGCGTCGCCACGCGACAGGTGGCCGAGCCTCCGCTTGTGCGGACCCCAGCCCACGGATGCGGTCGACTGAGGCGATAGTCAGGCGACAAGGAGTGTCCGTCAGAGCAGCACGAAGAAGCGGCGATTAGATCACCCAGGTAAATTTCTTAGGGAGTAGACGTGGATAGTCACTTGTCCAATTGGGCCGCAAAGGTTATGGCCGGGATGTCGATCCTACTACTTTCTGCATGCGCCACCCCGACACCTGGCAGTCCGCCCAACTCAGCCGGCACGGCAGTGCCAACCACAGAGCGAAGTCGAGACAACGCTCAGCCGGAAGCCTCTAGTCTACCTTCGGCAAGGAAGCCTGGCGAGATCGTAATATCAGGCCTGCCGAGGGCCTACTACTACTCTGGCGATGATGCGTTCGCCACTGTCGCTTACAGCGCCGAGGCCAACGGTGACGTCGTAACCGTCTATTCGTCGAGTGGTCAGCGGTTGACTACCACGCCGGCGCCGCTGAGCCCCGGCGGAGACTGCGGACTCGCGATCTTACGCCAATCCACAGAGAGGGTAATCATCCTCAGCTCACGTGAGGAGGAGACCCCTCCGCAAGGACTAGTCAAAGGCGTAATTGAGCAGAAGCTCGACGCGTTCGACGCTGCGACTCTCGAGAAACTATGGACAGCGACAATTTCCACCGTCCCGAGCACCGGCGAGTCTGTGAGACTGCACTCCTGCTCCATCTACTCATGGACCCTCGAGCACCTCTTCCGCGGCACGAAAGACGGTAAGTATGGCCTGGCAACGTTCGGGAAACAGAGCGTTGTTGTGGACTTGAACACCGGACAGGCCAAGCCTGCTT
Organism: Pseudonocardia sp.; assembly: GCA_052386505.1. Classification (GTDB taxonomy): domain Bacteria; phylum Actinomycetota; class Actinomycetes; order Mycobacteriales; family Pseudonocardiaceae; genus Pseudonocardia. The sequence continues at coordinate 7,289 of JBQTKB010000111.1, forward strand.
CCGAAGCTATAGAGGTGGTCGGCAACTGGCTGGCTCGTACGGATCCGGACCCCCAAAAGTCGGGAGACTTCGTAGCCCTTACCGACCCTTGGAGCGGCGCCGTCTACGGACGAACCGACAGTCGAGAAATTTACTTCGCACTGAGCTCGCGGCTGTATTCAAACTCGGCTGATATGATCCTAGCGCTCTCACCTGACGCCACGATCGCAGTTATTCAAGAACAAGGACTGAGCGCCTACCGGCTCCCTGCGTTCCAGAAAATATGGCATCGAAACTACCAAGAGGCGTCAGGGATCGGCATATTCACACAAGGAGATCAAGCCGCAGAGTTCGCACATCCAACGAATGGGCCACACGGCTCTGTCGCGGTGGACATCTCTTCTGGATCACCATTGTGGCGGATCGACGCTGGACAGGTATGCCTAGCTCGAGGAAACACGATCGCCATCATTGCAAACAATCAGCTGGTATTCGTTAATGCGCGCTCAGGTGAGCAAATTTCTTACAATCCAGACGTTACGCAGTGTCCGAGGCGTCTGGGGGATCAGCTCTTGCTGAGCATTGATCAAGACCTGCAGGTAATGAATGTCAGTTCACAATGAGATAGTCAACGGCGTAGGTGCTCGAGAGCTGCTGTCGACGTCGCCGGCTGCGTCGACCACGCTGAGTGCGGCTGTATTGGTGAAGGCGTCTACGGCGAACTACGCGGTCATCGGAGCGTCCATCCGGCATCGCGCATCGGATCTGCCGATTCCGATCGGATTCGCCGTGCCTGATCTACCGTCCTGGCGCACCGGCTTCACCAAGTCCCTCGCCGCCGCGCGCTGCCAACCGATGACGTTCACCGAAGCTGTCTACCCCGTCGGCCGCTGCCTCGACGGCTACTCACTGGAACGTGGCATCCCGGCGAGTCGACCTGGACCACCCTGGCTTTGTCGGTGAGAACTGACCGCAGTTGTCCGCAGGTTCTGACCGCACGCGGCTGCCGGGCTCATGATCGATGTCCGCGAGAACTGACCGCAGGGAGAAGGGCTCCACGCCTTCCTCGGTGGCCGTCGGAACTCGCGAACACCGGCCTCGTCGGATCCGGGGTGCGGTCGTCGCTGACGAACATGTGCGGTCGGAACTGACAGACAGAACCACCAGCCCCCTGATCGCACCGGACTTGTACCCGAGTCGACATCCCCCGCCCGTCTTGGGGGATGGGTTGGGGGATGAAATACTGCGCACAGGCGACCTGGATGAGCACCCAGTGCTCCCCTGTGTGCAGCAAACGCCCTGGTTGAGCACCTGGGCCCCGGCTTAGCGAACGTTCCTAAACCGTGCGTCGCAGGTTCGAATCCTGCCGGGGGCACAAAATCGCTGGTGGGTCGCTTGGTCGCCCGGGCTGCCGCTGGGCCGAGTGTTCTCCGCCTCCCGCAGGGTGCCTTGAGGCCCGGAATCCGGATCACGGTCCCCTCGATCGCCAACGTCCCGGCCTCCTCCTCGACCTTGGTCCAGTCCAGCGCGAGCAACTCGCCGATGCGGCAGCCGAGGCCGGACAGGCACGTCGACCAGGTCCACCACGTCGTACTTGACCGCGTCCTCGGACGCCCGGAGATGCGCCCGCAGGCCGGTCAGGCTCTCCTCGGGTGCCTGGCCCGGAGTGCTCGCGCAGGCCACCGATGATCAGCGGCGGACCTCGGCCGGCCGTAGCGCAGGTCTTCCCGACGCGCTTGCCTTCGGCCCGTAACAGACAGATCAACTACGCCGAGGCCCTGGCACGCCGCAACGTTCCGCACTGCGCTGCTGACGTCGTCGGACCCGTGCGGCAAGGTGCTCGGCATGACAGTCACGTGCGGTCGGGTGGCGACGATCGGCGTCTACGGCTTCGACGGCGACTCCTTTCTGCAACAGCTGCGGCTTGCGGACGTCCGCCTGCTACTCGACGTGCGTCAGCGTCGGGGGGTGCGCGGACCCGAGTACGCCTGGGCGAACTCGCTGCGGCTGCAGGCCGCCCTAGCCGACGCCGGGATCGGCTACCAGCACTGCCCTGAGCTCGCGCCCACCACCGAGTTGCGCCGTCAGCAGTACGCCGAGGACGACCGGCGCGGGGTCGGCAAGCGTTCGCGCCGGCAACTGGCCGCCGAGTACGCCCGCCGCTACACCACCGAGATCCTCGACCACGCCGACCTCACCCCGGTCGTGTCGGCGCTGCCGATCAGCGGGACTGCGGCGCTGCTCTGCGTCGAGCGCGACCCCGAGGCCTGCCACCGCTCGTTGATCGCCCGGCGGCTGGCCGAGCAGCACCTGGTCACGGTCGAGCACCTGCTCCCGCTGTGAAGCGCGGGCTCGCCGTCATGTGCGGGCTCGCCGTCATGCGCGGGCGAATCGGCAGCGGGGCGGTCGGCCGTCGATCTCGCTACCCGTCGTCCCCGCCGGAGTCTCCGATCAGTCCACGGCCGCGGCGAGCCGGCCACCCAGCGCGGAGATCACATCTTTGTCGCCCGGGACCCCCGGCTTCCAGGGCAGCCCCAGCCGGTCCCGGGTCTTGTCGACGTAACGCGGGATCACGTGCAGGTGGAAGTGGAACACCGACTGCCAGGCGTCGGCGCCGCAGCAGTTGAGCAGGTTCACCCCGTCGGCGCCGAACTCCCCCACCGCCGTCCGGGCGATCCGCTGCGCGGCCAGGGTGACCGCGGTCAGGTCGTCGGCCGGGATGTCCAGCAGGTCCCTGCTGTGCCGCCTGGGCACCACCAGCAGGTGACCGTCCGAGGCCGGGTTGATGTCCATGAAGGTGTAGGTGGCGGCGTCCTCGGCGACCTTCACGCTCGGGATGGCGCCGGCCACGATGCCGCAGAACAGACACGAATCGCTCATGGTAACCGAGGTTAGTCGCTGTTCCCACTTGGACGTATGGCGGACGGGGGGCTTGCCACAAGACCCTGGTGGTGTCGCAGCATCCCCCACCGAAGCCGTCGACCTGCGGAAACGGAGACCGAGTCGGGGACCCCGATGGTCTACGTGATCGTGGTGGGAGGCGGGCCGACTGGGCTGATACTGGCCCCCCGAGTTGCGGCTGCACTGGCCGAGCACGCGGCGCGGTCGGCGTCGGCCGGCGCGCGCTCGTGGGCCGTCATGCTCGGCCCGTACGACCACCCCGACGCCGGCCCGACCACGGCCGCCGGCGCCGGTGTCGCCGAAGCCACCGACCTGGCGCGCCGCGGCGTGATGGCCGCGGGAGACGACAACTCAAACACGAATCACCCGTTCGTGCGGTTTGAGTGACGGATATCTAAACGCCCTATCCGTTACAGATCAGTAAAGCTACCGTGACGAGTCTTGACGCGATGGCGCGTCGCACCGCTCGGACCAGCAACGGAGCCGCTGAGCGCGCACCCGGTAAGGCATCCCCCGACCGGCAGGCCAGCCACCGCTGGTCTCGGACCCAGGAGTAGACCGTGATCCCCAGCACGGCCGAGATCGTCGACGAGCAAACCCGATGACCGCCACCGCACCGGAGACCCTGCCCGGCACGACCGTCCCTACCGCGACGGACTGCACCGGGGCGGCGCTGACCGTGACCCGCGGCCCGGGCGCCGGCCACCACTGGCCGCTGGCCGGCGACGCCACCACGGTGCTCGGCCGCCATCCCGACTGCGACGTGGTGCTCGCGCACGTCACGGTCTCCCGCCGGCACGCCGAGGTGCGCCCCGACGCCGACGGGTTCGTCCTGGTCGACACCGGGTCGCTGGCCGGGCTCTACCTCAACCGGTCGCCGGTCCGTACGACCCGGCTGGCCGACGGCGACGAGATCGCGATCGGCGCCTACCGGTTGACCTTCCACGCCCCGGTGTAGCCGCGTCCCGGCCAACCCGACCAGCCCGGCCACGCGGCCACCGGCCAGTTCGGCCACCGGCGCGGTCAGGCCGTGACGACGTGCCGAAATGACGGACGAGCGGCGCCGGCGGGGTCGAGCGGGACGACTGGCCAGCGCGCCGTTCGAGTCGGCCAGCTGTGCGCGGAGCTGTCCCAGCATGCGGACCAACCCGCGCGCGTCGGCCGGCACCGCCACGAGCCCGGCCGCCGGAGCACCCGGAGCTACCTCGACCCTTGGAGCCACCTCCACCGCGGCGGCGACCGCGACTGCCGGAGCACCCGGCGCGGCCGCGCTGGCCAGCTCCGGCCCAACCGAACCGCCCGCCGCCGGGCCGCCGGACTCCCGCGCCAGCGCGGCCCGGTCACAACGTATCTCTGCGCACTGGCGACCAGCGACGACGACCGTCATTTCAGCAGCGGGTCCCGGGGCAGCTTGAGGATGCGCTCGGCGATCTGGTTGCGGACGATCTCGGTGGTGCCGCCGGCGATCGTCATGCACCGCGAGTACAGGTAGGCCCGGGTCAGCCGGATGTCGGTGCCAGAGACCGCGTCGGCGCCGGCCAGCCGCAGGGCCAGTTCGGTCAGCCGTTGCAGGTGCAGCCCGAGCACCAGCTTGGTGATGTTGCCCTCCGGCCCGGGGCCGGCGCCCTGCACCGCGCGCGCGGCCTGGCGCAGGTTGAGCAACCGCTGGCACTGCTGCTCGGCGATCAGCGCCCCGGCCGCGCGCAGGTGGCCGTGGTCGCCCGGGGCGTAGCGCTCGATCAGCTCCGGCAGGTCGGAGGCCACGATGCCCAGCAGCGAGCTCTCGCCGCCACCGATCGACACCCGCTCGTTGCCCAGCACCGCCCGGGCCACCGCCCAGCCCTGCCCGACCGCGCCGACCACGTCGTCGTCGGGCACGAACACCTCGTCCAGGAACACCTCGTTGAACAGCGCGTCGCCGGTGATCTCGCGCAGCGGGCGCACGTCCACCCCGGGGCTGGTCAGGTCGATCGCCATCATCGTGACGCCGCTGTGCTTGGCGCCGGAGAAGTCGGTACGCACGGTGGCGAAGCCCCAGCGGCAGGCCCGGGCGTTGCTGGTCCACACCTTCTGCCCGGTGACCACCCAGCCGCCCTCGGTGCGCACCCCCTTCGTCCGGATCGCCGCCGCGTCGGAGCCCGCGGACGGCTCGGAGAACAGCTGGCACCACTGCTCCTCCCCTGCCAGCGCGGCGGGTACCCAGCGCCGTGCCTGCTCCGGCGTGCCGGCTTGGATGATGGTCAGGATGTTCCACGCGGTGATGCCCAGCCCCGGGACCTTGACCCGGGCGAACTCCTCCTCGATCACCAACTGCTCGGCGGCGCCCGCCTCCCGGCCCCACGGTTTCGGCCAGTGCGGCACGAAGTAGCCGGTCTCGGCCAACCGGGCGCGCCGACGGTCCGACGGCAACCCGGCGACCTCGGCGGCCACGCCGGCGGCCTCCGCTCGGTAGCGCTCGGCCTCCGGCGGCAGGTCGATGCCGTAGCGGCGGACCGCACCGCCGGCTACCAGCCGGGCCACCTCCAGCTCGGCGTCCCCCAGCGCGCCGACCAGCAGGGCCAGCGCGTTCGCCCGCCGCAGGTAGATGCCGGCGTCGTGCTCCCAGGTGAACCCGATGCCGCCGAGCACCTGGATCAACCGTTGCGCGTTCTCCACTGCGGCCTGCAACGCGCGCGCCGCGGCCACCGCAGCGGCCAGGTCGGTGGCCGGGTCGGCCGGATCGCACCGGGCGGCATCCCACGCGGCGGCGGTGGCCATCTCGGCGTCCACCAGCATCGTCGCGCACAGGTGCTTGACCGCCTGGAAGCTGCCGATCGTGCGGCCGAACTGCTCGCGTTCCTTGGCGTAGGCCACCGCCATGTCGGTGCACGCGCTCGCGATGCCGGCGGCCTCGGCGGCGGCCAACGTGCGGGCCAGGCGGGTGAGCAGTGGGCGGGCACCGGGCAGCACCGTGGTGGCGACGCCGTCCAGGGTGACTCGGGGCGAGCGCCGGGTGGGGTCCAGGTCGGGCGCCGTCGGCCCGCCCACGGTGACCCCGCTCGCCGCCGTCTCGACCAGCACCACGTCGTCCTCGGCGACCAGCACCAACAGGTCGGCCAGGCCGGCGCCGAGCACCGGGCCGGCGTCGCCGGACACCCGCGCGCCGTCCAGCCGCGCGGTGCCGGCGAACCCGACCCCGGCGGTGCGCCGCCCCTGGGCCAGCGCGGTCACCAGTTCCGGCTCACCGGCACCGGACGCCGCGAGCACCGACGAGGCGAGCACGCTCGGCAGGAACGGCCCCGGCGCAACCGCGCCGGCCAGCGCCTCCAGCACCACCGCCAGCTCGGGCAGCCCGTACCCCTCGCCGCCGCGCTCCTCGTCGAGGTGCAGGCCCAGCCAACCCAGACCGGTGAGCTCGGCCCAGAACGGGGGCGCCGACTCGGTCTCCGCGTTCAGCTGCCCGCGCGCCGCGGCCCTGGTGTCGTGCTTGGCCAGGAAGGACCGCGTCACCTCGGCCAGCGCGCGATGATCGTCGGTGATCGCCAGGGACATGTCGGGGTCCTTCCCGCGGATCGGTTGGTAGCGATCAGCCTACGGTCTGCCGAACGCGGACCGGGCCGCCGAAGCCGGACCGAACCGGTCGGCATAGCGCCTGCCGGTACCGGCGGTGCCCTATCCTCGGATCGTGGATCTCCCCGTGGACCTGGATGCGGTGCGCGGCATCCTGCGGGCGCACGGGGTGGTCTTCGCGCTGGTGTTCGGCAGCCGTGCCACGGACACCGCGGGCCCGGGCTCCGACCTCGATCTCGCGGTCTGGTCCGACCGGCCGCTCGACGAATGGGCGCTGCGCGGCGCGCTGCCGGACGCGGTGGACCTGCTGGATCTGCGTGGTGCGCCGCAGGGGCTGGCGGGGCGGGTGGCAATCACCGGCCGGGTCGTGCTGGACGACGATCCGCCGGTCCGGATCCGCTGGCAGGCCGACACCCGCAAGCGGCACCTGGACGAGGCCTTCCGCCGCGAGCGGTTCCGCGCGGACTTCGTGCGGGCCCATGGTTGACGCCGAGCGGCTGCTGGCGATCCTGGGCCGGGTCACCGCCCGGCTGGCGATCCTCGACGGGTACGCCGTTCAGGACCGGGCCGACCTGCTCGCGGACCGCGTCCGGCTCGGCGACCTCAAGTACACCTTTCAGACCGCGATCGAGGCCTGCATCGACGCCGCCCACCACGTCGTGGCCGACCGGGGTCTCGGGGTTCCGGCGTCGAACGCGGCGGCCTTCCGCTCACTCGCCGACGCCGGGCTGCTCGACGCCGAGCTGGCGGGCCGGCTGGCCGGGGCGGTCGGATTCCGCAACGTCCTGGTGCACGGCTACGCGGAGGTCGACGACACCAGAGTGGTGGCCCACCTCGACCAGTTGCCCGAGCTGCGCAGGTTCGTCGCGGCCATGGCGGCATTGCTCCGAGGCGGCGACCACTAGCGGGCGGCGGGCAGCAGGATGGTGAAGGTCGCCGGCCGGGGGCAGGCCAGGCGCAACCGGCCGCCCTCGGCCTCGCTGAGCCGCCGCGCCAGGGCCAGCCCGATCCCGTGCCCGCGACCGCGACCGCCACCGCGATCGGTGTCCGGGCGAGCGTCACCGTTGCGCCGGGCGAACAGCTCCGTCTCGGACAACGCCACCCCCGGGCCCTCGTCGCTGACGTCGATGGCCAGCGCTGCCCCGGTGTCGCGCACCGTCACCGTGACCGGGCCCGCGCCGTGGGTCACCGCGTTGTCCAGCAGCACGGTGAGCACCTGCCGCACGGCCGCGGTGGACGCCGGCGAGCCGGGTACCCCGGGCACCTGGACGAGATTCAGCGCCCGGCCGTCGACCCCGGGCCGGTGCCGCCACTCGCGCTCGGCCTCGGCCAGCAGCGTCGGCAGATCCAGCGGCTCGCCCCTCGCGCCGGCATCGCGGTCGCGGCGGCGGGCCAGCGCGAGCAGTTCCTCGACCGTCTGCTCCACCCGATCGGCATCAGCCACCCCGTCGGCCAGCGCGGCCCGGAGGTCGGCACCCGGGGTGTGCAGCGCGGACTCCAAGCGCAGCCGCAACCCGGCCAGCGGGGTGCGCAGCTGGTGGGACGCCTCGGCGGAGAACGCCCGCTCGCGGGCGAGCAGGTCGTCCAGCCGCCCGGCGGTGCTGTTCATCGCCTGGCCGACCGCGTCGATCTCCGGGATCGCGGTGCGGTCGACCCGGACGCTGAAGTCGCCCTCACCCAGCCGGCTCGCCCCGTGCGCAAGGACCTCCAGGGGAGCGGCCAGCCGCCCGGCCTGGCGCCGCGCGAGCAACCACACCGCGCCCAGCGCGACGGCGGCCAACCCGAGCATGCCCACCCCGATGAACGCGATCCGTTGGTACACCGCGGCCAGCGGAGCGGCGGTCCGGATCACTCCGACCAGCCGGTCGTCGGAGGCCACCGGTACCGCGACCATGATCTCGCCGTCGCGGCGCCAGCTGGAGATCTGCCCGTCGAACGCGGCCTCGACCTCCTCGTCGATGACGTCCGGCCCGCCGCCGAGCATCCGGTCCCGTTCGGCGTCGTATACCGCGATCTCGGTGTCCGGGGTGGGTGGCGTGGGCCGGGGTGGGGTGCGCCCCTCGCTCAGGTCCTCGGCCACGTCGGCAGCCACCGAGGTGGCGACCTGCACCAGCCGCTCACGCTCGCCGTCCAGCACGTAGTGCGCGACGCCCGCGGCCAACGGCAGCCCGAAAAGCGCGATCGCGAGCGCGGCCGCGAGCAGCGATACGGCGACGATCCGGGTGCGCAAGGAGCCCGCCCTTCCGACCAGCATCCTACGCCCGGACCGGTCCGGGCTGGGGCCGGCCGCGCCGGACCGGACCGCCCCGGAGCCGCCGACCGGGCGGACTACCGTCAGGGCTTGCCGCCCGGCTCGGGACCTTCGTAGTTCTCCTCGGACGAGTCGTCCATCCCCACCTCGTAACCCACTCCGGGGCCGATCTCGTTGTCGCTGATCTTGGCGCCCACCGAGTCGTTCTGGAACGAGAACGCCTTGGCGATCTTGCCGACGATCTCGTTGCCGGTCAGCGTGACCTTGCCGATGTCGTCGAAGTAGAACGCCTGCCCGGCTCGGTTCTCGCAGTAGTTGTCGGTGATGACGAACGTGTTCGAGTCGCCCTCGCCGGTGCCGTCACCGGCCTCACTCTCCGGTCCCTCGGCGATGATGCAGATGTTGTCGATGTCCTCGAACCGGTTGCCGGAGATGGTGACCCGCTGGCTCGGGGTGTAGTTGTCCGAGGTGGCGAAGGTCTGGATGGCGTCCGCGTGGTTCTCGTCCCGGCCCCGGGTGTCGCGCACCACGTTGTTCAGGATCTTGATGTCGTTGCCGAAGAATCGAATGCCGTCGCCGTCGCCGTCCCCGACCTGCGGGCTGATCACCGAGCTGGCCCGCAGGGTGAGGTTGTCGCCCATCAGCAGGACCCCGGGGGACTCAGGCTGCTCGGCGCGGACTCCGTCGATCACCACATGGTCGGCCACCACCTCGATCTGGCCGACGACCGCGCGGCCGCCGCCCAGGATGGTGATCGGCCGGCCCTCCTCACCGGACCTGCGCACCTCGAGCTGGGTCCCACCCAGGTCGCCGTCCAGGCAGATCCGGTCGCCCGGGCCGGCCTCGGAGACCGCGGCCTTCATCGCCGCGCCGTCGGTGACGGTGCTCGAGCAGTTGGTCAGCGCTTCCGGTTGCCCGTCCGCCGGTGCACCGGACACCGGACCACCCGATCCGGTACCCGTCCCGGAACTCGAGCCGCCGTCGTCGGAACATCCGGCGAGCACCAGGACCATCGCCGACGCGCCGATCAGAAACCCATACCGTCGCCTGTCACCAGTCATGACCACGAGGGTACGAACCCCGCGGTTACCGCCGGCTCCGCCCCCGGTAAGCGGACGGCAAAATCGAGTGTCTCAGTCGGGTGGCTCCAGCCGGTAGCCGTGGCCGCGCAGCGTGACGATGGTGGGCACCGGACCGTGCTCGGCCATCTCGGCGAGCTTGCGGCGCAGCGCGGCCACGTGCACGTCGAGCGTCTTGGTCGGGCCGAACCAGTTCTCGTCCCACACGTCGGCCATCAGGTCCTCCCGGCTGACCGCCGCGCCGGGGGTGGCCATCAGCCGGGCCAGCAGGTCGAACTCCTTGGCCCGCAGGGTGAGCTCGCGGCCGCCGACGGTGGCCCGCCGGCCGGCCAGGTCGACCCGGAGCCCACCGGCGGTGGTCGCGCCCTGGCCCTCCTGGGCGCCCGGCCCGGCCCGGCGCAGGTGCGCGCGGACCCGGGCCAGCAGCTCACCCAGGCGCACCGGCTTGGTCAGGTAGTCGTCGGCACCGGCCTCCAGCCCGACCACGACGTCCATCTCCTCGGTGCGCGCGGTGAGCATCACCAGCACCACCGACGGCCGGGCGGCCCGCAACCGGCGGCACACCTCGAGCCCGTCGATGTCGGGCAACCCGAGGTCGAGCAGCACCAGGTCGATCTCGGTGTCCGCCGCCGAGCGCAGCGCCCCGGCACCGGTCTGCTCCCAGGTCACCCGATAGCCCTGCGCGCCCAGCGTGGTGGCGAGCACGCCACCGATCGTCTCGTCGTCCTCCACCAGGAGAATCCGGGCCACCGGCCGAGCCTAGGACCTCCCGCGCTGCGGGGTGATCACAACCCGGACGTGCCCTACCCGGGTTCCGCGCGGCTCAGGTCGCGGGTGGCACGCATGGTCCGGCGCGCCACCAGTCCCCGATCGCGGCCAGCGCCTCGTCGCCGAACGGGTTCACCCCTGGCCCGGCGCCCAGGCTGTGCGCCACCTGAACGTGCAGGCACTTGACCCGGTCGGGCATGCCGCCGGCACTGACCTCGGTGCCCAGCGGCTCGATACCGTCCCGCTCGGCGAGGTAGGCCTGGTGCGCCCGGCGGTATGCAGCGGCCAGCTCGGCGTCGACGGCAAGCCGATCGGTCATCTCCCGCATGGTGCCGTCGGCCTCCAGCCCGCCCAGCCGGGAACACAACCGCGAGCAGGTGAGGTAGTACAGCGTCGGGAACGGGGTGCCGTCCTCCAGGCGGGGGTTGGTGCGCACCACCGACGGCAGCCCGCACGGACAGCGGTGCGCCACCGCACGCAGCCCGCGTGGCTCGCGGCCCAGCTGCGCGGCCACCGCGGCCCGGTCGGCGTCGTCCACCCGGCCGGCCACCGCGGCCCGGCCGGTGTCGTCCACCCGGTCGGTCGGCACGCGACCACCCGGGTCGGCGAGCGGGCCGGTCACCGCGGCACCCCCTTCACGTCGCGCCACAGCGTGTCGAACCACGGTCGGCCGGCGCTCGGGTCGACCACCTTGCGGGCTGTGGTCGGGTCGTTCGGCAGCTGCACCACGAACGGGATCTCCCCGGGCCGCGCGTAACCCAGCCGGGAACGTGCCTCTTCGGCGATCTCGGCCGGGTCGCGCAGCCGCTCGCGCTCCTGTTCGAGCTGCTCCACCTGGATGGCCAGCCGGCGCTGCTCGGACTGCAGCCGGGACAGCTCCTGGCGCTGTCCGAGGAAGTTGCGCAGCGGCACCGCGACCGACAGCGCGAGCGCACACACCACCAGCGCCAGCACCGCGGCCCGTCGGGTGGACGACACCCCGAGCAGGCCCGAGGTGGCTCCACCGATTCGCAGAGCGCCCCGCTGCGCGCGGCCCAGCCTGATCTCCTCGCCGACGCCTGGTCCGGCGCCGGAGGTCCGGCCGGCCTCCGGGCGGGCGCCGGGTGAGCGGGGGCCGGCCTCGGTCGGCGAGCGGGCGACGCCCGCGCGGGTGGCCGCGCCGGCTCGGGAACCGCCCCGGCCGCCACCCGGGCGCCCGGGCGCGGACGTCGGGCGACCAGCGGCCGAGCCCCGGCCTCGGCGGCGGGAGCGGGCAGGCTCGGGCGCCATCCGCGACCCGGTCAGTCGCCCGGCACGAACCGGGGAAAGGCGAGGTCGCCGTTGTACCGGGCGGCGTCGCCGAGGGTCTCCTCGATCCGCAGCAGCTGGTTGTACTTGGCCACCCGCTCGGAGCGGGCCGGGGCGCCGGTCTTGATCTGGCCGCAGCCAGTGGCCACTGCCAGGTCGGCGATCGTGGTGTCCTCGGTCTCCCCGGAACGATGGCTCATCATGCAGCGGTAGCCGCAGGAGGTGGCCAGCGCAACAGCGTCCAGCGTCTCGGACAGGGTGCCGATCTGGTTGACCTTCACCAGCAGCGCGTTCGCCACGCCGTGGGAGATGCCCTCCTCCAGCCGCTCCGGGTTGGTCACGAACAGATCGTCGCCGACCAGCTGCGTGCGGGTGCCCAGCTCGGCGGTGAGCCCCTGCCAGCCGTCCCAGTCGTCCTCGGAGAGCGGGTCCTCGATCGAGACCAGCGGGTAGCTGTCCAGCAGCTGCGCGTAGAAGGCGGTCATCTCCGCCGCGGTGCGCTTGCTGCCCTCGAAGGAGTACACCCCCTCGGCGTGGAACTCGGTGGCCGCCACGTCCAGCGCCAGCGCGACGTCCCGGCCCAGCTCGAAGCCGGCCTTGCCGATCGCGGTGACGATCAGGTCCAGCGCGGCTCGGGTGCCAGGCAGGTCGGGAGCGAATCCGCCCTCGTCGCCCAGGCCGGTGGCCAGGCCCTGGGACTTCAGCACCCCCTTCAGCGCGTGGTAGACCTCGGCGCCCCAGCGCAGGGCCTCCCTGAAGTTGTCCGCGCCGATCGGGGCGATCATGAACTCCTGCACGTCGACCGAGCTGTCAGCGTGCGCGCCGCCGTTGATGATGTTCATCATCGGAACCGGCAGGATGTGCGCGTTCGGGCCGCCGACGTAGCGGAACAGCTCCAACCCGGACGACTCGGCGGCCGCCTTGGCCACCGCCAGCGAGACCCCGAGCAGCGCGTTGGCGCCGAGCCGGGACTTGTCCGGGGTGCCGTCGAGGTCGACCAGCTTCTGGTCCACCACCCGCTGCTCGACCGCCTCGACACCGACCAGCCCCGGACCGATCTCGTCCAGCACGCCGGCCACGGCCTGCTCCACACCGCGGCCGTTGTAGCGGCGGGGGTCGAGGTCACGCAGCTCGACCGCCTCGTGCTCGCCGGTGGACGCACCCGAAGGCACCGCGGCTCTGGCCAGCGTGCCGTCGTCCAGCGCGACCTCCACCTCCACGGTGGGGTTGCCCCGGGAATCCAGGATCTCGCGAGCACCCACCTGCTCGATGACGGCCACATCAGCTCCTTGTCGACCTCGTCGGCCCCGGTCTCTCGTGGGCCCTGTCCTTGGTGTGCCCTGTCCTGTTCGGCGTCTGCGCGGCCGGTCCCCGTCGACGAGGAGGCCGGCCACGAGGGTAACCGGCGGGCGCGTGGTCGGCCGCGCGCCGCGCCCTCGACGCCTCCGGGTCGGCTCCCGGCACCCTCGGGTCAGCTCGACGTCGTCCGGGGTTTTGCCTAACCTGGCACGACCATGACCTACGCTCCCTTCTCCGGTCCGCCCCCCGAGGACGACGCGACCGGTCCTGGCACCTTCGAGTCGTTCCGCCGGGCAGAGACGTTGCTGTCGCAACGCCGGCCGCTGGACGCCGTGCAGGCCCTGCTGCCGGTGCTCGCCGCACAGCCCGACGACGTGTCCGTGCAGTTGCTCGCCGGGCGCGCGTTCCTGGACTCGGCTCAGCTGCGCCGGGCGGAGGCGGCCTTCACCCGGGTGCTGGAGATCGACCCGGCCGATCACTACGCGCGGTTCGCGCTGGGCAAGGCGCTGCAGCGGCAGGGCCGGCTGACCGAGGCGCTCGCCCAGCTGCGGATGGCTGCCGCAATGGACCCGCGCCCGGAGTACCAGGAGGCGCTCGGCGAGGTCCGCGCCCGGATCGCGGTGAACCGCCCGTGAGTGGCGGGGGGGGGGGGGGGGCCCCCCCCGCCCCCCCCCCGGGCAGAAAACCCCCGGCCGCCCCGCCGCCCCGGGGGTAGGGGGGGGGGCCCCCCCA
>JBQTKB010000112.1:0-30725 GCA_052386505.1 Pseudonocardia sp.
AACTCTCCACAGAAACCTGAACTCACAAAAACAACACAAACTGGCACAAACAAACCAACACAACCCCAAAAAGGGTCATGCAAAAAGCTCAGCACACTGTTGAGTTCTCAAAAGACACCTGCGCACCTCCGCCGCTGACCGCTAGGTCAGCCGGCTCGGGGGCAACTTCCCTAAGTTACACAGTTCAGGTCCCGATCGCAACCGGCTGCCCTGCGAATTTTCAAGGAGGTTACTCGCTCGGTGCGGGCCCTACCGCCGTTTCCAGCGGTTCGTCCCCGCCGTGTGGCGAGCGAGGAGAAAGTTACCCAGCGGCGCACAGTGAAGTCAAATCGCTGGAGACACCTCTCGGTGGACGGTATATCCGCAGGTCAGCGCTGCGGCGAGCGGTCGGCGGCGCGGCCCGCCGCCAGATCCACCCCGGCGGCGTGCCGCTTCCCCCGTCGTAGTACGAGCCATCTCCCGTGCAGCAGATCGCCCGTCACCGGCGTCCAGTCCGGGTCGGCGACTTTCGCGTTGTTCACGTAGGCGCCACCTTCCGCGACCGTGCGTCGTGCCGCCCCTCTACTCGGCGCCAGGCCGGACTCGACGAGCAGATCGACCAGGCTCGGTCCCCCGGCGAGTTCCACGCTCGCGGACGGGATTTCGGCCAGCGCCGCGCCGAGGGTTGCGACGTCGAGATCCCGCAACTCCGCTCGGCCGAACAACGCCTGGCTGGCCAGGACCACGCGCACGGTCTCCTCCTGGCCGTGCACCAGGGTGGTCAGCTCCTCGGCGAGCCGTCGCTGCGCCGCGCGGGCCTGCGGCCGGCTGGCGGTCTGCTCGGCCAGGTCGTCGAGCTCGTCACGGCTCAGGAAGGTGAACATCCGTAGGTAGCCGAGCACGTCCGCGTCGGCCACGTTCAGGAAGTACTGGTACCAGGCGTACGGCGAAGTCATCGCCGGATCCAGCCAGAGGTTGCCCCCTCCGGTGGACTTGCCGAACTTGCGGCCTTCGCTGTCGGTCACCAGCGGGGTGGTCAGTGCATGCACCGCCTCCGCCTCGACCCGGCGCACCAGATCGACCCCGCCGACGATGTTGCCCCACTGGTCAGAGCCGCCGATCTGCAGCCGGCACCGGTGCGACTGGAACAGCCGCAGGTAGTCGTACGACTGCAGCAGCAGGTAGCTGAACTCGGTATAGGACATACCCTCCCCGTCCAGCCGGCGTTTGACCGTCTCTCGGGCCAGCATCGTGTTCACCGAGAAGTGTTTTCCGACGTCGCGCAGGAAGTCCAGGACCGACAGCGGACCGGTCCAGTCCAGGTTGTTGACCACCACCGCGCCAGTGGTGGTGGTCTCGAAGTGCACGAACCGCTCGAGCTGGCCTTGGATGCGAGCCACCCAGTCGCGCACGGTCTCCGATGAGTTGAGCGACCGCTCGGCGGTGTCCCGAGGGTCGCCGATCATCCCGGTCGCCCCGCCGGCCAGCACGATCGGCCGGTGACCGGCTCGCTGGAACCGCCGCAGGGTGAGCAGCGGCACAAGGTTGCCGGCGTGCAGGCTCGGCGCGGTGGGGTCGAACCCGCAGTACAACGTCAGGGTGCCGGCGTCCAGGTCGCGGCGCAGAGCACCGAGGTCGGTACTCTGCGCGATCAGGCCGCGCCAGGCCAACTCGTCGAGGATGTGCTCGCCCGCGGCGGCGTCAGGTAGTTCGCTCACATCCGGGATCATCCCGCACCGCCGCTACCGGGTTTGGGCGCGGGCGCACGGTCGCGGGTCGGTACGGGCTCACCGCGGCCGAGCCCTCGACCCAGAAGCGCCAGGGACGGGTCCGGGCCGCGGCCACCCCGACCCGCGGCCCGCGGCGTACGGCCGACGCCGGCACCGGGTCACCGGCGAGCAGCCGCACCGGCGAGCACGGGTCGGTGAGGTCCACGCCGTTCGCGGCGCGGTCTAGCCCGAGCAGCGCCGCCAGCCGGGCCGGGCCGCGGGCCAGGTCGGCGTCACGGCGGGCGGTCGGCCTGCGGGATCGGGCCACCCCGTGATCGGTCAGCACTTCTCCCGCCCGCAGCAGGACGGCGCCGGCCACCCCGTCGGTGAGGCACACCACGTTCGCGCAGAAATGCATGCCGTAGATGAAGTAGGTGTACAGGTGGCCGGCCGGCCCCCACATCACCGCGTTGCGCGGGGTCCGGCCCCGGTAGCAGTGCGACGCCGGGTCGTCGGCGCCGCGGTAGGCCTCGACCTCCACCAGCCGGACCGCGACCACGCCGTCCCGGGTGTCGGCCCGCAACTCGCAGCCGAGCAGTCGGTGCGCGGCGTCCAGCACGTCCACCGACAGCTCGGCCCGGGACAGTGGCGCACCGCTCACCCTCCGTTACCGATGGTGGCGGTGCTCGTTCGCCCGGCCCAGGCCCTGGCGTCGTCGATCCCCGCCCGGGCCTCGGCCAGCTGCTCGGCGACCCGGTTCGGTGCGGTACCGCCCCGCCCGTCACGGGAGGCGATCGATCCGGCGACCGTCAGCACCGCGCGCACCTCGTCGGTCAGCGCCGGGTGTGCGGCGGTCAGCTCCTGGTCGGTCAGCTCGTCCAGGCCGACGCCGCGGGCCTCGGCGGCACGCACGCAGGCGCCGGCGGCCTCGTGCGCCGAGCGGAAGGGCATCCCGGCCCGGACCAGCCACTCGGCGATGTCGGTGGCCAGGGTGAACCCGGCCGGTGCGAGCGCGGCCAGCCGCCCGGTGTCGAAAGCCAGCGTGTCGACCATCCCCGCCATTGCCGGCAGCACCAGCTCCAGCTGGTCGGCCGAGTCGAACAGCGGTTCCTTGTCCTCCTGCAGATCGCGGTTGTAGGCCAGCGGCTGCGCTTTGAGGGTGGCCAGCAGCCCGGTGAGGTTGCCGATCAACCGGCCGGCTTTGCCCCGGGCCAGCTCAGCGACGTCCGGGTTCTTCTTCTGCGGCATGATCGAGCTGCCCGTCGAGTAGGCATCGTCCAACCGCACGTACCCGAACTCGACGGTGGCCCAGATGATCACTTCCTCGGCCAGCCGGGACAGGTCGACCCCGATCATGGCCAGCACGAACGCCGCTTCGGCCGCGACGTCGCGCGCCGCGGTGCCGTCGATGGAGTTGGCCACCGAGCCGGCGAACCCCAGGTCGGCGGCCACCGCCTCCGGATCCAGTCCGAGCGAGCTACCGGCGAGCGCCCCGGAACCGTAGGGGGACAGCGCCGCCCGCCGGTCACAGTCGCGCAGCCGGTCGACGTCGCGCAAGAGAGCCTGCACGTGCGCGCCCAGTTGGTGGGCCAGCAACACCGGCTGGGCGTGCTGCAGGTGGGTTCGGCCGGGCATTGCCGCCTCGGGGTGCCGGGCCGCCTGGGCGAGCAGGGCGTCCGCCACGTCCAGCACTCCGGCGGCCACCCGACGAGCGGTGTCGCGCCACCACAGCCGCAGCAACGTGGCGATCTGGTCGTTGCGCGACCGCCCGGCGCGCAGCTTGCCGCCCAGGTCCGGTCCTACCCGATCGATCAGCCCACGTTCCAGCGCGGAGTGCACGTCCTCGTCACCGTCTGCCGCGGCGAAGGTGCCGGCGACGGTGTCGACTTCGAGCTCGTCCAGGCCGGCCAACATCCCCTTCAGCTCCTGGGCGTCGAGCAGGCCGGCCCGGTGCAGCACCTTGGCGTGTGCCCGGGAGCCGGCGATGTCGTAGCGAGCGAGACGCCAGTCGAAGTGCGTGGACTTGGACAACGCGGCCAACGCGTCAGCGGGGCCGCCGGAGAATCGGCCGCCCCACAGCTGAGGGCGTGAGCGGGAAGTAGCGCCACAGCGGTCGTTCGCACTCACGGCTGGTTCAGGTCCCGCTTCGCGGCGATCTTGGAGGGCAGGCCCCACAGCTGGACGAAGCCTTTGGCCAGGGTCTGGTCGAAGGAGTCACCCTCGTCGTAGGTGGCCAGGTTGAAGTCGTAGAGCGACTGGTCGCTGCGCCGGCCGTTGACTGTGACCCGCCCGCCGGCCAACTCCAGCCGGATGTCGCCGCTGACGTGGACCTGCGACTCGGCGATGAAGCAGTCCAGCGCGCGCTTGAGCGGGGAGAACCACAGGCCGTCGTACACCAGCTCGGTCCAGCGCTGCCCCACGGTCCGCTTGAACCGGGCCAGGTCACGTTCGACGGTGACGTTCTCCAGCTCCTGATGCGCGGTGATCAGCGCGATCGCGCCGGGCGCCTCGTAGATCTCCCGGCTCTTGATCCCGACCAACCGGTCCTCGACCATGTCCAGGCGACCGACACCGTGCTTGCCGGCGATCTCGTTGAGCTGCTGGATGGCCTGCAGCATCGTGACCGGCCGGCCGTCGATGGCTACCGGTGCCCCGGACTCGAAAGTGATGGTGACCTCGTCACCCGGCTGGAACTGGTGCGGATCGCCGGTGTAGGAGTACACGTCCTTGGTCGGGGCGTTCCACAGGTCCTCCAGGAACCCGGTCTCCACCGCACGGCCCCACACGTTCTGGTCGATCGAGAACGGCGACTTCTTCGTCACGTCGATCGGCAGGTCACGCTGCTCGGCATAGCTGATCGCCTTCTCCCGGGTCCAGGCGAAGTCCCGGACCGGGGCGATCACCCGTAGCTGCGGGGCCAGAGCGCCGATGCCGACCTCGAAGCGAACCTGGTCGTTACCCTTGCCGGTGCAGCCGTGGGCGACGATGGTCGCCCCGTGGTACTTGGCGGCCTCGGCCAGGTGCTTGACGATCAGCGGCCGGGACAGCGCGGACACCAGCGGGTAGCGGTCCATGTAGAGGGCGTTGGCCTGTAGGGCGGGGAGGCAGTACTCGTCGGCGTACTCATCACGGGCGTCCGCGACCACGGCCTCCACCGCGCCGCAGGCCAGCGCGCGCTTGCGGATCTCCTCCAGGTCCTCGCCGCCCTGACCGACATCGACCGCGACCGCGACCACCTCGGCACCGGTCTCCTCGGCGATCCAGCCGATCGCCACCGAGGTGTCCAGACCCCCGGAGTAGGCCAGTACCACGCGCTCAGCCATGATGCGCCCTCCGCAAGCTCCGGTCGGTCATGTCGTGTCTCCCTGTCGTGTGTTCGCCGTCGTGGTCGGTGCCGTCATGGTCGGTTCCGTCATGGTCGGTGCGGTGGAGCCTGTGGTGGAGCTTGTCGTGGGCGAGGCCACCCGGTCGGAGCGGCCCAGCTCGGCGATGCGGGTGGCCAGCTCGGACCCGGTCAGGGGCTCCCTGGCCACCACCAGGACGGTGTCGTCGCCGGCGATCGTGCCGACCACATCGTGCAGCGCCGCCCGATCGAGCGCCCCGGCCAGGAACTGCGCGGCCCCGGGTGGTGTGCGCAGCACGGCCAGGTTGCCGCTGGCGTCCAACGACACCAGCAGCTCACCCAGCAGCCTGGCCAACCGCGACGTGCCGGAGCCACGCATCGGGTGACCGTCCTCGGGCAGCGCGTACACCGGTGCCCCGCCGTGCGGACCGCGCAGCTTGATCGCGCCCAGCTCGTCGAGGTCGCGGGACAGCGTGGCCTGGGTGACCTCGATGCCGTCGCCGCCCAGCAGGGTGGCCAGCTCGGCCTGGCTCCGAATCGCCCGCTCGGTGATCAGCTCCACGATCCGGGCCTGCCGGGCCACCCGGGTCGGCGCGCTCACGGCTGCTCCAACAGCCAAGTGAGCAGGGCCTTCTGCGCGTGCAGCCGATTCTCCGCCTCGTCCCACACCGCGCTGGCCGGACCGTCGATCACCTCGTCGGTGATCTCATCACCACGATGTGCCGGCAGGCAGTGCAGCACGGACGCGTCGGGCGCGGCCCGCGCCAGCAGGGCGGCGTTGAGCTGGAACGGCCGGAACGAAGCCGCCCGGTCCAGGCCGTCGGACTCCTGGCCCATGGACACCCAGGTGTCGGTGACCAGCACGTCAGCGCCGTCCACGGCAGCCGCCGGGTCGTCGAACACCGTCACCGCGGACCCGGTCTCGCCGGCCCGGGCCTTGACGTCGGCCAGCACCCCGGCCTCCGGGGTGAAGCCGCTCGGCGCTCCCAGTCGTACGTTCAGCCCGGCGGTCACCCCACCGAGCAGCAGCGAGTGCGCCATGTTGTTCGCGCCGTCACCGAGGAAGGTCATGGTCAGGCCGGCGAGCCGACCGTGCCGTTCGCGGATCGTCTGCAGGTCCGCGAGCACCTGGCAGGGGTGGAACCGGTCGGTCAGCGCGTTCACCACCGGCACGGAGGCCATCGCTGCCATGTCCTCGACCCGGCTGTGCGCACCGGTCCGCCAGACCACGGCGTCGACCATCCGGGACAGCACCCGCGCGGTGTCCGCGATCGTCTCGCCGCGGCCGAGCTGGCTGGCCCGCCCGTCGAGTACGACCGGCTGCCCGCCGAGCTGGGCGATCCCCACCTCGAAGGACACCCGGGTTCGGGTGGACGGCTTGTCGAAGATCACCGCCACCGGACGGGGCCCGGCCAACGGGCGGTGCGCGTACCGGTCGCGCTTCATCTCGTCCGCCAGGTCGAGCACGGCGAGCTGCTCGTCCGGGGTGAGGTCGTCGTCGCGCAGCAGGTGCCTAACCATCGGCCTCACCGGCGGTGTCCAGGATCGCCGGTAGCGCGGCGAGGAACTCGGCCACCTGCTCGGGCTGGAGGATCAGCGGCGGAGCCAACCGGATCCGCCCCGGGACCGCGTTGTTCACCAGGAAGCCGGCGTCGCGGGCGGCCTGCGCGACAGGGCCCGACACCGGGCGGGACAGCCCCACCCCGATCAGCAGGCCGGCGCCGCTCACCTGATCGACCAGCGGGTGGCCGAGGTCTTCGATCCCGGTGGCCAGCTCCTTGCCGACCCGCGCGGTGTGTTCGAGCAGCCCCTCGTCGGTGATCGTGCGCAGCACCGCCAGCGCCGCCGCGCAGGACACCGGGTTGCCGCCGAAGGTGGTGCCGTGCTGGCCGGGTTCGAGCAGCTCGGCGGCCGGGCCGATTCCGATGCAGGCCCCGATCGGCAGCCCGCCGCCCAATCCCTTGGCCAGGGTCAGCACGTCCGGGGTGACGCCCACGGCCTGGTGGGCGAACCAGTGCCCGGTACGCCCGATCCCGGTCTGCACCTCGTCCAGCACCAGCAGTGCGCCGTGTCTACGGGTGATCTCCCGGGCGGCCTGCAGGTAGCCCTCCGGGGGCACGATCACCCCGGCCTCGCCGAGGATCGGCTCCAGGACCACGGCCGCGGTGTCGCCGTCCACCGCACGCTCCAGGGCCGCCACGTCGCCGAACGGCACATGGTCGACCTCGGCCGGCAGCGGCTCGAACGGGGCCCGTTTGGGTTGCTGCCCGGTGAGTGCCAGCGCGCCCATGGTGCGGCCGTGGAACGCGTCCTCGGCGGCCACCAACCTGGTCCGGCCGGTCCGCCGGGAGATCTTGAACGCCGCCTCCAGGGCCTCCGCGCCGGAGTTGCAGAACAGCGCCCGTGCGGTGAGACCCGCTTGCGGAGTCGAACCATCGGCAGAGTCGGCCGGCGAGCCGAGCAGGTCGATCAACTGCTCGGCCAGCGCGATCGACGGCTCGGTGAGGTACAGGTTCGACGTGTGGCCCAGCGTGGACAGCTGGGCGGTGACCGCCTCGATGATCGCCGGGTGCGCATGACCGAGCGCGTTCACCGCGATGCCGGCGAGCAGGTCGAGGTAGCGGCGACCGTCGGCGTCCCACACCTCGGCGCCCCGGCCGCGGACCAGCGCCAACGGCGGCGTGCCGTAGTTGTTCATCATCGCGGCCCGCCACCGCGTCGACAGACTCGGCGCCGATGGTTCGTTCGCAGGCTCACTCAGCGCCGATGGTTCGTTCGCAGGCTCACTCACGGGACCACCATCGTTCCGACTCCCTCGCTGGTGAAGACCTCCAGCAGCACCGAGTGCGCCACCCGCCCGTCGATCACGTGGGCCTGCGGCACCCCACCCCGGACCGCCCGCAGACAGGCCTCCATCTTGGGGGCCATGCCACTGTCCAGGTCGGCCAGCATCGGCGCCAGCTCGGCGGCGGTGAGCTCGCTGACCAGCGAGTCCGGGTCAGGGTAGTTCGCGTACAGGCCGTCCACGTCGGTGAGCACCACGAGTTTCGCCGCGCCCAGCGCCTCGGCCAGCGCGGCGGCCGCCGAGTCTGCGTTGATGTTGTACACGGTGCCCTCGGTGTCCGGGGCGACGCCGGCCACCACCGGGATCCGCCCCGCCGCCACGATGTCCAGCACGGCGGCCGGGTTTACCCCGACGACCTCGCCGACCAGCCCGATGTCCACCGCCTCGCCGTCGACCAGGGCGGTGCGTTTCGCCGCGGTGAACAGCCCGGCGTCCTCCCCGGACATGCCGACCGCGTACGGCCCGTGCGCGTTGATCAAGCCGACCAGCTCACGACCCACCTGTCCCACCAGTACCATGCGTACCACGTCGATGGTCTCCGGGGTGGTCACCCGCAGCCCGCCGCGGAACTCGCCCGGCAGCCCGAGCCGGGTCAACATCGCGGTGATCTGCGGCCCGCCGCCGTGCACCACCACCGGCCGAATGCCAGCCAACCGCAGGAAGACCATGTCCTCGGCGAACGCCGCGCGCAGCCCGTCGTCGATCATCGCGTTGCCGCCGTACTTGATCACGACGACCTTGCCGTGGAACCGCTGCAGCCACGGCAGTGCCTCGGCGAGTACGCCCGCCTTCTCCCCGGCGTGCGCCAGCCGTTCCTGAGCGGTGGTCATGAGCTGTACGCGCTGTTCTCTTCGACGTAGGCGTGCGAGAGATCGGTGGTGCGGATCTCCCCGGACGCACTGCCGACGCCCAGGCCGATCTCCACCCGGATGTCGCGCCCGGACAGGTCCGCCTCCATCCGGTCGCCGCGTGCCTCGCCGTCCGCGCAGACCGTCACGCCGTTGAGCACGATCTCCAGCCGATGCGGGTCCAGCTCGGCCTCGGCGTTGCCCACCGCCATCGCGATCCGCCCCCAGTTCGGATCCGAGGCGAAGAACGCGGTCTTGCACAGGTTGTCCCGGGCCACCGCGCGGGCGGCGGCCAGCGCCTGGGCCTCGGTGGCCGCGCCGCGCACGGCGACCGTGACGTGCTTGGTGACGCCCTCGGCGTCGGCCTGCAGCTGGTCCACCAGCCGGGTGCACACCTCGGTGAGCGCCCCGGTCAGCGCCGCGACCCCGACCGCCACCCCGGAGGCACCGGAGGCCAGCACCAGCACGGTGTCGTTGGTGGAGGTGCCGCCGTCGATGTCGAAACGGTCGAACGTGGCGCCGCTGGCGACCCGCAGCGCGGCGTCCAGGTCGCCGGGGTCGACCACCGCGTCGGTGGTGAGCACGGCCAGCATGGTGGCCATCGCCGGGGCGATCATGCCCGAGCCCTTGGCGAACCCGCCGACCCGCCAGCCGCCGGCGTCGAGCAGCGCCTCCTTGGCGTGATGGTCGGTGGTGAGCACGGCGGTCGCCGCGTCCCGGCCGGCCCCGGGGGTCGCGGCGAGTGCCTTCTCCGCATCGGCCAGGCCGGCCAGCAGCAGCTCCCGGGGCAGCTGGGCGCCGATCAGGCCGGTGGAGCAGACCGCGACCTCGGCGGCCCCGCAGCCGAGCAGCTCGCCGGCCCGCTCGGCGGTGGCGTGCGTGGTCTGGAAGCCCCTCGGCCCGGTGCACGCGTTGGCGCCGCCCGAGTTGAGCACCACCGCGCGCAGCCGGCGACCGGTGAGCACCTGCCTGGACCACAGCACCGGCGCGGCCTGCACCTTGTTGGTGGTGAAAACCCCGGCGGCGTGCCGGTCCGGGCCGTCGTTGACCACCAGCGCCAGGTCGGGCGAGCCGGTCGGCTTGATGCCGGCGGCGAGCCCGGCGGCCCGGAACCCGGCGGGGGCGGTCACGCTCACGGGGCGACTCCGGTGAGTGGCAGGCCGGTGGACTCAGGGAGCCCGGCCGCGAGGTTCATGCATTGCACGGCGGCGCCGGCGGTGCCCTTGGTGAGGTTGTCCACAGCGGCCACCACGACCAGCCGCCCGGCGTCCGGATCTACCGTGACCTGCAGGACGACCGTGTTGGCGCCGAGTGTCATGGCGGTGGACGGCCAGGTGCCCGCACCGAGCAGGTGCACGAACGGCTCGTCGGCGTAGGCCTGGGCGTACACCGCGCGCGGGTCGTCGGGTGCAGGGCCGGAGCCCGGCTTCAGCGCCGCGGTACAGCTGGCCAGGATGCCGCGCGGCATCGGGGCCAGCAGCGGGGTGAAGCTCACCCGAACCGGCGCGGCGGCCACCCCGGACAGGTTCTGGATCAGTTCCGGCGTGTGCCGGTGCGCCCCGCCGACACCGTACGCGCTGACCGACCCCATCACCTCGGACCCGAGCAGGTGCGGCTTGGCGGCCTTCCCCGCGCCGCTGGTCCCGCTCACCGCGGTGACCACCACGTCCAGCTCGATCAGCTCGGCGGCCAGGGCCGGGGCCAGCGCCAGGCTGGCCACCGTGGGATAGCAGCCGGGTACCGCGACCCGGCGGGCGCCGATCAGCTTCTCCCGGTGGCCGGGCAGCTCGGGCAGCCCGTAGCTCCAGCTGCCGGCGTGCTCGCCGCCGTACCAGCGGCGCCAGGCCGCTGCGTCGACCAGCCGGTGGTCCGCCCCGCAGTCGATCACCACGGTGTCCGGCCCGAGCTGCCCGGCCAACGCGGCCGAGTGCCCGTGCGGCAGCGCGAGGAACACCACGTCGTGCCCGGCGAGCGTCTGGGCGTCGGTGTCGACCAGCAACCGGTCGGCCAGCGGGAGCAGGTGCGGCTGGTGTTCGGCAAGGCGGCTGCCCGCATTGCCACCGGCGGTCAACGCGCCGATCTCGACGTCCGGGTGGCCGAGCAGCAACCGCAGCAGCTCGCCTCCCGCATATCCACTCGCTCCCGCGACCGCGACCCGCAACATGTGCATGAGTATGCACAGTGATGCACA
The DNA here is from genome assembly GCA_052386505.1 of Pseudonocardia sp. Lineage (GTDB taxonomy): Bacteria > Actinomycetota > Actinomycetes > Mycobacteriales > Pseudonocardiaceae > Pseudonocardia. Next base: position 10,916 of record JBQTKB010000112.1, read on the forward strand.
TTCATGCAATACCCGGTCGAATCAGCCGCGGACGGTGGCGCCGAACCGCTCGGCGGCGAGCGCGGCGGCCGAGTCCCGGGCCGCGGTCGCCTCCTCCAGGGTCAGCGTCCGGTCAGGTGCGCGCAGCCGCAGGCTGAACGCCAACGACCGCCGGCCCTCTCCCACCTGCTCCCCGATGTAGACGTCGAACAGGCGCAGGTGCTCGAGCAGCGGGCCGGCTCCGTCGACGAGCGCGTCGGTGACCGCCGCCACCGGATGCTCGACGTCCACCACCAGCGCGAGGTCGAGCAGCACCGGCGGGAACGGTGAGACCACCGGCGCCGGCCTCCGCTCGACCAGCGGGATCAGGTCCAGGTCCAACTCCATCACGCAGGTACGGGCCGGCAGGCCCAGCGCCTCCACCACCTTGGGATGCAGCTCGCCCGCGTAGCCGACGGGGAAGGTGCCCACACTCAGCCGGGCGCACCGGCCGGGATGCCAGGGCGGCAGGTCGGCGGCCTGCACCTCGAGCTCCACCCCTGCGGCGGTGGCCACCACCCGCGCGGCATCGACGGCGTCGGCCCAGCTCACCGGCCGGCCGGCGCCCCACCATCCGGGCAGCTCCCAGGCCCCGGCCAACGCCACCGCGACGTGCACCGGCTGACCGGGCAAGGTGGCCAGCAGGCCGGAGATCTCGTCATCCGTCGGCCGGGACGCCACCCCGACCGCCGGCATCGGCACCCGCTCGGTGCGCGGCAGCACCACCTGCCCCACGTGGTAGAGCGCCACGTCGGGCATGCCCCGGGCGACGTTGCGGGTCAGCGCGTCCAGCAGGCCGGGCAGCAGGGTGCTCGCCAGCTCCGGCCGGTCGGCGTCGATCGGGTTGAGCAGCCGCAGCGTGCGCCGCCGCGCGTCGTCCGGCGCGCACCCCAGCGCGTCGAACACCGTCGGAGAGACGAACGGGAAGGGCAGAACCTCGGTGTAGCCCGCCTCGGCCAGCGCCCGGGACACCGAACGGCGGCGCCGCTGGGCCGCAGTGAGTCCACGACCGGCGGGCGCGGGCGGCAGCTCGGACGGGATCCGGTCCAGCCCCTCCAGCCGGAGCACCTCCTCGACCAGATCGATCGGCGCGCGCAGGTCGGGTCGCCAGGTCGGCGGGGTGGCCACCAGCTGGGCCACACCGTCTTCGGAGCGGGCCTGCACCAGGCAGCCGACCTGCGCCAACCGCCGGGCGGTCACCCCGGGAGGGTAGCTGACCCCGGCGATCCGGTCCGGCAGATCCAGCGGCAGCGACACCGGGGCCGGCGCCGGCGGGGAACCGACGTCGGTGCGACCGTCGGCGATCACGCCACCGCCGTACTGCACCAGCAGCGCGGCCGCCCGCTCGGCGGCCACCGCGCACAGCCCCGGGTCGACCGCGCGCTCGAAGCGCCGCGACGCCTCGCTGGGCAGCTTGTGCCGCCGGGCGGCGCGGGCGATCACCGGCGGATCGAAGTGCGCCGCCTCCAGCAGCACGTCGTCGGTGCGCTCGGAGATCTCGGTGGCCGCGCCGCCCATCACCCCGGCCAGCCCGATCGGGCCGCTGCCGTCGGTGATCAGCAGGTCGTCCGGGTCCAGCTCGCGCACCGACCCGTCCAGCGTGGTCAGCTTCTCCCCCGGCGTCGCCCGCCGGACCACGATGGCGTCGGCGAGCGTGGCGGTGTCGTAGGCGTGCAGCGGCTGGCCGAGTTCGAACATCACGTAGTTGGTCACGTCCACGGCCAGCGAGATCGGGCGCACCCCGGCGGCCAGCAGCCGCCGGCGCATCCACCACGGGCTCGGCGCGGCCGGGTCCACCCCGGTCACCCGGCGCGCGACGAATCGCGGGCAGCCCCGCTCGTCCTCGATCCGCACCGGCCAGGCCGGCTGGCCGGCCTCGGGTAGCAGCAGCATCGCCGGGTCGGTGAAATGCCCGTCGAACGCGCAGGCCAGCTCGCGGGCCAGACCGCGGACCGAGAAGCAGTACCCACGGTCCGGAGTGACCGCCAGCTCGATCACCGGGTCGTCCAAGCCCAGTAGCGGGCCTGCGTCGGCGCCCGGACCGACCGCCGTCGGAGCCTCGTCCTCGGTCGCCAGCACCAGGATGCCCGTGTGCTCGGCGCCCAGGCCGAGCTCGCGGACCGAGCAGATCATGCCCTCGGAGACGTGGCCGTAGGTCTTGCGGGCGGAGATCTCGAACTCGCCGGGCAGCACCGCTCCGGGCAGCGCGACCACCACGAGGTCACCCGGCTCGAAGTTGGTGGCGCCGCAGATGATGCCCCGGGGCTCGGCATCGCCGACATCCACCGCGCAGTACCGGATCGGCTTCTTCACGCCGCTGACCAGCTCGAAGCTGAGCACCCGACCGACCACCAGCGGCCCGGTCAGCACCGGCGGCGAGTGGATCTCCTCGACCTCCAGGCCGACCCGGACGAACGCCTCGGCGACCTCGGTCGCACCCGCGCCGGCGGGCAGCTCGACCTGGTCGGCCAACCAGGACAGGGAAACACGCACTGAAACGCTCCTCGCGCTCGTTCGTCTGGGCGGTCCGGGGTTCGGCCGAGTCAGCCGTCGATACCGAACGCGCTGGTGAAACGCACGTCGCCCTCGGTCATGTCGCGCATGTCCGGCAGCCCGTTGCGGAACTGCAGGGTGCGCTCCAGGCCCATGCCGAAGGCGAACCCGGTGTACCGGTCGGTGTCCACCCCGCATGCCGTGAGCACATGGGGGTTGACCATCCCGCAGCCACCCCACTCCACCCAGCCCGCGCCGCCCCTCTTCTCCGGGAACCAGACGTCGACCTCGGCCGACGGCTCGGTGAACGGGAAATAGGACGGCCGCAGCCTGGTGGTGGACTCCGGCCCGAACATCGACCGCGCGAAGCTGTCCAGGGTGCCCTTGAGGTGGGCCATCGTGATGCCCTCGTCCACCGCCAGCCCTTCGACCTGATGGAACACCGGGGTGTGCGTGGCGTCCAGTTCGTCGGTGCGGAACGTACGTCCGGGGCAGACCACGTAAACCGGCAGTGGCCGCTCCAGCATCGCCCGGATCTGCACCGGCGAGGTGTGTGTGCGCAGCACCAGGTCGGATCCCTCGGGAGCCACGTAGAAGGTGTCCTGCATGGCCCGGGCCGGGTGGTCCTTGCCGAAGTTCAGCGCGTCGAAGTTGAACCAGCCGGCCTCCACCTCGGGGCCCTCCGCCAGCTCGTACCCCATTCCGACGAACACGTCGACGATCCGCTCGGCGACCTGGGTGATCGGGTGCCGGGCACCGCGCGGGCGCCGCTGCCAGGGCAGCGTGACGTCCACCGACTCCTCGGCCAGCACCCGGACGTCCCGCTCGGCGACCAGCGTCGCGCGCCGCTCGTCAAATGCCGCCTGGACCGCGACCCGGGCCTCGTTCACCCGCTTGCCGGCCTCGGCCTTGGCCTTCGGCGGCAGCGCCCCGATCTCCCGGCGGGCGGTGAGCACCGGCGACCGGTCTCCGAGATGCGCCGGTTTCGCCGCCGCCAGCTCCGCCAGGTCGGTCGCCCCGGCGAAAGCGAGTTCGGCGTCGGCGACGGCTCGGCGCAGCGTCTCCGGGTCGAGCGCGGCGACCTGTTTCGGGTCGTAGTTGTCGTTGGCACCGGACATCGGGACGGGGGCTGCTCTCTCTCGGCGGTCGGGCGTGATCGACAAACCCACCCGGGACCGAATCCTAACGGGGCTTCGCTCGAGCCACTCCTGACCGGTCCGCCCGTCAGCTCAGGACGGCGGTGATCTCGTCGGCGGCGGCGGGGCCGTAGGCCTGGCGCAGCCGCTCCAGGGCCGACGCGGGCCGCCAGATCCACTCCTGGGGGCCATCGGTCTCCAGGACGTGCACCGCGATCAGCGACCCCAGCTGGCCCGCCCGTTCCAGCGACAGCCCGCCGGCGACTCCGGCGAGGAATCCGGCGCGGAAGCCGTCGCCCACCCCTGTGGGATCGACCCGCGCGGTCTCCGGCACCACCCCGATCGACACCGGGGCGCCGCCCCGGGGGTACAGCTGAGCACCCTTCTCCCCGTGGGTGGTGATCCGTACCTCGACCCGGTCGGCCACCTCAGCCTCGGTCCAGCCGGTCTTGCGCAGCAGCAGTTCCCACTCGTAGTCGTTGGTGAGCAGGTAGCGGGCGCCGTCGACCAGCCGACGAATCTCCGGGCCCGCCATCCGGGCCAACTGCTGGGACGGGTCGGCCGCGAACGGCAGGCCCAGCTCCCGGCACTCGTCGGTGTGCCGCAACATCGCGTTGGGGTCATTTGCCCCGATCAGCACGAGATCGATCCGGTCCGCAAGCGACGCGAGCCCGATCTCCCGGGCACGGGCCATGGCGCCTGTGTAGAACGACGCGATCTGGCGCATGTCATCGTCGGTGGTGCAGATGAACCGCGCGGTGTTCACCCCGGTGCAGCTCAGCACGGCCGAGCAGTCGACCCCGTGTTGCTCCAGCCGGGCCCGGTACCCGTCGAAGTCCTCGCCCACCGCCCCGACCAACAGGGGTGCCTGGCCGAGAACCCCGAGCGCGTAAGCGATGTTGCCCGCGACGCCGCCCGGCCTGATCACCATGTCGTCGACCAGGAAGCTCAACGAGATCCGGTCGAGCTGGTCGGCGACGAACTGGTCGACGAACCGACCGGGAAAGTGCATGAGCTGGTCGGTCGCGATGGACCCGGTGACGGCGATAGGCACGAGCGTTGACCTTACGGCCTCCGCGCGCGGCCCGCCGCCCACCGGCCCGAGTCAGGGCCCGAGAGCGTCAGTTGAACGAGTCGCCGCAGGCGCAGGAGCCGCCGGCGTTCGGGTTGTCGATGGTGAAACCCTGCTTCTCGATGGTGTCGACGAAGTCGATGACCGCGCCCTTCAGGTACGGCGCGCTCATCCGGTCGACGCCGACCCGCAGGCCGTTGTAGTCGCGGTACAGGTCGCCGTCCAGCGAGCGGTCGTCGAAGAACAGCTGGTAGCGCAGGCCGGCGCAACCACCGGGCTGCACGGCGATCCGCAGGTGCATGTCGTCGCGACCCTCCTGATCGAGCAGGGCCTTGGCCTTCACCGCGGCCGCCTCGGTCAGCTCCACCTCGTGAGTCTGCTCAGTCGTGGCGCTGTTCTCGACGGTCATCCGACTTCTCCCTCGCTGTCGTTACACGGTGCGCGTTCCGATCGGTTCAACACCGCCGCCGAGGCGGATGTTCCCGCGGATCGGTAACCCCGACCATCGTCGCACACCCGTGGCGGACCGGTCAGCGTGAACCAGTCCACTGTCCCGCGATCTCGGCAGCCAGGTCTGCCAAGGTGCCGGCGGGGTCGGCCATCGACGCCGCCACACCGCCGGCGTGCTCGGCCACCGAGTACGCCTCGGCCACTCCCACCGCAGCCGCCTCCCGCCGCCCGACCGCGACCTGCCCGGCCAGCACCACGCACGGCAGGCCACGTTCGGCGGCCCCCCGCGCCACCGCGGTGACCAGCTTCCCGCGCAGCGACTGCCAGTCGAAACTACCCTCACCGGTGAGCACCAGGTCGCAGTCGTCCAGCGCGGCGTCCAGCCCGGTCAGCTCACGGACCAGCCCTGCGCCGGACACCCGCCGCCCGCCGAGCGCGAGCAGGGCCGCGCCGAGCCCGCCGGCCGCGCCACCGCCGGGATCGACGGCCACCTCACCCGGATCCCGGCCGGTGGCCCCGGCGAGCACCTCCGCCCAGCGGGCCAACGCCGCCTCCAGGTCGGCCACCGCTTCCTCGTCGGCGCCCTTCTGCGGCCCGAACACCGCCGCCGCGCCGTGCCGGCCGAGCAACGGGTTGTCCACGTCCGCGGCCAGCACGAGCTCGGGCACCGCAAGCCCGTGCTGCACCAGCCCGGGCGCGGGCCAACTGGCGAGCCCGCGGCAGCGGGCAAGAGCGGCCCCGCCGTCCGGCAGCCCGGTGCCCGCGCCGTCCACCGGACCGGCGCCCAACGCCGCGAGCGCGCCGGCGCCACCGTCCGTGCAGGCCGAGCCGCCGAGACCCACCACCAGCCGGTGCACGCCGGCCGCCGCCGCGGCGGCGAGCAGCTCCCCGACGCCGCGGCTGGTAGCCGCCCGGGAGGTGTCCGGGTCGCGCGCGGGCGGGGGCACCAGGTGCAGTCCGCAGGCCTGCGCCGCCTCAACGTAGCCCACCACGACCCCGCCGGTCCGCACCCGCAGCCACCGCGCCGGCACCGCCGTTCTGCCGAGCGGACCGGTCACCATGGCTTCGTGCAGCTCGCCGCCCAGCGCGGCGCGCAGCACCGCCACGAACCCGGTGCCGCCGTCGGCCAGCGGCAGCTCACGCAGCTCGTCGGCCGGTGCGACGCGCCGCCAACCGGCCGCCACGGCCGCCGCGGCCTCGGTAGCCGACAGCGTGCCGCCGACGGAGTCAGGGGCGATCACTACACGCACCCGAGCGACGCTACCGGGGTGGGTTGGCCGTATTGTTGCGGCGTGAGGTTCCTGCGTCGCCAGTCCGGCAAGAAGGTCGATGCCGCCGCGAGCGCCGGTTCGGCCGACGCCGGGCGACCCGGCGGCAAGGGCCGTCCCACGCCCAAGCGGCGGGACGCCGAAGGCCGCCGCCGGGGCCCCGTGCCACCGCCGCCGCGCACCCAACGCGAGTCGATCAAGCTGGCCAAGCAGAACCGCGCCTCTCGCGCCGAGCGCCGCAAGGCCGCCTTCGAGCGTCGGGGCAAGATGCTGGCCGGCGACGAGAAGTCCCTGCCTTCCCGCGACCGCGGCCCGGTGAAGGCGTTCATCCGCGATTCGGTCGACTCGCGGCGGCACCTGACGGGCCTGTTCATGCCGCTGGCGGGCCTGGTGCTCCTCGCCCTACTCGTACCGCAGATGTACCGAAATCTGATCAACTTGTTCTGCATGGCGATGCTGGTCTCCATGGCCGCGGAGGGTGTGCTGCTCGGTCGGCAGATCGCCAAACGGGCTCGGGAGCGGTTCCCCAACGAGACGATCAAGGGTTTCAAGGTCGGCTGGTACGCCTTTACCCGCGCCTTGCGGCTGCGCCGGCTGCGGATCCCGGCGCCTCGGGTCAGCTACGGCGACAAGGTCTGAGTGAGCATCGCAGCACTCCGGTTCCGCGCCGTGCCTGGTTACTCGCCGTGCAGGCTCATCGGACCATAGACCTCGGCCGGCGGATCCGAGTCGGTGTCCAGCAGGGTGACCGCATTGATGCCGCCCTCCAGGAGGGTGGGCCACTCGTCGGACAACCAGCTCTCGGCCTCGGCCTGGGCGGCAAACGTCTCGTCCGGCCCGGCCTGCTCGGTGCCCGACGCGGTCAGGTAACGCCAGCGGAAACTCACCCGCCGACCGTAGCCGGACCGCGGCCGCACCACACGACGCAGGTCGCCGTGCACGGTGGGTAGCGTGTTCCGGTGTCCGCGAACCGGGTGGAGACCCACCGCACCCTGGTGCTGGGTGGCACCCGGTCGGGCAAGTCCGGCTACGCCGAGGCTCTGCTGCCGGCGAACGGTGGTGTCCGGTACCTGGCCACCGCGCGGCGGGTCGACGGCGACGCGGAGTGGTCGGCCCGGATTGAACGACACCGCGCCCGCCGGCCACCAGGGTGGTCCACGGAGGAGGATCCCGACCTGCCGGACGCGCTGGCCACCGCGCGGCCCGGCGAGTGGCTGCTGGTCGACGACCTCGCCACCTGGTTGACCGGGATGCTCGACGACGCAGGCGCCTGGGACGGCGACCCGTCCATCGCCGCGACGGTACAGGCGCGGACCGGCGCGCTGGTCGACGCGGTGGCACGCTGCCCGGCCCGGCTGGTGCTGGTGTCCGCGGAGGTCGGGCTCGGCGTGGTCCCGGCGACCCGCTCTGGCAGGCTGTTCCGCGATGAGCTGGGTGCGCTCAACGCGCGGCTGGCCGAAGTCTGCGACCGGGTGGTGCTGCTGGTCGCCGGAATCCCGCTGACCCTGCGGTGACACCGGGCGGGCGCCGAACCGGCCCGCGACGAACAGGAGACCTGGTGGAGTTCCCGCCGATCGTGGCCCCCGACGAGGACGTGGCCCTGGCCGCGGCCGTCCGGCAGACCAGGCTGACCAAGCCGGTCGGGTCGCTGGGCCGGCTCGAGGAGCTGGGCTGCTGGCTCGCCGCGTGCCAGGGGGTGTGCCCTCCCCGACCGTTGGGCCGGCCCCGGGTGGTGGTGTTCGCGGGCGACCACGGCGTGGCCCGGCACGGGGTCTCGGCCTACCCGCCCGAGGTCACCGCGCAGATGGTCGGGAACTTCCTGGCCGGCGGGGCCGCGGTCAATGTGCTGGCCGCCGCGGCGGGCGCGACCGTGCGGGTGGTCGATCTCTCGGTCGACACAGCGGACACCTTCCCCGGCGGGGTCAGCGAGCACCGGGTCCGCCGCTCCAGCGGGCGGATCGACATGGAGGACGCGCTGAGCGACGACGAGGTACTGGCCGCGCTGACCGCCGGGCGAACGATCGCCGACCAGGAGGTTGACTCCGGCGCCGACCTGCTGATCGCCGGCGAGATGGGAATCGGCAACACCACCACCGCGTCGGTGCTGATCGCCGCGCTCACCGGCGCCGAACCGGTGGCGGTGGTCGGGCGCGGAACAGGGGTGGACGACGCCGGCTGGATGCGCAAGACGGTCTGCATCCGTGACGCGCTGCGCCGGGCCCGTCCGGTCGCCCGGCATCCGGAGTCGCTGCTGCGCACCGTCGGCGGCGCCGACCTCGCCGGGATGGCCGGATTCCTCGCCCAGGCAGCCGTCCGGCGGACGCCGGTGCTGCTGGACGGGCTGGTGGTGGGGGCCGCCGCGATGGTGGCCGACCATCTGGCTCCGGGCGCGCGGGCCTGGTGGCGGGCCGGGCACCGCTCGACCGAGCCGGCACACAGCCTGGTGCTCGACCATCTGTCGCTGACCCCACTGCTGGAGCTGGACCTGCGACTCGGCGAGGGATCCGGCGCGCTGGCCGCGCTGCCGCTGGTCACCATGGCCGGGCGGCTGCTCGCCGAGATGGCCACGTTCGCCGACGCCGGGGTCAGCCAGGCCGACGAGGTGGACGCCGACCGGTGACCGGGTTGCGGCTGGCCCTGAGCTGGCTGACCGTGCTGCCGGTGCCCGGCCCGGACGCGGTCGACCGGCGGACGGCCGCGGCGGCGATCCGCTGGGCACCGGTGGTCGGCCTGCTGATCGGTGCGATGACCGTGGCCGTGCTGTACGGCGCGGCGGCCATCGGCCTGCCACCGCTGGTGGCCGGCCTGCTGGCGGTGGTCACATCGGCCCTGCTGACCCGGGGCATGCACCTGGACGGGCTGGCCGACACCGCGGACGGCCTGGGGTGTTACGGACCTCCGCAGCGCGCCTTGGCGGTGATGCGCGACGGCGGCGCGGGTCCGTTCGCGGTGGCCACCCTGCTGCTGGTGCTGGGCCTGCAGGCAGCCGCGCTGGCCGCGCTCACCGCGACACCCTGGGGCTGGTGGGGCGCGGTGCTGGCGGTGATGGGCGGGCGGGTGGGGTTCGCCTGGTGCTGTCGGCGGGGAGCGCCTTCCGCCCGGCCCGACGGGCTCGGCGCACTGGTGGCCGGCGGGCAGCCGAGCTGGGTGGGCCCGCTGGGTTGGCTGCTGGTCGCGGCGGCGGCGGTACTCGCCGTACCGTCCCGCCCCTGGCAGGGGCCACTTGCCGTGCTGCTCGGCGCCGGTGCGGTGTCGGCGTTGTCGGCGCACACCACCCGCCGCTTCGGCGGCGTCACCGGTGACGTGCTCGGCGCGACCGCCGAACTGTTCACCACGGTCGCCCTGGTGACCCTCGCCGCCGGTCGTGGATGACCCCGGCCATCCACGGCCACGACCACGATCAACAGCACGCCATGGTCGTCGCAGCAAGATCGAACAGCCACGGTGTGCTGTTGACCATCGCTCAGGGCTCGCTAGCGCCGGTGGACTGCGGGTCCAGTGGCTGCGCGCGTGAGTGAGCTCCCGGGTCAGGCCAGCGGATACATCCAATGGTGGGTGTCCGGGCGCAGGCCGCGCTGGATGTCGGTGAGCAGGCCGCGCAGCTGGCGGGTGACCGGGCCCGGCTGCCCGTCGCCCATCACCACCTCGCCACCGGCGTGCTTGACCCGGCCGATCGGGCTGACCACGGCGGCGGTGCCGCTGCCGAACACCTCGGTGATCCGGCCATCGGCAGCGCCCTCCAGCCACTCCTGCCCGGAGATCCGCCGCTCGGTGACCTGGCAGCCGAGTTCCTTGGCCAGCACCAGCAACGCGTCCCGGGTCACCCCAGCCAGGATGCTGCCGGTCAGCTCCGGGGTGACCACCTCGGTCTGCGAGCCGTCACCGAACACGAAAAACAGGTTGTTCGACCCCATCTCGTCGATCCAGGTGCGTTCCTCGGCGTCGAGGTAGGCAACCTGCGCGCAACCGTGCGCGGTTCCCTGGGCCTGCGGCAGCAACGACGCGGCGTAGTTCCCGCCGCACTTCGCGGTGCCGGTGCCACCGGCCGCGGCTCGGGTGTACTCGGTGCTCAGCCAGACGTCGACCGGCTTGATCCCACCGGAGAAGTACGGCCCGACCGGTGAGGCGATCACCGCGTACAGGTACTCCGCCGAGGGTCGAACGCCCAGCCCGACCTCGGTGGCCAGCATGAACGGCCGCAGGTACAACGACTCCTCGCCGCCGGCCGGGGGCACCCACTCGTGGTCCACCGACACCAGCTCGCGCAACGAGGCCAGGAACAGCTCGTCCGGCAGCTCGGCCATCGCCAGCCGGGCCGCCGAGCCGCGGAAGCGCGCCGCGTTGCGGTCCGGGCGGAACGAGGCGACCGAGCCGTCGGGCTGGCGGTAGGCCTTCAGTCCCTCGAAGATCTCCTGGCCGTAGTGCAGCACCATGGTGGCCGGATCGAAGCTCAGCGGCCCGTACGGCACCACCCTCTGGTCGTGCCAACCGCCGTCCGCGGTCCACCGGACCGTCACCATGTGGTCGGTGAAGTACCGGCCGAACCCGGGATCGGCGAGGATCTCCGCGCGGCGGGACGCGGAGGCCGGCTCCGGGTTGAGGGTGCGGCCGAACGGCTGAGGCGTCGTGCTCATGGGTGCACGGTAACCCGAAACCACCCGGTCACGACACCGACTCGATGATGCGCAGGTCCCGCACGGCGCCGTCACCGAGTGCGCGTAGCGCGTCCTGGTAGCCGGGGCTGTGATAGGCGGCCACCGCGTCCTCCACGCTGTCGAACTCGATCAGCGTGGTGCGCTCGGTCACCCGCCCGCCGGCTCCCGTCCCCCAGGATGTTCCCTCAGGGCCGGCTCAGCGGACCCGGGACGGTACGAACGGGGGCACGGTGAGCACCCCGGGCAATGCGCGGCCGCGCACGTCGATCGCCACCTCGGCCCCGTCCCCCAACCCGGCCGTCGCCTCCACCAGCGCCAGGGCGATGCCGGTGCGCAGCGTCGGGGAGAACGTGCCGGACGTGGTCACGCCCACCGGTGCACCGCCGGCCAGCACGCCCATCCCGGCTCGGGGCACGCCCCGCCCGGTCGCCCGGATACCCCACAGCCTGCGCGTCGGACCGCGCTCCCGTTCGGCGAGCAGCGCGTCGCGGCCCCAGAACTCCGGCTTGTCCCAGCCCACCGCCCAGCCGCACCGGGCCTGCACCGGGCTGATCTCCGGGGTCAGGTCCTGGCCGTGCAGCGGGTAGCCGGCCTCGGTGCGCAGCGTGTCGCGGGCGCCCAGACCGCACGGCCCGCCGCCCAGGCCGGCCGCGACGGCGAGCAAGCCGTCCCACACCGCCGGCGCGGCCTCGGCCGGCAGCACCAGCTCGTAGCCGTGCTCGCCGGTGTAGCCGGTGCGGCACACCCGGGTGGTTCCGACCGGGTGACGAAGGTCGACGAACGACATGTAGTCCAGCCCGGTGGGCAGTCCGGCGCCGGTGAGCACCTCGCCCGAGCGTGGACCCTGCACGGCCAGCACCGCCAGTTCGGTGTGCCGGTCGGTGATCCGGACGCCGGGCGGCGCCGCGTCGGAGAGCCGGCCGAGCACCGCTGCCGCGTTCGCTGCGTTGGGCATCAGCAACAGCTCGTCGTCGGATACCAGGTAGACGATCAGGTCATCGAGGATGCCGCCGTCTGGCGTGCAGCACAGCGTGTACTGCGCACGGCCGGCACCGATCCGGCCCAGGTCGTTGGTCAGGCAGCGGTTCACGTACGCCGTGGCGCCCGGCCCCTCGACCGTCGCGGTGCCCAGGTGGCTGACGTCGAACACCCCGACGGCCTCCCGCACGCACCTGTGCTCGGCGACCACGCCGTCCGGGTAGGAGACCGGCATCGTCCAGCCACCGAACGGGCCCATCGTGGCGCCGAGCCCGACATGCCGCTCGTGCAACGGCCCGCGCCGCGGCCCCGGACCGCCCTCGTCGACCACGCCCGCGACGTTACCCCTCGTCCCGGGCGGCCGCGCCCCACCGGGACAGGACCGCGGTAGCCACCGATCCCAGCACCAGCACCACAAGTGTGACCAGCACCTGGGTCAGTGGCAGCAGCGCGGCCAGCAGCAGGCACAACACCAGTCCGGCCACCGAGGTCCACGCCGGCCACCGCCGGGCGGCGGCGGGCAGCCGCAGCGCCGCGCAGTTGATCACGGCGTAGTAGACCAGCACGCTGCACGCGGACAGCGCGATCGCCGCGTACGGGCCGGCCAGCACCGCCACCGCGACGGCGGCCAGCGCACCGGCGGCGTCGGCCCGCCACGGCGTACCCCTGACCGAGACTGCCGCGAACGAGCCGGGCAGGTCGCCCCGCCGGGCCATCGCCATCGCCGTACGGCTGACCCCGACCAGCACGCTGAGCAGAGCGGAGGCCGACGCGGCCGCCGCGCCGAAGCGGACCAGCACGCCCAATGCCGGCGCGTCGGCCACCGCGACAGCGGCGGCCAGCGGCGAGTACGCGTCGGCCAGCCCGCCCGCGCCCAGCGCGAACAGCAACGCGCCGCCCACCGCGAGGTAAGTGAGCAGGGCGATGCCCAACGCCAACGGGATGGCCCGGCGCAGGGTCCGTTCCGGGTCGCGGACCTCCTCGCCCAGGGTCGCCGTCCGGGCGTAGCCGGCGAAGGCGAAGAACATCAGACCTGCGGCGGTGAGCACCCCGAGCGGGGTGACCGGAGGCCGCGGCTGGCCCGGGTCGGGGCCCGCGGCGAGCAGACCCGGGTCCGCCGCGCCGAGGGTGACCAGCTCGGCCGGTTGGTAACGGCTGATCAGCGACACCAGGACCACCACGCCGAGCACGGCGAGCACCCCGGGAACCAGCACCCACGCCCCCCGGGCGGTCCATCGCACGCCGGCCGCGTTCAGCGCCGCGACCACCAGGATCACCGGGACCGCCACGAACAGCGGATGGTCGGGAAGCACGTAGGCACCGAACACCCCGGCCGCCGCCCCCGCCGACGCGGTCTTGCCGCACAGAAACGCCACCCCGGCCAGCCGGCCGGCCCAGGGGGCCAGGTAGCGCCGGCCGTAGACATACCCGCCACCGGACTCCGGGTTGTTCGCGGCCAGATCCGCAGTGGAGAACGCATTGCACCCGGCGACCACCCCGGCCAGCACGGTCGCCAACAGCAGCCATACCCCGGCCTCCCGGGCCGCCGGGGCGAACACGGTGAACACCCCGGCGCCGAGCATCGCGGCGAGGCCGAGGACCACCGCGTCGGCGGTGCCGAGGCGGCGGGGCAACAGATCGGGCACCTGATCAGCCTGACAGGTGGCCTCGCTCGATCGGACGCACCGCCGTGTCATTACCATCTCGAACCGGAGTCGACCGCCCCGCGGACGCCGCCCCAGGACGCCACCGAAAGAGGGCCGGCCGCGGACACCCGTGAGGAGCCTCGTGCCCGATCCCGCGTTTGCCCTGGTCACCGGATCCGCCGCGACCGCCGACGCCGACACGCTGATCATCGGTCTGCGCACCGGCGAGGACGGCCCGATCCTCGCCGGCGAGGCAGCGGATGTCGCCGAGGCGTTCGGCACCGACGACGGCGGCCTGCTCGGGCTGCTGACGCTGGCCGGCGCCTCGGGCAAGGCCGACGAGGTGGTGCGGCTACCCACCCGGGGCGCGGTCACCGCGCCGTTGCTGGTGGCGGTCGGCCTCGGCGCCGCCCCCGACCAGGGCGAGTTCACTGTTGCGGCGGTGGCCGAGCAGGTCCGACGGGCCTCCGGCGCGGCCTCCCGGGCGCTGGCCGGCACCGCGAGCGCGGTCAGCACGCTGTCCCGTATCGACCTCGCCGGGGCCACCGAGGGCGGTTTGCTCGGCGCCTACGCGTTCACCGGCTACAAGTCCGCCGGAAACGGCAAGGGCCCGCTGGGGCGGCTGGACCTGCTCGCCCCAGAGGATGACGGTACCGGGAATGACGACGTGAACCGGGCCACGCTGGTCCGCGCGCTCGCCGTCGGCGGTGCGGTACGGACCGCCCGCGACCTGATCAACACCCCGCCGAACGACCTGTTCCCGGCCAGCTTCGCCGCCCGGGCCGCCGACATCGGCGCGGGCGCCGGCCTCGAGGTGGAGGTGCTCGACGAGCGCCAGCTGGCCGACGGCGGCTACGGCGGGATACTGGGGGTCGGCGGTGGGTCGTCGCGCCCGCCCCGGCTGGTGCGGCTGCGTTGGGCCGGCGGCGACTCGCCGAGGGCGAAGGTGGCGCTGGTCGGCAAGGGCGTCACGTTCGACACCGGCGGTATTTCGATCAAGCCGGCGGCGAACATGGACCACATGACGTCGGACATGTCCGGCGCGGCGGCAGTGATCGCCACCGTGGCGCTGGCCGCCGAGCTTCGGCTCGCGGTCGAGGTGACCGCCACCGTGCCGATGGTGGAGAACATGCCCTCGGGCACCGCCTACCGGCCCGGTGACGTGCTGAACATGTATGGCGGCAAGACCGTCGAGGTGCTCAACACCGACGCCGAGGGGCGGCTGATCCTGGCTGACGCGATCGTGCGGGCCGGCGAAGACTCCCCTGACTACCTGGTCGAGACCTCGACGCTCACCGGCGCGCAGATCGTCGCGCTGGGCACCCGAACCGCCGGGATCATGGGCAGCGACGACCTGCGCGACCGGGTGGCCCGGCAGGCCCGGCTCAGCGGCGAGGGCGGCTGGCCGATGCCGCTGCCCGAGGAGCTGCGCGGCGACCTCGACTCCCGGCTGGCCGACCTGGCCAACGTCACCAACCACCGCTGGGGCGGCATGCTCGCGGCCGGCATCTTCCTGCGCGAGTTCGTGCCGGCGGGGTTGTCCTGGGCGCACGTGGACATCGCCGGTCCGTCGTTCAACACCGGTGCACCGTGGGGCTACACCAGCAAGGGCGGCACCGGCGTGCCGGTGCGCACCCTCGCCGCGCTGCTGATCGACATCGCCGAGAACGGCTGAGCGGAGGCAACCTCCACAGCTCGGCACCCGCAGCCGAAGCGGTGATCCGCGTTTCGGTGCAAGAACAGACGTACGACGTCCGCGTGATCATCAGAACGCGGATCACTCGTCGGCTGCTCGGGTGGCGACCCGGGCTCAGCTGCGCCCTACCGCAGGCGCCCGCGTTTCGGAGGCCCCCGCGATTTCGGAGGTCTCAGTTCTCCAGGCCGCGCAGGCGGTCGCGTTTGCGCAGGATCCGTTGCCGTTCGTCGTGGTCGCGCATCCGCTGGGGATAGCCCAGCTTCTGCACGTCGTAGACCGGGATCTTCAGCTTTTCGCCCACCGCCCGGGCGCCACGGGGGCCGTCGACCCGCCGCCGGGTCCACTCCCCGTCCTGGGCGACCAGCACCACGGTCATCTGGGTGAACGTGGTCACCGGCTCGACGAACGCCTCCACCCCGACGCGCGCGGCGGCCCACTGGGTGAGGTGCTCCAGGTCCGCCTTTGCGGCGCCACGAGGTCGACCCGCCGCCGCGCCCCGCCGGCGCAGACGATCCAGCAGACCCATGTGTGTCCCATCCGTGATCTCGACCGACACGCTCGGTTGTAGTTCCAACGATACGGACCCGCCGTTTTCTCCCCGCGTGGCCAATGGTGACAAGATGGCCACGACGCTGTCCGCGATCGGGGGCCGGACCCTGGTGACGCCCCCGGGAACTCAGGGAGATCGAAAAGTGTCCGAGAGCAGCGCCAGCGGAACGAGCATCGGCACCGAGAGCAGCGCCAGCGGAACGAGCATCGGCACCGAGAGCAGCGCCAGCGGAACGAGCGCCGACCTGGTGATCCTCGGCGGGGGGTCGGGGGGCTACGCCTGCGCGCTGCGCGCGGCCGAGCTCGGCATGTCCGTCGTGCTGGTGGAGAAGGACAAGCTCGGCGGTACCTGCCTACATCGGGGGTGCATCCCGACCAAGGCGCTGCTGCACGCCGCCGAGGTCGCCGACGCCGCCCGCGAGGGCGACCAGATCGGGGTGAAGAGCTCGCTCGCCGGGATCGACATGGCCGGGGTGAACTCGTACAAGGACGGCGTGGTCACCAAGCTCTACAAGGGCCTGCAGGGGCTGGTGAAATCCCGGGGTATCACCTACGTCGAAGGCGCCGGCACGTTCATCGCCGGGGAGTCCGGCGGCGGTGTCGTGGAGGTGGACGGGCAGCGCTACACCGGTACGCACGTCGTGCTGGCCACTGGCAGCTATTC
The DNA here is from genome assembly GCA_052386505.1 of Pseudonocardia sp. Lineage (GTDB taxonomy): Bacteria > Actinomycetota > Actinomycetes > Mycobacteriales > Pseudonocardiaceae > Pseudonocardia. Next base: position 27,541 of record JBQTKB010000112.1, read on the forward strand.
ACGGTCGCTGCCCGGATTGGATATCGGCGGCCGGATCATCACGAGCGACCAGGCGATGGCGCTGGACTTCGTCCCGGAGCGCGTGGTGGTACTGGGCGGCGGGGTGATCGGGGTGGAGTTCGCCAGCGTCTGGCGCAGCTTCGGGGCCGAGGTCACCGTGGTGGAGGCACTGCCGAGGCTGGTGCCCAACGAGGACGAGTTCGCCTCCAAGCAGCTCGAGCGGGCGTTCCGCCGCCGCAAGATCAAGGCCAAGACCGGAGTGAAGTTCACCGGTGCCACCCAGGACGACAAGAGCGTTACCGTGACCCTGGAGTCCGGGGAGTCGATCGAGGCCGATCTGCTGCTGGTCGCGGTGGGCCGGGGGCCGAACACCGCCGGTCACGGCTACGACGAGGCCGGCGTGAGGATGGACCGCGGCTTCGTGATCACCGACGAGCGGCTGCGCACCAACCTGCCGAACGTCTACGCCGTGGGCGACATCGTGCCGGGCCTGCAGCTGGCCCACCGCGGTTTCCAGCAGGGCATCTTCCTGGCCGAGGACATCGCCGGGCTCAAGCCGATGGTGATCGACGAGGCGGGTATCCCCCGGGTCACCTACTGCGAGCCGGAGGTCGCCTCGGTGGGGCTGACCGAGGCGCAGGCCAGGGAGAAGTTCGGCGAGGTGCAGACGCTGACCTACGACCTGGCCGGCAACGGCAAGAGCCAGATCCTACGCACCGCCGGCGCGATCAAGCTGGTCAAGTCCGGGTCCGCGGGCACCGAGGGCCCGGTGGTCGGGGTGCACATGGTCGGCGCACGGGTGGGCGAGCTGGTCGGTGAGGCTCAGCTGATCTACAACTGGGATGCCACCGCCGAGGACGTCGCCCCGCTGATCCACGCCCACCCCACCCAGACCGAGGCGCTCGGCGAGGCGCATCTCGCCCTCGCCGGCAAGCCACTGCACACCCACGGCTGACCGCCGCACACCGACCACCGGCACCCGTCCACCGGCGGCACCGAGCAACAAGGAGTAACCCGCAGCCATGGCCTTCTCTGTCCAGATGCCCGCGCTCGGTGAGAGCGTCACCGAGGGCACCGTGACCCGCTGGCTCAAGCAGGAGGGCGAGACCGTCGCGGTCGACGAGCCGCTGCTCGAGGTGTCCACCGACAAGGTCGACACCGAGATCCCATCACCGGCCGCCGGGGTGCTGCAGCGCATCGTGGTGCCCGAGGACGAGACCGTTGAGGTCGGCGCCGAACTGGCGGTGATCGGGGACGGCGCGGATGACGGCGCTGATGACGGGGGCCCCGGCGGCGGTTCGACGGCCTCGGACGGCTCAGACGACGCCGGTCGATCCGCCGAGGCCGCACCGGCCGCCGAGACTCCGGCCGCCGAGACTCCGGCCGCCGAGCCGGCCGCTACCCGGCATGCCGCGCCTGCCGGCGACGCGGACGCCGGCTCCGACGGCTCCGGCTCGGGTTCGGGCGCGTCCGGGTCCGGGTCGGGCGGCTCCGCGTCCGGCGGGTCCGGGTCGGGGGGCTCCGCGTCCGGCGGGTCCGGATCCGGCGGGTCCGGCGAGGGCACGGCGGTCACCATGCCGGCGTTGGGCGAGAGCGTCACCGAGGGCACCGTGACCCGCTGGCTCAAGCAGGTCGGCGACGAGGTGGCGGTGGACGAGCCGCTGCTGGAGGTGTCCACCGACAAGGTCGACACCGAGATCCCGTCACCGGTCGCCGGCACCCTGCTGGAGATCACCGCCGGAGACGACGAGACGGTCGAGGTCGGTGGCCGGCTGGCGCTGATCGGCAGCCGCGATGCCGGCGCGGCCGCGGCGCCGAAGGACGAGCCAGCGCCCGCCGCACCTCAGGAGTCGCCGTGGCGCGAGCCCGGCTCCGCCGAGTCGGCCGAGGAGCCGGCCAAGGAACAGCAGCGGGTCGAGGAGGAGCAACTCCCGGAGAACCAGCCCGCTGCCCCGGCCGGACCGGACGACTCCGCGCCCGACGCCGACTCCAACGGTGCCGGCGGAGCGCCCTACGTCACACCGCTGGTCCGCAAGCTGGCCGCCGAGCACGGGGTCGACCTGACCTCGGTGCGCGGTACCGGGGTGGGCGGGCGCATCCGCAAGCAGGATGTGCTGGCTGCCGTGGAGCAGCCGGAGACGCCGCCCGCGGCCGAGCCGGCTCCCGGATCCGCGGCTGAGCCTGCCTCCGAACCCGCAGCCGCGCCGGCCGCCGCACCGCCTGCCGCCCGCGCGCCGGTCACCGCCCCGTCGGGCGAACCGTCCGCGAACGATGCGGCGTCGTTGCGTGGCACCAGCCAGAAGCTGTCCCGGCTGCGCAAGGTGATCGCGCAGCGGATGGTGGAGTCGCTGCAGGTATCCGCCCAGCTCACCGCCGTCGTCGAGGTGGACGTCACGCGGGTCGCCCAGCTACGCCAGCGGGCCAAGGCGAACTTCGAGGCCCGCGAGGGCGTGAAGCTGTCCTTCCTGCCGTTTTTCGTCAAGGCGACGGTCGACACCCTCAAGCTGTACCCGAACGTCAACGCCTCGATCGACACCGAGAAGAACGAGGTCACCTACCACGATGCCGAGCACATCGGGATCGCCGTGGACACCGAGCGCGGCTTGTTGGTGCCGGTAGTGCACAACGCCGGGGACCTGAGCCTGGCCGGGATCGCCCGCCAGATCGCCGACCTGGCCGAGCGCACCCGGACCAACAAGATGAAGCCGGACGAGCTGGCCGGTGGCACCTTCACGATCACCAACATCGGATCCCGCGGCGCGCTCAGCGACACCCCGATCATCAACCAGCCGCAGGTGGCGATCCTGGGCACCGGCGCGGTGGTCAAGCGCCCGGTTGTGGTCACCGACGACCTCGGCCAGGACACCATCGCGATTCGCTCCATCGCCGCGCTGGTGCTGACCTACGACCACCGACTGGTCGACGGCGCGGACGCCGCGCGGTTCCTCAGCTCGGTCAAGCACCGGATCGAGCAGGCGGCCTTCGAGGCCGATCTGGGGTTGTGATCAGCGTGGTCGGCCGGCGGACACCGGCCGACCACCAACGGCCGACCCGCAAGCCGGTCGGGCGGACTCAGCGGACGCCGAGCAGCCAGCGGATCGGCCCCGGCAACCCCGAGCCGGGCCGGTCGGCGACGACCGGCTCCGGTTCCTCGACCCGCTCCACGAAGACCGGCGCGACCGCCC
>JBQTKB010000113.1:0-29523 GCA_052386505.1 Pseudonocardia sp.
GTTCGGCGACGGCGCCGGGGTCTCGGTCGGCGGCAACGCCTCGGGCAACGCCGAAGACAACGACACCTCCACCTCGGTGCGCGGCGGCGACGGCGACACCACGGTCAACACCGCCGACGACAACAGCTCCGCCGGCCAGTTCGCCGACCAGTCCGAGACCGACACCGACGTCGAGTACGACGTGGACGTCCGTGAGGACAGCCACGACGACATCAACTCCAACAACCGGGTCGACAACAGCGACAGCAACAACGTCGACGCCTGATCCGTGAGGGGTGGGTGCGGCCACAACCGCACTCCCCACTCACAAGCTGGGCGCGCAGGACTAGCCTGACGGCGAGACCAGAGGCGGCCGGCTCCACACCCACCCCGGGTCGTGGAGTCGGCCCTTCGGCATGTGGGTCCGGGCGGGCGAATGAGGTGAACGTGGCGGCATCCGAAAGCAGGGCAGTCTCCGGTAACAGCGCGGCGCGTGACCTGGTCGAGCTCGCGCTGAAGGCCACCGACGCCTACGACCGACCGGATCTTAGTTCGAAGCTGCGGTTGACCCGCTCCCGGCTGGCCGACCCGAGCGTGCGGGTGCTGGTCGTCGGGGAGTTCAAGCAGGGCAAGAGCCAGCTGGTGAACGCGCTGGTCAACGCCTCGGTGTGCCCGGTCGATGATGACATCGCCACATCTCTGCCGACCGTCGTGAAATACGCGGAGTCCCCCAGCGTGACGCTGGTCCGGGAGTCGGAGTCCGACAGTGGCGAACCCCGCCCGGCCGAGCGCACCGCCGTGCCGATCGACCAGCTCGCCCAGTACGTGTCCGAGGCGGGCAACCCCGGCAACCGCCGCCAGCTGAGCTACGCCGAGGTCGGCATCCCGCGCAAGATCCTCGCCGGCGGGCTGGTGCTGGTGGACACCCCGGGCGTCGGCGGGCTCGGCTCGATGCACGGCGCGGCCACCATGGGCGCGCTGCCCCGGGCGGACGCGGTGCTGCTGGTGTCCGACGCCGCGCAGGAGTACACGAAGCCGGAGCTGGACTTTCTGGCAGCCGCCCTCCGACTCTGCCCGAACGTGGCCTGCGTGATCACCAAGATCGATCTCTACCCGCAGTGGCGACGCATCGTCGAGCTGAGCACCGGGCACCTGACCCGCAACGGGATGCCGGCCGAGGTGTTCCCGGTGTCCTCCACGCTGCGGCTGCACGCGCTGAAGATCAACAGTGACTCCGCCGACGGACAGGCCCAGCAGCGGGCGCTGATGGACGAGTCGGGCTACGTGCAGCTGATCGGGCACCTGCAGCGTGGGGTGCTCGCCCGCGCCGACGACCTGGACCGCCGCTCGGTCTGCCAGGACGTGCTCGCGGTGTGCGACCAGCTGGCCGCCGGGATGCGCTCCGAGCTGTCGGCCAGCGAGAACCCCGAGCAGGCCGCCGCCCTCATCGCCGACCTCACCCGGGCCAAGGGCGTCGCCGACGAGCTGCGGCAACGCTCGGCACGCTGGCAGGTGACGCTCAACGACGGCGCGGCCGACCTGACCGCGGACATCGAGCACGACCTGCGCGACCGGATGCGGGCGATCTCCCGGGAGGCCGAGAAGAGCATCGACGAGGGCGACCCGAAGGAGACCTGGGACCAGCTCGCGGTCTGGGTCGAACAGCAGGTGTCCGAGGCGGCCACCGCGAACTTCGTCTGGGCGATCGATCGGGCCCGGTGGCTGGCCGGTCAGGTCGCCGACCACTTCAACGGCAGCGGGGTGGAGTCGCTGCCGGAGCTGAACTTCGGGCAGGACGACTTCAGCTCCGGGCAGCTGCGCAACCTGGAACAGCCGGTGCAGGAGGCCTACGGCATCGGCGCGAAGCTGTTCACCGGGTTGCGCGGCGGCTACGGCGGGCTGGTGATGGTCGGCCTGGCCACCGGATTGGCCGGGATGTCGCTGCTCAACCCGCTCTCGGTGGGCGCGGGGCTGCTGTTCGGCGGCAAGACGGTGACCGACGAGCTCAAGCGCAACAAGCAGCGCCGCCAGGCCGACGCCAAGGTCGCGGTGCGCCGGCACATCGACGACGTGATCTTCCAGGTCGGCAAGGACACCCGCGACATGCTGCGCCAGGTGCAGCGCACGCTGCGCGACCATTTCACCACCCTGGCCGAGGAGATGCACACCTCGTTGAGCGAGGCGGTGGCCAGCGCGCAGAAGGCGGTCAAGGCCGACGAGTCCTCGCGCGGTGGCCGGGTCCGCGACCTGCGCGCCGAGCTGGATCGGATCGAGACGCTCGCCGCCAAGGCCAGGGCGCTGGTCGGTGACCAGGTGGCCGCGGAGCTGGCGCGGTGAGCGAGCGTCCGGGGGCGGCAGCCGGCGAAGCCGGCGGGGTGGGACGAGCACAGCGAGCGAACCATCAGCACAGCAGTCTGGCGTTCGGCGGTTCACAGCTGGGCACCTCGGTGCGGGGGCTGCTCTACAACGCCTCGCAGGTGTACGCGGACAGCCCTGCGGCGCACGAGTGGCTGCGGATGCACCTGGCCCGGTTCGACGAGCCGCTGCGGGTGGCGATCGCCGGGAAGGTCAAGGCGGGCAAGTCCACGCTGCTCAACGCCCTGGTCGGCGAGGAGATCGCGCCCACCGACGCCGGCGAGTGCACCCGGGTGGTCACCTGGTACCAGGACGGCCCGGCGCCGAAGGTGCTGCTGCACCCGCGCGGCGGGCCGGGCGCCGCGCCGGGGCGGCCGCGCCAGCTGTCGATCAACCGCCGCGACGGCGCGCTGAGCTTCGACCTCGGCGGCACCGAGCCGGACCGGATCGACCGGCTGACCGTGGACTGGCCCTCGCAGAGCCTGCGCGGCACCACGCTGATCGACACCCCGGGCATCGACTCGCTCTCGGCGGACGTCTCCGCGCGCAGCCACCAGTTCCTCGCCCCGTCCGACGAGCCCACCGCCGCCGACGCGGTGGTGTACCTGATGCGCCACCTGCACTCCGGTGACGTGCGGTTCCTGGAGTCGTTCCACGACCGCGGGGTGGCCCGGGCGACGGCGGTGAATACCATCGCGGTGCTGTCCCGGGCCGACGAGATCGGCGTCGGGCGCCTGGACGCGCTGATGTCGGCGAAGAAGATCGCGTCGCGCTACCGGTCGGACGACAAGCTGCGCGAGCTGTGCCAAACGGTGGTGGCGGTGGCCGGGCTGCTGGCCCAGACCGGGCGCACCATGCGCCAGGCCGAGTTCACCGCGCTCTCTGAGCTGGCGAAGCTGGCCCGCTCGGAGATGGACGGGCTGCTGCTGTCCGCCGACCGGTTCGTCACCTCCGACATCGGCGCCGAGAGCAGCGCCAGCGCAACGAGTATCCGTGCGGTGCTGGATTCGCAGGTCCGGGGCGAACTGCTGGACCGGTTCGGGCTGTTCGGGGTGCGGCTGGGGGTGACGCTGATCCGGCAGGGCCTGACCGACCCGACACGGCTGTCGGCCGAACTGGTCCGCCGCTCGGGGCTGGACGACCTGCGCGAGGTGCTGAACATCCAGTTCACCGAGCGCCGCGACCTGCTCAAGGCGCGCTCCGCGCTGCTCGCCCTGGACCTGGTGCTACGCCGCGAGCCCCGGCCGTCCGCGCAGCCACTCCAGGTCCAGCTGGAACGGATCATGGCGGGGGCGCACGAGTTCGCCGAGCTGCGGCTGCTTACCGCGCTGCGCTCGGGCGCGGTCAAGCTGGCCAAGGTCGACCGGCTGGAGGCCGAGCGGCTGCTCGGCGGGGAGGGCGGCGCGGCGTCGGCCCGGCTGGGCCTGGACCCGATGGCGGGGCCGGCCGAGCTGCGCGCCGCGGCGCTGGACTCGCTGAGCAAGTGGCGCCGCCGCGCGGAGAGCCCGCTGGCCGGGCGGGGTGTCGCGGACACCGCCCGGGTGGTCGTGCGCAGCTGCGAAGGTCTGCTGGCCGGGCTGCCCCGCTGAGCCGGGCTGCCCCGCTGAGCCGGGCGGGGCCGCTAGTTCGTACGGGTCGCAACGCACCCGCGCGTCAGGTGCCTCGCGCAGCGTTGGGTCGCGGCGGGCCGCGCGGCGGTCAGCCGTTGACGATGATCCGGAGGTGGGCCATCAGCTCGCCGCGGCTGGTCGCGCCGAGCCGCTGGCGCATCCGGGCCACGTGGTGCTCGACCGTCTTCGCCGAGATGAACAGCCGCTCGCCGATCTCCTTGTACGTCATCCCGGCCAGCACCAGCTCCGCAACCTCGACCTCCCGGTCGCTCAGGGTGCCGCCGACCGCATCCGAGCCCGGTCGGGGACCGTTCGCGGACCCCCCGGGCCGGTCGCCGGACCCGGGTCGGGAGGTCGCGGCCGGTCGGGACATCGGCGCCGGCCCCGCGCCCGGGTTCGAGGGAGTTCCGGTCCCGGCGCCCGTCCGCGCCCCGCCGGCGAATCCCGCGCCACCGGCGGCACCGAACCCACGGCCGGTACCCGAACCCATCCCCACGCCCGAGCCGGCGCCCTGCCTGCTTCCGGCGCCCTGCCTGCTTCCGGCACCCTGCCCGCTGCCGGCACCCTGCCCGCTGCCGGCGCGCTGCCTGCTTCCGGCACCCGACCCACTCCCGGCACCTAGGCCGACCCCGGCTCCAGAGCCACGGCCGGCACTCGCGGCGGCCGACCCGCGACCGGCGCCGGACCCGCTCCCGGCACCCGACCCCGCCGCGGCGCCCGATCCTGGGTCGGTGGCCGACGCGGTCGCCTGCAGGCCGCGCGCGCACTGCAGCAGCGCGCTCATCGCCTTGCGGTCGGTGGTGCGGATCGCCGCCTGACCGGCGAGTTTGCCGCCTTCCCAGGACAGTCCGACCGCGTGCAGGCCCCGGGCGGCGGCCTCAACGGCGGGCGGGTCGACCTCGCCGGCCAGCGCGGCGATCCATTGTCTGGCCGCCACCGCGAGCGCCGCCACGTACCGTCCGCTGGCGGCGCCGCGTTCCAGGGCCTCGGCGTGCTGGACAGCCTCGTCGGGGCGCTCGGCGATCAGGGCGGCGTGCAGCTCGGCCCAGTGCACCGACGCCGACCACAGCACCGGGTGCCCCAGACGGGTCAGCAGCGCGTGCGCCTCATCCAGGTGCGGCTGCACCCAGCTCTGCTCGCGCAGCCGGGCGGCGGCCACGATCAGCTCACCGAGCGGCTGCAGCACGTACAGGTCGACCGGGTGCCGGACTATCGCCTCGCGGGCCCGACCCCACGCCGGCATCAGCGCGCCGAGGTCGCCCGCCCGGCGGGCCAGCCCGACCTCCAGCGCGGCGGCCACCAGCTCGTCGCGCGGCTCCAGCCGGCGGTGCATCGTGGCTCCCTCGGCGACCCCGGCATCGACCTCGGCGAGTAGCCCCCGGGCGGCCACCGTGGCCCCGCGCGACATCAGCACCCATCCCTGCAGCAGCCGGTGCCGGGCCGCGGACATGGCCCCGCCCAGCCCGGTGGCCACCGCCCGGTCCAGCACCGAGGCCGCCACGTCCAGCTCACCGCAGTGCGCGGCGACCAGCGCGGCCAGCGCGGCCGGGGTGTCCGGCAGCAGCACACTCGACGCCCGTGGCTCCAGCAGCGCGGCGGCCCGGGCCAGCTGGGACAGCGCGGCGGTCGGCGAGCCGGCGACCGTGTCGTACACCCCGCGAGCCAGCAACGCCTCCGCCCCGGCCAGCAGGGTCACCGGTTCGAGCGCCACCGACGCGGAGGGGGACGCCGGTTCGAGCAGCTCGCGGGCCTCGGCCAGGGCCCCGATACCGAGCAGCGCCGGCACCGCGACCACCGCGTTCGCCCCCACCCGCTGTTGTCCCGCCGTCCGCTGAGGTGACGCGGCCGCGCCGAGCCAGCGGTACAGCTCGGCGCTGCGGGCCAGCAGGCCGCGCTGGGCCAGCGCCGCGGCGGCCACGGTCACCGCGCGCGAACGGTCGGCCTCGGACACCGCGCTCGGGTCCGACAGCACGTGGTCGGCCAGCTCCAGCGCCCGGTCGAGGTCACCGGCGCGGGCGGCGGCCTCGGCTCGGCGGGCGGCCAGCTCGACGGCCGGTGCGCCGGCGGCGACAGCGGCGTCCAACAGGCGCCCGGCCAGCTCGGCCCCACCGGAGCCAGGCTGCCCCGTGCCGGACTGCCCTGTGCCGGGCTGCCCTGAGTAGCCCTGCCTCGAGGTGTGCTGCCGTGAGTTGGGCTGCCCTGTGCCGGGCTGCCCTGAGCCGCTCGGTGAGTCGTCGCGTAGCGCCTCGTCGGCGGCGGTGGTGAACACGCCCGCCACCCGCGCTCCGGTGGCGCCCGAGCCGAGCAGGTACAACGCCGCCCCCAGCACCGAGGCACCCCGCTCCAACTGCACCTCGGCCAGCCGCCGCCGCAGGGCCAGCAGCCGCACCGGCGGGGTGACCCGCAACGCCGCGAGCTCGTACACCGGCCGCAGCCGCGGCGCGCCGGCCGCCGCCCCGCCCCCGTCGGCGGGCAACCCGACCGGCATCCCCGAACCGTCGGTGAGCAACCCGGCGGCGTCGGCCTGCTCGACCAGCCCGGCCACCTCGGCGGCGGTCGAATCCAGCACCGGAGCGAGCACGTCGACATCCAGCGGGGCACCGGCCGCCCATGCCGTCACCAGCCGCCGCAGCGGCTCGGGCAGCCGTTCGAGCTGGTGGCCGAGCTGTACGAGCAGGCCGCCGGGCGGCGGGTCACCGGGCCGCACCGTGTCCAGCGCGCCGGCGTCGGTGAGCGCGGCCAGCACCCGGTCGACCAACGCAGGTGAGCCGCCGGTCCAGCCGAGCACCGCGTCGACCAGCCCGGCGGTCGGCCGGGCGCCGGCACTCATGGCCAGCGCGGCGCGCCCGCCCACCCCGGAGCGGTCCAGGTCGCCCAGGGGCAGCGGGGCCCGGCGGTCGGCCAGCTCGGCGGTGAGCTCGCTGAGCGCGGCGGTCCGGGGGTACGGACGGCGGGCCAGCAGCAGCCGGCCGATCGTGCCGCCCCGCACGGCGGCGGCCAGCGCGCGCAGAGTGTGCTCGGGCAGCAGGTGCGCGTCGTCCAGCAGGAGCGCAACTTCCGGTCCAGCCACCACCGCGCCGTTCCCGCCGGCCCGGTCCCCTTTTCCGGCGCCCGAGTTCCCTTTTCCGGCGCCCGGGTCCCCTTCTCCGGTGCCGGGGTCCCTGTTCCCTGCGCCCGGGTCCCCGTCTCCGGCGCCCGGGTACCCGCCGGCCTCGTGCCCACGCACCCAGGCGCCCGCGTCCCGCCGCACCGGCACCCCGGACTCGGTGTAGCGCCGCTCCAGCACGTCGAGCAGCACGGACTTGCCGCTGCCACCCCGGCCGACGATCTCCAGCAGCAGTGGGACCGACGGCGCGGCGGTGATCTCCCGATAGAGCCGGCGGGCCGCCGGCGCACCGGTGAGCGCGGCCTCTCCGGCCTCGCTGGCTGGCACCTGGATACGGTCCCCTCACCGATCGTGACGGCCCGGGTCGAACCCCGGCCCGCGCGGGCGAATCGAACGCGTGAACGATACTCAGCCGGTTCCGAGCAGCCGCTGCCAGGCCGGGGTGGTGACCGTGTCCGGCACGGTCCAGCCCTGCCCGCCACCCCGATCGGTGGCCAGCAACGCCCGCACCGCAAGCTCCGCCTCACCCCCCTGCCCCCGGCGCACCGGCACCGCGAGCAGCGGCCACGACCCGCCGCCGATCATGCCGGTGAGCTCCAGGCCGTGCCGGCGCTGGAAGTCGTACACGCCGTCGGCGGTGGCCCGGCCGAACTGCCCGTCCGCGGGAACCCCGGGCACGCCGGCGGCACGCAGCAGGTGCTGCGCGGCGAGCACCGCCTGGCCGCGGTCGGCGATCCGCAGCAGCGGCCAGGTCGGCGGAGAGCCCACCGTCCGGACATCCACCCCCGGCCTGAGCAGCCGCGCCACCGACCGCCGCAGCGAGGGAAGCAGCGCGTACAACCGGTCGCCCGGGCAGGCGGTGTCCCGGAAGTCCCGGTGTCCGTAGATCTCGCCGGGCCGCAGGCCGTACTGCAAGCAGGTGAACGCGCACAGCACCCGCAGCATGACGAGCTGGCCGGGCGGCGGGTTGGACTCGGTGTAGGTGCCCTCGTTCTCGATGCCGATCGAGCAGTCGTTCTGACCCGGGCAGTGGGTGCCCTCGACCATCCGCCGCCCGCCGAGCAGGGTCTCCAGGCTTCGGTGGCGGCCCTCGGCGATCAGGCCCTGCCGGTTGATCAGGAAGTGGTGGCCGGAGTCGATCCAGTCGTTGGTGTCCATGTGGAAGTCCTGGATCGCCCGGGCCAGGGTGGACAGGGTCAGCGGGTCGTCACGGTTGCGGGTCGCGGTGTGGTGCACAATGATCTTGATCGGTCGTCTGGGCAGCACGCTGACCGGCTCGGACGGGTCGCGGGCCCGCCAGCCCGTGCAGCTGAGCACCTTCGGCCGGACCGGACCGGGCAGCGCGGCGCGGCCGGCCACCGGATCGATCCGGCCGCCGGGCTGCGGGTCGGTCAGCAGCACCCCGCCGGCGGCCAGCCCGGCGGCCAGCCCGGCGACAGAGCCGAGCAGGCCGCGGCGGCTGATGCCACGGCCCGGATCGTCCCGCTGCATCGCACCTCGTTCCGCGTTCGGCGCCGCCTGCGGACCCGGAGTCGAAAGGTGGGTCCGCGGGCGGCGATCGTCGGGGGCTACCCCGATCGGCGTCCTACGCTCGCCCACTGTGACCTCATCTGCCTCACACGTAACTCTGTTGAGTGATCGTCAGCGTGTCGTGATCATGGAAAGACGGGCCTTGCGCTGGTTACTCGTCAGTAGATACGCTGAGGGTTACTAGCGAGTAGGAAGGGTTGACCATGGGTCATTACCGGGCCAATGTGCGCGACCTGGAGTTCAACCTCTTCGAGGTTCTCCGGGTGCAGGACCGGCTCGACGCGGCCGCCTTCGGCGAGGACACCGCGGACGAGGCCACCGCCCGTGAGCTGCTGCACGAGCTGGCCGTGCAGTGCGCCGGGCCGATCAGCGAGTCCTTCGTGGACGCCGACCGCAACCCACCGGTATTCGACCCGGCCACCCACTCGGTGACGCTGCCCGAGTCGCTGAAGCAGTCCTACCAGGCGCTATGGGACGGTGAGTGGTACCGCCTCGGCCTGCCCGCCGAACTGGGCGGCTACGGCATCCCGCCGACCGTGCAGTGGGCCGCCGCCGAGATGATCCTGGGCGCCAACCCAGCCGCGTTCATGTACCTGGCCGGCCCGAACTTCGCCAGCATCGTGCACCGCAACGGCACCGACCAGCAGAAGCACTGGGCCCAGCTGATGATCGACCGGGCCTGGGGCGCCACCATGGTGCTCACCGAGCCGGACGCCGGCTCCGACGTGGGCGCGGGCACCACCAAGGCCTACCGCCAGCCCGACGGCAGCTGGCACATCGAGGGCGTGAAGCGCTTCATCACCTCGGGCGACCAGGACATCACCGAGAACATCATGCACCTGGTGCTGGCCCGTCCCCAGGGCGAAGGACTGAACAAGCCCGGCACCAAGGGCCTGAGCCTGTTCCTGGTGCCCAAGTTCCACTTCGACCCCGAGACCGGCGAGCCCGGCGAGCGCAACGGCGCCCTCGTCACGAACGTCGAGCACAAGATGGGCCTGAAGGCGTCGGCCACCTGCGAGCTCACCTTCGGCGCGCACGGCACCCCGGCGGTCGGCTGGCTGCTCGGCGAGGTCCACGACGGCATCGCGCAGATGTTCGAGGTGATCGAGCACGCCCGGATGATGGTCGGCACCAAGGCCATCGGCACCCTGTCCACCGGCTACCTCAGCGCGCTGGACTACGCCAAGCAACGGGTGCAGGGCGCCGACCTGCCGAAGATGATGGACAAGACAGCGCCCCGGGTCACCATCACCCACCACCCCGAGGTGCGACGCAGCCTGATGCTGCAGAAGTCCTACGCCGAGGGCCTGCGCGCGGTGTACCTCTACTGCGCCGGCTTCCAGGACGAGGTGCGTACCGAGCGAGCTCTCGGCGAGCGAGCAGACGGCACCGAGCGAGCTCTCGGCGAGCGAGCAGACGGCACCCAGCGAGCTCTCGGCGCCGAGCCGTCCCTGGCCGAGCGGGTGAACGATCTGCTGCTGCCGATCGTCAAGGGCGTCGGCTCCGAGCGGGCCTACGAGCAGCTCGCGCAGTCGCTGCAGACCCTGGGCGGCTCCGGCTACCTGCAGGACTACCCCATCGAGCAGTACATCCGGGACGCCAAGATCGACAGCCTGTACGAGGGCACCACCGCGATCCAATCGCTGGACTTCTTCTTCCGCAAGATCGTCAAGGACAACGGCGTCGCGTTGACCCACGTGGCCGGCGAGATCCAGAAGTTCCTGGACGACGAGTCCGGGAACGGGCGGCTGAAGAACGAGCGGGCCCTGCTGCGCACCGCGCTGGCGGACGTCCAGGGGATGCTGGGCACCCTGTTCGGCTTCGCCTCGGCCTCGCTTCAGGACCCGGACGAGGTGTACAAGGTCGGCCAACACAGTGTCCGGCTGCTGATGAGCGTCGGCGACCTGCTGGTCGGCTGGCTGCTGCTGCGCCAGGCCGACGTCGCCCAGCAGGCCCTGGATCTTGGCGCTTCCGCTGTGAAGGCTTCGGACGAGGCGTTCTACCAGGGCAAGGTCGGTACAGCGCGGTTCTTCGCGGCCACCGTGCTGCCGGAGCTGACCGCGCGGCGGCGGATCGTGGAGACCGCCGACAACCACCTGATGGAGCTCGACGAGGCAGCGTTCTGAGGCGCCCTTGATCGACCGACCGGCCCACCGCCATCGACGTGGCGGTGGGCCCTTTCACGTTCACGGCCTCCGCACCCCGTCCCCGCCCGAGAGTCAGACCGTGGCCGGCTCGGTGATCCACGTTTCGGTGGAGATCCGGACGGTCACCGTCCGCTTTCGCACCGAGACGTGGATCACCTGGGGCCACGGGACAGGCCACCCGGCCGAGGCGGACCGGCGCGGATCTCAGTGGCTGACGGCGCGGCTCCGGACTCGCGGTGGCCGCCGACGGGCTCCGGACTCGCGGTGGTCGACGACGCCGCCCCGAACGTGTCACGATCGGGAACATGACCGTGGGCATCCAGCAGCTCATGCGGTCCATGGAGCAGCTGCGCGACGGCTACCGGCGGGCGCTCTACACCGCGCGGGACCTCGACGCGGCGCTGGCGTCGACCACGGACGGCTACACCATGCGGCACCTGCCAGCCGGCACCGGGACCGGGCCGGGCCGGACCGCGCGCCGGTATCTGGCCGAGGACGTACTGCCACATTTGCCCGCCGACCTGGCGATCCGGCAGGTATCCCGGACGGTGGACCCGCGCCGCCTGGTCGACGAGGTGACCGTGGAGTTCACCCACGACCGGGAGCTGCCGTGGCTGCTGCCCGCGCATCCGCCCACCCACCGCCGCGCGCGGGTGCTCGCCGTCTCGGTGGTCGACTTCCGGCACACCACCCACCTCGGCCGGGTCGAGTCGCTGATCGCCGCCGAGCGAACGCTGTGGGACCATAGCGGGCTGCTCGCCCAGCTCGGCCTCGAACCGGGAGCGGCCCGCGCCGGCTGAGCCACCCCGAACCGACCGGACCGCTGTCCCCGCCCGCTGAGCCGCTGTCCCCGCCCGCTGAGCCGCTGTCCCCGCCCACTGAGCCGGACCGCTGTCCCCGCCCACTGCCTCCCCGGACGTCAGCCGGCGGTAGGCGCGCTCTCCCGGGCCGGCTCGGACCCGTGGCCGCTCGACCGGGACACCCGTCCGACACCCCAGGCCAATGCGGCGAGCAGCGCCAGAGTGCAGAGCAGCACCAGCAGCGACGCGGCGGTCCACACCCATCCGGACACCCCCTGGTTCAGCTCGCGCTGTAGGATCAGCTGCTCGTGCACGGCGTCGCGGGTGGCACTCGCCTCGGCGGGCAGCTCGGGGGCGTTCAGCGCCGGATCGGCCGGCAGGTACAGCGGGACGGCGGTCATCGTGCGCCCGTCGTGCAGCCGGACGAGCAGCTTCCAGTTCCCGCCCAGCGGCAGCGGTCGGGTGGTGCGCCAGGCGCCGTCCCCGGTGGGCACCAGCCGGTCGAGATGCAGGTCGCCGCCCTGCCAGCCGGTGAGCTGCAGCCACGTCGGGTCGTCCAGGGCGGACTCGGGGGTGACCCGGACCTGTGCCGAGTCGGCGGAGGTCGGAGTGATCGCGGTGACCTCGAGCTCGGCGCGCACCCCCTCGGGCACCGTGGTGGCCAGCCCGTTGGCCAGCGCGACGGCCAGCAGCGCCACGCTGGCAGCGAACAGCACGCCGGGCCGCGCCGCGCGCCGCGAACCCGCCCCGCCCGCCGCCGGTCCGCCCGCTGATCCGCCCGCTGATCCGCCCGCCGGCCCGCCCGCTGATCCGCCCGCCGGCCCGCCCGCAGATCCGTGCAGCCGGCCGGTCAGCCCCATCCCGAGCAGCGCGCCGGCCACCCCGCCGGCCACCCCGCCGGCGCAGGCCATGAGCACACCCTCGACCACCATGTCCGGGGTCCACGGCAGCGGCATGACCAGCCCGGACCAGGCGTACTCGGCCGCGAACCCGACCGTGCCGATGGCCAGCCCGGAGACCACGCCGAACGCCAGTGGTCGGGTGCGGCGGTCGCTGGCCAGGTAGGCGGCTACCAGCTCCACCAGCAGCGCCTCGGCCACATACAGCGGCACGGCGGCCCAGAGCTCGCCGATCACCCCGCCGACCACGACCGACACCCCGCCACGCACCGCGAAGTAGAAGCCGACCGCGAACAGCGCCCCGCCCCGGCCCAGCCACCACCGGGCAGCGACCAGCGCGGTGGCGGCGGCCATCGCGATGAGCAGCGGCTGGTGCACCATGCGGAACTGCGGAACTCCGAAGTCGAACTCGGCCTGGAACACCGACAGCCCGATCAGCAGGCCGCCCATCGTCATGCCGCGCCGGATGAACCGCCCCACCGGGGACACCCGCGCGTCACCCACCGCGAGCGCGCCCTCCCGTTCCAGCACGGTCATCGCAACCAGGGACAGCCCGGCGCCGCCCAGCAGCATCAGGTGGGTGGGGCCCCACAGCGTGACGTCCTGGCCGAAGATCCGGTGCCAGACGTCGTCCAGCGGGAACCCGAGCAGCGCGTAGAACCCCGACCCGGCCAGCAGCACCCCGCCGACCGGTGCGTACCAGTCGTCGGAGATCCGGATCGCGGCCGGCCCCGGGCGCTCGCCGGCCCTCGGCAGCATGATCGCCAGGATGCCGGCGCCGAAGATGCCGAACAGTCCGAACAGGATCGGGTAGTGCGCGATGTTGGCCAGCGGGCCCTCGTCTCGGCCGCGGCTGATGTGCAGCGAGATGTCCCAGTACATCCCGAGCAGCGCGGTGACCAGCGACACCAGCGCGAGCGCGGACGGCAGGGCCACCCAGATCGGCAGACCCCGGGTGAGCGGGCTGCGCTCGGCGAGCGCGCCGAGCCGCTCCAGCAGCGGGAAGCGACCGGTCCGGTGGCCGTAGCCGAGGCCGAGCAGGATCGTGGCGAGCACCAAGGCTAGGCCGGTGGCGATGGCCACCTGGCCCAGCGCGGCGCCGCCGGCCGGGCGGTACTCCTGGGCAAGCAACAGTGGACGCACCGGCTCATCGAACACCCATGACAGCGACTTGTCACGTCCTAATGTGACATTGGTGAGTGGCGAGGCCAGGCCGCCTATGCGGCGAACGACCCGTTCGTCGGTACCTATCCGACGAAGGCGCCGTTCGTCGCGTGTCCGTCAGCCGGCGCCGGCCAAGACCAGCGCCGGTACCGCGAGCGCCAGACCGAACCGTTGCCGGGCCCCGATCGGCTCGCGGTGCACCACCCGGGCCAGCACCACGGTCGTCACCGGGTAGAGCGCCACCACCGCACCGACCACGGCCAGCTGACCGCGCTGGGCGGCCAACAGATAGAGCGCGTTGGCCAGCGCGTCGAGTGCTCCGCCCAGCAGCGCGAGCCGCAGGGTCCGGCCCATCGCGGTCGGCGGCCGCAGCGCGGACCCGGCCGGGGCCCTCGGCGCGGCCGGGGCCCTCGGTGTGGACCCGGCGGGGGCCCTCGGTGTGGACCCGGCCGGAGTCTTCGGCGCGGCCGGGGCCCTCGGTGTGAACGCGGCCGGAGCCTTCGGTGCGATTGGGGTTCGCGATGCCGTCGGGGTCCCCGGTTCGAACCCGGTCGGGGCATCGGTGCGGTCCGGGTCGGGGTTCTCGGTGCGAACCCGGTCCGGGTCCTCCGTGCCGCCGGGGCGGACCTCGGCGGTCTGGACGCGGCGCGGGCGCCGGGTCGTCGGGCCAGGAGCAGTGCCAGGGCGGCCACCACGACGCCGCTGGCCTTCGCCGCGGCCACCGGCCACAACCCGGCGGCCGGATCGGCGCGGGAGATCAGCACGAAGAACCCGCCGAAGTACAGCCCGGCGAACAATGCGAGGCCCACCCCGCCCCAGACCTCCGCGCGCCCACCGGCCGGTATCGGGCCCACGCCACCCGGGCCCACGCCACCCGGGCCCACGCCACCGACCACCGCGCCGGCCAGAACGGCGAGCCCGATCCCGAACCAGGCCAGCGTGGACGGTCGTTCGCCGCGCAGGGCGCCGGCGAGCACCGGCACGGCGGCCGAGGTGAGCGCGGTCAGCGGCGGCACCACGCTCATCGGTCCCCGAGCCAATCCCCGGTAGAGCACCGGGATGCCCAGCCCACCGGCCAACCCGGCCACCGTGCCCCAGGCCAGCGCACCCGCCAGCGGCGGGGCGTCCAGCACGGTGAGCACGGCGACCAGCGCGAACGCCAGACCGGCACACTGCGCGAGCACGGCGACCACCGCGCTGGGCAGCCGGCGCGCCGCTGTACCGCCCAGGAAGTCGGCCACCCCGAACGTGGCGGCGGCCGCGCCCGCCAGCGTCACCGCCAGCACCTGGTCGATTTATCCGGGCACAGCCGAGCGGTCCGGCGCGAACCGGTCAACTTCAGTGGTCAACTGAACCTCACGCAGCACCGGACCATGATCAAAGCTGCGTAGCCGTTCAGCTCGCAGCCGACCGAAGCCCAGGTTGCCTCGGCCCCGGTGCGGCTCCGGCCGTAGTCGGGCCTCCGGCGGGCGCTCCCGCTCGCCCGCCGGAGGCCAGCGCTCAGGAACCGGCGGCGAGGTAGGAGTGCAGGTGTGCCCGCTCGTCCTCCAGCTCCCCGATCCGGACCTTGACCATGTCGCCGATGCTGACGATGCCGGCCAGCCGGCCCTCCACCAGCACCGGGACGTGCCGGAAACGACCCTCGGTCATCGTGCGCATCACGCTGTCCACGTCGTCCTCAGGGACGCAGCTGACCACCTCGTGGCTCATGATCTCCGACACCGCGGTGCCCAGCAGCGCACTGCTGCGCCGGTGCACGCCGCGCACCACGTCACGCTCGGACACGATGCCGACCACGTCGTCACCGTCGACCACCACGGCGGCGCCGATGTTGTGTTCGGCCAGCATCGCCAGCAGCGCGGACACCGGTTCGTTCGCCCCGATGGTGCACACCGTTGCACCCTTGCCACGCAACACGTCGGAGATACGGCCCATCAGCTCACCCCGTCCAGTCCGCGCCAACACACTCCACTCAAAGAGTAGGTGAGCCCGGCCACAAAACTAAACCCTTGTCGGCAAGCTCCTGGATTTCGGACGCCGAATGGGCGGTTCACCGCCCCGGCGGGGTGGCCGGCGTTTCCGCGGCCGGTGCCGGCCCGCCCGGTGCCGCGCCGCCCGGTGCCGCGCCGCCCGGCGCCGCCCCGCCCGGTGCCGGCCCACCGGCACAGACGATCTTCGGTGACGGCTTGTACCTCACCGTCCGGGTGTTGGAGCGCTCCTCCCCGGTCTCCACGTCGCGCAGGGTGCGGGTGTCGGTGGTGGTGAACCCCTCCCCGCCCTCGCTGGGTTTGCACGGCTCGCCGGCCGGGATGGTCAGGGTCTGCGGCGGCACCGGGTCCGTCCGCGGGCCGGGGGTGGAGGTCACCTCGTAGTGCTTGGTGCCCCAGAACTTGACCGCGATCGACGACGGCGTCCACACCGTCTCGATGAAGATCGCGGTGGGCGCGTCGTTGCGGAATTTCAGATCGATGATGTCGTCGTACACCGTGGCCTCGCGGGCCGGCGGGTAGCGCGAGATGAAGTAGCTGTGCTCCTTGTGCGCCACGTCCACCATGCCGGCGAAGTAGGCCGCGTTGTACAGCGTGGTGGCCAGCTGCGACACCCCGCCGCCGATGGCGCGGTCGGGGTGCCCGTCCTGGATCACCCCGGCCTCGACGTAACCCCCCGCGGCGTCCCGGACGCCGGTCGCCTCGTTCAGGCTGAACGTCTCCCCGGGCAGCAGGATCTTGCCGTTGATCTGCTCGGCCGCCCGCCGGATGTTCTGCCCGGAGTCCTTCGCGAACCCGCTGGTGCTGAACTGGCTGACCAGATCCTCGATGCCCAGGCTCTCCAGCTGCTCGGTGGTGCGCTTGGCCGGCTGGTCGGCGTACACCGCCACGATCCGTCGGGCGGTCGGGTTCGCCGGGTCGGCGGGGCGTTTGAGCACCTCCAGCAACCCGGCGAGGCTGGCCGGGTAGTCGACCCCGTGCCCGTCCTCGGACGGCTCGATCACCGGCCGGCCGCCGCGCAGCCGCACCGTGGCGTCCCGGCCGGTCCGCTCGCTGAACGCCAACTGCGGGCGCAGCGCGTCCTCGATCCTGCGCAGGTCCAGCACCGGGTTCAGCCCACCGTTGCCGTCCGGGGCGAAGCTGAGCGCCCCGGCGATGGTGAACGGGGTGAGGATCGCCTCGTAGTCGTTGTCCCCGGCCACCCTCACCTCGCCGGACACCGCCGGCTCGGCGACCTGCGTGATCGCGGTGCGCACCGCCTCCTCGCCGACCCCGCCGGCGGGCGGGATCGGCTTGATCGGCAGGGTGATCGTGGCCCCGGTGAGCCAGTCCCGGCGGATCGCCGCGGCCGCGCCGGGCACGTCGAGCTGCTCGCCGTCCTTGGCCGCAACCGCGGTCGGCTGGGTGCCCTCGAACCGGACGCCGCCGTCGGTCGGCTCCTTGCGGATCAACGTGCTCATCCCGTCGAGCACGTCGGCCAGCGCGTCGGCGTCGGCCAGCGTGCGCACCTGCACCTCGCGGCTGCCGAAGAACGAGCCGATCCGGGTGAACGGGTTGAGCGGCTGGTTTCCGGCGGCGGCCACGGTGCCGGCCCAGTCGATGCGCAGCCCGGCGCTGGAGGGCTGCAGGCTGGTCTCCAGCACCCCGGCGCGCACCGGCACCGGGCGATCCTGCCGCGCGGCCAGCGCGGTGCGCAGCATGGATTCGGCCTTACCCTTGCTCTGCCCGCCGATGTCCACCCCGGCCACCACCGTCGCCCGCGGGACGTCGCCGCTGGTGACGACCAGGTCGAGCAGGTAGCCGAGCAGCAGCAGCCCCAGCACCGCCAGCGGAACCAGCACCCGAACCGGCGGGCGCTGCCCGGGCTGCCAGCCGAGACGGGCCACCGCGCGGCTGTGCCACGGCCCGTCCGGGTCGCCGCGACCGGTGCCGCCGTCCGGGCCGCCCGGACCGGCGCCGGCGACGTGCCCTGCGCCGGCGGCGTGCCCGGGCCCGGAGAGAGGGCCGCGGCCGGCGCTGAGCAGGGGCATGCCGTGCGGGTCGGTGATCGGGTCGGCGTGGGGGGAGGGATCCAGTTGCGCGGGGTCGATCCGGGTGCGCCCGGGCGCGGGCCGGTGCGACGGCGGCTCACGGTCGGGGGTACCGATGTCGCCGACGCTGCCGGTCGACACCGGTAGCACCTCGGTGGGCTGATCGGCCCAGCTCGGCTGGTCCTGCCGGTAGGGCACGGTCGCCCCTCCCCTCCCGCTCGCGTGCGCCGGCGCTCGCCGACTCCGTGCGTACCGCCGACTACAGGTAGAGCCCGGTGCCGTGCTCAGTCCGTTCGGCGGCCACCGCGTGCAGATCGCGCTCGCGCATCACCAGGTAGGTCTGTCCCTGCACCTCGACCTCGTACTGGTCGTCCGCACTCAGCAGCACCCGGTCACCCACCTCGACCTGCCGTACGTGGTTGCCCACACCGAACACCTCGCCCCAGACCAACCGTTTCGCCATCTGCGCAGTGGCCGGGATGACGATGCCGGCGCTGCTGCGACGCTCGCCGGCACCCTGCTGGACGCGCACCATGACCCGGTCGTGCAGCATCTGGATCTCGAGCTTGGCGTCCTGCACCCGGGACATGGTACGACCCCGCCGCCACGCGCCGGACAGTCGGTCGCCACCCCCCGGCCGGGTGGTCCACCGGGGCGGATTCCGGTGCTCAGGCCGCCGATCACTCGGCGGACGAAGAAGCCCCGCAGCACGCGCCAGGTCGGGGGGTACCGGCGGTGCCGCGGGGCTGACCGTCATGTCGGCGATCGACCCTCTGCCGTTACCACGCTCCGGCCCCGGCTCAGTCCTGGGCGAGCAGATAGCGGCCGAAGTGCGGCACGGTGAAGGCGATGTGGCCGCGCTGCGCGGAGAAGACCAGGCCCTTCTTCAGCAGGCTGTCCCGCGCAGGTGACAGCGAGGACGGCTTGCGGGCCAGGTGCTCGGCCACGCCGGCGGTACTCACCGGTTCGTCACGCCCGCCGGCCAGCTCGGCCATCGCGCGCAGGTACTCCCGCTCGCCCGGGGTGGCCCGCTCGTAGCGGGAGCCGAAGAAGCCCACCGCCAGCTCCGCCTCGGCGTCCGGGGCGGCCACCTCGACGTCGCGCACGGTGATCGGGCTGGCCGGCGCGGCGTCCCAGGCGGCTTTGCCGTACGCCTGCACGAAGTAGGGGTACCCGCCGGAGGCCTGGTACAGCGCGGCCAACGCGTCGGTCTCGAACTTGGCGTCCTCGTCGGCGGCCGGCACGGTGAGCGCCCGGTCGGCCTCCTCGCGCTCCAGCCGGTCGATGCGCAGGTAGCGGAACAGCCGCTCGGAGTACGACTTTGACGCGCTCAGCACGCTCGGCAGGTGTGGCAGCCCGGCCCCGACCACCACCAATGGCGCCCGGGACTGCGACAGCTCGTGGCAGGCGGCGCACAGCGCACTCACATCGCCCGGTCGCAGGTCCTGCATCTCGTCGATCAGCACCGCGACCCCGGAGCCGACATCCTGGGCCAAGCTCGCGACCTCGGCGAACAGCTCGAGCAGGTCGATCTCGATGTCGCCGGAGTCGGCGCGACCGGTGACCGTCGGGGCGTCGATACCAGGCTGCCAGCGGTCGCGCAGCTTGGCATCGGTCGGTGCCCCGCGCAGCGCGAAGGCCTTGAGCACACCCAGCGTGTGCTCGACCCGGTCCGGGGCGCGGTGCCGCACGGCGAGGTCGCGCACCGCGCGGTGCACCGCGGCGGACAGCGGCCGGCGCAGGTCCGCGTCCGGCCGGGCCTCGACCTTGCCGGCCCCCCACTGCGCGCGCAGCGCCATCGACCGCAGCTCGCCGAGCAACACCGTCTTGCCGACGCCGCGCAGACCGGTGAGCACGAGCGATCGTTCCGGCCGGCCCCGGGCGACGCGTTCGAGCACCACGTCGAAGGCGTCCAGCTCGCGGTCGCGGCCGGCCAGCTCGGGCGGTCGCTGGCCGGCGCCTGGGGCGAACGGGTTGCGCACCGGGTCCACGATCGGACTGTATCCGGGAATCTTGCCGCGACCCTAGATTGGCCTAGTTTTGCCTAGCGCGTGTCGCCACCCGGGGTGCCGGCGGGTCAATGAGCCCCCTCATTCCCCCTGACGAGCCTCCCGGAGGTCGAATCAGCCCGCTCATTCGCCCCGGGGCCCGCGGGTGAACGGCCGCCCGTCGAAGTGGTCGACGACGGTGAACTCCTCGACGGCGGCCCGGCGCAGTTTGGTGATCACCTTGACCGGGCGGCCGATCGCCATCAGCCCGGCCACCGCGTACCCGTCCGGGATGCCCAGCAGCTGCTTGACCGCCGGCTCCTGACGGACGACGGCGGTGGTCAGCACCCCACCCAGGCCCTCGTTGCGCGCGGCGAGCAGCAGGTTGTGGCAGAACGGGTAGATCGAGCCGCCGCCGACGATCGACTGCCGGCCCAGGCCGTTGTCCATGGCGGCCAGCACCCCGAGCTCGGCCACGATCAGCAGCAGCGCCGGCACGAGCTCCAGGTGGTCGCCGAAGTCCTGCGGCGCCGGGGTATCGCGCGCGGAGTCCAGGTCGACCGCCGGACCGGTCCAGCGGCCGCCCTCGGTCGCGGCGAACGGCACCGACCCGGCCCGGATGTGCGCGGCGTACTCCCGCCACCCCAGCTGGTGCAGCTCCCGGATCCGGCGGCGGACCTCGGGGTCGCGCAGCACCACGACCGACCAGCCCTGCCGGTTGCCGCCGTTCGGGGCGAACCGGGCGTGCTCGAGCATCCGGTACAGCACCGCGTCGTCGACCGGGTCGTCGGTGAACGCCCGGGTGGCGGGCGTGCTGCGCATCGCGTCGTAGAGCTCCACCGGGTCGACGCTAGCGCGGTCGGGCTGCCGCGACCGCCGCCAGCCCGTCCGCTAGCCGAGTATCACGCTCTCTAGCGTTGACTCTAGAGAGCTGGATACAGCGGTAGCTCAGCAGTTGAGCAGCGTGGGGTTCTGGTTGAGGATCTGCGCGCGCGGGGAGATGAACGCCTCGTACTCGGCGTCCGCCCGGTCGGTGAACAGGCCCACCTTGCAGCAGTTCTGGAACGCCAGCCGCACCCCGAAATGGC
Source organism: Pseudonocardia sp. (assembly GCA_052386505.1). Taxonomy (GTDB): domain Bacteria; phylum Actinomycetota; class Actinomycetes; order Mycobacteriales; family Pseudonocardiaceae; genus Pseudonocardia. The sequence goes on from JBQTKB010000113.1 coordinate 20,685, forward strand.
GCTGGACCGCACCGCGCATCGCATCGCTGCCGACCAGCCGGAACAGCTGGCCCCAGGACTGCTCGTCGGGCGGCACCGACGTGCTTTGCACCGCCGGTTGGCCGCTCTCTCGCAGTTCAGCGGCCAGGTCCTCGACCACCGACCAGGCGTAGGGCAGCGACTCACGCACGCATGCCAGGAACTCGGCGTCCTCGATCGGCCCGCGCCGGGCCTGGTCGAGCAAGCTGTCGGGAACGGTGAGCGACAAGGAAACCTCCGCGAATCGGGAATCGGCCGGACCTTTGACGCTACGTCGGGGGTCATTGCCGGAGAATCCCCCGTTCGGTGCCGGCGGAAATGCGCATATCTTTACGTGCCGGCGACCGCGGCCCGGGCCCGCTCGCGCCGACGCGACCGCGCCGCTAGCGTGCGGATCATGGATAAGCGCCGCGTAGAGGTACTCGGGCACCGGATGGCCTACCACGAGGTCGGCGAGGGACGACCGATCGTGTTCCTGCACGGCAACCCGACGTCGAGCCACCTGTGGCGCAACGTCATCCCGCACCTGGCCGGGCATGGTCGGTGTTTGGCGCCGGACCTGATCGGGATGGGCGACTCCGAGCGCCTCACCCCGAGCGGGCCGGACCGCTACGGCCTGGCCGAACACCAGCGGTTCGTGGACGGCTTCCTCGCCGCGGTCGGTGTCGAGGAGGCCGGGGATGCGGTGCTGGTGCTGCACGACTGGGGGTCCGCGCTGGGCTTCGACTGGGCCAGCCGGCACCCGGACTCGGTGGCCGGGATCGCCTACATGGAGGCCATCGTCAAGCCGCTGAGCTGGTCCGACTGGCCACCGCCGCTGGTTGCGACGTTCCAGGCACTGCGCTCACCGGCCGGCGAGGAGATGGTGCTGGAGCAGAACGCGTTCGTCGAACAGATCCTGCCCGGGGCGATCCGGCGCACGCTCACCGACGACGAGATGGCCGAGTACCGCCGTCCGTTCGCCGAGCCGGGCGAGCACCGCCGGCCCACCCTGAGCTGGCCGCGGCAGATCCCGATCGACGGCGAGCCGGCCGACGTGGTGGCCCGGGTGAGCGCCTACAGCGAGTGGTTGCGCGACTCCCCGGTGCCCAAGCTGTTCGTCAACGCCGACCCGGGCGCCATCCTGCGCGGCGCGGTTCGCGAGTACTGCCGCGGCTTCGCCAACCAGCGCGAGGTGACGGTGGCCGGCACCCACTTCATCCAGGAGGACTCCCCGGACGAGATCGGCGCCGCGATCGCCGACTGGCTGCCGTCGTGAGTGGCAAGTGCGGCCAGGGCCGTACTCACCACTCACGGGCGCGGTAGCGCACGCTGCAGCCGCGCGGCCAGCCACGGGCGGCGGCCCCAGGCGAACAGGTGACCGCGGGCCGCCGCCGACGCCACGCTCCGGCGGCCGAAGAACATCAGCAGGAAGGTCACCGGGTCGACCGAGAGCCGACAGTCGCGGCGGCCCGGCTCGGTGTCCAGGCGGGCGCCGGCGTCGTCGAGCACAATCCGCACGGTGTCGTACCCGCGCACCGAGATCTGGTAGCGACCCCGGGCAGCGGCCAGCCGCGCCGGGTCGTCGAACATCACCCGGCCGCCGGCCAGCAGCACGTCCAGCAAGAAGTGCCGCACCACCAGGGCGGCGTGCTCGGGCACGATCCGCGCACGGCGGCCGGCGGCGCGGGCGATGTCCCAGCCGTGCACCACGGTCTCGCTGAGCAGGTGCGCGGTGAACACCGGCGGCGGCACGAAGATCCCGGTGATCAGCCACGGCAGCCGCTCGTCGGGTGAGCGGCCGGCGCACCCGGCCAGGTAGTCGCGGGCGCGCTCGGCGATCCGGTCGGCCAGCACCGCCAGGTCGCGCTCCGGCTCGGCGGCCACCGCGGCGGAGGTGACCTGGCCCAACTGGTCGATGCTGCGGGCTACCGAGGCGCCGGCGCCGCGGTCGGGGACCACCGCGTCCAGCTCGGAGAGGTCGGCCCGGGCCAGTCCCGGGATGGCCAGCCAGGCCTGGGACAGGTGCACGGCCACGTCGAGCAGGTTCCAATCGCCGACGATCTTCGGGTCCGCGTCGGGTGGGACCGCGGGCGGGGCGGCGGCGGGCTGTGGAGTGGCGGGCCGCGGGGCAGCGGCCGATGGGACGGCGACAGGTGGGGCGGCGACAGGTGGGGCGGTGGGCAGCGAGCGGAGCAGCTCGGTGACCCGGGAGACCTCGACGGCCAGCGCCCGCCGGCAACGCCGCCACGCCAGGTCGTCCGGCACCGCCCGATCGTGGTCCGTCCCGGATGCCGCCTTGCCGGTCGCGTCGGTCATCGTCGCGTCCTCTCGAAGGTTACGTTCGATAACGAGAACGCCGTTACGATACTCTGCCCGGACCGCCCGCGGTCTGATTCCCCGCAGTCTGATTCCCCGCAGTCTGATTCCCCGCGGTCTGATTCCCCGCAGTCTGATTCCCCGCGGTCTGATTCCCCGCGGTCTGATTCCCCGCGGTCTGATTCACGGCGCGGCGGGCCGCTGGTCCACGCTTTCCGTCGCCGCCGGACACGCAACCGCGATGTGCCGAAATCGAATCGGCACATCACCGACGAAGTCCGGCCGAGAGACCCCGCCCGCGCCCAGGATCACCACCGGGCTCGGTCGCCGTGGCCGCTCAGCCTTCGAGGGAACGGTGCCCTGGGCGGTCGGGCCAGGTCGACCGGTCCTCCCCGACCACCGAGCCGTCGACCACGGTGTGCCCACCTCGGATCCGTGCCGTGCGCAGCACCGGGGCGCGCCGTTCCGCGCCGGCCACCAACCGCCGCCGGACCAGTGACCGGGTGATCGGCAGCACCAGCAGCAGGCCGAGCAGGTCGGACACCACCCCGGGCACCAGGATGAGCAACCCGGCCAGACCGATCAACGCGCTGTCGGTGAGCTCCGCGTGCGGCGGACGGCCCGCGCGCACCGCCCCGGCCAGCGCCAACGCGGCGCGGGCGCCCTCCCGGCGGACCAACCACATGCCGACCAGGCCGCCGGCGATCAGCAGCAGTAACGTGGGTGCGAACCCCAGCCAGCTGGCCACCGCCACCAGCGCGGCGAGTTCCACCACGGCGTAGAGCAACAGGTACGGCATGCGGGTCTCCTCGATCCGGCTGAGCGGGTGTCATCCAGCGGGTCTCACCGGTACAACGTCCGGCGAGCCGCGGATGCTCCCGATCCGGCCCGCCGGTATGGCCGGGTGGGCGGATGGCTGTGCTCGCTCATGCCACCCGGGATGGGTTGGACTTCGACGTCCGGATCGACGGACCCGCCGACGGCGAACCGGTGCTGCTGCTGCACGGGTTCCCGCAGCACTCCGACAGCTGGGACGCGGTGGTGCCGCTGCTCACCGAGCAGGGCTACCGCACCTTGGCGATGGACCAGCGCGGCTACTCGCCCCGGGCCCGTCCGCACGGGCGGCGGGCCTACCGGATGCCGGAGCTGGCCGCCGACGCCGCCGCGGTGATCGACCAGTTGGCCGGCGGGCGGGCGCACGTGGTCGGGCACGACTGGGGCGCCGGCGTCGCGTGGGCGCTGGCCGCCGGCTACCCGGACAAGGTGCGCAGCCTGACCGCGGTGTCGGTGCCCCACCCGATGGCGTTCCTCAAGGCGATGGCCACCAGCGTGCAGGGCCTGAAGTCCTGGTACATGTACCTCTTCCAGCTGCCCTGGCTGCCCGAGCGGCTGCTCGCCCGAGGATACGTGCGGATGCTCTCCGGCAGCTTCGGTCAGGCCGAGGACATCGCCCGCCGGGACGCCGCCGGGTTCGCCGGGCCGGCCGCGTTCAACGGGCCGCTCAACTACTACCGGGCGATCCCGCTGATCGACCCGAGGTCCGCCGGCGAGCCGGTACGCAGTCCGACGCTGTTCGTGTGGAGCGACGGCGACGCGGCGATCACCCGGCGGGCGGCGGACAACTGCGCGGAATACGTCGCCGGCCCGTACCGGTTCGAGACGTTGCGCGGGGTCAGCCACTGGATTCCCGACGAGGCGCCGGCCGAGCTGGCCGCGCTGCTGCTGCCGCACCTCAAGGAGTGGTCCGGCCGGTAGTCCGCACGCCTCAGTAGGTCAGCGCCAGGCCGGGGTCGGCGAGCAGCGCCCCGACGTCGGCCAGGAACCGCGAGCCCTGCTCACCGTCGACCACCCGGTGGTCGAACGACAGCGCGAGCTGGCACACGGTGCGCACCGCCAGCGCGCCGTCGACCACCCACGGCGCCTGCTTGACCGCGCCGAGCGCCAGGATCGCCGCCTCGCCGGGGTTGATGATCGGCGTGCCGGTGTCCACCCCGAAGACCCCGACATTGGTGATGGTGAACGTGCCGCCGACCAGGTCCTTCGGCTGCGTGTGGCCGGCACGGGCGGTGGCGGCCAGCTCGGCCAGCGCGACTGCCAGCTCGCGCAGGGAGAGCCGGTCGGCGTCCGGGATCTTCGGCACGATCAGCCCGCGCGGGGTGGCTGCCGCGATGCCCAGCCGCACCCGGTCGTAGTAGACGATCTCGGGCTGGTCACCGTCCTGCCAGCCGGCGTTGACCTCCGGCGTACGGCGGGTGGCCAGGCACACCGCCTTCGCGGCGAAGGCGAGCGGCGACAGCTTCACACCGTCGTACTCCGGCGACGCCCGCAGCCGATCGCGCAGCTCGATCATCGGCGTGACGTCGACGGTGAGGAACTCGGTGACGTGCGGGGCGGTGAACGCGCTGCTCACCATCGCCGCCGCCGTGGCCCGGCGCACCCCGCGCACGGGCACCCGGCGCACCCCGGGCATGGGCACCCGGCGCACGCCGGACGGATCGGAGTCCGCTGTACCGGCACCCATCGCGCCCGCTGTGCGGGCCAACTCGCTCGGGGTGTCCGCACCTCTGCTCCCCGCCGGCTCCGCGGCGGCCAGCACGTCGGTCCGGGTGATCACCCCGTGCGTGCCGCTGCCGGCCAGCTCGCTCAGGTCGACTCCCAGCTCCGTCGCCAGCTTGCGCACCGGCGGCTTGGCCAGCGGCACGGCGGCCCGGAGAGCACCCGCCGGCATCGCCGTCCGAGCCGGTTGATCGTCGTTTGGGGGGGAATGCGGAAGGTGGGCTTCCGCTTTCCCACCCATTCGACGATCACGTGCTGGGACGGCGGCCGCATCTGGCGAGAGCTCCGGTCCCACCTCGGCGGCCGGTCCCACCTCGGCGGCCGGTCCCACCTCGGTGGCCGGTCCCGCCTCGGTGGCCGGTGGCGACGACGGCGGCCGTCGGCGACGGCGGGTGACCGCGCCGGGTGCGGCGACATAGCCGACCAGGGTGGCGATCCGGCCGTCGGGGCGTACCTCGCCGATCTTCGCGCCGCCCTCATCCGCCCGACCACCGCCGGCGACCTCTGCCGTCCCGGCACCCACACCCGCCGTCCCGGCACCCACACCCGCCTCGGTGGCGATCGAGATGATCGGCGTGCCCACGGTCACGGTGTCGCCGGGCGCGGCCAGCAGGTCGGCCACCGTGCCGGCGTACGGGCAGGGCAGCTCCACCGCCGCCTTCGCGGTCTCGATCTCCACGATGATCTGGTTCACCACGACGGTGTCCCCGGGGGCGACGTGCCAGGCCAGGATCTCCGCCTCGGTCAACCCCTCGCCCACGTCGGGCAGCGCAAACGTCGGCATCAGAAGGCCAGCGAACGGTCGACGGCGTCGAGCACCCGGTCGAGGTCGGGCAGGTACTGATGTTCACAGCGCGAGGGCGGGTACGGGGTGTCGAACCCGGTGACCCGTAGCACCGGGGCCTGCAGCGAGTAGAAGCAGTCCCGCTGCACCCGGGCGGCCACCTCGGCGGCCACCGACGACTCCGACGGCGCCTCGGACACCACCACCAGACGCCCGGTGCGGCGCACCGAGTCGTACACCGGCCCCAGGTCCAGCGGCGACAGCGAGCGCAGGTCGATCACTTCGAGCTCGTTGCCGTCGGCCTCGGCGGCGGCGACCGCGGCGTCGAGGCAGGTGCGCACCTGCGGTCCGTAGCTGGCCAGCGTGGCCGTCGAACCCGCACGCAGGACCCGAGAGGAGAACAGCGGCGGCGGCGCAACCGCCGGATCGAGAACGGCTTTGTCCCAGTATCGCCGCTTCGGCTCGAAGAAGATCACCGGGTCGTCGCAGCCGATGGCCTGTTGCACCATCCAGTAGGCGTCCACCGGGTTCCCGCACGCGACCACCTTCAGCCCCGGGACGTGCGCGAACAGCGACTCCGGGGACTCACTGTGGTGCTCCACCGCGCCGATCCCGCCGCCGAACGGGATGCGCACCACCACCGGCATCGGCACCCGCCCCTGCGAGCGGTAACGCAGCTTCGCCAACTGGGACACGATCTGGTCGTAGCCGGGGAAGACGAACCCATCGAACTGGATCTCGCACACCGGGCGGTAGCCGCGGATGGCCAGGCCGACCGCCGCGCCGATGATCCCGGACTCGGCCAGCGGGGTGTCCAGCACCCGCTGCTCGCCGAAGTCCTTCTGCAACCCGTCGGTGATCCGGAAGACCCCGCCCAGCTTGCCGACGTCCTCCCCCATCACCAGGACCTTCGGGTCCCGCTCCATCGCCGCGCGCAAGCCGTCGTTCAGCGCCTTGGCCATGGTCACGGTCCTGGCCTCGGTGGTGACCGTGCTCGCGTCGGACACGATGGTCTCCCTTCGGCTGCCGTTGCCGCTCGTGGCGGTCGAGGCCGGGCGCGGCCGTCACCGGGGTCGGGTGACGGCCGCCACTGCCGTCATGGTGCCACGGCCGGAGCCCACGGAACAGCGCCCGGACGGCGCTGCGCCGGCATCCGGCGACCGAACGACCGGCCGACATCCCGGATCTCGGATGTCGGCCGGTCGGTCGCGTCGGAACCGAGGCGGGAGACGCTCAGCTCATTTCTTGCCGAACAGCCGCGCGAAGAACCCGGGCCTGGTGTGCGTCGCCGGAGTTGAGTCGGACGCCCGAGCCTGATCGGACGCCCGAGCCTGATCGGACGCAGCGGCCGGCGCGGACGCGGCCGGTGCGGCGGCGACCCGGTTCGGCGCCGGAGCCGCGTCCTTCACGGAATACACTCGCGGCTCGGGCACCGCCGGCCGGGGGTCGACCGCCGGCCGGAAACGCACCGGCACCGAGGCCAACGAGTTGGCGAAGGTCGAGCCCGACCACGTCACTGGCCCGGCCAGCTCCAGGTCACCGAGCCGGGACAGCGTCGCCGCCACCGTCGATCCGATGATCTTGTTTGCCAGGAAGGCCCCCTGGCAGTGGTGCGGGCTGTCACCGGCGCCGAAACTCATCTGGCGGATGCCGTGGATGTTCCGTTGGACGTCGAACACGTCCGGTTCGGCCATCGCGTCCGCGTCCCGGTTGGCCGAGGGATACCACATGATCAACCGGTCGTTCTCCTTGATCTGCTGACCGCCGAGGGTGACCTGCCGGGTAGCGGTGCGGGCGAAGTGCCCGACCGGCGCGGACCACCGCAGGATCTCGGCCAGCGCGGCCGGTGGGAGGCCGGCCTTGGAGGGCTTGAGCAGCGCCGGCCTGGTGCGCAGCAACTCCCGTTGCCCGGGGTGCTGCACCAGCGCGAGCAGCCCGCCGGCGATCGCCCCCCGGGTGGGCTCGTTGCCGAGGTAGAGCAGCATCCCGAAGTAGACCGCGATCTCCTCGTCGGTCAGCCGCCGCCCGTCCACCTCGGCCTCGCCGACGGCCTTGGCCAGCGAGTCCACGCCGCGGATCAACTGGTTGTTGACCAGGCCCATGAAGTGCGCGGACATCTGGTGGAAGGTCGCCGAGGCGTCCCCGCCGTGGGTCACCGCCGCCTTGAGCTCGTCGGTCCAGATCTGCAGCTTCTCCAGGTCGTCGTCCGAGGAGCCGAGCATCCGACCGAGCACCAACAGCGGCACCGGCACCGCGATGTCGCGCACCAGGTCGCACTCACCGGTGTCGCCACCGGCCAGCACCGCGTCCAGCGACTGGCGGATCGCCCCGGTGATGGCTTCGTCGAGCATGCCCATGGTCCGGGGCAGGAACGCCTGGGCCACGATCTTCCGGTAGACGTCGTGCTCCGGGGGGTCCTTGAAGATGGGCAGGTTGCCCATGAACTCCAGCGGGGCGACCGAGTCCGGTCGCAGCAGCACGCCGGCCCGGGCGCTGGAGAAGGTCGCCGGGTCGGTGCTCACCTGGGCGATCTCCGCCTGGCGGGTCACCGACCAGAACCCGTTGCCGTCGGCGGAGCTGTTCCAGTGCACCGGGGCCTCGCGGCGCATCCGGGCGAACAACTCGTAGGGCGGGCCGTCGGCCCACAGGGACAGATCGGTCAGGTCGACGGTGGCAAGATCGACAGCATGGTGGTCGGTACCGGGTGCGGACAAGGTGATTCCTCCTGCAATGGGCACGTCCGATGGCGTCAGCCGAATCCCGGAACCGTAGCCCGCATTGCGACGTGGCTCACACCTGCCGAGGCGACCTGCCACCGATCGAGTGGCACACGAAAGAGTCCGCGCTCACCCCGGACGGCTGTCGGTCGACGCGTGCGGGGCCTCCTCACTGCTCGAAGGATGCCTGGTAGTCGAGGTACTCGGCCCGCTGGGCCTGCACCAACGCCGAAGGCTCGGCGTACACCTCGGAGAAGATCCGCTCCGGGCCCGGCTGCGGCATCGCCGCGCAGAACTCCCGCAACCGCACGGCCAAGGCATCGGACTCCGCCTCGAGCCCGTCGAAGTAGGCCGGCGCCACCCCTAGTTCACGCACCAGGTGCACCCGCAACCGTTCGATGGGATCCTTGAGCTTCCACAGTTCCAGCTCGTCGGCCAACCGGTAGCGGGTCGGGTCGTCCGAGGT
>JBQTKB010000114.1:0-2460 GCA_052386505.1 Pseudonocardia sp.
CGTCCCGGCCGGGGGCGGGCAGCCGCTTTGCCACGTACAGGATGCCGGCCCGGGCGTGGTCGAACGGCGAGCCCACGTCCAGCCCTGACCATCGGGGGGCGTCCAGGTCGGGCACCGGGTCCGGGGCGTTCGGCTCGAGCGTGCCGCCTGCCGAGGCTTCCACCTCGGCCGAGTTCGTGGGGCGCTGGGCAAGTGGGGCCCCGGTCGGGGCGGACCGGGCCCCGGTCGGGGTGGTGCGGGCCGTCGGGACCGTTTGGGCCGTAGGGGGGCGCTCGGCGGGCAGGCCCCACTGCCGGGCCAGCGCGTCGAACGAGCCGCCCAGGGTGAGCGTGGCCGAGGTGAGCACGACCGTCCGCTCGCCGAACAACCGCTCCCGCAGCAGCCCGCCCACCGACAGCGGGGCCACCCGCAGAACCCGGGAACGCGCGCCCGCGCCCGCGGTCGGCCCGCCCGGCGTCGGGCTCTGCTCAGCCAGCCACACCACGTCGTAGCGCTTCGCCGGGTCTTCCTCGACGAACGCGGCCAGCAGCCGCGCCGCCGTCTCGCCGACCTCGTCGAGCAGAGCCAGCGCCAGCCTGCGAGCGGTGGCCTCCGCCGGGTCCTCCCGGCGCTCCGAACCCAGACCGGCGCGGCAGGCGGCCACCGAGTCGCGCACCGCGGCCAGCGCACCGGCTACCGGAGTGGGTAGCCCGTGCTCCCAGCGGCCCAGCGGAGCGTCCTCGCACACCAGCGCGAGGCCCTCGCCGGCTTCGGACAACCGGTCGGCGACCGCCTGGTCGACCAGCTTGCCGCAGCGCCGGGCGGCGGCCGCCACGGACGCCGCGGTCAGCTCCGCGGTAGCCACCCCGGTCACCCGGTCCACCAGGTCGTGCGCCTCGTCGATCACCACCGCGTCGTGTTCGGGCAGCACCGCCCGGTTCTCCAGCGCGTCGATGGCCAGCAACGCGTGGTTGGTCACCACAACGTCGGCCCGGCCGGCCTCGGCGCGGGCCCGCTCGGCGAAGCAGTCGGTACCCACCGGGCAGCGGGAGGCGCCCAGGCACTCCCGGGCGGAGACCGACACCTGCCGCCAGGCGTTGTCCGGCACCCCCGGCACCAGCTCGTCCCGGTCGCCGCTGTCGGTGGTGTCGGCCCACTCGTGCAGTCGCTTCACGTGCCGGCCCAGCGCGGAGATCGCGAACGGGTCGAACAGCTGCTCGTCGTCGTCAATCTGGTCCGGGCCGCCGAGGCGGTGCAGGCAGAGGTAGTTGCGTCGGCCCTTGAGGATCGCGAAGGTCGGCGCCCGGCCGAGCACCGGGGTCAGCGCCTCGGCCAGCCGGGGCAGGTCGCGGTCCACCAACTGGCGCTGCAGTGCGATCGTCGCCGTGGAGACCACGACGGTGGTGTCGCGCGCCATCGCGTGCCGGATCGCCGGCACCAGGTAGGCCAGCGACTTGCCGGTGCCGGTGCCGGCCTGCACCGCCACGTGCTCGCCGCTCATCAGCGTCCGACCCACGGCGGCGGCCATCTCGCGCTGGCCGTCGCGGTGCTGGCCGCCCAGTGCGTCCACCGCCGCGCTGAGCAGCTCGGCCACGCCGGGCAGGTCGGTGGTGGAGGTGACGGGCACGGGACCGGACGGTACAGCGGGCCCGCCCGATCTGGGTGAACCGCCGCGAACCCGGGTCTGCCCGAGCTGCGGTGACCGATCTCAGCGGCACTGACCAGGGAGGTCATCCGGAGCCTCAACCAACGCATCGACGTCGGCGGCGAACTGCCGGACCAGGTCGCCGAGCACTTCCTGAAGCAGCAGGGCTTCACCGCCTGAGGCGCCCGTCACACCACCCGGACGCCGGCCGCGCGCATCTCGGCCACCGCCGCCCGGGTGGTCTCCGGTGCCACCCCGGCGGTGAACTCGGTGAGCACCGTGGTGGCGAACCCGTGGCGGGCGGCGTCCAGCGCGGTGGCCCGCACGCAGTGGTCGGTGGCGATGCCGACCACGTCGAGCCCGGTCACCGCGCGGGCCCGCAGCCATTCGGCCAGACCGGCGCCGCCCGGTTCAACGCCCTCGAAGCCGGAGTACGCGCCCGTGTGGGCGCCCTTGGCAAACACCGCCTCGATCGGCGCCACGTCCAGCGCCGGGTGGAACGCGGCTCCGGCGGTGCCTACCAAGCAGTGCACCGGCCAGCTCGTGTGGTAGTCGGGCTCCGTGCTGAAGTGCCCGCCCGGGTCGACGTGGTAGTCCCGGGTGGCGACCACGTGGTGGTACTCGCCGACCTCGCGGTTGGTGGTCAGCGCGTTGATCCGGGCCGCCACCGACGCCCCGCCGGCCACCGCCAGCGAGCCGCCCTCGCAGAAGTCGAGCTGCACGTCCACGATCACCAACGCGCGCATGGGTCCCCCCGGGCCGGGGGGGGGGGGGGGGGGGGGGGGGGGCGGGGCCCCCCCCCCCCCCGCCCACGCAGGGCGGACGCCGCCCCCCCC
>JBQTKB010000115.1:0-4035 GCA_052386505.1 Pseudonocardia sp.
GGTGACGTCGGCGATGCTGAACCGTCACGATCTGGGTCCGCTGCTGCCGCGGATCACGACGCCGACGCTGATGATCGTCCCGAGCCGCGACCAGTGGCTCCCGGCCGGACAAATCCACGCGGCCGTCACCCAGATGCCGCACGCCGTGGCGTTGGAGGTGGACGGCGAAGGTCATGTGGCGCCGATCCTCGCCCAGGCCGAGGAATTGGCCGACATCATCGGAAGGTTTTGGCGCGACCCGAGCGGCTACATCATGCGCCCCGGATGATGTCGTAATTGTCTGCCCCCATGTACTTCTTGGCGCAGACACCCCGCGGGGTGGCGAAAACAACCTTGAAATTCAGTTCACGTGACCGCCGAAGCCGTCGACGGGCCCCGAGAAGGTCGATCGCGTCCGTCTACTGTTGACGGGCGTGGCCCTTCCCAACCTGACCCGTGATCAGGCCGCGCAACGCGCAGCGCAGGTCACGGTCGACAATTACCGCATCGAGATCGACCTCACCGACGGTCACGGCGGGCCCGGTGAACACACCTTCCGCTCCACCACGACGGTGACGTTCGGTGGACTGGCCGGGGCCGACACCGTCATCGACATCGCCGCCGACACAGTGCACCGTGCCAGCCTGAACGGCATCGACCTCGACACCTCCGGGTACGACGAGTCCACCGGGATCGCGCTGACCGGCCTGGCCGAGCGCAACGTCGTCGTCGTCGACGCCGACTGCCGCTACTCCAACACCGGCGAGGGCCTGCACCGATTCGTCGACCCGGTCGACGGCGAGGTGTATCTGTACTCGCAGTTCGAAACCGCCGACGCCAAGCGGATGTTCGCCTGCTTCGACCAGCCCGACCTCAAGGCCCGCTACACCCTGACGGTGACCGCCGCGCCCGACTGGAAGGTCATCTCGAACGCCACCATCGAGTCCAGCGAGCCGACCCCCACCGGTGCGGTCGAACACCGGTTCGCCACCAGTGAGATCTTCAGCACCTACCTGGTCGCGCTGATCGCCGGGCCGTACGCGAGCTGGCACGACGAGCACCGCGACGAGCACGGCGTCATCCCGCTGGGCATCTACTGCCGGGCCTCGCTGGCGGAGCACATGGACGCCGACCGGCTGTTCCGCGAGACCAAGCAGGGCTTCGACTTCTACCACCGCAACTTCCGCGTGACCTACCCGTTCGGCAAGTACGACCAGCTGTTCGTGCCGGAGTTCAACGCCGGGGCGATGGAGAACGTCGGCGCGGTGACCTTCCTGGAGGACTACGTCTTCCGCTCCCGGGTGACGAAGGCGCTCTACGAGCGGCGCGCGGAGACCGTGCTGCACGAGATGGCGCACATGTGGTTCGGCGACCTGGTGACCATGCGCTGGTGGGACGACCTGTGGCTGAACGAGTCGTTCGCCACCTGGGCGTCGGTGCTCTGCCAGGCGAACGCGACCGACTACACCGGTGCCTGGACCACGTTCGCCAACGTGGAGAAGGCCTGGGCCTACCGCCAGGACATGCTGCCCTCGACGCACCCGGTGGCCGCCGACATCCCCGACCTGCACGCGGTCGAGGTGAACTTCGACGGCATCACCTACGCCAAGGGCGCCTCCATCCTCAAGCAGTTGGTGGCCTACGTCGGGCTGGAGCCGTTCCTGGCCGGCCTGCGGGACTACTTCCACGCGCACGCCTGGGGCAACGCCACCTTCGACGACCTGCTCGGCGCACTGGAGAAGGCGAGCGGACGGGACCTGTCGGACTGGGGCGCGCAGTGGCTGCGCACCACCGGGCTGAACCTGCTGCGCCCGGAGTTCACCGTCGGCGCGGACGGCACCTTCGAGACGTTCACGGTGTTCCAGGGCGGCGCCAAGCCCGGTGCCGGCGAGCTGCGCACCCACCGGCTGGCGATCGGGCTCTATGACGATGACTCCGACGGCAAGCTGGTGCGCACCCACCGGGTCGAAGTGGACGTCACCGGTGAGCGCACCGAGGTACCGGAGCTGGTCGGCGTGCCGCGGGGCAAGCTGGTGCTGGTCAACGACGACGACCTGACCTACGGCGCGGTGCGGCTGGACCCGGAGTCACTCGACGTCGTGGTCGAGCGGATCGCCGACATCGCCGAACCGCTGCCCCGCACACTGTGCTGGTCGGCCGCCTGGGAGATGACCCGGGAGGCCGAGATGAAGGCCCGGGACTTCGCCGCGCTGGTGGCCGGCGGGGTCGGCGGCGACAGCGAGACCGGAGTGGTGCAGCGGCTGCTGATGCAGGCCCAGACCGCCGTCGGGGCCTACGCCGAGCCGTCCTGGGCGACCGAGCAGGGCTGGCCCCGGCTGACCGGCACGCTGCTGGACATGGCACGAGGCGCCGAGCCTGGCAGCGACGCCCAGCTGGTCGCGGTGAACGCGCTGACCGGTGCGCGGCTGGATGACGCGACGCTGGACACCCTCGCCGGCTGGCTGGACGGCACCGACGTGCTGGACGGGCTGACCGTCGACACCGACCTGCGCTGGCGGCTACTGCACGCCCTGGTGGCGCACGGCCGGGCCGGCGAGGACGAGATCACGTGCGAGCAGGCCCGCGACGCCACCTCCAAGGGCCAGCGGCAGGCGGAGCAGGCCCGCGCGCTGATCCCGACGGCCGAGGCCAAGGAGTTGGCCTGGCAGCGGGCGGTGCACGACGACGAGCTGCCCAACGCAGTCAGCGACTCGATCATCTACGGGTTCTCCCACCCGGCGCAGCGCGACCTGCTCGGCGGTTACACCGAACGGTACTTCGCCGAGGTCGCGCAGGTGTGGGAGCGGCGCACCAGCGAGCGGGCGCAGTCGATGGTGGTCGGGCTGTTCCCGTCCTGGGCGGTGGACAAGGCATGCGTCGATGCGGCGGACGCGTTTCTTTCCGACGAGTCGCATCCGCCGGCGCTGCGCCGGCTGGTGTCCGAGGGCCGGGCCGGGGTGGTGCGCGCGCTGGCCGCCCGCGAGTTCGACCAGTCCTGAGCGGTGTGGGTGCACCCCGTCCGGGTCACGCAACGCGTCGTGGCGCCCGCGTGCGCGTTGAGCCGGGTGTGAGGGCAAACACGCCGGCGCTGGCGGCCGCCTGCGGCCTGCTCGTTCTGCTTGCCGGGTGTGACTCGACCGGGCCGAACCTGTACACCGTGCCGTCGTCGTCACCGGCGTCGGCCGCCCCGGCTCCGCCGGGCTCGGTCGAGGTGACCCCGCCCCCGCCGGCGCCCACCACGCCAGCCCCGCCACCGCCGACGACAGTGACCACGACCACGACCACGACCACGACCGTGACGGTGACCGAACCCCCACTACCGCCGACGACGGTGACCCGGACGCTCGCCCCGGCCCCGGTCACCGTGACGAGCACCACCACGACCACCGAGCGCACCACGGTGACCCAACGCCCGTAGCATCCCGCGCGACACTCGACCGGGTCAGTGCTCTTGCGGCCGTTCGCCAGGCGAGGTTCCCCCGTGCATCGGTCGTAACAGTGGTCCTCTACCGTGACGTGTCCCGAGGTCAGGTCCCTCGGGCCTGGCATGAGGGAGCACGGTGAAGGTCAGCGTATTCGGGCTCGGCTACGTCGGCGTCGTCTCGGCCGCGTGCCTGTCGGCACAGGGTCACACGGTCGTCGGGGTGGACGTCAATCCGGCGAAGGTCGAACTGGTCAACAGCGGCCGGTCCACCGTCGTCGAAGAACGCATCGGGGAACTCATCGAGGAGGTCGTGCGCAGCGGCGCGCTGAGCGCCACCACCGATGTCCGGGAGGCGATCGCGGCCACCGAGATCTCCCTGGTCTGCGTCGGCACCCCGTCGGCGGCCAACGGCAGCCTGTCCACCGCCTACCTCGAGCAGGTGGCCGCCCAGATCGGCGAGGCGATCGCGGCGAAGGCCGAGCGGCACACGGTGGTGTTCCGCAGCACCATGCTGCCGGGCACCTGCGAGCGGCTGCTCATCCCGGAGCTGGAGCGCACGTCCGGCAAGAAGGCGGGCACCGACTTCGGCGTCGCGATGAACCCGGAGTTCCTGCGGGAGTCCACCAGCGTGC
>JBQTKB010000116.1:0-1657 GCA_052386505.1 Pseudonocardia sp.
CCGGCAGTAGCCCGATATCGTCGATCATGACGATGTCGGCGCGCAGGATGCGGACGATGGCCTTGGTGACGGTGTCATCGGCGCGGTGGCGCCGGACGAGCACCCCGAGTGCTTCCAGGGTGAACCATGCTACGACCGACTGAGCCCAAGGACCACAGGCGTCTGAGTGTGCGCGGCAAGGCGGCCGGAGCACGGGTAATGCGAGGCTGCGTGGCTACCGGGAGGCAAGGCCCGGTACTCCCGAAGCTGGCCCGAAGCGCAAAGTGATCGGAGCCGGCAGTCTGATCTGCGGTGGTGACCTACGGTCTGCCGCCATGCGCCGCGAGTGGTCGCCGGAGGAGCTGATCGAGTCGTGGACGACGAGCACACCGCGCGAGCCTCCCTGCCTTCCTTGAATGGGTCGAAGGTGTCACCGGCGCGCCGCCGGTGACCGTGCCAGCCGGTGGGCCTGCGCTTCCTCGTCCTTCTCGACGCCTTCCTTGAGCTGCTCCTCCCCACGGTGCCCGAGGTCATCGTCCCCCGAGACCTTCCCGGCAACCTTCCTGACGGTGCCGGGCAGCGGGCACGGCGCGGCCCCAGGGTCACGGTGGTGCCCAGATCGCGCACAGTGCGGGTCCGGGCGTGACCCCAGGGCCGCAGCGGGCTGGTGCAGTCCGGGCAGCTCAGTGTCCCGACGGCCAGGTCGGAGTCGGCCCGTGCCGGGTCGGCGATGCCGATCATCGGATTGAGGTGGGGGCACGGTGCATGAGCGTGGTCTACCACGGCGCCGGCCGGTAGGGGCCAGCTGGTGTTGGACCGGTCGCGACGGGCGCCGCAGCGCGCCGCTCTCGGTGAGCCGGGCGGTCCGCACGATGAGGACCACCGAACAACGCGCGCACGGCCTCGACGCCGCAGAGGGCTCGTTCGTCGTCACGTTGGCGTCGCCGATGAACGCTCCGCCCGCTGCCCGTCCGTCGTCACCGTCAATGGCGCCAGACGGCCGCCACGTCGTCATTCCAAGCGTCGCTCAACGGCCGTCCTTCCATCGGCGTAATGCCAGCGGTCAACGCCCGGCGGGGTACTACCCGCGAAGGCCCGAGGAAGTCCTGACCGCGGCTACCGCTCGGCTTGTTGCTGCAGCACCGCGTACGCCAACTGCATCAGGTCGGCCCCGGTCAGCACGGCGAACACCGCGCAGACGAGCCGGGTTGGCCGGGGCGCGAAGACCAGCCCGAGGGTGAACCCGGTCGCTAGCCACACGTCCAGGCAGAACGGGCAGGTCAGCAGCTCGCCGACGGCGTGCCGGAAGGTGGAGCCGCGCCGGACCTCCTCCCTGACCTCGGCCGGACCGCCGCTGTCGAGGTAACGGGTGAACGGCGCGCGCGTCAGGCCACGTGCCCGTGGCCGGCTTCCGCCACGCCGACTCCATCATCTCGTAGGTCACCCGGCCGTAGAGCAGGGCATCGGCCCGTTCCAGCTGAGCGGTCCAGTAGCGCATCATCGCGAGGTTCAACCTCGTCGCGCGGCCGGACCCGGGCGTCGTCTCGATGCCCGATCCTCCTGCGACACGCCCGCAGACCAGTCCCGCTGCGTGACTGGTACGAGGCGGCGACGTGGAGCTCGCCGCCGCGCGGGTATCGGCCGCGCGCAGGAACTCGGAGACCACGACGTCGGCGTC
>JBQTKB010000117.1:0-69874 GCA_052386505.1 Pseudonocardia sp.
GGCGACATCGACGCCCCCCCAGGCGATCCCGAAGGCCCCGAAGGCGGCCCCGAAGGCGGCCCCGAAGGCCCTGAAGGCGACCCCGAAAGCCCCGAAGGCGACCCCGAAGGCGCCGAAGGCGACATCGGCCGCCGGACCCCGGCGCAGTGCGAAGGCCGCGCGCACCCGGGCCGGGGACGCGGCCGCGCCGAAGTACACCTCGCCGATCAACCTGCGCTCCATCGACGGCCACCTCACCCGCACCGCCACCCAGGTGATGGCCTGGTACCGGTTGGCCCCGCAGGCCTGGAGCTTCCGCAGCGACAACCAGCGCGAACTGCTGATCAACCAGATCGCCTCACAGCTCGGTGAGCTGCAGGGGCACTGGCTGCACCTGCGGGTGACCACCCGGCCCTACCCGGTGCACATGTGGGCCGAGGCGTTCGACCACAACGCGCTGGGCCGCCCGCCGGACGTGGCCGGGGCGCTCGGCTGGGACGGCTTCCTGGAGGGCGAGCAGCGTCACCTGATGGGGCTGTCCATGTCGGACAAGGAAGTCTTCCTCGGCGTGGAGATTTCCGGCCGGGGAGCGCTGGACCGCTGGGTCGAGCGGGCCGCGCCGGTGCTGGGCAAGGTCCTGCCCGGTGCGGTACAGGCCGAGCTGGAGGCACTGTCCTCGGAGGTGCGGCACGTCGACGAGCTGGTCGCCGGCACCGGGCTGGACGGCATCCGGGCCTCCGCCGAGGACGTGGCGTGGCTGATGCACCGGTCCTGCTCGCTGGGCCTGCCGGCGCCGCGCACGACGTCGATCGGGGCGGGTGGCGCAGGCGGCCCCACCCGCTGGGAGACCGAGGACCTGGCCGCGTTCACCGACGGCGTCGAGCTGCACCAGGAGCCCTACGCCCCGACCGTGCGGGTGGTCGGCCGGCTGCGCAGCCAGACCGTCACCCGCAATGTCGCGGTGCTCTCGGTCGGGTTGATGGACGGACTGCGCATCCCCGAGGTCGACGACCCGTGGATGCAGCGCAGCGACCGGCTGCCGTTCCCGGTGGAGTGGTCGGCCCGGATGTACATCCGCCGCCCCGAGGAGGTGACCGGGGAGCTGCAACGACAGATGGGCAAGGTGCGCTCGCAGATCCGGCACTACACCCACGACCACGACCTCGACCCGCCGATGTCGCTGGCCCGGCAGGCCGACCGGGTGCTGGAGATCGAGGACGAACTGTCCAGCGGCCTGACCAACGTCAACACCCGGCTCTATGGCTGGTGGCGGATCGCGGTGTCCGGGCGCGACGAGGCCGAGGCGATCTCCCGGGCCCAGCAGGTGCTGGAGGTGTACCGGCCGAAGGTGTCCATCGAGCACCCCGAGGCGCAGTACCGCTACGCCCGCGAGTTCATTCCGGGCGAGCCGCTGGCGTCGTCGGCCTACCGCCGGCGCGGCTCGGTCACCTGGGCCGCCGCCGCCGTTCCGGCCGCCACCGCCGCCGTCGGTGACCGGCGCGGCATCATGCTCGGCGAGACCTGCACCGCCACCCGCCGCCCGGTGGCCTGGGACCCGTGGCTGGCCCAGGAGGTTCGGCGCGCGTCGGGGTTGACGGCCGTGGTCGGCGGGCTGGGGTCCGGCAAGGCCCTGTCGCTGGATACTCCGCTGCCCACGCCGACGGGCTGGACAACGATGGGCGAGGTGCGGATCGGCGACGAATTGCTCGACCGCGACGGCAATCCGACCCGCGTGCTGGCCGCCACCGAGATCATGCATGGCCGGCCCTGCTACGACGTCGTATTCTCCGACGGCTCGGTGATTCGGGCGGATGCCCAGCACGAGTGGCTCACGCGCACCCGCAAGGACTGGAAAGCCGCCGACAGGCTGGGCAAGCGCCTGCGTCGGTTGGTAGCCGCCGGCCAGCGGTCAGATCGCACCCCCGAGCCGGGGCTGTGCCGGTGCGGCTGTGGAAACGCGACGAATCGAACGGCCTATTCGCGAGCCTCGGTGGGACTGGCCGCCGGCGATCCGTTCCCGTATC
The DNA here is from genome assembly GCA_052386505.1 of Pseudonocardia sp. Lineage (GTDB taxonomy): Bacteria > Actinomycetota > Actinomycetes > Mycobacteriales > Pseudonocardiaceae > Pseudonocardia. The sequence continues at coordinate 2,004 of JBQTKB010000117.1, forward strand.
TGAAGGGACACTACCGACGCGGCGAGACATCGGTGGTGGCCAACCAGCACCCGACGGTGCACACCACCGAGGAGATTGCCGGATCACTGAGATCCGGCCCGCAGAACAATCACGCTGTCCCTGTCGCTGCCGCGTTCCAGCTGCCCGAGGCGGCTCTACCGGTTGCCCCGTACGTGCTGGGGGCTTGGCTCGGTGATGGCACGTCCTGCCGCGCCGAGATCACCGCCTATGACCCGGAGATCATCGCCGAGATCGAGGCCACCGGTCAGGAGTGCCGTCCACGGGTGGCGCCGCACCACTACGGAATGCCCGGCGGCCTGCAGCAGCGGTTGCGCGACATGGGGGTGCTCGGCAACAAGCACATCCCGCCGGAGTACTTGCGCGCGTCCGAGGGGCAGCGGCGGGCGCTGTTGGCCGGCTTGCTCGACACCGACGGTTACTGCACCAAGACCGGCACCGTCGAGTTCTCCGTGACGAACGCCCGCCTGGCCAACGACTTTCGTGAGCTCGTGCTCAGCCTCGGCTACCAGGTGAGACTGCGAACCAAGGCGTGCAAGGGTCGTCGGCCAGAGACCTCGGTCGCCCATACGTTGGCCTTCACCACCTCGGACAAGGTCTTCCGGCTCTCGCGGAAGGCGGCCCGTCTCAACCCGAGCACCAGAGCCACCACCGGGTACCGCTACATCGTCGACGTACGGCCGGTGGAGTCCGTGCCGGTCCGCTGTGTCCAGGTGGACAACCCCGATCATCTGTACCTGGCCGGCGAGAGCTGTATCCCCACCCACAACTCCTTCCTGACCGGGCTGATCGTCTACAAGACGCTGCGGGCCGGTGCCCGGTGGACGGTGCTCGACCCGTCCGGCCCGCTGGCCGAGCTGACCCGGCTGCCCGAGCTCGCGCCGTTCTCCCGAAACATCAACCTGCTGCGTGCCGACCCGGGCATCCTCAACCCATACCGGGTGGTGGCCGAGCCGCAGATCGAGCATTTCTACGAGGAGGAGGACGCCGAGCGGGCCTGGAAGCGGGAGCGCTCGCTCGCGGCGGCCACCCGGCGTCGGCTGGTGCTCGACGTGCTCACCGGGCTGCTGCCCTTCGACGTCGCCCGGTTGCCACACACCCGGATCGTGCTGCTGCGCGCAGTGCGCGAGGTCGGCGGCGCGCCGGACCGCAACCCCGCGCAGGTGATCGATGTGCTGCGCCGGCACGCCGCCGACGGAGAGGACCACGCCGGGGTGGTGGCCGACTTCCTCGAGGAGCGCCGCGAGCTGCCGCAGGCCGCGCTGCTGTTCCCGGACGAGACCCGGGACGACCCTTGGCACGCCGACCGGGACTACCGGCTCACCGTGCTGACCATGCAGGGTATGACGCTGCCCCGCCCGGGCAGCCCGCGCGAGGAGTGGACCGACGGCGAGTCGCTGGCCGTGGAGCTGCTGAACCTGGCGTCATGGCTGACCCAGCGCACGATCTACGAGGCAAACCGCAACCTGCGCAAGGGCGTCGCGCTGGACGAGTCGCACTTCCTGTCCCAGGTGCCCACCGGCAAGGTGCTGATCGACCGGCTGGCCCGCGACTCCCGCAAGTTCAACGTCCGGGCGCTGTTCGCCTCCCAGCTGGCCGGTGACCTGCTGCGGGTGTCCGGGTTCGCCTCGCTGGTGAACGCGGTGTTCGTCGGGCGCACGGACGACGAGGAAGCCCAGGTGGACGCACTGCGGCTGTTGCGGGTGCCCACCGGCGTCGGCTACGAGCAGATGCTCGGCACGCTGTCGCCTCGGCCCCGACACGACGACCGCCCGGACGACACCCCACGCCAGTTCGTCTTCGCCGACGGGCACGGCGGGGTGGAGAAGGTCCGGATCGACATGGAGGCGCCGCACCTGGCGCACCTGGCCGAGGCGCTGGACACCAACCCGGACGCCGCCCGGGTGGCGGGAAATCAGCACAAGCCGTCGGCGGCGGTCGGCCGGGGCGGGGCGCCGGTGGCCGGTCCGGGTCCGAACCGGGCGGTCGGCTCGGGGGCGGACCGGGCGGTCGGCCCCGGTGCCACAGCGGCGGCCGGCCCGGGGGCGACGGCGGGAAGCTGGCAGGACGGGGCGCCGGGCTCCGGATCGGTACATGCGGTCCAAGGTGTCACCCGGACGCCCTCCGGGGCGGTCTCGCTGCCGAACGGCCGTCCGGGTGGACCTATCGCCCCTGCCGCGCCGGGCGTGACCGATCAGCACACCAGGTCCGGTCCAGACCGGGTCGCCGTTTCCGGGGCGCCCGCCCGCGGCCCGATGGACGACGAGGAGATCGACCTGCTCGACGACCTCGACGAGTTCGACCCCGCCGAGTCTCAGCAGTGACCCCCGCCCCGATTTCGCCTATCGTGCGGGCCGCCGCGCCGGCGGAGGTTGCGCGGTGATCCCGGTGCTGCTCGTGGTCGGCGCGGCCGTGCTGGTCAGCTGGTTGCGCGGGCGGCGCGGCCGACGCCGGGCGGGCCGGTGTCGGGCCGCCGCCGTGCTGGCGGTGCTCGGCCTGGTCACCGGGTTGACCCTGATCGGCGGCACCGCCTACGCCGCCCCGTTCGACTGCAAGCAGGCTCCGGAGCCCGACCGGCCGGGCACCGGGCTGGTCGGCTCGCTGGACCCGGCGCCGCTCGGGCTCGGCGCCCCGGACAGCGTCTATGCCGAGGTCGGCTACGCAGGCTTGGTCTGGCACACCTACGACCTGGGCTGCGGCGGCTCGGTGAGCGACCCGTCGGTGTCCACCGACACCTGGCTGGGCAACCAGACGTTCAACCTGGCCAAGTTCGCCGTCGGTGGCGTCAACTGGGCGCACTACCTGCTGGCCAGGGGCGGGGACGTGCTGACCCCGCTGGACTCCGTCATCTCCCAGGCCACCAAGGCCATGTACGAGGGGGTGTTCAGCACCTTCATCGGTCCGGCGATGGTGCTGCTCGCGGTGATCATGCTGGCGCTCGCTTTCCGGGGCGACCTGGCCCGTCAGGCCCAGCGCGCCGGATTCGCCGCGCTCGCGCTGCTGGTCGGTTCCGCCGCCTACCTCGCGCCGGTGAACTGGGCCAAGGTCGCCGACGGCCTGCTGCTCGACGGGGTCACCCAGATGCAGCAGGGCTTCGTCGGCGCGCTCGGCCAGGGCGACGTGAACACCCTGCCCACGGTGTTGCATGACAACGTGGTCTACGCCAACTGGCAGCGGGGCGAGTTCGGGTCACCGACCGATGCCAAGGCGGTGGAGCTGAGCCGCGACCTGCTGCGGGCGCAGTCGTTCACCAAGGTCGAGCTGGCCGAGGGCAAGACCACCCAGGCCGACGTGGACGCCAAGAAGCAGGCCTTCGGCGAGGTCGCGGCCAAGATGGGCGATCGCTACCCCAACTTCCAGGGCAAGACCGGCAGCCGGGTCGGGGTCGGCGTGCTTGCGGTGATCCAGGCGGTGTGCATCGCGCTGTTCCAGCTGTTGTCCAAGGTGCTGGTACTGGTTGCCATGCTGCTGCTGCGGCTGATCGTGATGTGCCTGCCGGCCATCGCGGTGCTCGCCGTGCTGAAACCCGACGTGCTGCCCACGGTGCTCAAGGTAGCCGGATCCGCCCTGGTCAACACCCTGGTGGTGGGCGCGCTGGCCGGGCTGCACGCGCTGCTGGTGATCTCGCTGTTCAAGCCGGACGCCCGCGTCGACCTCTGGCTGGCGCTGCTGGTCACCGGGGTGACCACGGTGGTGCTGTGGGCGGTCGCCCGGCCGTTCCGGCGGCTGGTGGCGATGGTGTCGCTGACCCGCGAGCAGTTCGGCGGCGTGGTCCCCGGAGCCGGCGACGGCCCGATGTCGCGGGTCTGGCAGCGGGTGCGCGGCACCGGATCGAACGCAGCGGCGGACGACCGCCAGCAACGGTGGTGGGACGAGCGGCGGGTCGGCGCGCCCGGACCGGGTGGCGACGGGTTCGGGGACGGGGCCGAGCGCCCGGAGACGGTGTCCGCGCGGGCCCGCGCGAGCGTGCTGAACAACGGGGTGCCCGAGCAGGGCTTCGCCGGTGGTTGGCGTCCGCCGCGCCGGCCCGGGGTGGCGGGTGGCGTGGGGGAGGGCCACCAGCTCGGCTCGGCCCAGCGCCGCGCGCTCACCGGCGGGCAGCCGCCGCTGGGCGCGATGGGCACGGTGTACCCGTTCGGTTCGGCCGGCGGCTACCAGCGCGGCAACGAACCCGCCGAGCACGACGAGCGGGTGATCTACCGCCGCCCGGACGCGGTACCCGAGCGAACCCGCCAGCAGCCGGTGCAGGCCGAGCTGGTGGAGGGCGTACCGGTGTACCGGATCTACCGGCCGGTGCGTCCCCGTGAGTGAGCGGTCGCGCCCGGGCGCGACTTCAGCCCCGGGGGTACGCCGTGCCGATTAGGTCGCCGAAGGGGCGTGGGGCGGCCTACCGGTCGCTGTGGCAGTGGCCGCTGCGCTCGCCCCGACGGCTGATCGGCTGCCTGGTCGTGCTGGTCGCGGTCGGCTCAGGGGTCAACGCCGCCACCGGGCTGTTCGGCCTGCGCCCGGGCGGCGGACTGCTCGGCTCGTCGGGCTACCCCGCCGGCGTGGTCGACGGGGCCACGCCGAACGTCCGACCCGCCCCGGGCGGTCCGCCCGCCGCGCCGGCCAACCCGCCCGCACGGCTGCCCCCGGTGGCCGAGCTGACTCCAGCCACCCTGCCGCCGTCGCAGGCCCCTGCCACCGCGCTCACCACCGCCACCCGCTGGACCCAGGCCTGGGCCAGGCACCCGCCGGGCACCACCACCCAAACCTGGCTGGACGGGTTGCGGCCGTACACCACCGAGGAGTTCCTCGGCGTGCTGGCCTCGGTCGACCCGGCCAACGTGCCGGCCAGCAGGGTCACCGGGAGCGCCCGCGCAGTGCTGGTGTCGCCGCGTAGCGTGCGGGCGGAGGTGCCCACCGACCAGCTCACCGTGCTCGTCCTGGTGATCGACACCGGGAACGGCTGGCGGGTCGCCGGGTACGACCGCGCCGACTCAGCCCAGAACCCGGCCCAGAACCCGGCGCCCTCCGGACGATGATCAGCAAGTTCCGTGCGCTGCGGCTGCTGCTGCCGGTAGTGGCGATCGGCGCCGCTCTGGCGCTGTTCCTGTCCATCGGATTGATCATCAGCTACAGCCACCAGGGCCGGGGACCGTTCGGTCCGTGCGACGCCACGCTCGGCCCGCTGAACCTGGACGGCGCGGCGCGCTCGGCGACCAGCGTCACCCAGCTCAGCGACGAACAGAAGCAGAACGCGGCCATCATCATCTCGGTGGCCAAGGGCATGGGCATGCCGCCGAGGGCCTGGCTGGTCGCGCTGGCCACCGCCATGCAGGAGTCCACCCTGCGGAACATCAACTACGGCGACCGGGACTCGCTCGGGCTGTTCCAGCAGCGGCCCTCGCAGGGCTGGGGCAGCCCGGCGCAGGTGACCGACCCGGTGTACGCCACGACGATCTTCCTCGACCGGCTGCGCCAGGTGCCCGACTGGAACCGGCTGCCGGTCACCGTGGCCGCCCAGACCGTACAGCGCTCCGCGTTCCCCCAGGCCTATGCCAAATGGGAGGGGCTGGCCGCGCAGCTGGTGCAGCTGCTGTCCGACGTGGTCGACCCCACCGGGTGCGGCCTCGGCGCGGCGAACCTGCCCGAGGGCGTGGTGCGCACCGCGATCGGGTTCGCGCTCGGCGAGCGCGGCAAGCCCTACGTGTGGGGCGCCACCGGGCCCAACTCCTACGACTGCTCCGGGCTGATGATGCGTGCCTTCCAGGCCGCCGGGGTGTTCCTGCCGCGGACCTCGCGGGAGCAGTACAAGGCCGGCGGGCACGTCCCGGTGGCCCAGGCGCAGGCCGGTGACCTGCTGTTCCTGGCCACCGACCCACGCGACCCGGCGACCATCCACCACGTCGTGCTCTACCTCGGTGACGGCATGCTGGCCGAGGCGCCGTACTCCGGGGTGCCGGTGCGCACCCGCCCGGTCGACTGGGACAACCCCGAGCTGGTCCCGCTGGCCACCCGTCCCGGCACCGCGCCCAACCCCGCCTAAAGGTGCTGCTGCTACTGCATCAGGGGATCTGCGTAACAGAACGTGAGATCCCGGCAGATCCTGCGTTGAGGCCCGGCGACGGAGGGTCACCAGGACGGTCACTGGCGGTGCCCCCCGACTCAGGTTGCGCCCGCCGGGTGGGCTGTCGCCGAACGCGCTGGAGGTACGTCCGAACGGACTGCGGTCGTAGCCTCCCTTCTGGCGGCGCAGGGCAGGACCGTTCGGCGGATTGCGCCGATCGTCCACCGGATCCGCGGTTCGAAACGGGACGCGAACGCATGATCACGACGTAGTCTCCGGCCGATGGACAGCCGTGGACTGGCTCGCTCATGGGTGAGCTGACCGCCCCGGTGCGCGACGAACCGTTCGTGCACGAGGGGTTCTTCTACACCGGCGGCGCCGACTACCTGGCGGGTACCGTGCCCTTCGTGCTGGACGGGCTCGCCGCCGGCGAACCGGTGGCGGTGGCGGTGCCGGGGCAGAACCTGGGGCGGATCACCCACGCGCTCGGCGCGGCGGCCGACGAGGTTCGGTTGCTGGACATGACGGTCGCCGGGCGCAACCCCGGTCGGATCATCGGCTCGGTGCTGACCCGGTTCATGGACGACCACCCCGGCCGGCGGGTCCGGATCATCGGCGAGCCGATCTGGCCCGGGCGCACCGACACCGAGTACCCCGCCTGCGTGCAGCACGAGGCGCTGATCAACGCGGCGTACACCGGCCGGGAGGCGACGATCCTGTGCCCGTACGACACCCGCCGGCTACCGCCGACCGCGTTGCTGGACGCCACCGAGACCCACCCGATCCTGGTGGAAGGCGGGGCGCGGTTCGACAGCCCGGGCTACGTCGACCCGGTTCGGTTGGCCGCCCGGCACGACGTGCCACTGGCGGAGCCGCCGGAGTCCTGCGACGTCGACGTCATGGTGTTCGACGAACACGCCGGCGCTCGGGCGGTGCGCCGGTTCGTGCATGAGCGGGCGGAACGGGCCGGGCTCGAGTCGGCGCGGGTCGCCGACATGCGGACCGCTGCGCACGAGATCGCGGTGAACACCCTGATGCACACCCGGCGGCCCGGCATCCTGTCGGTGTGGACCGAGGACGGTCACCTGGTCTGCGAGATCCAGGACAGCGGAACGCTCACCGACCCGCTGGCCGGCCGGCGTGCCCCCGAACCATGCGACGGCGCGGGCAGCGGGCTGTTCCGGGTGCACGGGCTGTGCGACCTGGTGCGCACGCACGTCACCGGGCACGGCCTGACCGTCCGCATGCACATGCGGCTAACGAACTGGTCATGACACGGTAACAATCGGTGAGGATGGCACGCCGTGCCGCTCGCTGCCGACCAGTGACCTCTCCGTAGTGAAAACGTCGCTGACCTGCACTTATGGTGGCAAGCATCGGCGTGAGACAGTCTACCTCCACTCTCACAAGGAGGTCCGATGCTCGCCCTCGTCGCCGCAGTTGTCTTCCTCGTCTCGTTGATCTTCAAGCTCGCCAACCTCGATCTTGGCGTAATTGACGTGGAGTTCCTGAACATCCTCGGGTTCCTGATCGTGGCGCTGTACCTGGCCGGGATCGGTGGTCGCACCTGGCGTCGTTGAGCGGCTGGCGCTGCGCGCCCTGTTTGTGCGGGGTGCGGCTCTGGCCGCACTCCGCACTCACAGCCGCCTCAGACGCACCCCGGCGGCCAGGGACTCGAGCAGTACCGCGGTGGTGTCCCAGTCGATGCAGGCGTCGGTGATGCTCTGGCCGCGGATCAGCTCGCCGGCCCGGCCGAGCGTGAGTTCCTGGCGACCGCCGACCAGGAAGCTTTCCAACATCACCCCGGCGATCCCGGGCTCCCCGGCGCCGACCCGCGCGGCGATCTCCTCGACCACGCCGGCCTGGCGCCGGTGGTCCTTGCCGCTGTTGCCGTGGCTGGCGTCGATCACCACCCGCTCCGGCAGCTCGGCGCGGCGCATCCGGGACAGCGCGTCGGTCACGTCGGCCCGGTGGTGGTTCGCCCCGGCCGCGCCCCCGCGCAGGATCACGTGGCAGTCCGGGTTGCCGGTGGTGGCGATCAGCGCGGCCAGCCCGTCGGCGTTGATGCCGGGGAAGACGTGCGCGCCGGCCGCCGCGCGCACCGCGTCCACCGCCACCTGCACGTCGCCCTCGGTGGAGTTCTTGATCCCCACCGGCATCGACAGCGCGCTGCACAGCTGCCGGTGCACCTGGCTGGCCGCCGTCCGGGCGCCGATCGAACCCCAGCTGACCACGTCCGCGAGGTACTGCGGGGTGATCGGGTCGAGGAACTCGCAACCCACCGGCAATCCGAGCTCGGTGACCTCCAGCAGCAGGCTGCGGGCCAGCCGCAGGCCCTTGTTGACCGCGTAGCTGCCGTCCAGGTCGGGATCGTTGATCAGGCCCTTCCAGCCCAGTGTGGTGCGCGGCTTCTCGAAGTAGGCGCGCATCACGATCACCAGCCGGTCATCGAGCTCGTCCCGGACTCCCGCCAGCCGGGCGGCGTAGTCCAGCGCGGCGTCCCGGTCGTGGATGGAGCACGGGCCCACGACGACCAGCAGCCGGTCGTCGCGGCCGTCCAGCACGTCGGTGATCTCGGCCCGCGCGCGCTCGACCCGCTCGGCTCCGGGCGTACTCAGCGGATGCTCGGCACGCAGCAGCGACGGTGGGATGAGCGGGCTGATACTGGCGGTACGTCGGCCGTCCAGCTGGGGGGCGGCGGCAATGACGGACATCAGGGCGTTCCTTTCGGCAGGAGCCGCCCCGGAACCATTCGCGCCGAGCCGGCTCAGAAAACCGGCTCGGGGTGGAAGGTCAGCGCACGCGGTCGCCGCCGAGCCCACCCAGGGCCGGCCAGCTAAACCAGTAGTAGCGCCACACGTCGGTCACCTTACACGGCGGGGTCACTCGTAGTCGGTGAAGCCGGGAACCCACTCGATGACGATCTGTCGGGCCGACGCGGAGCAGTCGATCTGGGACAGGATGCTGAACCAGCCGACCACCACCCGCAGCACCATCAGGTACTGCGGCGGCAGGCTCAGCGCGCGACCGGTCTGGAAGTCGGCGCCGCCGAAGTCGGTCAACCGGCCACCCTCGGCCTGCATGAAGTCGCGGTTGAAGTGGAAGCAATCCTCGCGCAGCGGGTTGGCCAGGGCGCCGATGTAGTTGAGCGCGTCCGCGCCGGTGACGCGGTCCTTCAGCCCGACGAACCCCTCCCGACGCAGCAGCTCCAGCAGCTCGTCCGGTCGGGCGTCGGCGGCCAACCGGAGGATTCGGCCGAGCGGACGCGGGATGCCGTCGGGCAGCCGGGCCACCGCCCCGAAGTCGATCATCCCCAGCCGCCCGTCGGCGAGCAGCCGGAAGTTGCCGTGGTGCGGATCGGCATGCAGCAGACCGACCCGGGCCGGCGAGGAGAACATCAGCTCCATGATCGTGTAGGCGATCCAGTCCCGCAGCTTCTGCTCGTCCCCGTCCGCGGCCGGCTTGTGCGCCATCGTGGACAGCGGTACGCCCTCCAGCCACTCCGAGACGATCACCTTGGGCGCGCTGGCCACCACCTTCGGCACCCGGACCTGGGGATCGTCGCGCAGCGCGGCGGCGAACGCCCGCTGGCTGTCCGCCTCGGCGCTGTAGTCCAGCTCCTCGATCATCCGGTCCTGCAGCTCGGAGATCACCGCGCGCACGTCGGTGCCCGGCACGATCCGCTGCAGCAGGCCGGCCAGCCGGGCCAGCGTGCGCAGGTCGGAGGTCAGTGCCTGGTCCGCGCCCGGATACTGGATCTTCACCGCCACCTCGCGGCCGTCGTGCCAGGTCGCCTTGTGTACCTGACCGATGCTGGCCGCCGAAGCCCGGTCGGTCTCGAACTCGGCGAACCGGCGCATCCAGTTGCGGCCCAGCTGCTCGGCCATCACCCGCTCGACGTCGCGTGCCGGCATCGCCGGGGCCTGCGCCTGCAGCTTGATCAGGGCCTGCTGGTAGGGCTCGGCGAGCTCGTTCGGAATCAGCGCCTCGTACACGCTCAGCGCCTGGCCGAGCTTCATCGCACCGCCCTTCAGCTCGCCGAGCACGGCAAACAGCTGGTCGGCGTTGCGCATGGCCAGCTCGGCGGCGAGCTGCTCGCGGTCGGCGCCGGCCAGCCGGCGGGCCCAGCCGCCGACCGCGCGGCCGGCGATGCCCACCGGCAGGGCACCCAACTTGGCCGTCCGGGCGGTCGCGCGACGTGGCGGATCACTCATGGGCACAACCTAACCGACCGGTAGCCGTCCGTCCGATCAGCCGGAGCGGTCGGTCACCCGCCCGGGCCGTGGCGGGCAGCTGGCGGCTCCGGGGCCGTCCCCGCTGGGCTCGGTGCGGTCGCGGCCGGGGAGGATCGAGGGGTGATCGAGCACCCAGCGGCGGACGTGCCGGACCGGCTCTTCGACGACCCCGAACGGGAGCGGCGGTGGCGGGCCCGGTTCAATGCCCCCCGGATGTCGCTGCCGCAGTGGGCGATGGACGCCCCGCACGCCTGCGTGTACAGCTCCAACGCCGGCGGGACCTGGGAGATCTACGCCTGGGACCGCTCCGCCGACGTCCACCGGCAGGTCACCGACCGCCCCAACGGCACCCACGCCGCCGCGATCAGCCCGGACGGACGGTGGCTGTGGTGGTTCGACGACACCGACGGCGACGAGTTCGGGCGCTGGGTGCGCGAGCCGTTCGCCGGCGGTTCCACCTCGGCCGCGGTGGCCGCCGTGCCGGTCCCCGAGGGCGCGGCCGAGGACGCGCTGGACGGCTACCCCGCCGGCCTGGAGATCGGCCGGTCACTGGTCGCGGTGGGCGCCGCGACCGACGAGGGCAGCACGATCTGGCTCAGCCGCGCCGGTGGACCGGCCACCGAGGTTTACCGGCACGCGGAGGACGCCGGCGTCGGGGCGCTGTCGCACGACGAGACGCTGCTGGCCGTGTCGCACTCCGAGCACGGCGACTCCCGGCATCCGGCCATCCGGTTGCTGCGCTGCTCCGACGGGTCGGCAGTGGCCGAGCTCGCGGACGGCCCGGGTCGGGGGCTGACCCCGCTCGCCTTCCCCGAGCTGGCCGGGGACACCCGGTTGCTGGTCAACCACGAGCGGCGGGGGCGCGACGAGCTGCTGATCTGGAACGTGGCGACCGGCACCCAGACCGAGCTGCCGATCGAGCTGCCCGGCGACCTCACCGGCGACTTCTACCCGGACGGCACCGCGGTGCTGATCACCCAGACCCGCGCCGGGCGCAGCCGGCTGCACCGCTACACCCTCGCCGACGGGACGCTGAGCGAGCTGCCCACCGCCCCCGGCTGCGTGGGCGCCGCCGGGGTGCGCCCGGACGGCACGGTGGAGTACGGCTGCTCGTCGGCGGCCACCCCGCCGGAGCTGCGGGTGCTGCACCCGGACGGCGCCGACCGGCCGCTGCTCACCCCGCCGGGCGAGCGGGCGCCGGGGTCGGTGCCGGTCCTGGATGCCTGGGTGGCCGGGCCGGGTGGCGAGGTGCATGCCCTGGTTTCGGCGCCGCCGGGCGCCGACCGGCCGCTGCCCACGCTGTTCGTGCTGCACGGCGGCCCGCACGCGGCCGACGAGGACCGCTTCGACGCCGGCCGGGCGGCGTGGGTGGACGCCGGGTTCGCCGTGGTGGAGGTCAACTACCGGGGCTCCACCGGCTACGGCTCGGCGTGGCGGGACGCCATCGAGGGCCGCCCCGGACTGACCGAGCTGGAGGACGTCGCCGCCGTGCACGACTGGGCGGTGGCCTCTGGCCTGGCCGACCCGGCGCGCTGCGTGGTCGACGGCTGGTCCTGGGGTGGCTACCTCGCCCTGCTGGCCCTGGGTACCCAGCCGGAGCGCTGGGCGGGCGGGATCGCCGGGGTGCCGGTGGCCGACTACCTCGCCGCCTACGCCGACGAGATGGAGCAGCTGCGGGCGTTCGACCGGGCGCTGTTCGGCGGTTCCCCGGAGCAGGTGCCCGAGCGGTACCGGGAGTGCTCCCCGCTCACCTACGTGGACCGGGTCCGGGCGCCGCTGCTGGTGCTGGCCGGGGAGAACGACCCGCGCTGCCCGATCCGGCAGGTGGACAACTATCTGGCGGCGCTGGCCGCGCGGCCGGACGCCGCGGAGTACCGGGTGCTGCGGTTCGACGCCGGACACGGCTCGCTGGTGATCGAGCAGACGCTGCGCCACGTCGCCGCCGAGATCGCGTTCGCCGCACGCTGCGTGGCGCGGCGCGCCGTGGGTGGGCAGTAGCGCCCTGGCGCTACTCCCACCTACGACCCGGCGCGGCGCCCAGCAGGTGGTCAGACCTTGGCGACCAGGGTGACGTCGAGGTTGCCCCGGGTGGCTTTGGAGTAGGGGCAGACCTGGTGGGCCTTGGCGACCAGGTCGTCGGCCTGTGCCTGGTCCAGACCGGGCACGGTGGCCACCAGCGTGGCGACCAGACCGAAACTGGTGTCGTCCGGGCCGATGCCGACCTGTGCCTCGACGGTAGCGTCGTCGGTGATCGTCACCTTCTCGTTGCGGGCCACCAGACGCAGCGCGCCGTGGAAGCAGGCCGCGTAGGCGGCGGCGAACAGCTGCTCGGGGTTCGTCCCGCCGCCAGGGCCGCCGAGTGCGGGCGGCATCTTGACCGACAGGTCGACAACCCCGTCGTCCGAGCGGACCGCGCCGTCGCGTCCGCCTCCCGAGGACACGGCGGTAGCCGTGTACTTCACGTCCATGAGGATCCCTTCACGAGTGGATGGGACGTGCACGACCGAACGATCGTGCACAACTAAACCCTGCCACAGGACGGCTCGGTGGGCAGGCTTAGCGCACGGGTAGTGACCTGTTAATACGAATGGGACACACTGCCCCGGGATCGGACGTCTCGGGGGAGGCAGCGGTGGGGTTGTGGCGGGTACACGTCGAGCTGGAGGATCGTCCCGGGCGACTCGGTGAGCTCGCCGCCGCGGTCGGCGGTTCCGGGTGCAACATCGTCTCGCTCACCGTGCACGGCGAACGGGGACCGGATGGCACGGTCACCGACGAGCTGATGGTGGAGGCCGGCGACGAGGCCGCCGCCACCGGGCTGGCCGACCGGCTGCGCCGCGCCGACATCGGCTGCACACTCGCCGTCCCGGTGCTGGCCGGTGACCTCGCCGATCCGGTCACCACCGCGCTGGCGCTGGCCCGTCGGGTGGCCCGCAACCCGGACGCGACCCCGGCCGCCGTGGCCAGGCTGCTGCACGCCAGGGTGCTGACCACCGGAGAGGAGGCGCTGCACACCCACCGCGTGCGGGCGTTCGGTCGCGAGGCCCGGCTCGGCCGGGGATGGCCGTTCACCGCCACCGAGGCCTCCCGCGCGGCGATGCTGATCGAGCTGGCCGAGCTGAGCGCCGCGCCCGGTGAAGGTTCCGAGGCCACCGCCTGGTACCGCCGCGAGCACCCCAGCCTGGGCACGGTGTTGCTCGGCGACGGCTCCGAAGTCGAACTGCGGATGGCCGAACCGTCCGACGGTCCGCTGGTCGCCGCGCTGCACGCCCGGTGCACCCCGGCGACCCGTCGCGCCCGGTTCCTCAACCCGGGGCCCGCATTGGCGCCCGACGAGCTCGCGGAGATGCTCATCGGCCGGTCCGGCAAGGGCGAGAGCCTGCTCGCGCTCACCCTCGACGGGGGCCACGCGGTCGGGCTGGTCACCCTCGACCCGGACGGTCGGGGCTCGGCCCTGCTGTCGGTCCTGGTCGAGGACTCCTGGCAGGCGCGCGGGGTGGGCACCGCGCTGATCCGGCGCGCGGTCGAGGTGGCCACCGACGCAGGCTGGCAGGAACTCACCGCGTTGGCGCACCCGGGCAACCTGCGGATCACCCGACTGATCCGCCGGGCCGGTCCCCGGCCCAGCGCGCAACTGGTCGACGGGCTCCTCCGGATCCGCGTTCCGCTGGCCATGTCCTGAGGCGAGCACGTTCTGAGGGGGCGCACGGCACACTGTGGGTCATGAGGCCCGTGCTGCTGTTCGACGGCGATTGCGGTTTCTGCATGCGGACGCTCGGCTGGCTGCGCCTGCTCGACCGCGGCAGCCGGATCGACACCCTGCCCTATCAGCGGCCCGGGGCGCCGGAGTCGATCGGCGCGAGTTTCGACGAGTGCGCCGGCGCGCTGCAGTGGCGGGGGGCCGACGGCACCCGGCTGGCGGGTGCGGCGGCGATCAACGCGGCGCTGGGGGTCGCGCTCGGTGCTCGCTGGCCGGAGACCCTTTACCGGCGCAGCGCGACGGTCCAGAACCGCGGCTACGGCTGGGTGGTGCGCAACCGCTACCGGCTACCGGGTGTGCAGCCCTGGTGCGCCCGCTACCCCGATGACTGCCGCCCTACCACCGCGCTGCCGGACGGTCGCTGAGCCGGACACCTACCCTGACCGGTGCTGCCGACCGCGGTCAGGCCCCGATGGTGGTTCCGGGAGGCGGCGGAGGATCTCGGTGAGCAACCCGGTGTGTTGATCGAGCGTGGCGGTGTGTTGATCGAGCGTGGCGGTGTGGTTTCCGACGGTCTCCTTGACGTCGGCCAGTGCCGCGGTGTGTCCGTCGACGGTTTCCTTGATGTCGAGCACCGTGTCGGCGAGCGCGCGCTGGGACTCGTCGTACGCCTCGACCCGCCGGCGCAGCCGGGCGAACTCGGAGGTAGTCATACCGGGAGCATATCCGCCCCGGCCGCCGCGCCGTGGAAGTTGTCCACAGGCCCGGGGCCGACCGCCGTAGTCGAACGGTAACCACCGATCGGGCCGGCATCGGGCTCGGCGGCGCCGTCTGATGCCATAACCTCGCAGCCGTGCCGAGCCGCGCAACCCCTCCGGACCTGCCGGGCTCCGGTGTCATCGACGAACCTCCGTCGCGCCCAGGCGGGTTTCGGCGGTGTCCTCCGCCTGGGCGTCGCGCGCTGTTGGTGGGGCTCTCGCTGGTGGTGGGTCTGGTCGGGACGGTCGCCGCGCTGGTGTTGCCGTTCGCCCCGGTGCTCGCCGACCAGACCACGCTGAGCTGGCCGGCGCCCGGCCGACCGACGGTCTCCAGCACCGCTCTGCTCACGCCGTACCGACCGGCCGAGTTGACCGCTGAGGTGCCGTGCGCGGTGATCAGGGCGGCGGAGGCGCTCGGCCGCCCGACAACGGTGCTGTCCACCGGTGGCGCCACCGATTCGGGTGCCGGGCTGCTGGTGCGAGCGGACGCCGGAGCGACGCAGGTGCTGGTCAACGGAACACTGGTGGACGCGACGCGGCTCGACGGGACACGGCTCGACGGGACGCGGCTCGACGGGACGCGGCTCGACGAGGCCGACACCGGAGTCCGGACCGGCCGCGCCACCGGGCCGGACTGTGGGGTGCGGGTGCGGGCCGACCGCGCCGGGGTCACCGTCACCGCGGCGGGCGCAACTCGCACGCTGGCCGGTGAGCCGGTGCCCGAGGTAGCCGCGTTCCGCACGGACCTCGACCCCGACCGGGCGAGCGGGCTGACCGTCACCGCCCGCCCGGTCACTCCGTTCCAGAGCACCCCGAGCCCGGTGAAGCGCACCGTGATCGCGGTCGTGCTGGTGGCGGCGGTAGCGGCGTTGGCGCTGCTCGGCCGGGCGGCGGCGGTGCATCGGCCGCAGTGGCGCCGGCCCCGGCCCGGGGTGCGTTGGCTGGTCGACGTCGGGGTGCTCGGCACGCTCGCGGGGTGGGCGGTGATCGGTCCGCTGTCCGATGACGACGGCTTCGCCACGATGATCGCCCGGAACTCCGAGCTGGCCGGTGACCAGGGCAACTACTACCGGTGGTGGAACGCCTCGGAGACGCCGTTCCAGCTGTCCTACCAGCTGATCGCGGCGATGGACGAGGTCAGCCTGGCCCCGTTGTGGCTGCGGCTGCCCAGCACCGTGCTCGGTGTGGCGACCTGGTTGCTACTCAGCCGCGGCCTGCTCGGCGCGGTGCCCGAACTGGGCTCGGGTCGCGCGCGGGTGCGGTTGCTCGCGGGGGTGTGTTTCCTCGCCGCGTGGCTGCCCTACAACCTGGGGGTGCGGGTCGAGCCGATGGTGGCGTTCGAGCTCACCGCGCTGCTGGTGGTGCTCTGGCGGGCCCGCAGCACGGCCGGCCTGGCGGTCGGTGCCCTGATCACCGCGGCGGCGGTGGCCACCAGCCCGTCCGGGCTGCTGATGCTGGCGCCGATCGCGGTGTTCGCCGGCAAGATCGGCCGTATCCTGGGCGGTGGTGGTCGTGCCGGGGGCTGGGAGGTGGCGGCCCGGGTCCTGCTGCTCGGCGCGGTGGGTGGTGTCGGGTCAGTGCTGATCTTCGCTGACCAGGCCGGGGAGGCCCTGCTGGTGGCCACCCGCTGGCACACCGAGTTCGGCCCGTCGCTGCCCTGGTCCGCGGAGTTCTCCCGGTACCAGTTCCTGCTCGGCGCCGACCAGGACGGCAACGCCGCGAAACGGGTTCCGGTGCTGCTCACCCTGGCGTTGTTGCCGGTGCTCGGGGTGCTGCTGGCCCGGCGTGGCCGGATCACCCCGCTGGACACCACCGCCGCCCGGCTGGCCGGGGTGGCCGCCGTCGGCCTGGCCCTGCTCTGGCTCACCCCGTCGAAGTGGTCGCATCACTTCGGCTCGCTGGCCGGGGTGATCGCTGCGGTCCTGGTCATCGCCCTCCTGGTGCTGCGCGCACACGCCCGCGATCAGCCCGCCCACCGCCCACTGGACCGGGTGCTGCTCGGCACCGGGCTGGGCGGGATCGGGCTGGTCGCCCTCGCCGCGGCGTTGTCGTTCGCCGGACCGAATGACTGGTGGCAGCCGACGGTGTACGCGGTGCCGTGGGCCGACGGTCCGGTCCGACCCTTCGGGTTGCCGCTGGACGCCCCGCCGCTCTGGTTCGGTATGGCGCTGGCCTTTGCCGCGCTGGTCCGGCTGGGGTCGGGAGTTTTGGCCGCCCGGGCCGCCGTGGTTGCCGCTCCCGGTGCGCTGGCTGCCGCGGTGGCCGGGGTGTCGGTGGCCGCCATGCTGTTCTCGTTCGGCACCGCGCCGCTGCGCCAACCGGAGGGATCGCTCGCGCTCAACAACCTGGACCGGCTGCGCGGGGAGACCGACTGTGGGCTGGCCGACGACGTCCAGGTGCTGCCGGACACTCCGGGCGGGGTCCTCATGCCGGCGACGCCCGTCGGGGTGACCGACCCGGACAGTGGCGACCAGCCGGTGGGGTTCGCCGCCGGGGCCGGCTGGGATCCAGCGCATCCGCCGCCCGATCCGCCGGGGGTCCGCGCGTCGGCTCGGCTGTGGGGCAGCCGGGCGGACGGCCCCGTCGGCACCGGTCGGCTGGTCAGCGAGTGGTTCACCCTGCCCGCGCTGCGGGCGGACCAGGAGCTGGCGATGACCGTGTCCGGGCGCACCGACGGCGGAAACCGGCTGGCCCTGGAGTTCGGCGCGAGCGCCGGGTCGGCGGTGACCGAGTTGGGCGAGCGGACCCCGGTCGACCGCCCGCACAACGACCCGCGCGCCGAGCCCGACCCCGCCTTCTGGCGCTCGGTGTGGCTGGAACCGACCGAGATCCCGCGCGGTGCCGACCGGGTCCGGGTGCGGGCGGTGGATGCCACCTCGGACTCCGACGGCTGGCTCGCGCTGACCGGGCCGCGACTGCGGGAGGTGGTCCCGCTCACCGACTTCCTGGCGGCCAACGGTCCGGTCCTGGTCAACTGGCCGATCGCGTTCCTGTTCCCCTGCGTGACCAACGAGGTCGGTGTCGCGCACGGGGTGGCGGACGCGCCGCGGGTCATCGTCGATGCACCGGGCCGGTACGCGGGCCTGGCCGCGGTGATCACTGAACCAAACGCCGGGGGTAACCTCGCCGCGCTGCGCACCCTGGGCACTCGCGGTGAGGTGCCGACCAGACTGGTCGGGCATCCCGAGGTGGACTGGGGCAGCGTGCGGTTCGTCGGCTATCCCGGCCTCGAACGCGACACCTACCAGCTCACGGTGACCGACCCGACCGGTCGGCCACTGCCACGTTGAGCGCGTCGGTGTGGGGCGGTTACCGAACGTGGACGGATCGCGGCCGGCTCACCACTCGGTGAGCAGCAGGTGGTTGACCGCGAGCGCGAGCACGGCCTGCGCGGCCAGCCAGCCCCGAACGTGCTGCGGGGGCAACAGCACACACGGCAGCACCAGCCAGACGGAGAACGGCAGCCAGATCCGCTCCACCTCGCCCTTGCTCAACCCGGACAGGTCGGCCGCGACGATCGCCGCCAGCCCGGCGAGGGCCAGCAGCGACACCGTCACCGGCAGCGCGCGTGGGTCCGCCGCCCAGCGCCGCAGCCCGGCCAGTACCGCCGGCCCGAGAACGAAGAGCACCGCGGCCAGGTTGATCCAGACGAAGTACTCATAGGGCCGGTTCATCGTGATGCTCAGTGAGTAGGCGATCCGCAGTCGCTCCAGCCCGTCGAACCACCAGAACCCGTACCCGGTGAACACCGCCGCCACCGCGGCCGCGCCCAGCACCGCCAGCCCTGCGGCGCGCCAGGCCCTGGTGAGCGCGAGGACCACCAGCGGCAACAACCCGGCGAGCACCAACCCGTAGGACAGGTACAGCAGGAAACCCAGAACCAGACCCGCGGCCAGCGCCGCCAGGTCGGCCCGGGCGCCCCGGCGCGTGCAGCCGAGCGCGAACAACGCAACCCCCCAGGCCAGCACGCCGGCGAACATTCCGTCCGCGGACACCCCGACCCACACCGCTCCCGGGAAGAGCACCGCGAACGGCAGCATCCGTCGGGCGGCCGGCTCCTGGCCGAGCGCCCGCAGGGTGACCGCCAGGCCGGTGGCCGCCGACGAGCCGACCAGGATGCACAGCAACCCGGCGGGCCCGCCGCCGGACAGCCCCACCCGGTCCAGCCAGACGAACACCAGCGTCGCGCCCGGCGGATGGCCGGCCACGTGCGTGGTCCACACCACCGCCGGATCGGTGTAGATCAGGCTGGTGAACACCCGCAGCATCTCCGGGATGTCGGTCACCCTCGGCACGTCGTACAGGTACTCGTTCCGGGCGGTCAACCGTCCGGCGACGCCCCGGGACCAGCCGTCGACCAGGGCCAGGAACAGCGTCCACCCGCACGCCATCGCCCAGCTCAACGCGAGCAGCGGACGCCAGTCCACTGCGGCGGCCAACCGGGGCCCGTACCGTACGACCGCGGCCGCGATGGCCAACGCGCCGACGCTACCGGGCCCGATGTGTGGTTCCCAGTTCGCGAGCAGCGGCGGAAAAGGAAGGAAGATGTCCAGCCCACTAGCCAGCAGGCTCCGACCGACGAGTGCCGCCGCCACCACCAGACAGACCCCGGCGGCCACTGCGGCGAGGTCGAACCGCAGCGCCCGGTCCGGCCATGTCCAGCCGCCCGGTGGACGGTCGAGGGAGGACTGCCTGGTCGACATGATCGGACCGTAGCGGAGCGGTCGTCCGTGGATGCTTACGGTGCGATGATGAACGGCCCGTCGACCTCACCCAGTCTTTACGATGTCCTGGGGGCGACCCGGCCCGGTCGGGGTCGTCCCGCTCGTTGCGAGCGGAGGGGACCACATGTCTGGCCACATCACGCCCGATCACCACTGGCGTGACATCGGACGCCGGCGGCGGCGCGGCTGCGCTGCGCGGTGGTGGGCCCTGTGCGCGGCGCTCGGGTTGGCGTTGGTCACCGGCTGCTCCGGTGCCGCCGGACCAGCGCCTGCCGATCGGGTGCTCACCATCACCGCCATCCCCGACCAGGATCCGGAGAAGCTGCAGCGGCTCTACGGGCAGGTGGGTTCGTACCTCACCGAACGGCTGGGAGTCACCGTGCGCTATCAGCCGGTCACCGACTACACAGCGTCGGTGACCTCGTTCCGCCGCGGTGACGTCGACCTGGCGTTCTTCGGTGGGCTCACCGGGGTCCAGGCGCGCCAGCAGGTGCCGGGGGCCGTGGCCCTGGCCCAGCGGGACGTCGACGAGCGGTTCCGCAGCGTGTTCGTCGCCGGCACCGACGCCGGGCTGACCCCCTTCACCGAGGTCTCGGGGCTGACGGAGGTGGCCGGCAAGACCGTCACCTTCGGCAGCGAAGTGTCGACCTCCGGTCGGCTGATGCCGCAGTTCTTCCTGGACCAGGCCGGCGTGGCCCCCGACGGGTTGCGCGGCCCGCCCGGATTCTCCGGCTCGCATGACGCCACCATCAAGCTGGTGACCGCCGGCACCTACCAGGTCGGCGCGCTCAGCGCCTCGGTGTGGGATGCGCGGCTGGAGGAGGGAGCGGTGGACGTCGGAAAGGTGGTGGAGATCTTCCGGACGCCCACCTACCACGACTACCACTGGCTCGGCCGGCCCGACCTGGACCAGAAGTTCGGCGCCGGGTTCACCGAGAAGGTCCGCGCCACGTTGCTCGGCCTGGACGGCAGCGACCAGCGGGAGAGGGACATCCTGGCCCTGTTCACCGCCGGCGCGTTCGTCTCGACGGAGCCGGGGAACTACGACGACATCGAGTCCATCGCCCGCAAGCTCGATCTGCTCCAGTAGGTCCGAATGGCTGTCCAGCTGCGCGGAGTCGGTGTTCGGTACGGCGCCCGCCAGGCGATCGCCGGGCTGGACCTCGCGGTGGCGCCCGGTGAGCGGGTCGCGGTGATCGGCCCGAGCGGGGCGGGCAAGAGCACGTTGATCGCGCTGCTCAACGGCACGATCGCCGCGTCGTCGGGCAGCGCACGGGTGCTCGACGTGGAGCTGGTCGGTGCGCCGGCCCGCCGGCTGCGCGAGGCGCAGCGTCGCATCGGTACCGTCCACCAGCGGTTCGACCTGGTCGGCGAGCTGCGGGTGATGCACAACGTGAACGCCGGCCGGCTCGGCGACTGGTCGCTGTGGCGCGCGGTCACCTCGCTGCTGCGCCCGCGCGAGGTAGCCGCCGCACGCGAAGCGCTGTCCCGGGTGGGGCTTGCCGACCGGCTCACCCAGCGCACCTCGACGCTGTCCGGCGGCGAGCTGCAGCGGGTGGCCATCGCCCGGATACTGCGGCAGCGGCCGGCGCTGGTGCTCGCCGACGAACCGGTGGCCAGCCTCGACCCGGCGCGGGCGTTAGAGGTGATGGCGCTGCTGCACGAGGTGGCCAGCGCGTCCGGAGCCACGCTGCTGGCCAGCCTGCACGACGTCGAGCTGGCCCGGCGAGCCTTCCCGCGCATCCTCGGACTGCGGGCGGGGCGCCTGGTGTTCGACGTGGCGGCCAGACAGCTGACCGCGACCATGACCGATGCGCTCTACGAGCTGGAACCCGACCAGGACGCCATGGTCGCGCCGCCCCCGCCGCGTGGTGCGACTGAGCGCCGGTGCTGACCGACGTCGCCCTCCGCGAGGCCGGTGTGGTCGGTCGGGACGGGGCATCGCGGACCCGCCGCCGGTGGGCCGCGATCACCGTACTCGCGCTGCTCGGCTCGACGGCGGTGGCGCTGGCCGGCGGTCTCCCGTTCCGGGCCGCCGGCCTGGGCCTGGTCAAGGAGTTCTTCGCGGCCGCGCTCACCCCCCGGCTGGACGGTGAGTTCCTGGCCCTCACCGTCGACGCGGCGACCACCACGCTGGGCTACGCCGTGCTCGGCACCGCGGGCAGCCTGCTGATCGGCGTCGTCGGCGGCATCCTCGGCTCGGAGACCTGGTGGCGGCTGGGTCGCCGCTGTGCTGGGCCGGGCCGCCCAGCAGACAGGGGCGGGCGGCTCGGCTGGACCGGTACCCGGATGGTGTTGACCGTGCCGCGCGGTATCCACGAGGTGGTCTGGGGGCTGCTGCTGCTCAGCGTGCTGGGCATCGAGCCGGTGGTGGCCGTACTGGCTCTGGCCATTCCGTTCGGCGCGATCACCGCCAAGGTGTTCTCCGAGATCCTCGACGAGTCCGACCCGCGCGCGGTGGACGCGCTGATCGCCTCCGGCGCCTCCCGGGGGGCCGCGTTGTGCTACGGACTGCTGCCCGCGGCGGCCACCGAACTGATGTCCTACGCCTTCTACCGGTTCGAGTGCGCGATCCGCAGCGCCGCGATCCTCGGTCTGATCGGGGCCGGCGGGCTGGGGTTCCAGCTGCAACTGAGCTTCTCCGCGCTGCGCTACGAGGAGATCTGGACGCTGCTCTACGCGCTGATCGCCCTGAGCCTGCTGGCCGACACCTGGGGGTCGGCCGTCCGGGCCCGGCTGGCCGAGCGCGGCGGGCCGCGCGGACCCGGCCGGGACCGCCTGCTGGTCGGCTCGCTCGCCGTGGCCGCAGCGGGAGTGCCGGCGGCCGGGTGGTGGATCGGGCTGGACCTGGCACCGCTGGTCGATCCCCGGTCCTGGCAGTTGGCCGGCCAGCTACTCGCCGCGTCGCTACCGCCTACCTTCGGCGCGGGTGCGGTCGGGGCCGGCGGCAGCGGAGCTGGTGGGGTCCTCGGGCTGGCCACGCTGGCGCTGTCCACGCTGGTGATGTCGGTGCTGGCGATCGCGCTGGCCTTTCTCGGTGGGCTGGCGTTGGCCGGCCCGGCCGCCCGATCGCCTGGGCCGGCCCGGCGGGGTGCCCGCGGGCTCCCCTGCTGGGCGGTGTCCGTGCTGACCCGGGGACTGCTGGTGGTGCTGCGGGCGGTTCCGCCTCCGGTGTGGGCACTGGTGGCGTTGTTCGTGCTGACCCCGGGCATCGTGGCCGGCGCGGTGGCGCTGGGGGTCTACACCGCCGGGGTGCTCGGCCGGCTGATGGCCGAGACGATCGAGAACCTGGACCGTCGGCCACAGCGGGCGCTGCGGGCGCTCGGCGCCTCCGGGCCGCAGGTCTTCGCCTACGGCGTGCTGCCGGCCGCGGCGCCGCGCTTCGCGGCCTACGGCTGCTACCGGTGGGAGGTGGCGATCCGCGAGACCGTGGTCGTCGGGGTGGTCGGGGCCGGCGGGCTGGGCATGCTGCTGCAGACCCAGCTCGCGCTGTTCGACTACGGCGGCGCGGTCACCACCGTCGGCGCGGTGCTGGCGCTGACCGTGCTCGTCGACTTCACCAGCGCGGGGTTGCGCCGCGCGCTGCGTTGAGCATGCCCCGTCGGCCCGGCGGTCAGCGCGGCGGGTCGACCAGGGCCAGGGTGCCCTCCGTCTGGCTGGCCACGAACACCCGCCCGGTGCTGGAGTCGACCGCGACCGTGTTCGGCTGGCGGACGGTGGGCAGCCGGACGACCTCCCGAGGCGGGCCGGCGCCCAGGTCCAGCCCGACCAGCTCGTTGCGACCGGTCAGGGTGATCCACGCCCGGTCACCGGCCGGGTCGTAGGCGATGCCGTAAGGCTGCCCGGGTAACGGCAGGACTGTGCGCAGCGCCGGGGCCGGGGTCAACTCGAAGACCAGCACCGCGTCACCGCGGGTGTCGGTGACCACCAGCCGGCCACGCCGGTCGGCGACCAGATGGGTCGGGCCGGCACCGGCCGGCACCTCCGCCACCCGGGTACCGCCGGTGCCGCCGCCAGCGTCGTAAACGGTGAGTGTGCTCCGCGAGACGTCGATCATCCCGACCAGGTTGCCGGCCGCGGCGATCCCGCCCGGCTGAACCGGCTCCTCGAAGCGGCGGACCAGCCGCTCGCCGTCCAGCACGGTCACCGACCCGCCGAACTCGTCGGCCACGAACACCTGACCGTTGGCCGCTTGGGTGGCGTCGTGCGGGAAGTCGCCGGTGGCGGCGGTGCCGATGATCCGGCCGTCCGGCAGACCGACCCGCACCAGCTGGTCAGCGGCCTCCACCGGCACCAGCACCGGGCCGCCTGGCGCGGCGAGCTGCAGGTGGCGCAGCGGCCCGGGCAGTGCCACCTCGGCGCGGAACCCGCCGCCGCGTCCGTCCAGCAGCACCAGCCGTGCCGGGTCGCGCACCGCGGCCGCGACGATGCCGGTCACCGGGTCGGCGACCAGCCCCTCGGGTCCCGGTCCGAGAGGTATGACCTGCCCGGCCGGAGCACGGTCGGTGGGCGGTGCCTCGGCCGGCTCGGCGGCCGGTCCGGGCGCGGGCAGCGGTGCCGCCGGTGCTGGGCCCGCACCTGGGAATGCCGGGCCCGGCCCGGCGGGGGCGCGGTCCGGGGACGCGCAACCCGAAAGCACCACCAGTACCACCGCGGCCGCCAGCCGCGTGACCGGCCCGTGACCACGCGGGCGCAGGTCAGGCCCGCGTCGCTCAGGCCGCGACCGGTTCAGAATGGCCACCGGTTGCCGAAACGCGCGGCGAGCCGGGCGTCCAGCCCGGCGGTCCGCCCGGACGGCACGATGGCCAGCAGCAGCAGTGGGAAGAGGTCGACCGGGTAGAGCCACAGGTAGGGGTTGGTGTCGAGGAACATCAGCCAGATCGGCGTGATCAGGAACAGGCTGCCCAGCGCGGCGGCCCGGGTGAGCACGCCGAGCAACAACGCCACCCCGATGGCCAGCTCCGCCACGGTGAGGAACGGTCCGAACAGCCCCCAGTTCGGGAGCACCACGCCCTGGTAGAACGCCCCCAACGGGGCGATGTAGGTCTTCTTGGAGGCCTCGTCCGCGATGAACCGGGCCGCGCCCAGGTCGATCAGGTTGAACGACATGAAGCCCCAGTCGTAGGCGCCCTGCCCGAACGCCTTGGCCAGGCCGTTGCTCAGCCAGATCAGCCCGAAGAAGATCCGTAGCGCGGCGAAGCCCTTGGCGAGGGCGCTGTGCGGGGCGAGGGCGGCCGCCGGCGCAGTGGTGGTGCTGGTCATGGCGGGTGCCTTTCTGCTGACGCCCGGGCCGGTCGGGCGCGAGGGTTCTGGTGGGTGCGGGTTCGGCTGTGTGCGAAGCGCCCGGACCGGGCGCGGAGGCTCATGCTCATCTGATCGAAAGCGTGGAGTCCGCGCCGGTCGGGCGGTTCTCGACCAGGCCCAGCAGGGCGCGGGCCGGGATCGAGAGCGGTCGGGTGGTGCGGGTGATCAGCAGGTCGGTGTCCAACCGGCCGCCGTGCACGGTCGGACCGAACGGGCTCCAGAACGCGCCGTCCGCGGTGATCGTGAGCTCGGCTGGCAGGTCGGTCTGTGCGGCCGCCACGCCGAGGTCGTGGTCCACCGCGCGGCCGCGCCGCACGATGGGCCGGATGACGTGGTCGGAGTCCGGTACCCCGAGCTCGCGGTGCAGCGCACACAACCGGTCCAGCTCGGCGTCCTCGATGGACTCCACCGTGGTGGCGATCCGGACCTGCACCCCCCGACGCACCAGCTCCGGGATCGCGGCGACCACCTTGGCGAAGTTGTCCGGCGCGCGCATCTCGTCGTTGCGGTCCGGATCGGGCCGGTCCAGTGAGATCTGCAGCGCCACCGCGCGCCCGGCCAGCGCTCGGACCTCGTCCAGCAGCCGCCGAGTGAACAAGGTGGCGTTGGTCAACGCCACCACCGGCAACGACTCCGACAACCGGCCGAGCAACCCGGTCATCTCCCGGCGCAGGAAGATCTCGCCGCCGGTCACCCCGAGGTCGGTGAACCCCAGCTCGGCGGCCTCCCGGGCGACGTCCAACATCACCTGCTCGGGCAGCTCACGGCGGGCCACCCTCGGGCCGGACTCGGTGAGGCAGTAGGCGCAGGTGATGTTGCAGTGGTAGTTGGCGTACATCCAGACCCGGCCGGGAAGACGACCGCCGGCGACCGCGTCGCGCAGCTCGGTGCTCATCGAAGACCCGCCGCGGTCAGCCGGTCGAGCGCTTCGGTGCTCGTCGGCAGCCGCAGCGCGGTGGCGAAGCGGTTCAGCATCAGGGTGGCCCCGATGAGCGCGGTGACCTCGACCACCTCGTGCGGGGCCCACTCCGCCCGGAACGCCGCGAGCACGCGCTCGTCCACCGGGCCGACCGCGCCCGCCACCGCGTCGGTCCAGCTCAGCAGCGTGCGTTCGCGGGCCGAGTCGAACCGCTCGGGTACGGCCAGATCACCGCGCAGCGCGCGCACCTCATCCCGGGTCAGCCCGGCGTCGAGCGCGACGACGGTGTGGGTCTGCACGCAGTACTCGCAGCGGGCCAGCGCGGAGGTGCGCACCACCACGATCTCCTTGGTGCGCTCGGTGAGCGCCGACGGCCCGTACAGCGTGCCGAGGAACGGCAGGGCCACCGCCATCAGCTCCGGCACCTGGGCCAGCGCGGCGGCGATCGGGCCGGGGTCGCCGTCCGCGAAGTACGGCCGGGCCAGCAGCGGCGCCTGGCCCGGGGATACCAGCAGGCTCTCCCCCATGGTGGACATGTCGCGACCGTAGGCCAACCCGGGCATCGGGGACAGGGGGAGGACAGGGCTGGCCCCAGCCGATATTGGACCGTCACAATTGCGGCCGAACGAGATCGAGAGAGGTGGTCGATGGAGCGCGTCAGGCACTGGGACGGAGTCTACCGACGGCTCCCCGAGACCGAGGTGAGCTGGTTCCAGGACGACCCCTCGTGCTCGCTCGAGCTGATCGATGCCGCCGGTGTGTCGCCGGCGCGGCCGGTGATCGACGTCGGTGCCGGGGCGTCGCGGTTGGTCGACGGGCTGCTCGCCCGCGGCTTCACCGAGGTGACCGCGCTGGACATCTCCGACGGCGGGCTGGCGGCCGCCCGGCGGCGGCTGGGTACCGACGCTGCGGCCCGGGTGCGGTGGCTGGTGGCCGATCTGTTGTCCTGGGAGCCGGACCGGGCCTTCGCCTGCTGGCACGACCGCGCGGTGTTCCACTTCCTGGTCCAGGAGCACCATCGGGCCCGTTACCGCGACCTGCTGGCCGCGGCCCTCGCGCCCGGCGGGACGGTCCTGATCGGCACCTTCGCCGACGACGGTCCCCGGCAGTGCTCGGGACTGCCCACGGCGGGCTACTCCGCGGTCGAGCTCGCGCGGGCGCTGGGAGATCGATTCGACGCCGTGGACTCCCGGTCGGAGCTGCATCGGACGCCGGCCGGAGGCGTGCAACCCTTTACCTGGCTGATGCTGCGTCGATCCGCCTGATCCGCGACGGAGCGGTTACTCAACGTCAGTGTTTAGGCGCGGTCTTTGCGGCAGGTTCCTAACGGTTGCCGTCCCACCATGGGCTGGACCCCGGCGTCGGCTACCCTGAGTGAAGGTCACTACGAGTGATAGCGACTCCCCGCTCGCCGCGCTCACCCCGAGGAACCGACCCTGTGGTCCCTACCCGCAGCACCCGTCGCCAACGTGGGCGGCAGCGCCGATGGCGGCGCCTGCTGGCCCTGGCGCTGGCTTTGCTGGCCGGGGCGGGAATGTTTCTCACCCGGGCCACCTGGCTGCCGCTGGTGACCGATTCCGACCCGTTCGCCGGCACGCCCGCGGAGCATTTCGCGGTCGGCTCGGCCGGGATCGTGCTGCCGCCGCTCACTCCGGTGCCGGGAATGACCGACGAACAGGTGAGCGCCGCGCTCGCCCAGGTCAAGCACGCGCTGGAGGCCTCGCACCTGGACTCCCGGGTACTGCTGGAGCGGGATCCGGAGCCGCTGCTCGACCTGCTCGCCCCGGACAGCGCCTCGGTGATCCGCTCCCGGTTGGACACCGGGGACTACGGCACCACGCTGGTGCGCCTGCCGGCCGGGGCCACCCTGGCCGGCCCACCACGGGTCGACGGCCGGATGACCTACAGCCGGGTGGACTGGATGGGCACCCCGGCTCTCGCGGTGGTCACCAACTACGTCTGGGCCTACGCCTTCGCCCAGCCGGAAGGGGTGGTGGTGGTGCACTCGGAGACGAACTGGATGTTCCCGCTGGCCGACGACCTGCGCCCGACCTCGCGCGGCATGTACCTGGGTCGCACGACCGGCTACTGGCACGGAATGGACTGCGCCGCCGCCGCCCGGGGGCTCACCGCACCGGCGCCGGAGATCGACCGCGCGGCCGACCCCGACTACGCCGGTGACGACCCGGTCGACGCCTACTTCGACCCGTCCCGGTCGCTGCAGGTCGAATCCGGCTGCCGAGGGCGCTGACCGGGGCAAGTAGCGCCCCGTCCGTGTCTGCATCACCTTTTCTGGGGATGTTTCCCGAGGTGGACTGACTATGGGTCACATCCTGTTCACCCGATCAGTACCTCACGGCAACAACTGGTTGACAGATTCCGTTGGGGCGAACCCGACGCCCAGGCACTGCCTCAATCCGTCGCGGCGCGGGCTCGCTCCCGGATCGCGGCCCGTCCTCGCAGTGGAGGGACATTCGATGAGTGCACTTCGCGGGTCTCGACGACCCGGTCGCGCAGCCCTGCTGGCCGCCCTGTTCTTCGCCCTTGCCCTGGTGCTGTCCGCGTGCGGTGCGAAGGTGGATTCCGGCGGCGGTGCCGCGAGCGCCCCGCCGTCCTGCGTCGACACCTCCACCGACAAGATCAAGATCGGCTTCCTGAACTCCCGCTCGGGCACCATGGCGATCAGCGAGAACACCGTCTACGACGCGCTGAGCCTGGCCGCGCAGCAGATCAACAACAGCGGTGGCGTGCTCGGCAAGCAGCTGAGCGTCGTGGCCGAGGACGGCGCGTCCGAGCCGACGGTGTTCGCCGAGAAAGCCCAGAAGCTGATCCGGGGCGATTGCGTGGCCGCGGTGTTCGGCGGCTGGACCTCGTCCTCACGCAAGGCCATGCTGCCGGTGTTCGAGCGCAACAACGCGCTGCTCTACTACCCGGTCCAGTATGAGGGCCTCGAGGCGTCGAAGAACATCTACTACACCGGCGCCACCACCAACCAGCAGATCATCCCGGCGCTGGACTACCTCAAGGAGAAGGGCGCGAAGAGCCTGTTCCTGGTGGGCAGCGACTACGTCTTCCCGCAGACTGCGAACAAGATCATCAGAGCCTACGCGGCGGCCAACGGCATGGAGGTCAAGGGCGAGGAGTATGCCCCGCTCGGGCACACCTCGTTCGGCACCATCGTCTCCAAGGTGCGCGACGCGGACGCCGACGCGGTGTTCAACACCCTCAACGGCGACTCCAACGTGGCGTTCTTCAAGGAGTACCGCAACCTCGGGCTGACCGCCGACGCGATGCCGGTGCTCAGCGTGTCGATCGCGGAGGAGGAGGTCGGCGGCATCGGCATCGACAACATCGTCGGCCAGCCGGTGGCCTGGAACTACTACCAGACCATCGACACCCCGGTGAACAAGAAGTTCGTCGAGGACTTCAAGGCGCTCAAGGGGGCGAACCGGGTCACCTCCGACCCGATGGAGGCGGCCTACACCTCGCTGTTCCTGTGGAAGGGCGCGGTCGAGAAGGCGCAGTCGTTCGAGGTCGACAAGGTGAATGCCGCCTCCGGCGGGGTCACCTTCGAGGCGCCGGAGGGCACGGTCACGGTCAACGGCGAGAACCACCACGTCGCCAAGACCGCGCTGATCGGCAAGATCGGCCCGGACGGGCTGATCTACACCGACTGGACCTCGGGCAAGCCGATCGAGCCGGACCCGTACCTGAAGTCCTACCCCTGGGCCGGCGGCCTCTCCGGCTGACCCGGCAGGGGTGTCCGACCACCGACCCACAGCCGATGATCCGCGTTCCGGTGGATAAGCGGAAGCGTGATGTCCGTTCGCACACCGAAACGCGGATCACCGCGGCCGGGTAACGCCCCGCAACCCCCTTCCGACCACCTCGCCAGCCCGGAGGGCTTCAGTGGAGACCCTGGTCACCCAGTTGTTCAACGGCCTCAGTGGCGGGTCGATCCTGCTGCTCGCCGCGCTCGGCCTGGCCCTCACGTTCGGCCAGATGGGCGTCATCAACATGGCGCACGGCGAGTTCATCATGGCCGGCGCCTACACCGGCTTCACCACGCAGCAGGCGCTCGGCTCGGCCGGGGTGTCGCTGCTGGTCTCGCTGCCGCTGGCCTTCCTGGTCGGCGGTCTACTCGGAGTGGTGCTGGAGGCCAGCCTGCTGCGCCGGATGTACCACCGGCCGCTGGACACCCTCCTGGTCACCTGGGGGGTGGCGCTCGTGCTGCAGCAGCTCGCCCGGGACATCTTCGGCACCGCCGGGGTGGACGTCGCCGCGCCGGCCTGGCTGCAGGGACCGGTCGAGGTGCTCGGGTTCGCCTTCCCCCGCACCCGGCTGTTCATTCTCCTGCTGGCCATCGCCTGCTTCGCCGCGCTGGCGATCGGGCTGAAGGTGACCCCGTTGGGCCGGCGGATCCGGGCCACCGTGCAGAGCCGCTCGCTGGCCGAGGCCTCCGGCATCTCCACCCGGGCTACCGACCGGCTCACCTTCTTCATCGGATCCGGGCTGGCCGGGGTGGCCGGGGTGGCGCTGACCCTGCTCGGCTCCATCTCGCCGAACCTGGGCACCGCATACATCGTCGACGCCTTCCTGGTGGTCGTGGTCGGCGGCGTCGCGCAGATCCGCGGCGCGGTGATCGCGGCGTTCGTGCTGGGTGTCACCCAGTCCTGGATCGAGTACGCCACCACCGCGTCCATCGCCAAGGTCATCGTGCTGGCGCTGATCGTGGCGTTCCTGCAGCTACGTCCCCAGGGCATCTACGCGCTGCGCACCCGGAGCCTGGCATGAGCGGCGACCGGCCAGGGGGTCGAAACATCGGCACCGCGCTGGCTGACCGGCTTCCGGCCGGTCTGCGCCGGCTGATCAGCGGGCGCTCGAGCGAGGCTCGCCGAGCGGGACATCAGCGCCTGAGCGGGGCCGGGCGAGCGGGACATCAACGCTGGGCGGTGCTCGGCGGGTTCGCAGTCGCCGCGCTGGTGCTGTTCGTCCTCGCGCCGCTGGTGCTGTCCGACTTCCGGCTGGGCCTGCTGGGCAAGTATCTGTGCTACGCGATGGCCGCGGTTGGCATCGGGCTGGCCTGGGGGCGGGGCGGCATGCTGACCCTGGGCCAGGGCGTGTTCTTCGGGTTGGGCGCCTACCTGATGGCGTTCCACCTGAAGCTGGTCGACGCGGGTGCGGGCAAGGTGCCCGACTTCATGGCGTTGATCTCCAGCGACGGCGTTCCGTGGTGGTGGGAGCCGTTCCGCTCGCCGCTGCTCACCGTGCTGGCCATCGTGCTGCTGCCGGCTGGGCTGGCCGCGCTGCTGGGCCTGGCCACGTTCCGGCGCAAGGTCCGGGGTGCCTACTTCGCGATCCTGTCCCAGGCGCTCGCGGCCGCCTTCGCCATCCTGCTGATCGGCAACCCGAAGCAGACCGGTGGTTCCACCGGTCTGAACAACTTCCAGGGCTTCTTCGGCTTCGCGCTGAACGACCCGGCCAACCGGCGGATGCTGTTCTTCATCTGCGCCGGCTCGCTGCTGGTCATGGTGGCCATCGCCCGCCAGCTGATGGTCAGCCGCTACGGCGAGCTGCTGGTGGCCTGCCGGGACGCCGAGGAGCGGGTCCGGTTCCTCGGCTACGACCCGGCGAACATCAAGACCGTGGCGTTCGTGGCGGCCGCTGCGATGGCGAGCGTGGGTGGCGCGTTGTTCGTGCCGATCGTCGGCATCGTCTCGCCGAACGACGTGGGCATCGTGCCCTCGATCGGACTGCTGATCGGGGTGGCCATCGGCGGGCGCACCACGCTGCTCGGGCCGGTGCTCGGCGCGATCGGGGTGGCCTGGGCCGGCTCCACCCTGTCCGAGCAGTTCCCGTCGGCCTGGACCTACCTGCAGGGGCTGCTGTTCATGCTGGTCATCGCGTTCCTGCCGGACGGGTTCAGTTCGCTGCGTCGGTTGTCCGGCTCACGGACGCGGTCCGAACGGCCGGTCGGACCCTACCCGGATACGGCCGCCGCCGAGCCACCCGAGCCGCCCGGGTCCGAGCGAGCTGTCCCGCCCGAGCCGCCCGGGTCCGAGCGAGCTGTCCTGCCCGGCCCCGGTTCACCTGACCCGCCCGGCGCCGATCCGGCGGCGCACTACGGTGCCGGGTCGTCCGCGACCGATGCGAACGGCAGGGCACAGGACAGCGGGGCCGATGACAGCGACGCCGTGCCGGCCACGTCCCGCGGCGGCAACCGATGAACCCGGGAATGAACCCGGGAATGAACCCGGGCATGAACAGGGACTACCTGGAGCTGGACAAGCTCAGCGTCGGCTTCGACGGCTTCGTCGCGGTCGACAACGTCAGCCTGTCGGTGCTGCCCGGCGAGCTGCGGTTCCTGATCGGGCCCAACGGCGCCGGCAAGACCACCGTGCTGGACGCGGTGTCCGGGATGGTGCCCGCGACCGGGTCGGCCCGGTACGCCGGCCACGAGCTGGTCGGACGCAAGGTGCACCGGGTCAACCAGCTCGGCGTGGGGCGGACGTTCCAGACCGCAACCGTGTTCGAGGGGCTCTCGGTGCTGCAGAACCTGGACATCGCGGCCGGCTCCCGGCGCACCGCCGCCACCCTGCTGCGGCGGCGGGCGCAGATCCCGTCCCAGGTGGCCGAGACGCTGGAGACGATCGGGCTCACCGACCTGGCCGACGCGCCGGCCGGGGTGCTCGCGCACGGGCAGAAGCAGTGGCTGGAGATCGGCATGCTGCTGGTGCAGGACGCCCGGCTGCTCATGCTCGACGAGCCGGTGGCCGGGATGAGCCATGCGGAGAAGACCGAGACCGGCCAGCTGCTGCGGCGGCTGGCCACCGACCGGACCGTGGTGGTTGTCGAGCACGACATGGACTTCATGCGATCCTTCGCCACCTCGGTGACCGTGCTGCACACCGGCAGGGTGCTCGCCGAGGGCAGCGTGTCGGAGGTGCAGGCCGACCCGCGGGTGCAAGAGGTCTACCTCGGGCCCGGCTACAGCGCCGAAGAGGCCGAGGCCGTCTTCTCCGGCGCGCCGATATCGACCATCCGCACCGTGGACGGGGGTCGCTGATGCTGTCGATGCAGGACGTGCACATCGCCTACGGCCGCACCGAGGTGATCTCGCGCGTCACCGTGGAGGTGCCCGCGGATGGCGTGGTCGCGGTGCTGGGCCACAACGGGGCCGGCAAGACCACCCTGCTGCGGGCCGCGGTGGGCCTGCTGCCGGTGCGCTCGGGCAGGGTGCTGCTGGACGGCGAGGACGTCACCGGCCTGGCGGCGCACAAGCGGGTCCGGCGTGGCCTGGCCTACGTCCCGCAGGGTCAGCAGTCCTTCGGCCAGATGACGTGCCAGGAGAACCTGCGGGTGGTCGCCGACGGCCGCAGGCGCGGCGCGGCGTTGATCGACGAGGCACTGGACCTGTTCCCGGCACTGCGCGCGGTGCTCGGCCGGCGCGCCGGCCTGCTCTCCGGCGGTCAGCGCCAGCAGCTGGCGATCGCCCGGGCACTGATCACCGAGCCGAGGCTGCTAGTACTCGACGAGCCCACCGAGGGCATCCAGCCGTCGGTGGTCACCGAGATCGAGCGCGCGATCCTCGATCTGACCCGTCGCGGCGGGTTGTCGGTGCTGCTGGTGGAGCAGCACGTCGGCTTCGCACTGGACGCGGCCGGCGGCTACTACGTGCTGGCCGCCGGCCGGGTCACCGACTCCGGCTCCGGCGGCGCCGACGCGGTCACCGGCGTACGCGCGGCGATGAGCATCTGATGCGATGAAGGAGCGGGGCCTCCGCTCCTCGTGACTCCCGGCTCGTGCTCGGCGTGCTCGCTCCTCGTGACTCCCGGCTCGTGCTCGGCGTGCTCACGTCGCCTACAAGGCGACTCCTGATGATCCTCTTCTCGGCGGAAAAGCGGATGCTTGACGTCCGCTTTTCCACCGAAACGCGGATCACCCTGTCCGGGCGACCCGGCAGCTATCTTCCGACGGTGTCAGCCGCCCGGCACATCCTGGCGAACCGATGATCAGCCGCGCTCGGCGAGGGCGCGCGAACCGCGCCGGCTACTCGAGGCCGAGCGCGGCCGGAGCGGCCGGGTCGGACTCGGCGAGGAAGTCGCGGCAGCGGGTGGCCTCGTCGGCCTCGCCGATCTCCGCGGCGGCCCGGGCCAGGGCGGCCAGCGCGCGCAGGAAACCCTGGTTCGGCTGGTGCGCCCAGGGCACCGGGCCGAAGCCCTTCCACCCGTTGCGGCGCAGCTGGTCCAGACCGCGGTGGTAACCGGTTCGGGCGTAGGCGTAGGCCGCCACCGGCTGGCCGGCGTCCAGCGCGCCCTCGGCGAGGGTGGCCCAGGCGGCGCTGGAGGTCGGGTGCGCGGCGGCGATGTCCGTCGGGTCGGTGCCGGCCGCGAACGCGGCGTCGACCACCTCGTCGGCGGGCAGCAGGGTCGGTTCGGGGCCGAGCAGGTTCCCGTGCAGGCTCATGGTCGCGGATTGTCCCCGCAGCCCGGCGCGGCTGCACCGCCGGCACCGGCAAGCGCATCGCGAAGTGCAGTGGTTCACGTCGCGTCGGGGGCGGGCGGTGTGGCACGGTTGACGCCAACCCGCATCGTCTCGAACAGCGCCTGGAGTGTGGATGAACCGCGAGCAGCAGGAGAAGGTCCGGTCCGGCGAGGGGTTCATCGCCGCTCTCGACCAGAGCGGCGGCAGCACGCCCAAGGCGCTCGCGCTCTACGGCGTGGGCGAGGACCGCTACTCCGGTGACCAGCAGATGTTCGACCGGATCCACGAGATGCGCACCCGGATCGTCACCAGCCCGAGCTTCGTCGGCGAGCGGGTGCTGGGCGCCATCCTGTTCGAGGACACGATGAAGCGCGAGGTGCAGGGCAAGGGCACCGGCGACTACCTCTGGTCGGTGAAGGGTGTCGTGCCGTTCATCAAGGTCGACAAGGGGCTGGCGGCGGAGGCGGACGGCGCGCAGCTGATGAAGCCGATGCCCGGGCTGGACGAGCTGCTGAGCCTCGGCGTCGAGCGGGGCATGTTCGGCACCAAGATGCGCTCGGTGATCAAGCACGCGGACAAGGCCGGCGTGGGCGCGGTCGTCGACCAGCAGTTCGAGGTCGGCCAGCAGATCCTGGGCCACGGGCTGGTGCCGATCATCGAGCCCGAGGTGGACATCCACAGCCCGACCAAGGCGGAGGCCGAGGGAATGCTGCGCGACGCCATCGGCGCGCACCTGGACGCACTGGCCGACGACCAGCTGGTGATGCTGAAACTGACCCTGCCGGACGAGGACGGCTTCTACACCGAGTTCGTCGAGCACCCGAGGGTGCTGCGGGTGGTGGCGCTGTCCGGCGGCTACAGCCGCGACGACGCGAACGCGCGGTTGTCGCGCAACCACGGGGTGATCGCCAGCTTCTCCCGGGCGTTGACCGAGGGTTTGCACGCCGACCAGCCGGAGCCCGAGTTCGACGCGGTGCTCGACTCGACGATCCGGTCGATCTTCGCCGCGTCCGTCACCTGAGCGGTCCGCCGCGGTGACGCCGCCGCATCTGATGGCGGTGGGCGTGAGGCTGCCGGAGCGCGCCAGTACCCTCGGACGGGTGTCGATCGAGCGAACGGACCCGGCCGCCGCCGCCGAGGCGGTCGAGCGCACCCTGACCCGGCTGCGCCGGATCGACACCCGGCTGGACGCGGTCCAGGCGGCGCCGTCCGGGGCCTCGGCTCAGGTGGCTGCGATGGTGCCGGCGCAGGGCCCCGGCGGTCGGCACGCCGCCGCCCCCGCGCCCGGCGAGCCGCGGGACCGGCCGGAGGCCCCCGAGCAGCGGCCCAGGACGCTGGCCGACCTCTACGCCGAGCACCGGATGCGCCTGGTCCGGCTGGCGATCCTGCTGGTCGACGAGTCGGCGACGGCCGAGGACGTGGTGCAGGAGGCGTTCACCGGGTTGCACCGCAATTGGGCGGGCCTGCGCGACGAGCACGCCGCGCTGGCCTACCTGCGCACCGCGGTGGTGAACGGGTCCCGTTCGGTGCTGCGCCGCCGCCGCACGGCCCGCGACTACGTCCCGCCGCACGCGGTCACCGCCCGGTCGGCGGAGTCGCTGGCCATGCTGTCCGCCGAGCACCAGGCCGTGGTCGACGCGCTCGCCGGGTTGCCGCCTAGGCAGCGCGAGGTGCTTGTCCTGCGCTACTACGGCGGCCTGTCCGAGGCCGAGATCGCCGAGGCGACCGGGATCAGCCGGGGCGCGGTGAAGTCGACAGCGAGCCGGGCGCTGGCCTCGGTGGCCGACGTGCTGGCCGCGATGACCGGCTCCGCGCGCCGGCCATGAGCAGGATGATGCTGGTGGTCGCGCTGCTGCTCGGGGCGCTGCTGGGTGTCGGGCTGGCCCTGGTGTCGATCTTCGAGCCGGGCCTGCTGCCCGTGGTGGACATCGGGTCTTAACTGCGGGTCACCCGCCTGGGCGGCAACCGACCGAGCGGGGCCGGTACGGTAAGGCATCGTGGGTAGCCAATTGACCGTCAGCTCGCTGGGCATGCTAGTGTCCGACACCGCGGCATCGGGCGCGGCCCATCTGGCGCTCGGCCCGGACTGGCTGGATCCAGAGATCCTGATCCGCGCGCTCGGGCCCTACGTACTGGTCGGGCTGTGCCTGATCGTGTTCGCGGAGTGCGGGTTGCTGATCGGTTTCTTCCTGCCCGGCGACTCGCTGTTGTTCACCGCCGGCCTGCTGGTCGCCACCGGCGTGATCGACGCGCAGCTGTGGCTGGTCTGCACCGTGCTGGTGGTCAGCGCGATGCTGGGCAACATGGTCGGCTACTGGATCGGCCGCAAGGCCGGTCCGCCGATCTTCAGCCGGCCCGACTCCCGGCTGTTCAAGCGCGAGTACGTGGAGAAGACCCAGGCGTTCTTCGACAAGTACGGCGCGCGGGCGATCGTGCTGGGCCGGTTCGTGCCGATCGTGCGCACGTTCATCACCGTGATGGCCGGGGTCGGGCAGATGGACGTCCGGCGGTACTTCACCTACTCCCTGATCGGCGGGGTTGCCTGGGCGGCCGGGGTGACGCTGCTGGGCCACTGGTTGGGCCAGTTCGCGTTCGTCCGGGACAACATCGACCTGATCCTGGTCGGTGTGGTGGTGCTCTCGGTGGTCCCGCTGGTCGTCGAGTTCGTCCGGGCCCGCCGCGCGGGCCGCGTGCTCCCGGAGCCGAGCTGAACATGCCCTTTCCCGATGTGTTGAGCGCCGCCGCCCCCACCACCGTGTGGATCGTGGTGCTGGGGTTCGTGTTCCTGGAATGCGCCTTCATCATCGGGTTGTTCCTGCCCGGCGACTCGCTGCTCTTCGCGGCCGGTGTGGTGCTGGCCGCGCATGACCACGAGGTGGGCACCTGGTTCCTCGCCGGGCTGGCCACCGTCGCCGCTGTCGCCGGCAACCAGGTGGGCTTCCTGATCGGCCGGCGCACCGGCGTCCGCATCCTGGCCCGCAAGGACGGCCGGATCCTCAACCGGGCCAACCTGGACCGGGCCGGGGCATTCTTCGACCGGTGGGGATTCTGGGCGGTGGTGGTGGCGCGCTGGTTGCCGTGGATCCGCACCCTGGCGCCGATGATCGCGGGCGCCGCCGGCATGGACAACCGCCGCTACATCACCGCGAACGCGTTGGGCGCGCTGATGTGGGTGCCCACCCTGATGCTCGCCGGCTACTACGGCGCCGGGCTGCTCGACTCGCTGCCCTGGCTGCGCCAGGCGGTCACGGTCGGCTCGGTGGTGTTCTTCGTGCTGGGCACCGGGTACGGGTTGTTCCGCTACCGCCAGGAGATGCGCAAGCCGCTCGACGACGCGCCGGTGCCCGCCAAGACCCGGTAACTCGCAAGGGCGAACTTGGACGAACCACCCGGGGTAATCAATTGGGCACGCTAAGATCGCGTGCACCATGAACGACTCGCTGCCGAAGGTGCCCAGGGCGCCGCTCGACGAGGTTCGGGAGCGCCCGGGCGGTCGCAGTGCGCGGATCCGGGAGGACGTGTTGCAGGCGGCCCGCTCGGAAGTGGTCACCCACGGCTACGCCGGCTTCTCCTACCGGGCGGTGGCGCAGCGGGCCGGGGTCGACCCCGCCACGGTGTACCGCCGCTGGCCGAGCCGGCCCCGGCTGGTGGCCGACGCGTTGCTGGAGCTGGCCGGTGAGACGGTTCCGGTGCCGGACACCGGGACGGTCGCGGGCGACTTCGAGGCTTTTCTGGTCGGCATGCTGACCGCCCTGGGTGACCCCGAGTGGCTGCGACTGTTCCGGGC
Organism: Pseudonocardia sp.; assembly: GCA_052386505.1. Lineage (GTDB taxonomy): Bacteria > Actinomycetota > Actinomycetes > Mycobacteriales > Pseudonocardiaceae > Pseudonocardia. The sequence goes on from JBQTKB010000117.1 coordinate 39,982, forward strand.
GTTCTCGGCGGCCAGCGCCGAGGTCGACACCGGCGCCGGAGACACGATCCGGGAGTTCTGGGACGGCCGCTTCCGCAGCGCTCAGGTGATGATCTCCCGGGCGGTTCTTCGCGGTGAGCTACCCAGCTCCGTCGAGTCGCGCGTGGTGCTCGAGCAGCTGGTGGCCCCGGCCTACTTCCGGGTGCTGGTCAGCGGCCAGCCGATCGACCCGGCGTTCACCCGCGGCTGCGTGCGCAGCGCCCTGGCCGCCGGCCGCTACGCCTGAGTCCGCTGGGCGGGACCGGGGTCGGTCACCAAGCCGCGTCGAGGTCGGCGTGCTGGCAGATCCAGGCGTGCATCGCCACTCCGGCGGCCACCCCGGCGTTGATCGAGCGGGTGGAGCCGAACTGCGCGATCGATACGGTGAGCGCGGCGCCGACCCGGGCCTCAGTGGACACCCCCGGACCCTCCTGCCCGAACAGCAGCAGGCACCTCCTGGGCAGCGACGCCCGCTCCAACCGCACCGCGCCCGGGTGGTTGTCCACCGCCACGACGGCCAGCTCCTCGACGGCCGCGAACTCCAGCAGCTCGGCGACGCTCGGGTGATGACGCAGGTGCTGGTAGCGGTCGGTGACCATGGCCCCCCGGCGGTTCCACCGGGGCCGGCCGACGATGTGCACGCACGCCGCGGCGAACGCGTTCGCGGTGCGCACCACCGTGCCGATGTTGTGGTCGTGTCCGAAGTTCTCGATCGCCACGTGGAAGGGATGCCGCCGGGCGTCGATGTCGGCCACGATGGCCGGCCGGCGCCAGTACCGGTAGGCGTCCACCACATTGCGGCGGTCACCGTCGCGCAGCAGCTCCGGGTCGTAGCGGGGATCCTCCGGCCACTCGTCCGACCCGCCTGGCCACGGTCCGACGCCGACCGGTTCACCGGCCGTCCACTCCGTCGGTCCGGGTGCGTCAGGGGGATCGGGCGGGTCGGTCGGCATCGGCGTCAGGTGGGTAGTTCCAGATCGGCCAGCCCGAGCAGCGCGCGGTAGGCCAGCCCCTCGGCCTCGATCGCCTCCCGGGCGCCGGTGTCCCGGTCGACCACGGTGACCACCCCGACGATCTCCGCGCCGGTTTCCCGCACGGCGCGCACCGCGGTGAGCACCGAGCCGCCGGTGGTCGAGGTGTCCTCCACCACGAGCACGCGGCGGCCGGTGACGTCCGGGCCCTCGATCCGCCGTTGCAGCCCGTGTGCCTTGCTCTCCTTGCGCACCACGAACGCATCCAGCGCGGCCCCGTCGGCGGCGGCGGCGTGCAGCATCGCGGTGGCCACCGGGTCGGCGCCGAGGGTCAGCCCGCCGACGGCGTCGAAGGACCAGTCGGCGGTCAGCGTGCGCAACAGCCGCCCGATCAGCGGCGCGGCCCGGTGGTGCAGCGTGGCGCGGCGCAGGTCGACGTAGTAGTCGGCCTCCTTGCCCGAGGCCAGGGTCACCCGGCCGTGCACCACCGCCAGCTCGCGGACCAGCCCGGTCAACTCGTCCCGCTCGGAATTCGCGCCCACCGTCAGTTCGTCCCCATGGTCATGTCCGTCCCCACCGCTAGTTCGCTCCCAACCGCTATGTGCGTCCGCGTCCCAGTCGAGCACCCAACGTGCGTACCCATGCCCTCGGCAACAGGTCGACCGCGGTGACCAGGGCCTTGTACGGCGCGCCCGGCACCGACAGCACCCGGCCCCGGGCCAGGTCGGACAGGCAGTCCGCGACCACCCGGTCGGCGTCGAGCCACCACGGCCCGGTGCGCCGGCCCGGGTCGATCCCCGCGCGGTCGTGGAACTCGGTGCGCACGAACCCCGGGCACAGCGCCACCGCCCGCACCCCGGTGCCGGCCAGCGAGGCGGCCAACCCCTCGGTGAACGCGGTGACCCACGCCTTGCTGGCGCCGTAGGTGGTGCCCCGGCCGGGCACGAAACCGGCCACGCTGGACACGTTGACCACCGCGCCCGAACCCCGTTCGAGCATCCGGGGCAGCGCGGCGCGGGTCAGCCGCAACACGCTGGTCACGTTGACGTCCAACTGGCCCTGCAGCTCGTCCGGGCTCAGCTCGACGAAGCTCCGGCCCAGCGCGAACCCGGCGTTGTTGACCAGCAGTTCCACCCCTGGATCGGCCAGCCGGGCCTCGACGGCGGCGCGGCCGGTGTCGGTGGCCAGGTCAGCCCGCAGCACCTCCACCTCGAGGCCGGGACTGCCGTCGCGTAGCTCCCTCGCGGTGGCGGCCAGCCGCGACTCGTTCCGGGCCACCAGCACCAGCCGGTCGTGGTCAGCGGCCAGCCGGCGGGCGAACGCCGCTCCGATACCGGCGGTCGCCCCGGTGATTAGCGCGGATGCTCGTTCCGCTGGCGCTTCTCTCGGTGCGGATGCTCGTTCCGCTGGCGCTTCTCTCGGTGCCGACCGGGACACTAGCGGCCGTCGAGTTCCGGGCCGGACCCGTCCTCGTGGGAGGGCTCGTCGACCCGCCCGGACTCCAGCGCCGACCCGGTGCGGGCAGTGGCGTCCAGCGCCCCCGCCACCTCGATCAGCTGGTCGATCAGCTCCTCGAGGTACTCCGACGGGGTGGACAGCGGGGTGGTGCACAGCACCCACGAGTCCTCGGCCCACACCAGCTCGACGTCCTCGTCGATCGCGTCGGTGGCCCGGACCAGCCGGGGTGAGATCATCGGCCGGATCAGGTCCGGGTCCGACACGAACGCGAAGCGCTGTCCGACCGACTCCATCAGATCCAGCCCGGCATCGTCGGGCAGCGGGGCGGACGGCATCCGCAGCTCCAGCGCGCCGCCCGTCGAGGCCCGGCGCTGCACCGCGACCACCGCGGTGCTGAGCCGGCCGGCCTGCTCGTGGTCGAACACGTACACCAGCCGGCGGCCGTCCTCGGTGAGCATCGTGCCGCTGACCAGGTTGCGGGCCACGCCCGGTCCGCCCTGGTGGATGGTTCCGTACCGCCATCGGCTGGGCAGCACCGGATCGTTGTCCAGGTACTCCCACTCCTTCTGCGCCGCCCAGCGCCGTCGGTCCTTGGCCTGGCCCCGGTTCGGACGCATCGCGGCGAAGTCCATACCGCGAGCGTTCAACCGCAGCAGTACCAACCCCAGGACGGTCGCCAGCGTGGCGATAGTGAACCAACCCGCGGTACTCACTCGATCCAGGGTAGTGCCGGAGTACCGCGATCCGCTGCAACGCCACGGCGCGTTGCCCCATCGATCCGCGTCGCGGACGCCGGCGATCGGGATCAGCCACCTCCGACGGCGTCGGAGCGGCGTTCGGAGCCCGGCGGGGTGGGTAGCGGCGTCCACTCGCCCATCTCCCGCTCGGCCTTGCTGTACTGCTTCTCCGTCTCCAACTGGACGTCGTTGGCGACCTGCGCCCCATCCGGGGCGACGTTCTCGGCGACCTTCGCCGACCGGGACAGCTCGGCGACCCGGGCGGCCAGCTCGGCCAGCCGGGCGCCGGCCTCGCCGAGTACGTCGATCAGCCGATGCACCATCGAGACGATCTTCGAGCCGACCGCAGCCGCCCGGGCGCTCACCCAGGCGATCCACGCGGCCACCGAGCCGCCCGCCGAAACCAACGCCGTCACCCCGGCGCCGATCAGGGCGCCGGCGACCTCCACGACCAGTTCGGCGATGGCGTCGCGGATCAGCGAGCGCACGCTGGCGACCAGCGCGCCGTTGCACATCAGCTCGCCGGACAGCGCCTCGGCGTCGACCGCGCAGCCGCGCAGCGCCTCGACCAGTCGCATACCGGAGCCGCGGTAGGCGTGTGACGCGGCGCCTTCCCACCCGGTCAGCGCGCCCAGGTCGCGGCTGTGCTCACCGGCCACCCGGTCGAGTTCCAGGGCGATGTTGTGCCAGGTCCCCGCCTGTGCCTTGATCGCCGCCGGCTGGCCGGCGAGCTGGTCCAGCGGCTCACGAAGGAACCACAGGTACTCGATCGCCCAACCCACCCCGGCCGCTGCCAGGGCGTCCAACGGGTTGGCCAGGGCGCCCAGGCCGTCGAGAGCCACCCCCGCGGCGTTGGCGCGGATCTCCCGGGCGGTGGGATCGTCGGCGAGGAGCGCGCCGCCCAGGTCAGACATCGAGGACAGCACCCCGGCGCCCTCCAGCGGGTCGGCCTCCTCGGCGGTGACGATCAGCCCGCTCATCTGCCCGGCCCGGTGAACGCGGCGGCGGCGGCGTCCTCGGCTGCGCGGTACGCGGCGAGGCATTCGCCCAGCCGGGCGCCGTGGTCGGTGGTGGCGGCGGCCAGCGCGGACACCGAGTCCCGGCAGCTTGCCGTGACATCGCCGACCATGGCGGTGAAGAACCCGCAGATCACGCCGTAGGCGTTGGGGGGCAGGGGGTGGGCGGCCGCCGCGGCCGCCCCGTCGAGCCGCGCGGCGCGTTCCCCGACCGCGATCCGGTGCGTGTGCACCGCCTGCTCGTCCACCCGGAACCCGGTCATCCGCCGAGCCCCGAGGACCGCCACGGCGCCAGCGGCCCGGCACCGGCCAGCGGCCCGGCACCGGTTAGCCGCCCGGCACCGGCCAGCGGCCCGGCGCCGGTGAGGGGCTGCAAAGCCTCCTGGGAGCGGCGGGCCACCTCGGCCCGCGCCCGGCCGGACGCGCCCAGCACGGCCCGGGCCAGCTGCGGGCGGGTCAGCTCGTCGGCGCGCTCGCCGAAACTCAGGTCACGCAGCGCGCCGGTGTGATCGACGGTGACGGTCACCGCCCCGCGCTCGCCGCTCACCGTGGCGGTCAGCTCGGCCAGCTCACGCCGCGCGGTAGCGGCGCGGGCGGCGATCTCGTCGACCCGGCGCTGGTAGGAGTTCAGCCATCGCCTGGAGTCCTGCTCGGATGCGGTGATCGGGTCCATGGTCGCCAACGGTAGGTAACCCCGCGGCGGCTGTGGGGCGGTTTGGCGGAATCCGCCGAGCACCCGCCGTGGTGGGGTCAGCCGAGCGGGTGGCCGGAGACCGCGCCGGGCAGCGCGCCGTCGAGCAGGCCGGCGAACCCGCTCGGCGTGTGTGGACCGATCACCAGCTGCTCGAGCACGCCGAGCCCGGTGCGGTCCTCCCACTTGGCCCGGACCACCTGCTGGACGTGGATCTGCTCCGGGGCCAACCCGTCGAGGTCGTCGACGTCGTGTTCCTCGCCGGCCACCACCGGGCCGCCGTGCCAGCGCCCGTGCGGGTACTCCGGGTGGGAGTAGCCGGCGCCGCTCATCCGGAAGGTGAGCACCGGTTCCAGCTCGACCGTCTGCGGACCCTCGGGCAGCGCGAGCACCAGGCTCGCGCCCTCCGAGCGGCGCAGCCCCGGCGCCCAGCGCAACGCGTGGCGCACCGACACCTCCCGGAGCGGTGCGCCACCGGTGACCGGGTCGTGCTCGCCGAGCAGCGGCAGCAGCGCGCCGGTCCGGGCCCACGGGATGCCCTCGCCGTCCTCGAACAGCATGAAGTGCAGGCAGCGGTCGTCGAAGTTCAGCGGCGCCCACAGGAAGAACACCTGCGGGTCGGTCTCCGCCTCGCCGGGCGCGGCCGCCGCCGGGTCGGCGACCGGGCGCAGCCCCCAGGACCGGTCCTTGGTGCCGTACACCGCGCGGGGCAGCCGCACCTTCTTGCCGGCCACCTTCAGCCCGCCCGACCAGGTGCCCAGCGAGGTGGCCCGGGTGGCGTCCATCCAGGCCCGGGAACCCGACCAGCGGGTGTGCCGGGACTCCTCGCAGGCGGGGGTGCGGGCGGTGAAGGTGAGATCGGCCTCCAGGCCGTGCTCGCGCGCGTCCACCCGCACCCGGTTGACCCGCAACGGCTCGACGATCTCCACGCTCAGCGGGCCGACCCGGGTGTGCGTCCGGTCCCGGGGCGCCGGCCCGGAGGCGAACACCGACCGCTGCACCCCGTCGCGGACCACGGAGAACGCCCCGTCGATCACGCCGCGGTTGGGGTAGATGCCCAGCGCCACGGCGAAGTAGGTGTCCTCGGTGTAGCCGTTGAACCAGAACCGGTCGTACTGGTCCGGGTGGCTGCCGCCGGCGTGCGCCAGCGGCAGCGCGGTCTGGTGGACGGGGTAGTCGTCGAACGGAATCAGCACCGGACTAGATCCCGGATCCCGGACCGGCCGTTACCCCGGAGCCGCGCCCGACCAGCAGCGCGCTGCCCTGCGGACCGGCCGAGCCGAGCGGATCGCCGGCCAGGTCGACCCGCACGGTGTCGCCGTCGGTGATCTCGCCGGAGAGCAGCGCCTTGGCCAGCTGGTCGCCGATCGCGGACTGCACCAGCCGGCGCAGCGGGCGCGCCCCGTAGAGCGGGTCGAACCCGTTCATCGCCAGCCACTCCTTCGCCCCGGGCGTCACGTCGAGTGACAGTCTACGCGCGGACAGTCGCCGGCCCAGTGCGGCCAGCTGGATGTCCACGATCGAGGTCAGCTGGTCGGTGCCCAGCGAGTGGAAGACCACGATGTCGTCGAGCCGGTTGAGGAACTCGGGCTTGAAGTGCCCGCGTACGGCGGCCAGCACCGCGCCCCGGCGGGCGGCATCGTCGAAGCTGGCGGACAGGTCCGCGGCCATCGCCTGGCTGCCCAGGTTGGAGGTCAGCACCAGGATGGTGTTGCGGAAGTCCACCGTCCGGCCCTGGCCGTCGGTGAGCCGGCCGTCGTCGAGCACCGCGAGCAGCACGTCGAACACGTCCGGATGGGCTTTCTCCACCTCGTCGAGCAGCACCACGGTGTACGGGCGCCGCCGGACCGCCTCGGTGAGCTGACCGCCCTGGTCGTAGCCGACGTAGCCGGGGGGCGCCCCGACCAGCCGGGCGACGCTGTGCTTCTCCGAGTACTCGGACATGTCGATCCGGACCATCGCCCGCTCGTCGTCGAACAGGAACTCTGCCAGCGCCTTGGCCAGCTCGGTCTTGCCGACGCCGGTGGGGCCGAGGAACAGGAACGAACCGGTGGGCCGGTTCGGGTCGGCGACCCCGGCCCGGGCCCGGCGGACCGCATCCGACACGGCGGCCACCGCTTCCCGCTGGCCGATCACCCGCTTGCCCAGCTCGTCCTCCATCCGCAGCAGCTTGGCGGTCTCGCCCTCCATCAGCCGCCCGGCCGGGATACCGGTCCACGCCGACACCACGTCGGCCACGTCGTCCGGCCCGACCTCCTCCTTGAGCATCAGCTCGTCCTTCTTCGAGGAGATCTCCACGGCGGCGGCCAGCTGCTTCTCCAGCGCCGGAATCCGGCCGTAGCGCAGCTCGGCGACCCGGCCCAGGTCACCGTCCCGCTCGGCCCGCTCGGCCTCCCCGCGCAAGCCCTCCAGCTGCTCCTTGAGCTCCCGGGAGGACTCGATGGAGGTCTTCTCGTTCTGCCAGCGGGCGGTGAGTGCCGAGAGCGCCTCCTTCTTCTCCGCCAGCTCGGCGCGCAGCGCGGCGAGCCGCTGCTTGGACCCGGCATCGTCCTCCTTGGCCAGCGCCATCTCCTCGATCTCCAGCCGGCGCACCGCGCGCTCCACCTCGTCGATCTCCACCGGCCGGGAGTCGATCTCCATCCGCAGCCGGGAAGCGGCCTCGTCGACCAGGTCGATCGCCTTGTCCGGCAGGAACCGGGCGGTGATGTAGCGGTCGGACAGGGTGGCGGCGGCGACCAGGGCGCTGTCGGTGATCCGCACGCCGTGGTGCACCTCGTAGCGCTCCTTCAGCCCGCGCAGGATGGCCACGGTGTCCTCCGGGGACGGCTCGCCGACCAGCACCTGCTGGAACCGCCGTTCCAGCGCCGGGTCCTTCTCGATCCGCTCGCGGTACTCGTCCAAAGTGGTGGCGCCGACCATCCGCAGCTCGCCCCGGGCCAGCATCGGCTTGATCATGTTGCCGGCGTCGAGTGAGGAGTCGGAGCCGGAGGCTCCCGCCCCGACGATGGTGTGCAGCTCGTCGATGAACGTGACGATCTGGCCGGCGCTCTCGGTGATCTCCTTGAGCACCGCCTTGAGCCGCTCCTCGAACTCGCCGCGGTACTTCGCGCCGGCCACCATCGAGCCCAGGTCCAGGCTCATCACCCGCTTGTTCTTCAGGCTCTCCGGGACGTCGCCGGCGACGATGCGCTGGGCCAGGCCCTCCACGATGGCGGTCTTGCCGACGCCGGGCTCGCCGATCAGCACCGGGTTGTTCTTGGTCCGCCGGCTCAGCACCTGGACCACCCGGCGGATCTCGGTGTCGCGGCCGATCACCGGGTCCAGCTCGCCGGCCCGCGCCCGTTCGGTGAGATCGACGCCGTACTTGTCCAGCGCCTGGTAGGTGCTCTCCGGATCCGGGCTGGACACCCGGGTGCTGCCCCGGACCTGGGCGAACCCGTCGCGCAGCGCGTCCGGCGTGGCGCCGTGCCGCTTGAGCAGCTCGCCGGTGGGGTTGATCCCGGGGCCGGCCAGCCCGACCAGCAGGTGCTCGGTGGAGACGTACTCGTCGCCCATCTCAGTGGCCAGCCGTTGCGCGGCGGTCAGCGCGTTCACCGCGTCGCGGTTGAGCTGGGGGGCGCTGACCGTGGCGCCGGCCGCGCTGGGCAGCCGGTTGCCCAGCGCGGTCAACTCCTTGCGGACGAGCTCGACGTCCGCCCCGACCGACTGCAGCAGGGGAGCGGCGATCCCGTCCGCCTGGGCCAGCAGCGCGCCGAGCAGATGCGTCGGGCCGACGTCCGGGTTGCCGGCCAGGGTGGCCGCCTGGACCGCGGCCGACACGGCCTGTTGGGTCTTGGTGGTGGGGTTGAACGAGTCCATCTGTTTCCTCCGTGGGGTGCGCATCTCACACGGATAACGTCATCAAACTTGAGTCTGTTCCACTCAACAAGTGCCCGCGTCGGCGGCCTGTCACCAACCTGCCGGAAACCGCCGCTCCAGCCAACCCGCCGCGCCAGGCCGGTGCCGCCGCTTATTGGCAACCAACTGGTTGACAAACCGGGAGGTTGCGGGCTGCGCCGCCAGGCCGAGCAGCGCTACCGGCGCCTCGACGCAGTGCTCGCCGAGATGACCGACACCAACCACAGCAACGAGGAGACCGCGTCATGACCACCCGGACCGAGGCAACCATCACCGCCGACCCGACGGTGCCGATCATCCGGATCACCCGCGACTTCGCCGCCACGCCCGCGCAGCTGTTCCGGGCGCACACCGACCCGGAGCTGTTCGCCCGCTGGATCGGCCCGGACAGCCTGTCCACCAAGATCGACTACTGGGACGCCCGCACCGGCGGAAACTGGCGTTGGGTGTCCACCAGTGACGGCCAGGAGCACGGGTTCCGCGGCTGCTTCCACGAGGTCCGCGCCGACCGGATCGTGCAGACGTTCACCTGGGAGGGCATGCCGGACGGCGTCGCGCTGGAGATCCTGACCTTCGAGGACCTGGGCGGTGGTCGCACCCGGCTGCACGCGCAGTCGCTGGTCGACAGCTTCGAGGGCCGGGACGCGTGGCTGTCCAGCGGCATGGAGTCCGGGGTGAACGACGGCTATGCCAAGCTCGACGCGATGCTCGCCGACGGGGCCGTCTGAGTCCGGTCGTGTGTGACCCTGGTCCTGGACTCCGGTGGGCTCAGCCACCTCGCCGAGCGGTCGCCCCGGGCGCTGGCGGTGATCCGCGAGCTCCGAGCGGCCGGGCTGTGGCCGCCCGTGGTGGCGAGCCCCGTGCTGGTCGAGTGCCTGACCGGGCATCCGGGCCGGGACGCCGCCACCAACCGGTTGCTCACCACCTGCGCCCTGCGCACCGAGCTGCCGGCGGCGATGGCCCGCGGCGGTGCCCGGCTGCGGTTCTCGGCGCGACGAGGGTCGGCGGTCGACGCCATCGTGGTCGCCTCGGCCGAGCCGTCGGGGGTGGTGCTCACCTCGGACGGGGCTGACCCGCGCGCACTTGCCGAGGTGGCCACCGGGGTCGCGGTGCACCCGGTCTGAGCAGTTGGTGAAGGGGGCGGCCGGCGACCATACTTCGAGCCGATGAACAGCCCGGGCAATCAGGACGCACTGCTGGCCAGCCTGCTCGCCGCGGTGGCCGCCGCTCCCGATGACGTGCCGCTGCGGGTGCACGTCGCCGAGCAGCTCGCCGGTCGGGGGCGGCCCGCCGAGGCACTGGAGCACTGCGCTGCGGCGTTGGCCCGTGACCCCGGCGACCCCTCGGCGACCGCGTTGCTGCGCACGCTGACCGACGCCCTCGCTGGCGGCACCCCGCCGACCGAGGACGCCGGCTCGCCGCCCGGCGCCGCGCCGGTGTTCGACTGGGACCGCGCCGAGCAGCAGGTCGCCGACCTCGGGCCCGGGCCCGACCCGGTGCCGGCCGCGCACGCCGGCGGGCCGCCGCCGGTGGAGGACGTCGAACGTCCGGCGGTCCGGCTGGCCGATGTCGCGGGCATGGATCACGTCAAGCAGCGCCTCGAGCTGGCGGTGCTCGCGCCGATGCGCAACCCGACCCTGGCCCGGGCGTTCGGCAGCACCGGCGCCGGCGGCCTGCTGCTCTACGGCCCGCCCGGTTGCGGGAAGACGTTCTTGGCCCGCGCGGTGGCCGGTGAGCTGGGCGCGCGGTTCCTGTCCATCGGCATCTCCGACGTGCTGGACATGTGGACCGGCTCCAGCGAGCGCAACGTCACCGAGATCTTCCGGGCGGCCCGCCGCAACTCCCCGTGCGTGCTCTTCCTCGACGAGATCGACGCGCTCGGCCAGAAGCGCTCGCACCTGCGGCACGCCAGCAGCATGCGCAACACGGTCAACCAGCTGCTCACCGAGATGGACTCGACCGGCGGCGACAACGCCGGGGTGTTCGTGCTGGGCGCCACCAACCACCCGTGGGACGTGGACAGCGCGCTACGCCGCCCCGGCCGGTTCGACCGGATGCTGCTGGTGCTTCCGCCCGACGCGGCGGCCCGCGCGGCGATCCTGCGTTACCACCTGCGCGACCGGCCGGTGGGCGCGCTCGACCTGGACCGCCTGGTCCGGGCCACCGAGCACTTCTCCGGCGCCGACCTGGCGCACCTGTGCGCGAGTGCCGCCGAGCGGGCGCTGGCCGCGTCCATGGCGGCCGGGAAACTCTGCCCGTTGACCACCGCCGATCTGGAGTCCGCGCTGCGCGAGATCCGGCCCAGCACCGGTCCGTGGTTCGCCACCGCGCGCAATGTGATCACCTTCGCGAACGCGGACGGCAGCTACGACGACCTGGCGGCCTATCTGAAGCGCTACCGCGGCCGGTGAGCGCGGCGGCCGCCTTCGAGCGGGTGGAACGGCTGGCCGAGCTCGGCCGGCTGGACGACGCCGAACGTCAGGCGCGCGAAGCACTGCTCGTCGACCCCGCCGACGCGCGGCTGCTCGGCGCGCTGGCCGGGGTGCTGCTGCGGGCCGGCCGGCACGCGGACGGGTTGGCCGCCGCCGAGGCCGCGTGTGCCGCCGAGCCGGACTACGAGCGGGCGCACCGGCTGCGTGGCCTGCTGTGCTCGCGGCTGGGGCGGCACGCCGAGGCCACCTGGGCCTGCTTCACCGCGCTCGGAATGATGCCGGAGTGGGCGCCCTCGGCGGTCGCCTACGCGACGGTGCTGCAGGCAGCGGGAGAGCTGCCCAAAGCGCTGGAGGTGGCCCACACGGCGGTCCGGCTCGACCCGGAACTGGCGGACGCGCACCTGGTGGTGGCCGACATCAGCGACGAGCTGGGCGATCGTGCGTCCGCCCGCGCGGCCTACGCCGAGGTGCTACGGCTGCAGCCCGACCACGCCGTCGCCCGGCACGACCTGGCGCTGCAGGAGATCCGGTCGCGGCGGATGGGCCGGGCGCTGAGTGGGCTGATCGACGCCGGCCAGCTCGACCCGACGATGCCGCAGCTGCTGCCGAACGTCGGGGTGGTGCTGTGGCGGCTGGCCTGGTGGCTGCGGATCTGGTTGGCGGTCGCGGCGATCGTGCTGATCGGCGAGTTCAGCGACGACCGGGGCATGCCGGTGCGGCTCGCGGCGGCAGTGGTGCTGGCGGTGACCGCCGCGCTGGCCTGGTGGACGGGGCGCGACCTGCCACCGCAGGCCGCCCGGGTGGCCCGCGCCGCGCTGCGCGACGACCGGCCGCTGGCGTTCACCTGCCTCGCGCTCCTGGCCTGCCTGGCGCTGTACCTGGCGATCCTGGTGCTCGGCCACACCGGCCCGGCGGTGGTGGTGTTCCTGATCCTCGGGATGCTCGGGCTGCTGGCGCTGGCCGTCGGCCTGGGCCGCCGCGTCCGCCGCTGAGCCCCGCTGAGCCTGGGCGACTCCACGGGCAGCCGCTCCCGGAAGCTACGGCGTGGGATGTCGTGGCGGACGCCCGCGATGACACGGTGCCATGTTGACGAGGCGATGTGATCGCCGGCCGGCGAAACTGCCACCCGCATCGGCCCACGAGAAGCAGAATCTACTACCATGCGTTACGACCGAAGCTCGAACAGGTGAATGACGCGTGAGCGCGCGGCGCGACAACCTATTGTCACAACGCCGGGCGGCCAGTATGGGACGGACCGGCTCCCCAACCGAGAAGTCGATGCATCCGACAGGAGAGAGCTCGCACCCCACATGAGCGCCGAGCCACTGCAGATCGACGTACCGCCGAGGATCCCCGCCGCGCCCGCGAGCAACGCCTCGGACCTGGTCACGATCATTCGCACCAGCTTCGAACTGGTCGAGCCCAAGGCCGACGAACTGGCCAAGCACTTCTACGCCGTGCTGTTCGCGCGCGCTCCGGAGACCCGTGACCTGTTCCCGGCGAACATGGAGATCCAGCGCAGCCGGTTGCTGCGCGCTCTGGTGCACGTCGTGCAGATGGTCGACCGTCCGGCCGAGCTCACGCCGTTCCTGCAGCAACTGGGCCGCGACCACCGCAAGTTCGGGGTCATCGCCCGGCATTACAACGCGGTCGGCGCGGCGCTGCTGTCGGCCATCGAGCACCACGCCGGGCCCGCCTGGACACCGGCCGTGGCCGGCGCCTGGACCGAGGCCTACGGCATCGTCTCCGGCGCCATGCGCACCGCCGCCGAGGCCGAGCACGGCCCCGCCTCGTGGCTGGGCCGGGTGCTCGCGCACCGGCGGTTGAGCTGGGACGTCGCCATGGTGCAGGTGCAGACCGGGCAGCCGATCCCGTACCGCGCCGGCCAGTACCTGTCGGTGGAGACCCCGCGCCGGCCCCGGCTGTGGCGCTACCTGTCCCCGGCGAACGCCCCCCGCGAGGACGGCGTGCTCGAGTTCCACGTCCGGGCGGTCGAGGGCGGCTGGGTCAGCCGGGCGATCGTCGCGCACACCCAGCGCGGCGACACCTGGCGGATCGGCCCGCCGATGGGCCGGATGATGGTGAACCGGCAGTCCGGGCGCAACCTGCTGATGGTGGTCGGCGGCACCGGGATGGCGCCGATCAAGGCCATCCTCGAGGACATGTCGCGTTTTGGGGAGAACCCGCGCACCGAGGTGTTCCTCGGCGGCCGCAACTTCACCGACCTCTACGACCTGGGCAGCCTCCGGCAGATGTCCTACACCAACCCGTGGTTGAACGTGGTGCCGGTGGTGGAGGACGACGACGGCGGCTCCGGGGCGGAGAAGGGCACCCTGGCCGAGGTGGTCACCCGCTACGGCGCCTGGGCCGACCACGACGTGCTGGTCTGCGGCTCACCGGCGATGATCCGGGCCACCGTTTCCCGGATGCTGGTCGCCGGCACGCCGCTCGACCAGATCCGCTACGACCCGTTCACCATGGACTGAGCGATGCCCTAGGGTGCCCGCCATGGGCATCAGGGTCGGACGGTTGTGGCATCACCCGGTCAAGTCCGTGCAGGGCGAGCCGGTCGACGAGGTCGTGCTCGGGCCGGGCGGGCTGGTCGGCGACCGGGCGTACGGCTTCGTGGACGTGGCCACCGGGCGGCTGCTGTCGGCCAAGCGCCCGAAGCGGTACGGCGCGCTGCTGAACTGCCACGCCGCATTCGCCGCGCCGCCCCGGCCCGACGAGCCGGCCCCGGCACTGCGCTTCACCACCCCGGACGGCGCGACGCTCACCGAGCAGGCCGAGATCGAGAAGGCCGTGAGCGAGCTGCTCGGGTTCGAGGTGGCGCTGGTCACCAGCCTGCCGGCGGACGGCACCTACGAGCTGACCTGGGGCGAGGACAACGGGGACTCCGGGTTCCTGGCGCCGGCGCGGTTGCCCGAGACCGAGGACGGCGAGCCGCTCTACGCCTTCCCGCCGGGGGTCGGCGCGCCGCGGACCATGCTCGACCTGGCCGCCCTGCACGTGCTGGCCAACAGCAGCCGCGAGTCAATGGCCCGGGAGTACCCGGACGGCGACTGGGACGAGCGACGGTTCCGGCCGAACATCGTCTTCGCCGAGGACGGCGTGCCGGCCCGGCCCTCCGGGCGCTTCGCCGAGGACGAGTGGATGGGCGCCGACCTGCGCATCGGCGACTCGGTGCGGATCCATGTCGTGGGCCCGACGCTGCGCTGCCCGATGCCCTCGGTCGCCCAGGATGGGCTGCCCCATGACCCCGGCATCCTGCGCACCTTGAACCGGCTGGCCCGGCGTGACCTGCCCCCGCTCGGCAACTTCCCCTGCCTGGGTGCCTACGCCGAGGTGGTCACCCCGGGTGTGGTGCGGGTCGGCGACCCGGTGGTGGTCGCCGAGACAGCCACCGAGGGCAGCGTTCTGGCCGGCGCGCTGAACGCCATCGCCGGCGGCTGACCGACCCGAAACGGGACGACGCCGGCGGCCGGTGCGACACGCGCTCGCGAACCGGACCCACCCGGGCCGCCGGCAGCAGTTTCACGTCGGCCCTTCACGTGGCGCGAATCACGAAGTTATGGTGTTTGAAATCTGGGGGATCACTTCCGTGCCGTCGGCGGCGGACGCCTTCCCCACGCACCGGGAGGGAACACCGTGCGCCTGATCGCCCCGCTGGACGCCATCTACCTGTGGACCGAGACCACCAACAGCCCGACACACGTCATCGCGTTGCAGATCTTCAAACCCCGGCCGGGCAGCGGTCCGGAGCTGATGGAGGAGATCTATTCGGAGATGACCGACCCGGCACTGGTCAAGCCGACGTTCAAGCGCAAGCCGCACCGGTCGTTGGCCACCGGACGGCAGTGGGTCTGGGTCGAGGACGACGACATGGACATGACCGTTCACGTCCGGCGTACCGCGTTGCCGCACCCGGGTCGAATCCGCGAGCTGCTGGAGTACGTCTCCACGATCCACTCCACGGTGCTCGACCGCGGCCGCCCGCTTTGGGAGGCCCGACTTGTCGAAGGGTTGCAGGACGGCCGCTTCGCGCTGTGCACCAAGTTGCACCACTCGCTGTTCGACGGGGTCAACATGGGCCGCCACCTGCTCGGCGGGCTGTCCACCGACCCGGACGCCCGGGACAGCACCGCCCCATGGATCATCCCGATGCGGCACCGTGACAAGCCGCCGCGGCCGGCCGACCCGACCCCGTCGGTGCTGCAGCGCGCACGTGAGGTGGTCGAGTCGGTGGGGTCGATGGGCGGCTCGCTGGCCGGGTCGGTGAAGACCCTCTCCGAGGCCAGTCTGGAGACCCTGCGCAGCCGCGCCGCCACCCTGCCGTTCACCGCGCCCAACTCGGTGCTCAACGGATCCGTGGGCTCGGCCCGGCGCTTCGCCGGCGACGCCTGGCCGGTATCTCGGCTCAAGGTAGTGGCCAAGAAGACCGGCTCGACGATCAACGACGTCGGCATGGCCATGTGCGGCGGCGCGCTGCGCAGCTACCTGGCCGAGCTCGGCGAACTGCCCTCCGCCGGCCTGGTGGCGATGGCCCCGGTGTCGCTGATCGGCACCGACGGTGGCGCGGCGCCCAAGGAGGGCAACGCCTTCGGTGCGGTGCTGGCCAACCTGGGCACCGACCTCGACGACCCGTTGGAGCGGTTGCGCCGTATCCACGTCGAGATGCGCCGCAACAAGTCGCTGATGACCGATCTCGATCCGTTCGCCGCCACCGTGGTCAGCGGCGCCACCATGAGCGGCGCCCTGTTGAACTCGGTGCCCGGCCTGCCGATGACGCCCCGCCCGCCGTTCAACCTCGTCATCTCGAACGTGCCGCTGGCCAAGCGCTCGCTCTACTACAGCGGCTGCGAGGTCGACGCGTTCTACCCGGTGTCGGTCGTGCTGGAGGGCCAGGCGCTGAACATCACCCTGGTGTCCTACCGGGACGAGATCGCGATCGGGCTGACCGGGTGCCGGCGGCGGCTGCCGCACCTGCAGCGGTTGTTGATCCATCTGGAGACCGCGTTGATCGACCTGGAGAAGGCGGTCATCGCGCTGCCGGAGCCGATCGGGTGACGCCGGCCGGGCCCAGCGCGGCGTGCTGAGCGGTCGAACTGGACGAGCTGTGCGGCCCCGGTCGAGCGGAGGGGTCAGCGCTGCGGCGGCGGGGGACGCCAGAGCGTGATGGCGGCTTCGCGGAACCGGGATGGCCTCACTTCAGGTCAGGGAGTCATGGGCGTCCACACCACGGTGTGAGATCCGGCCAGCAGGCTGCTGGTGTCGAAGCGGGTGGTGACGGTCCCGTCCGGCGCGGCCTGGGAGGTTCCGAGGTCGACTCCGTCCAGGGTGACCTTCACCAGGGATCCGGGGACGAAGTTGTGGCCGACGGCGGTCTGTTGGCGGCCCAGCTCGATGACCGGATCCGCGACCGTGCCGTAGTACGGCGCGGCCGGTGCCGGCGCCGGCGTGGCGGTGCCGGGTGGCGCCGGACAGGCCTCGCCTGCGGGCCGGTCCGCCGCTGACCCACCCGCTCGGCCCGGTTGGCTGCCGGCGTCCGCCGATCCCGTGGCTGACTCCGTCGAGGCGCAGCTCGCGGGCGGGCTCGCGGTTGCGATCGTCGGTACGGGTGCCGGGGCGGGTGTCACGTGCAGCACAGCCGGCGTGGAGCTCGAGGACTCGCCGTTGCTCGACACCTCGGCGCGGATCAGCGTGCCGTCCATGCCGGGGGCAGCCGTCGTGTGCAGGTCGGTGCCGGATTCGTCGAGGTCGGTCCAGGGTCCGTCCGGACCCGGCGCGGACTGCCAGCGGATGGTCACCGGTGCGCCCGCCCCGGACTCCGGGGTCGACGTGGGCCCAGGGTTTGTCTCGGACCCCGGCCGGTACGTCACGGTGAAGTCCGCCGCCTCTCCTTCCGGCACGGTCTGTTCGCCGGGCTCGACGGTCACCCTCCACCGGCTGACGACCGGAGCGGGCACGGAAGAGGCCGGGGCGGCCGGGACAGCGGCCTGGACGGTCTCGGCCGGGGGCGCCGGAGTGGTGGAGCGGGAGGGTCCGGGCTGACCAGGCGGAGGGTCCACGGGATCGGCCGATTCCGAGTCCCCGGATTCCGAGTCCCCGGATTCCGAGTCCCCGGATTTCAGTCCTCAGGCTCCGAGTCCCCAGACTCGGTGGACGTCGAGGCGGCGGAGACCGCGGGGTCCGACGTCGAGGCCAGGGTCGTGCTGGCCCCAGCGGTGGCCGGGGTCAGCACGATCGAGGCCAGCACCGCGACGAGCAGTACGGCTGGCCGCAGCGGCCATGCCTGGCGGCGGGTCTGCTTTTGGCTGGTCGTCACGGTTCACTCCGCTGGATGCGGATCCGGCGGCGGCGCAGGATGTACCCGGCTGTAATCGTCAGCACGAGCAGCACCAGGAGGGCGAACCAGATCTCCGGGTGCTCCCGAAGGCGTGTCGTGAAGCTGGAGCCCGGACCGGACGGAAACTCGATGCTCGCCCGGGCGCTCTTCTCGAGCTGGCCGCTGAGTAGCGCCAATGCCGCCGTCCACGGCCCGGCCGGCAGTTGCCGGTCGAGCGGGATCGTCACCGCCGTGGACTGACCGGGCGCCAGCGTGCTGCCGAGTCGCGCCGGGAAGGGTCCCGCGCTCATCGACCCCGGCCCGTCGGAAAGGGTCAACGTCCCGGACATGTCGAGGGCGCGGCCGCCGTCGTTGCGAACCTCGGCAGTCACCACCGGGTGGCCTTCGGCGTCCCTGGTCGCGGTGACGGACTCGATGTCGAAACTGGCGGCCGGAGCGTTTCCCTCGCCCACCGAGACGTACAACCGCAGGCCGACCCGGTTGACCAGGTTCACCCCTTCGCCGGACGAGCCGATCTCGGCCCAGACCACCGCGTACTGCTCACCGGGCGCCGCGTCCGCCGGCACCGCGATGGTCACCGTGTTGGGGGCCTTGGCCCCGGGGGCGAGGTTGACGGTGCCCTGGCTCAGCGTCGTCCACGTGGAGAGCTCGTTCGGGGTGCGGCCGGCGGCGCCGGTGAACGATCCGTCCTTGATGTCGGCAGCGGCCGAGTACATCGAGACCCGCACCGGAGCCTTCGTCGTGTTGGACACCTCGACCCGGCGGTTGATCACCGTTCCGGGCGCCAAGTGGTCGACGATGTACAGCCGGGCGCGGGGGTCCTCGGCCGCGGCGGTGGGCACGTCCATCAGGCGCAGACCGATCCCGCCGGGGTTCGGCGCCGCGCTCGCCGGGTGAGTGACCGGGGCGGAGCGGACGGAGGGGATGGCGGAAGCGGCGGCAGTGCCGGTGGTCGCGGCACCCGCCGCGACCACCAGCGCCGACGCGAGCACGAGGCTACGCACGATGCTTCTCTCGCTGTTCGCTGCTCAGAGGACCGAGTGGGT
The DNA here is from genome assembly GCA_052386505.1 of Pseudonocardia sp. Lineage (GTDB taxonomy): Bacteria > Actinomycetota > Actinomycetes > Mycobacteriales > Pseudonocardiaceae > Pseudonocardia. The sequence goes on from JBQTKB010000117.1 coordinate 58,594, forward strand.
CAGCGTCGCCTTGTAGGTACCGGCCTGGGCGCCGGCCGGGAGCAGGACCGTGATCAGCGGGTTCCAACTCGCGGTGTTGACGCCGGTGGCTGTGGCGGTCTGCACCGTCTTCGGGGTGTCGAGACCGATCGCGGGCGTCGGGACCACCACCACGATCCCGGTGAAGATCGCCGGCGGGGGGGTGTAGTTGATCGCCGAGGCCGCCACGGAGGCGCTCGGGCTGCTGACGAAGTCGGTCGAATGGGCCGAGGCGGTCCAGCCGGTGATTGCACCGCGCGCATCGTTGACCGTGACCGCCCCCAGGGATCCGGTGACCTGCAGCGCGGTGATGCCGGCCGTCTGGGTGCCCAGGTCCGCGGCCGTCGGTGCGCTGACCGTGAGGGCACCGCCGGTGATGGTGAAGGTCGTGTCGGTGTCCGCGCCGGCCGCGAAAGCCGGCTGGGCGGTGAACAGAGTGAACGCCGCGACAGCCGCGACCGGGACGACGACCCGCATGATCTTCAGCATTGGTGATGCCTGCCTCTCTGGGAGCATGGTGACGCACAGTGACATGGGCGGGGGATTACTTCAGGTGGGGAGTGGTGTGTTGCAGCGTTGCTGCTCCTGAATCGAGTGATGTGCTCGCTTCGTTGTCACTCTGCGTCCAATATCGAGGGCGCTCGCAAGGAAGGTTACTGCTCTGATTGTGTGAACCAGTTCTGAAGACTCGGAGGGCCGGATCTCGATGATCACAGAGAGCTACTAGCACCGTCCCGCTGGGCCGGGCCGCGCTCGGCCCTCACTCCGTCGGAGCAGCTCCTTGACCAGCGTGCCGTTGCCGCTACTCAGGACGATCCCGACCATGTCGAGCAGCCGGCACCCCGGTCCGTCGACGGCCTTGTCGCAACATGCTGGACACTCAGGCGCTGCCGGACAGCGAGACGGTGCCTCTCGCACGGCCCACGCCGAGAACCGGCGCACGCTGCCGGCCGCCTCGACAGCCAGGTGGAGGTGCACCGGCCGGCGTGCGTTCGCCGAGGTGGGTTCCCCTGCGTCGGGGTGTATGCCGAGGTGGTCACGCCGGGGCAAGGCCGCCCGCGCCACCTGGGCGATCAGGCGGCGGCTCAGCGCGGCGGCGTGGGCCGCCACACGGTGATCGCGGTTTCCCGGCGCACCGGCACCAGGTCGCGGCGGTAGGAGGCGTGCACGGCGGCGGCGGCCTGCTCGACGGCGACCCGGGTGGCGGCCAGCTCGTCGAGCGCGGCGGACAGCTCGGACCGCAGCTCGTCCACGGTGCGTTCCAGCTCGATGATCCGCTTCACCCCGGCCAGGTTGACGCCCTCGTCCTGGCTCAGCCGCTGCACCTCGCGCAGCAGGGCGATGTCGCGCGCGGAGTACCGACGCCCGCCACCGGCCGAACGCCCGGGGCTGACCAGCCCGAGCCGGTCGTAGCCGCGCAGCGTCTGGGCGTGCAGTCCGGCCAGCTCGGCGGCCACCGAGATCACGAACACCGGTGTGTCCACGTCGGCGCCGGGCGGCAGCCCGGGGCCCGGCTCGCGCATGCCCATCACAGCCCCGCCCTCGGATCGAACGACCTGGTGTGCTCAGCATACGAGCGCAACGCCTCGGCCGCCTCGTCGTCCAGCGCGGTCGGCACCGCGACCTCCACGGTGACCAGCAGGTCGCCCGGGTCGCCGGTGGCCTTGCGCACGCCCCGCCCGCGCACCCGGAAGGTCCGCCCACTCGCGGTGCCGGCCGGCACCTTCAGCGACACCCGCCCGTCCAGGGTGGGCACGGTGAGGGTGGTGCCCAGGGCCAGTTCCGGATAGGTCACCGGCACCTTCAACGTCAGGTCGTCGGGGTTGCGCTCGGAGCGGCCGAACCGGCGATCGGCGCCGACCCGGACCACCACGAACAGGTCACCGGCCGGCGCGCCGCCTCGGCCGGGCTCGCCCTGACCCCTGATCCGGATCTTTTGGCCGTCGGTGACCCCGGCCGGGATCCGGGTGTTCAGCGTGCGCGTGCGCGGGCTGACGCCTTCGCCGGCGCAGTCCGGGCACGGGTCGTCGATGATCCGACCGGTGCCCCGGCAGTCGCGGCACGGTTCGGAGAAGGCGAACGCGCCCTGGTTGTTGGTCACCAGGCCGGCTCCGGCGCAGGTGGGGCAGCTGCGCGGGGTGGTGCCCGGACGCGAGCCGGTGCCCGCGCAGCGCTCGCAGCGGGCCGGGCTGGTCAGCCGCAGCGCGACGGTGGCGCCGCGCACCGCGTCGGCGAACTCCAGCCGGATCTCGCTCTCCACGTCCGCCCCGCGCCGGGACTGGGTGGACGAGCGCCCGCCCGCCCCCCGGGCACCGCCGCCGAACAACCCGCCGAACAGGTCACCGAGCCCGCCACCGCCGCGCCCACCAGCGGACTGGTTGAGCAGGTCCTCGAAGTTCAGGTTCCCCGAGTCGCCGAAGCCTGTCCCCGGCCCCGGCCCCGGTCCGGCGCCGAAGCCACCGCCGAAGCCACCCCCGAAACCACCGCCGCCGGCCCGGGCCCCGGAGCGGAACAGCGCCCGGGTCTCGTCGTACTGGCGGCGCTTCTCGGTGTTGGACAGCACGCTGTAGGCCTCGCCGACCGCCTTGAACCGGGCCTCCGACTTCGCGTCGCCGGGGTTCTTGTCCGGGTGCAGGTCGCGCGCCAGCTTGCGGTACGCCTTCTTGATCTCGTCCGCGCCGGCCGTCGAGGAGACGCCCAGCTCGGCGTAGAAGTCCTTCTCGATCCATTCCCGCTCGGTCACCGGGCGCCTCCTCTCCGCTGGCTGCTCAGTTGTCCGACACGTCGTCGATCTCGGGTGCGTCGGCCAGATCCGGAGCCGACGCGGCCGGGTCGCGGTCGGTCACCGAGACCATCGCCGGGCGCAGCACGCGGTCGCCGATCTTGTAGCCCTGGCGCATCACCAGGCTGACGGTCGGGAAGTCCACCTCGGTCGAGGTGTCGTGGGCCACCGCCTCGTGCACCGCCGGGTCGAACGGCTCGCCGGTGGAGCCGAAGGGTTCCAGCCCGATGCTCTTCACCGCGGCCACCAGCTTGTCGGCCACCGCCTTGAACGCCCCGGTCAGGTCGCCGTGCGCGGCCGCCCGGTCGATGTCGTCGAGCACGGTCAGCAGCTGCCCGGCGACCTGCGCGCGGGTGTTCAACCCCACCGTCTCCCGGTCCCGGTCGACCCGGCGCCGGTAGTTGGCGTACTCGGCGGTGACCCGTTGCAGGTCGGCCGTGCGCTCGTCGAGCTGTGCCGACAACTCCGCCAGCTTCTGCTCCGCCGGGTCGGCCGTGACCTCGGAAAACTCGGCATCCACGGTGCTGTACTCAACTCCTGTCCCGGGCTTCGCGTTCGCCGGGTCGGCCCCGGCGGGCGCGGCACCGGCCGCGTCGCCCACCGGGGTCCGGACCTGGCCGGTCTCCGGATCGATCCGTCGCCGGTCCCGCACCACGACGCGCTCCGGCTCCTCGGCTGAGTCGCGTCGGTCATTCACTTCTTGTCGCCCTCGTTCGGCTCATCGACGATCTCGGCATCGACCACGTCGTCGGACTGGGACTGGGCGCCCGGGGCGTCACCCGGACCGCCCGCCGCACCGCCGGCCGCGCCCTCAGGACCAGCAGAGCCCTGCTGGGCGTAGAGCGCGGAGCCCAGTTTCTGCGACTCGGTGGCCAGCTTCTCCATCGCGGACTTCACCGCGTTGTTGTCCGTGCCCTTGAGCGCCTCGGTCAGCTCGTCGAGCGCGGTCTTGACCTCCGCCTTCGCGTCCGCCGGCAGCTTCTCGTCGTTGTCGGCGAGGAACTTCTCCGTCTGGTAGACCAGCGACTCGGCCTGGTTGCGGACCTCGGCCTCCTCGCGACGCTTCTTGTCTTCCTCGGCGTGCTGCTCGGCCTCGCGCATCATCCGGTCGATCTCGTCCTTGGACAGGGCGGAGCCGCCGGTGATCGTCATCGCCTGGCTCTTGCCGGTGCCCAGATCCTTGGCCGAGACGTTCACGATGCCGTTGGCGTCGATGTCGAAGGAGACCTCGATCTGCGGCACGCCACGCGGCGCCGGCGGCAGCCCGGTCAGCTCGAACATGCCGAGCTTCTTGTTGTAGGCCGCGATGTCCCGCTCACCCTGGAACACCTGGATCTGCACCGACGGCTGGTTGTCGTCCGCGGTGGTGAAGATCTCGCTGCGCTTGGTGGGGATGGTGGTGTTGCGCTCGATGAGCTTGGTCATCACGCCACCCTTGGTCTCGATGCCCAGGGACAACGGGGTGACGTCGAGCAGCAGCACGTCCTTGACCTCGCCGCGCAGCACACCCGCCTGCAGAGCCGCGCCGACTGCCACAACTTCGTCCGGGTTGACGCCCTTGTTGGGCTCCTTGCCGCCGGTGAGCTCCTTGACCAGCTCGGTGACCGCCGGCATCCGGGTGGATCCGCCGACCAGCACCACGTGGTCGATCTGCCCGACCGAGATGCCCGCGTCCTTGATCACCTGGTTGAACGGCGCGCGGGTGCGGTCCAGTAGGTCGGCCGTGATCCGCTGGAACTCCGCCCGGGACAGCGTCTCGTCCAGGAACAGCGGGTTCTTGTCCGCGTCGACGGTGATGTAGGGCAGGTTGATCGTCGCGGTGTTCTGGCTGGACAGCTCGATCTTGGCCTTCTCCGAAGCCTCACGCAGCCGCTGCAGGGCCATCTTGTCCTTGGTCAGGTCGATGCCCTGGCTGGACTTGAACTTGTCCACCAGCCAGGTGATGACCCGCTCGTCCCAGTCGTCTCCACCGAGGTGGTTGTCCCCGTTGGTGGCCTTGACCTCGACCACGCCCTCGCCGATCTCCAGCAGGGACACGTCGAACGTGCCACCGCCGAGGTCGAAGACCAGGATGGTCTGCTCCTTCTCGCCCTTGTCCAGGCCGTAGGCCAGCGCGGCGGCGGTCGGCTCGTTCACGATCCGCAGCACGTTGAGCCCGGCGATCGTGCCGGCCTCCTTGGTGGCCTGGCGCTGGGCGTCCTCGAAGTACGCCGGCACGGTGATCACCGCGTCGACGATCTCCTCGCCCAGGTAGGCCTCCGCGTCGCGCTTGAGCTTCTGCAGCACCCGGGCGCTGATCTCCTGCGCGGAGTACTTCTTGCCGTCGATGTCCGGGGTGGACCAGTCGGTGCCCATGTGCCGCTTGACCGAGCGGATCGTCCGGTCGACGTTGGTGACCGCCTGGTTCTTGGCCGACTGTCCGGTGAGCACCTCGCCGTTGCGCGCGAACGCGACCACGGACGGGGTGGTGCGCGAACCCTCGGAGTTCGCGATGACCGTCGCTTCGCCACCCTCGAGGACGGAGACGACGGAGTTGGTGGTCCCGAGGTCGATCCCGACCGCACGAGCCATGGTGGTTGCCCTCCAGCTGCTTGAGTGTGTACCGCTCAAGTTTCAGCGTACCGACTCTGGCCTGCTTGAGTCGAGTCCGCTCAACTTGCTGTCCGTCCCAACGGAGTGGGCGCCAAAATTGTTCCCGTCCCAGGAAGCTCTGTTGAGCGAAACCGCAGCCAACCGCCGACGTCGATGCGGCCCGCGGCGGCCGCGGCTCGTAGGGCGCCGCGGTTCTCGGCGTGGATGGTCCCGAGCAGCACGGGCCGCTCGTCGGGCAGCGCCCGGGCGACCAGCGTGGTCAGGAGCGAGCCGTAGCCCCGACCCCGGTGCTCCGGGACGAGTACCAGCTCCTGCACGACGTATGCGGGCAGGCCGAGCATCGCCTCGCTCGTCATTGCGATCGCGACGTACCCGGTTGAGCTGATCAGGCGGCGCCGGGCTCCCGAATAGGGTCTCCAACGTGCGAATTCATCGTGTCGGCGGCCCGGGTGCATTCCGGTCCGGCGGGCCAGAGCGTCGCGGAGGGGGCCGTCCTGGTGGACGGTTCCGCGATCGCACGGCTGGCTCACCGACCTGGTCACGCACCTCGACGCGCAGCGCAGGCTGCTCGCCGGCAGCGATGGCTCAACTCAACTGAAATCGCAAGTCTGACCACTTCGGGAACTGATGTGGGTGAAAGGGTCGTACTTCGGGACGTCGTCAACCGACCGCAGCCGGGTGGAAAGCGGTCGTCGCTGTCAGTCGCGGATCGCCTCGGCCCGGGGGCAGGCGCGGGCGAGGCGCGGGTCCGAGGTGAGCAGCGGCGCGTCGAGCCTGGTGGCCAGCTCGACGTACACCGCGTCGACCAGCCGGAGTTGGTCGCGGCGGGCCCACGAACCGAGGACCAGCTCGGCTACCGGATGCCGGATCACCGGCATCGCCACGAGCCGGGCCAGGCTGAGATCGATGTCCGATGCGGTCAGACCGCCTGCCCGGTGCAGCCGGCCGAGCGCGGACAGCACCTCGGCGTCCAGGTGAGCCGGCGCGTGCATCACGGTGCCGCGCAGACGCCGGCGCGCCGGCTGCGCCCGTTCGGTTCCGGCCAGCAGATCCACCAGCACCGAGGCGTCCGGTACGACCACCTCAGCCGGGCGGGTCATCCAGGCCTTCGCGCTCGGTACGGGCGGCGTCCAGCGCGGCCATCGCCTGGTCGTGTGACACCCGGCGCTGCGTCGGCAGCTCGGCCAGCCAGGCGTCGGTGGCGTTCTGGCTCAGCTCGGCGGTGATCGCGGCCTGAGCGAGTGCCGAGATGTTCAACCCGGCGGCCCGGGCGCTCTCGGCCAACTCGTCCGGCAGGTAGATGTTCACCCTCGCCATACACACATGGTGCACACGCAGATGGCGTGCGGGTGAGATCGCGGAGCGCGCTCTCCCCTGGGACGATCCGGGGATGTTCGAGGGTTTCCAGCAACGCGACGTCGAGGTCGGTGACGCTGACGGCGTCCGGGTACACGCCGTGGTGGGCGGCGAGGGGCCGCCGGTGCTGCTGCTGCATGGCTACCCGCAGACCCACGTGATGTGGCACTTCGTGGCGCCGTCCCTGGCCGGGGAGCACACCGTGGTGGTCGCCGACCTGCGCGGATACGGCGACTCGTCGAAACCGCCCGGCGACCCGGAGCACACCCGGTACAGCAAGCGGGCGATGGCCGCCGACCAGGTCGCGGTGATGCGCGGGCTCGGGTTCGAGCGTTTCGCCGTGGTCGGGCACGACCGGGGCGCGCGGGTGGCGCACCGGATGTGCCTGGACCACCCGGACGCGGTCACCCGGGTCGCGGTGCTGGACATCGTGCCGACCAGGCACATGTTCGCCACCGCCGACCAGGCGTTCGGGCTGGCCTACGAGCACTGGTTCTTCCTGGCCCAGCCACCCGACCTGCCCGAGCGGATGATCGGCGCCGACCCGGAGCACTACCTGCGGGCCAAGATCGCGAGGTGGGCCGGGCCGGGGTTCGCCTTCGAGCCCGACGCGCTGGCCGAGTACCTGCGCTGCTTCGCCGACCCGGCGACGATCCACGCCACCTGCGAGGACTACCGGGCTGCCGCGACCATCGACCTCGCGCACGACGACGCGTCCTACGCCGAGGGCCACCGGGTCCGCTGCCCGCTGCTCGCGCTGTGGGGCTCGCGCGGGTTCATCGCCCGCCAGTACGACCCGCTCGCGGTGTGGCGGGACTACGCCGACGACGTGTCCGGCAAAGCCCTGGACGGCGGGCACTTCCTCGCCGAGGAGGCGCCGGGCGAGACCGCGGCGGCGCTGGCCGGGTTCCTGCGCGGATGAGCGGCGTACGCGACGGCCACGGTGCGCGGCCGGGTAGGGGTTTGCCGGCATGAGCGGGTTCGACGGCCTGGACCTGGAGTGGCTCCGCGAGCGCCCCGGCAAGAAGTGGAGCGCGGTCGAGGACGACGTGCTGCCGGCGTGGGTGGCGGACATGGACTTCCCGGCCCCGCCACCGGTGCGTCGCGCGCTGCATGCCCTGGTCGAGGGCGCCGATCTGGGCTACCCGCCCTGGCGGGACGGCACGCCGCTGCGCGAGGCGTTCGCCGACCGGATGCGCACGCGGTTCGGCTGGTCGCCCGATCCCGCCCGGGTCCGCGAGGTCGACGACATCATCGGCGGTCTGCAGCTGACCCTGCGCCTGGCCGGCGTGGCCGGCGTGGCCGGCGTGGCCGGCGGCGCTGAGGCCGGGGCCGGCGGCGCAGATGCGCGGACCGGGGACGGTCTCGTCGCGGTGCACACCCCGTGTTACCCGCCGTTCATCGACGCGCTGACCGGGTTCGGCCGCCGGCTGCTGCCGATCCCGATGCTCGACGACGGCGCCGGCTGGAGCTTCGACCTCGACCGGTTGGACGCCGACCTGCGCGACTCCGGATGCCGGACGTTGCTGCTGGTCAACCCGCAGAACCCGACCGGGCGGGTGTTCACCCGGGCCGAGCTGGGCGGGCTGGCCGAGCTCGCCCGCCGGCACGACCTGCTGGTGATCGCCGACGAGGTGCACGCAGACCTGGCGCACCCCCCGCACCGGCACATCCCGTTCGCCTCGCTGGACGCCGACTCCGCCGCGCGCACGGTCACCCTCACCTCGGCCACCAAGGCGTTCAACCTCGCCGGGGTGCGCTGCGCGGTGGCGCACATCGGGCCGGACCGGATGCTAGCCGGGTGGGACGCCCAGCCGGTCAACCTGCACGGTGTGCCGAACCTGTTCGGAGTGGCCGCGACCCTGGCCGCCTGGCGCGACGGCGACCGGTGGCTGACCGACGTGCTGGCGCACCTGGGTGCCCGGCGCCTGCAGCTGGCCGACGCCCTGGGGCGACGGTTGCCCGCCGCGCGCCACCACCCGCCGCAGGCCGGCTACCTGGCCTGGATCGACTGCCGCGCCTTGGGTCTGGGCACCGACCCGGCGGCGGCGTTTCGGGCCCGGGGCCGGGTCGAACTGAGTTCGGGGTCCGACTTCGGCCCGGGCGGCGACGGCCACGTCCGGCTGAACTTCGCCACCTCCGCCGAGCTGCTGGCCCGGATCCTCGACCGGATGTGCGCGGCGAGTCGCCGGTGAGCGCCGGTCGAGGGGATCGGCGGGTTCAGCGCCCTTCGGACCCCGGCACGTTGTGCATCATCGACGGCGGCTCCTCAGGAGCCTCGCCCTCCTCGCCCTCGCCCTCGCGCCGGGCCACTTCCTCGGCCTGGTTCGCCTGCGCGATCCCCCGCTCGGCGAGCCCCTCGGCGGCCAGCTCGTCGTTCCCGGTCAGCTTGCCACCGGCCTGCTTGGCCTCGCCCTTGAGTGCGGCCGCCGCGTTCTTCGCCTCGTCCCTGATGCCCATGGGATCGGGTACCCACTGGCTCGGAAGGTCAACGCGACTGGGTCCGACGTTCATGACTCCGAAGTTCATGACATCGTGGCGAGAGCGATGCGTGGAGCAGCGAGGGGTCGGGGGGTAGACGGTGAGGAGCCCCGGAGCGTGGCTCCGGGGCTCCTCGATCGGGCGTTCAACTGCCTACTTGGTGTTGCTCGCGCGGGGCTTGGCCGGCGCGGTCCGGTTGGCGGCCTTGCGGCTCATGCTGCGGGCCTCGTGCGCGGCGTCGTCGCCGGCTTCCCGGATCTCTCCGGCAAAGTCGTCACTGGCCTTGCTCACGTTCGTCGCGGCCCTCCGGGCAACTTTCTGCGTCCGGCGGGCGGTCTTCTCACCGATCGAGCGGGTCTGCACGCTCACCCGGCCGAGGATGTCCTCGCCGACGTCGTGGGCCTGATCGACGAAGGTGTCGACCTGCTTCTCGACCCGCTTGTTGGCGTCCTTCGCGTTGCGCAGGGCTCGGTCGACGTTCGGCTGGGACCTGATCCGGTCGACGGTCACCTCGCCGCGCCTGGCCCACTCTTCATAGATCTCGCGGGCCTGCTCGGCGGCGTCGTCGGCGCGCCTGCGCAGGTCCTCACGGGACAGCCGTGCGGGAAGCTCGCGCAGCTTGGTCAGCGCGAGATCGTTCGCCCCGATCCACGCCAGCACCGGCGTGCGCACGAAGTCGTACTGGCTCGACACGAACTTGTTGGCCTCGGAACGCGCCTTGCGAACGTCCGCGGAGGTCGGCAGTGCAATAGCCATGCTGATCACCTCTGGGTGTCGGTGGTTCCGCGACAGCGTTGCCTTACTGGTCGCGGTCGAGCCGGGGATCATCCGGGCCCGACCAGCTCTCGTTCACTGGCAGATTCGACGGTAGTCGGGCCCGCTAGCTGTAGCAAGCGCAGGTGGGAGTGCCTCTTACCACGTTTAAGCTCGGCAAGGGACCGTCGACCGCTTATGCCGTGTCTTCCGTCGCCACCGCACCCGCGGCCAGCTCCCGGACGATGTCGGCGGCCGGCCGGATGTCGTGGACCAGCGCGCAGCTCTCCCCGCAGTACAGCGCGGCCCTCTCCAGGTCTCCGACGAATCCGGTGAGCGGCGGGAGCACCACGTACGCCGGCAGTTCGGTCTGCTGCCCGCCGACCGGCATCGTGCCGATCACCTCGCCTTCCCCCGGTCGCTGCCCGCTCGCCGGCGACCCGGCGGCCTCCCACTCGGCCACGGCGGTGTTGCGCAGTACCCGATGCGCCGCGTCCGGCCAGCCGATATCGAACAGGGTTGTCAAGTAGGTGTCCTCAGCGTGGGCAGCGACCACCCGGTCCTTGTACGCGGCGGCCGACTCCACACTGCACAGGAACCGGGTGCCCAGTGACACCGCCTGCGCGCCCAACGCCAGTGCGGCGGCCACCCCACGGGCGTCGGCGACGCCGCCGGCGGCGATCACCGGGAGCCCGGGAACCGCGTCTACCACCGCCGGGAGCAATACCGAAAGCGAGGTGGTGGACCGGACGTGGCCGCCCGCCTCGACGCCCTGGATCATCACGGCGTCCACGCCGGCGTCGGCCACCGCGCGCGCCTCATCTACCGAGCCGACCTGGGACACCACCCGGGTGCCGGCCCCGTGCGCGCGATCGAGGTAGGGCGCCGGATCGCCCCAGAAGAGCACCAGCACCGGCACTCCCTCATCCACGCAGCAGAGAACCTGGCCGACGTCCTCGACCATCGGGAGGATGATGTTGACGCCGAACGGGCGCTCGGTGAGCGCGCGGGTGCGGGCGATCTCGGCACGGATCACCGGCTCCGGTAGCCCGCCCATGCCCAGCATGCCGAGACCGCCCGCTCCGGACACCGCCGCCGCCAGCTCGGGACCGGCGATGCCGCCGCCCATTCCCGCGTTCCAGATCGGCAGCTCCACGCCCAGATCCCGGCACAGCGGTGTGCTCATGACGTGACCGTACTCGTTTGGGGGAGATCCGTGATCGCTGATCCCGGAACCCTGAAGGTCGGGCCCGGAGCTCCGCGCGAGGGCCTCTGACCTAGCCTTCTGGTTGGTGGGGG
>JBQTKB010000118.1:0-21222 GCA_052386505.1 Pseudonocardia sp.
ACCAGCTGGCCGGCAACCTCACCGCGCAGGTGCGCAACATCGCGCAGGTGACCACGGCGGTGGCCCGGGGTGACCTGTCGCAGAAGATCACCGTGGACGCCCGGGGGGAGATCCTGGAGCTGAAGTCCACGGTGAACACCATGGTGGACCAGCTGTCCAGTTTCGCCGACGAGGTGACCCGGGTGGCCCGCGAGGTGGGTACCGAGGGCAAGCTCGGCGGTCAGGCGCAGGTGAAGGGTGTCGCCGGCACCTGGCGAGACCTCACCGACAACGTCAACTACATGGCGTCGAACCTCACCGGCCAGGTGCGCAACATCGCGCAGGTGACCACGGCGGTGGCCCGGGGTGACCTGTCGCAGAAGATCACTGTGGACGCCCGGGGGGAGATCCTGGAGCTGAAGTCCACGGTGAACACCATGGTCGATCAGCTGTCCAGTTTCGCCGACGAGGTGACCCGGGTGGCCCGCGAGGTGGGTACCGAGGGCAAGCTCGGTGGCCAGGCCGAGGTGAAGGGTGTCGCCGGCACCTGGCGGGACCTCACCGAGAACGTCAACCAGCTGGCGTTCACCCTGACCACCCAGCTGCGGGCCATCGCGGCGGTGTCCACGGCGGTGGCCAGCGGTGACCTCACCCGGGAGATCCAGGTCGCCGCGCTCGGTGAGGTCGCCGAGCTCAAGGACAACATCAACCAGATGATCTTCGCGCTGCGCAAGACCACCGACGAGAACGCCGCGCAGGGCTGGCTGGAGTCGAACCTGGCCCGGATCGCCGGCCTGTTGCAGGGTCAGCGCGACCTCGGCGAGGTCTGTCAAATGATCATGAACGAGGTGGCGCCGCTGGTCAATGCGCAGATCGGCGCCTTCTACCTCGCGGAGCCGCCGTCCGGTGAGCCCGACTCGCGCGACGCGCCGGTCCTCGTACTGCGCGGTGGCTACGCGCTGGACACGGCGACGGCGGCACGGTCGTTCCGCCCGGGGGAGGGCCTGGTCGGGCAGGCGGCGCTGGCCAAGCAGCCGGTGCTGGTGCGCGACATCGCCGGCGACTACCGCACGGTGCACGCCGCGGTCGGGGCCATCGTCCCCGCCGCGGTGGTGGTGCTGCCGGTCCTGTTCGAGGGGGAGGCGCTGGGGGTCGTCGAGCTCGGCTCGGTGGCGCCGTTCTCCGATCTGCACCTGACGTTCCTGGAGCGCCTGGTCGGCGCGATCGGGATCACCATCACCACCATCCAGGCCAACCGCCGCACCGAGGTGCTGCTCACCCAGTCCCAGGGGCTGGCACTGGAACTGCAGGAACAGTCGGCCGAACTGCAGCGCACCAACGCGGAACTGGAGGACAAGGCCGAGCTGCTGTCCGCGCAGAACCGCAACATCGAGATCAAGAACATGGAGATCGACGCGGCCCGCCGGGGCGTCGAGGAGAAGGCCCAACAGCTCGCTCAGGCGAGCCGCTACAAGTCTGAGTTCCTGGCGAACATGAGCCACGAGCTACGCACCCCGCTGAACTCGCTGCTGCTGCTGTCCCGACTGCTGGCCGAGAACGAGGAACGCAACCTGTCCGACAAGCAGCGGGAGTTCGCCAGCACGATCCACAAGGCGGGCGCGGACCTGCTGCTGCTGATCGACGACATCCTCGATCTGTCCAAGATCGAGGCCGGGCGGGTGCATGTGGAGCCGCAGCTCACCGACCTGGCCACGGTCCGCGGCTGCGTGCTGCGGGCGTTCGAGCCGCAGGCCGAGGACAAGGGCCTCACCCTGCGCGTCGAGCTCGCCGACGGCCTGGCCCCGACGATCGTCACCGACGCGCAGCGGCTGCAGCAGATCCTGCGCAACCTGCTGTCCAACGCGGTGAAGTTCACCACCAGCGGTGAGGTACGCCTGACGATCGAGCCGGCCGAGCCCGGCACCAACCACGGGGTGCCCAGTCTCGACGAGGCCGACCGGGTCATCTGCTTCTCGGTGCACGACACCGGCATCGGCATTGCCGGGCCCAAGCTGAGCATGATCTTCGAGGCGTTCGAGCAGGCGGACGGCACCACCAGCCGGAAGTTCGGCGGTACCGGGCTGGGGCTGTCGATCAGCCGCGAACTCGCCCGGCTGTTGGGTGGCGCGATCACGGTGTCCTCCGAGCCGGGCGTGGGTTCGACTTTCACCCTGCTGCTACCCGACGTGCTACCGGGAACGGTGCCCGGCACAGCGCTGAGCGGCCCGCCGACCCAGCGGTTTTCGCCGGCGGTCGATCGCCCGGCATCCGGGCCACCGGCGCTGGTCGGGATGGGCGAGCCGGGCGCCGGACGGCCGGGTCCGGACCTCGCCGGCGTCACCGTGCTGATCATCGATGACGACGTGCGTAACGTGTTCGCGCTGACCAGCGCGCTGGAGTTGCACGGCATGCGGGTGCTCTACGCGGACAATGGCGGACGGGGCATCGAGCTGCTGGCCGAGCATCGGGAGATCGACGTGGTGCTGATGGATGCGATGATGCCCGACCTGGACGGGAACGAGACCACCCGGATGATCCGCCGGACGCACGGAGCCGACCTGCCGGTGGTGTTCCTGACCGCGAAGGCGATGCCGGGCGACCGGGAGTCCAGTCTTGCCGCCGGGGCCAGCGACTACATCACCAAACCGGTCGACCTGGACCAGCTGCTGACGGTGATGGCCTCCTGGGTGGACCGCACGTCCGGGTCGTCGCGGGCGGTGGCCCGGCCGGGCGCCGGAGAGGCGGTTTCGTGAGCTCCCGCATGCCCAGGGTGCTGGCGGTCGACGACCGGCCGGAGAACCTGCTCGCACTGGAGGCCATCCTGCAAGGCCTGCCGGTGGAGGTTGTCGGGGTGACCAGCGGCGACGAGGCGCTGAAACGGCTGCTCGTGGAGGACTACGCGGTCATCCTGCTGGACGCGCTGATGCCTGGGATGGACGGATTCGAGACGGCCGACCACATCAAGCGCCGGCAGCGCACCCGGCACATCCCGATCGTGTTCCTGACCGCCGTCGACACCGACTCGCACCTCGCGTTCCGCGGTTACCAGGCGGGCGCGGTGGACTACATCACCAAGCCGTTCGACCCTTGGGTGCTGCGCGCCAAGGTGGCGGTGTTCGTCGACCTGTGGACGCTGCACGCGACGCTCGGCGCTCGGGCCGAGGAGTGTGACCAGCTGCGGACCGCGATCGACGACGCGCTCGACCTGTCCGAGACGACCGAGGGCCCGGATGGCGACCCAGCGGCGCGGTTGGACCAGATGCGGGCACGTCTGCGGGCGGTGCGGGCCAGCACGCAACGCTGATCCGAGCGCCGAGACTCCCGACGTCCGCGCCGAGCGGTCCCCGGGCCGCTGACCTGGTCCGGCGGGCAGAGCCACGATCGGTTTCGGGTACCCCCGGTGCGCGCGCAGAAAGCCTGGTGGGTACGTTCGCCAGGACCGTAAGTGCAGATCAGCATGGACATGACGGAGGAGATCGTGGCCCTTCCCCAGCTCACCGACGAACAGCGGGCCGCCGCGTTGGAGAAGGCAGCGGCCGCTCGCCGGGTTCGGGCCGAGCTCAAGGACCGCCTCAAGCGTGGCGGTACCAACCTGAAGGAAGTTCTGGCCCAGTCGGACTCGAACGAGATCCTGGGCAAGATGAAGGTCTCGGCCCTGCTCGAGGCACTTCCCGGCGTCGGCAAGGTGCGCGCCCAGCAGATCATGGAGCGTTTGGAGATCGCGCCGAGCCGACGGCTGCGCGGTCTCGGTGAGCGGCAGCGCAAGGCGCTGCTCGCCGACTTCGACTCGGAGTGAGCCCTGCCAGGAGGGGCCGGCTGATCGTCTTGGCCGGCCCCTCCGGCGTCGGCAAGTCCACCGTCGTCAGCGCGCTGCGCCCGGTGATGCCTCGGCTGTACTTCAGTGTCTCGGCCACCACCCGCAGCCCTCGGCCGGGCGAGGTCGACGGTCGGGACTACCACTTCGTCGACGACGCAGAGTTCGACCGGATGATCGCCGACGGTGAGCTGCTGGAGTGGGCCGAGATCCACGGTGGGCTGCACCGGTCGGGCACCCCGTGGCGACCGATCGAGCGGCACCTCGCGGCCGGCGACCCGGTGCTGGTCGAGGTCGACCTGGCCGGCGCCCGTGCCATCCGCTCGTCGCGTGCCGAAGCGGTGCTGGTGTTCCTGGCGCCACCGAGTTGGGAGGAACTGGTCACCCGGTTGTCCGGTCGCGGCACCGACTCGGCGGCCGATGTGCGCCGCCGGTTGGACACCGCGCGCACCGAGTTGGCCGCCCGCACCGAGTTCCAGGTGACCGTGGTGAACGACGACCCGCAGCGTGTCGTCGGCGTGTTGGTAGAGTTGCTCAGTGGTCGGCTTTCTCCCGAGGCCGCCACCGAGGCCACTGGGCCGCCAGCGGGGGAGCACCGAGCGAGCGACGGCGAGCGCGGAGCGGACTGGGCGCCGGCGGCGGACCGAAGAACCAGCAGGAGTTCCTGAGTGAGCATTCCCCTGACCGACCCGACGGCGATCACCACTCCCGAGGGCATCACCAATCCACCGATCGACGATCTGCTGGACAAGGCGAGTTCGAAGTATGCCCTGGTGATCTTCGCCGCCAAGCGCGCCCGGCAGATCAACGACTACTACTCCCAGCTCGGCGAGGGTCTGCTGGAGTACGTCGGCCCGCTGGTCGAGCCCGGCCCGAGGGAGAAGCCGCTGTCCATCGCGATGCGGGAGATCCACGAGGGTCTGCTCGAACACAACGAGGGCGAGTGAGCCTGGCGTGAGTGCCGCCACCGGGCCCCGGGTGGTGCTCGGGGTCGCCGGTGGCATCGCCGCCTACAAGGCCTGCGAGGTGCTGCGCCGGCTCACCGAGTCCGGCCATCGGGTCCGGGTGGTGCCCACCGAGTCGGCGCTCAACTTCGTGGGCGCGGCCACCTTCGAGGCGCTGTCCGGGCAACCCGTGCACGCCGGGGTGTTCGCCGACGTGCCGGAGGTGCCGCACGTCCGGCTCGGTCAGCAGGCCGAGCTCGTCGTGGTCGCGCCGGCCACCGCCGACCTGATGGCCCGCCTGGCGCACGGCCGGGCGGACGACCTGCTCACCGCCACCCTGCTCACCGCGCGCTGCCCGGTGCTGCTGGCCCCGGCCATGCACACCGAGATGTGGGAGCACCCGGCCACCCGCGACAACGTGGCGTTGCTGCGCTCCCGGGGCGTGGTGGTGGCCGAACCCGCGTCCGGGCGGCTGACCGGCGCGGACACCGGCCCCGGGCGGCTACCGGAGCCGTCGGAGATCGTCGAGCTGGCCCGGTTGCTGCTGGAACGGGCCGACGCGCTGCCCCGTGACCTGGTCGGCCGCCGGGTCGTGGTGTCCGCCGGGGGCACCCGCGAGCCGCTCGACCCGGTGCGCTTCCTCGGCAACCGGTCTTCCGGCCGGCAGGGCTACGCGGTGGCCCGGGTGGCCGCGCAGCGCGGCGCCGAGGTGGTGCTGGTCTCCGCGCACACCGCCGACCTGGCCGCGCCGGCCGCTGTGCGGATGTGCCGGGCGGGTACCGCCGAGCAACTGCGGTCGGCCGTGCTGGCGGAGGCCGACGGCGCCGACGTGGTGGTGATGGCCGCCGCCGTCGCCGACTTCCGCCCCGGTACGCTCGCCGAACACAAGATCAAGAAGGGTGGTTCGGGTGGTCCGCAGACGGTCAGCCTGACCCTGAACCCGGACATTCTCGCGGAGCTCGTGCGGCGGCGTCCGGGCGGTCAGCTGGTGGTCGGTTTCGCCGCCGAGACCGGCGACGACACCGGCGGCGTGCTGCACCACGCGCGGGTGAAGCTGGGCCGCAAGGGGTGCGACCTGCTGGTGGCCAACGCGGTCGGCGAAGGCAAGGCGTTCGAGCAGCCGGACAACGCCGGCTGGATCCTGGCCGCCGACGGCACCGAGACCGAGCTCCCGCACGGGTCGAAGGCCCTCCTGGCTTCGCGCGTGTGGGACGAGGTCGCCGCGCGCCTGCCCTGAGCCGCCGGCCGGTAAGCGCCTGCGAGTACGGAGCGGTATGAGTGTCGGCGGCGAGCGGTCGGCCCTGAGCAGACACCGGTGAGCCCGGGCCCCTGTTCGGAGCCCGGGCTCACCGTGTTCACGCACACCGTGGTGACGAGTGCCGTCAAGTCGCCGCCGGCGGGTGCGACCTAGTTCAGACCGCCGAGGAGGCCGTCGTCGCTGTTGTCGTCATCGAAGTCGTCGTCGTTGCGCGAGTCGAACTCGTCGTCGTTGCGCGAGTCGAAGTCGTCGTCCTCGTCGCTGCTGAAGCGGTCGTCTTCGTCGTCCCTGTTCGACGAGCGGACGTCCTTCAGGTCGACGAAGTCGACCGATGCCCAGCCCTGCTTGTTGACCAGGTGGGCGAAACCGTTGCGGGTCTCGTCCACGGTCACCCGCTCACCGGCCGAGCAGCTGCCGATGACGGGAGCGGACGCGCTCGGCTGGGAGCGGACGCGTACCGTGTCGGTGCAGGTGGTGAGCTCGCTGGGCGCAGCGGTCGCCGGCACAGCCACCGCTACCAGGGCTGTGGTCGCGGCGGCGGCGCACAGCCCCACCACAGCGGCCTTGCGGCCTGAAAGTCGAAGGTTGGGCATGTCTGTTGCCTCTCTCGGGAACGGGTCGCTGACTCGGCAGGGTCACTCGGTTCAACGACCCCGGTCGCAGGAGGTAACGCCCGGGTGTCAGTCCGTGTTCATTTGGGGCTGGTACGGGCAGGGTTAGTTGTGCTAACGACGCTGGATGCTTGCTGTACGCCGGTGGAACGTCACAGGTGCGCAGGGGCCCGGTGAACTAAGCTCCGCACTTGATGATCAGCGAAAGGGGCACGGCGTGACGAGTGGCAGCCGGCGGTTGTTCACCAGCGAGTCGGTGACCGAGGGCCACCCCGACAAGATGTGCGACGCGATCAGCGACTCGATCCTGGACGCGATGCTGGCGGCCGATCCGCGCAGCCGGGTGGCCGTCGAGACGATGGTCACCACCGGGCAGGTGCACGTGGCGGGCGAGGTGACCACGGCCGCGACACCGGATATCACCCGGCTGGTCCGCGACCGGATCGTGGAGATCGGCTACGACTCCTCGGCCAAGGGCTTCGACGGCCGGTCCTGTGGGGTGAACATCGCGATCGGCGCCCAGTCCGCCGATATTGCCCAGGGGGTGGACACCGCTTACGAGGCCCGGGTCGAAGCCACAGAGGACATGATCGCCCGGCAGGGCGCGGGCGACCAGGGGCTGATGTTCGGCTACGCCTGCACCGACACTCCGGAGCTGATGCCGCTGCCGATCGCGCTGGCCCACCGGCTGGCCCGGCGGCTGACCGAGGTGCGCAAGTCCGGCGTGCTCGCCTATCTGCGCCCGGACGGCAAGACCCAGGTCACCATCGAGTACGCCGGAGACCAGGCGGTCCGGCTGGACACCGTGGTCGTCTCCTCGCAACACGCGGAGGAGATCGACCTGGACGGCCAGCTGGTCGGCGACGTCCGCGCCCAGGTGCTCGAGCCCGAGTTGGCGAGCCTGAGCCTGGACTGCTCGGACACCCGACTGTTGGTGAATCCGACCGGACGGTTCGTCATCGGCGGTCCGATGGGTGACGCCGGACTCACCGGCCGCAAGATCATCGTAGACACCTACGGCGGGATGGCCCGGCACGGCGGCGGGGCGTTCTCCGGAAAGGATCCGTCCAAGGTCGACCGCTCCGCCGCCTACGCCATGCGGTGGGTGGCGAAGAACGTGGTCGCGGCCGGGCTGGCCCAGCGGGTGGAGGTGCAGGTCGCCTATGCCATCGGCAAGGCCGCCCCGGTCGGGCTGTTCGTCGAGACCTTCGGCACCGAGACCGTCGACCCGAGCAAGATCCAGGGCGCGATCACCGAGGTGTTCGACCTGCGCCCGGCGGCGTTGATCCGCGACATGGACCTGCTCCGACCGATCTACGCTCCGACCGCCGCGTACGGCCACTTCGGCCGCACCGACCTCGACCTGCCGTGGGAGACGGTGGACCGGGCCGACGCGCTGAGGTTGGTTGCCGGCGCGTAGGCCGGGCGCGTGGTCGTGGAGTCAGATCTCGTCGATCCGGTCTCCGAGGCCAGGGTGCACGGCGACGAGATCGGCGCGATCCGTCGTGACCACAGCGGCGGTACCGACGGTGGCGGCAGGGCGAAGGTGGCGGCGGAGGCTCGACGGTGCCGTCTGATAGACCGTGCCGGGTGAGGACTCGGGAGGCTCGGCGGGGGGAGCGGCGGCCGGCCGCCGAGCTGGCGGTGGCCCAGGTGGCCGTCGATGTACCGCTGGCGCACCTGGACCGCCCGTTCGACTACCAGGTTCCCGACACTCTCGACGCCGACGCGCGGCCCGGGGTACGGGTGCGGGTGCGGTTCTCCGGCCGATTGGTCGACGGGGTGTTGCTGGCCCGGCTGGCGGCCTCGGGCCACGACGGTCAGCTGGGCTGGTTGGAGCGGGTGGTGTCGCCCGAGCCGGTGCTGTCCACCGAGCTGGTCCAGCTGTGTCGCACGGTCGCCGACCGGCAGGCCGGCACCTTCGCCGACGTGGTGCGGCTGGCGGTACCGCCCCGACACGCCCGGGTCGAGGCCGAACCGCCCGGAGAACCTGCCGACGGTCGGCCCACCCGGCCGCCGCCCGATGGCTGGGCCCGGTACCGGCACGGTCCGGCGCTGTTGACTGCCGTCTGCGACGGCCGGGGCGCGCACGCGGTGTGGCAGCCGGTGCCGGGGGAGGACTGGCCGCACAGGCTGGCCGAGGTCGCCGTCACCGCGCTGGCGGCCGGCCGGGGGGCGCTGATCGTGGTGCCCGACCAGCGGGACGTGAGCCGGGTGTCGGCCGCTGCGACGGCCCTGCTCGGGGAACACCGGACGACCGCGTTGACCGCCGACCTGGGCCCGGCCCGGCGCTACCGCGCCTGGCTGGCGGTCCGTCGCGGCCTGGTCAAGCTGGTGGTCGGCACCCGGGCGGCGGCGTTCGCTCCGGTTGCTGACCTCGGGCTGCTCGTGGTGTGGGACGACGGCGACGACCTGCACGCCGAACCGCGCGCGCCGTACCCGCACGCCCGTGACGTGCTGATCCAGCGCGCGCACCAGACCGGGGCCGCGTTGCTGGTCGCCGGTTTCGCGCGCACCGCCGAGGCGCAGCTGCTGGTCCGCTCCGGCTGGGCACGGGAGGTCGTCGCCGAGCGCGCCGGGGTACGCGCGGCCACGCCCCGGATCACCGCGGTGGCCGACTCCGATGTGGCGCTCGCCCGCGATCCGGTGGCCCGTGCGGCTCGGTTGCCCGCCGTCGCGTTCGAGGCGGCCCGCGCGGCGCTGGGGCGAGACGAACCGGTGCTGGTCCAGGTGCCGAGAGGCGGTTACCTGCCCGCGCTGGCCTGTGCCTCCTGTCGCGAACCGGCCCGGTGCCGACGCTGTGCCGGGCCGCTCGGGCTGCCGGCCGGGCCCGGGGGCGGTTCTCGCCGATCCGGCGACCCGTTCGCTCAGGCCCCCGCACTGAGCTGCCGGTGGTGCGGGGCTCCGGAGAGCGCGTTCCGCTGCCCCGCCTGCGGCTCGCGCCGACCCCGGGCCACTGTGGTCGGCGCCGGGCGCACCGCCGAGGAGCTGGGTCGGGCGTTCCCCGGGGTCACCGTGCGCGCATCCGGCGGCGGCGCGCAGGTGCACGCCGAGGTGCCGGCCGGCCCCGCGCTGGTGGTCGCAACTCCCGGTGCGGAGCCGTGGGTGGCCGGCACCGAGGGCGGAGCCGGCTACGGCGCGGCGCTGCTGCTGGACGGCTGGGCACTGCTGTCGCGGCCCGACCTGCGGGTCGCCGAAGAAACACTGCGGCGATGGCTGTCCGCGGCCGCGCTGGTGCGCCCGCTGGAGGCCGGTGGGCGGGTCGTCGTGGCCGCCGCCCCCGAGCTGGCGGTGGTGCAGGCCCTGGTGCGATGGGACCCGGTCGGACACGCGGACGCGGAGCTGACCGCCCGCGCCGAGGTCGGCTTCCCGCCGGCGGTCCGGATGGCCGCGGTGGACGGCGGCCCGGGCGCGGTGGCCGAGCTGGTGGCCGCCGCCGACTTGCCGGCTGCCGCCGAGGTGTTGGGGCCGGTCGAGCTGGCCCCCACCGCGAGCGGTGCGGCGCGGGAGCGCGCCCTGGTTCGGGTGCCGACGGCGCTGGGGCGGGAGCTGGCCGCCGCGCTGGCCGCCGCCCAGGCCGCGCGCACCGCACGCAAGGCCGCCGACCCGGTGCGCGTGCGCCTGGACCCGCAAGAGATCGCCTGACGGAGGCGGCTAGGCGGATCTGGGTGCCGCCGTTCCAGGGTGGGTTCTGGCCAGCGCGCTCCTCGCGGTCCTCGCCGGGCAGCCGCCGGCGACGTCGACCCGGACCTGTTCGCGGCCGCATCGGTGGCCCACGCCGCCGCCACCTCGACCCGCGGGTCACTAGACTCTTCATCCGGGACGGCGCGCCCATCCCCGCGTTCCGGTTAATCGCCCGGCTGGCCGAGTGACGAGGAGAACTGACGCACCATGGCTGTCCAGCCGATCCGGCTCTTCGGCGACCCGGTGTTGCGTAGCCGCGCCACCGAGGTGACCGACTTCGACGCCGAGCTGCGCAAGCTCGTGGCCGACCTCACCGACACCCTGCACGACGAGGGCGGCGCCGGGTTGGCCGCGCCCCAGCTAGGGGTGGGGCTGCGGGTTTTCGTCTATGACTGCGACGACTTCGCCGGCCACCTGGTCAACCCGACGTTCGACGTGGTGGGCGACGAGGAGCAGGACGGCCCGGAGGGGTGCCTGTCCATTCCCGGGTTCGCCTGGCCGTGCCGGCGGCACCTGCACGTGGTGGCCCGCGGCTGGAACATGCATGGCGATCCGGTGGCCGTGGAGGGCAGCCAACTGCTCGCCCGTTGCATCCAGCACGAGACCGACCATCTCGACGGGGTGCTGTTCGTCGACCGGCTGGACCCGGAGACCCGCCGGCTGGCGATGGCCGAGATCCGCCGCGCCGAGTGGTTCGGTCCGGGGGCGGCGGCCGGCGGAGCCGACGGGGTGGGGCAGACACCATCGCCGCCGGTGATCCGCGCCAGCCCGCACCCGATGTTCGGCACGTACCGGTGAGGGTGGTCTTCGCCGGCACCCCGGCTGCGGCACTGCCCTCGCTAACCGCGCTGCTCGACTCGCCGCGCCACCAGGTGGTCGCCGTGCTGACCCGACCGGACGCGCCTACCGGGCGGGGTCGGCGGGTGGCGGCGTCCCCGGTGGCCGAGCTGGCCGCCGGGCACGACATCCCGGTGCTGCGCCCGACCAGCCCGAACACCCCGGACTTCGTGCGCTCGCTGTCCGCCTTCCAGCCGGACTGCTGCCCGGTGGTGGCCTACGGCTCGCTGCTGCGCCCACCGGTGCTCGCGGTGCCCCGGCACGGCTGGGTGAACCTGCATTTCTCGGTG
Organism: Pseudonocardia sp.; assembly: GCA_052386505.1. Classification (GTDB taxonomy): domain Bacteria; phylum Actinomycetota; class Actinomycetes; order Mycobacteriales; family Pseudonocardiaceae; genus Pseudonocardia. The sequence goes on from JBQTKB010000118.1 coordinate 11,418, forward strand.
CTGCCGGCCTGGCGGGGGGCCGCTCCGGTACAGGCCGGCATCCGGCACGGCGACGACGTCGGCGGGGCCAGCGCGTTCCGGCTGGAGGAGGGCCTGGACACCGGCCCCGTCTACGGCGTGCTGACCGAGTCGATCGGTCCTCGGGACACCGCCGGCGCCCTGCTGGAGCGGCTGTCGCGCGCCGGAGCCCGGCTGCTGCTGGCCACCCTCGACGGCATCGAGGACGGCACCGTGCGGGCGGTGGCCCAGCCGGAGGACGGGGTCTCGCTGGCTCCCAAGGTCACCGTCGCGGACGCCGAGGTCGACTGGCGGGCCTCGGCCGTGGCTGTCGACCGGCTCGTGCGTTCGGTCACCCCGGAGCCTGGCGCCTGGACCACCCTGGACGGCGAGCGGCTGGGGCTGGGGCCGGTGCTCCCGGTGCCCCACGAGGGGCTCGCCCCGGGGGAGCTGTGGGTGGACAAGCGCCGGGTGCTGGTCGGCACCGGTACCGGGGCGGTGGAGCTGGGCGAGGTGCGGGCGGCCGGCAAGCGCTCCATGCCCGCCGCCGACTGGGCACGGGGCGCCCGACCCGGTGCGGGCACCCTGCTCGGCGCAGGCCTGACCGACAAGACGGGCCTGACCGACAAGACGGGAAGCCCGTGATCGAGCGAGCCACCGACCACCGTGCACGCGTTGAAGGGCAGGCCCGATGACCTCGCCACGCCGATCGGACGGCCGGAGCGGGCGCGGCCGCGGGTCCCGCTCGCCCGCCGGGCCGCCGCCGCGCAGGGGCGGGCCCGCCGGACCGCCGAGCACCGATCCGGCGCGGGCGGCCGCGCTGGAGCTGCTCACCGCGGTCCGGGAGCGCGACGCCTACGCGAACCTGGCGATGCCCGCCATCCTGCGCCGGTTCCGGCTGTCCGGAAGGGACGCCGCGCTGGCCACCGAGCTCGGCTACGGCACCTGCCGGGCCGCCGGACTGCTCGACGCGGTGATCGAGGCCTGCGCGGACCGGCCGCTGAACCGGATCGAGACGCCACTGATCGACGCGCTGCGGCTGGGCGCCTACCAGCTGCTGCGCACCAGGATCCCCCCGCACGCGGCGGTCGACTCCACCGTGGCGCTGATCCGGGGCTCGGCCGGTTCCCGGTCGGCCGGATTCGTGAACGCCATCCTGCGCCGGGTCGGTGAACAGACCGAACCGGAGTGGGTGGCCCGGCTGGCCCCCGATCTGGCGGGCGACCCGGTCGGGCACCTCGCCTTCGCGCACGCCCACCCGCGGTGGATCGCCCAGGCGTTCGCCGACGCGCTGCGCGGGGAGACCGGCGAGCTCGCCGAGCTGTTGGCCGCCGACGACGCCAGGCCCACCGTGCACCTGCTGGCCCGACCGGGGGAGATCACCGCCGAGGAACTGGCACTGACCACCGGGGGCGAGCAGTCGCCGTACTCACCGTTCGGGGTGCGGCTGGAGGCCGGTGCCGGTGATCCGGGAGAGCTCGACGCGGTCGCCGAGGGTCTCGCGGTGGTGATGGACGAGGGCAGCCAACTCGTCGCGCTCGGGCTCGCCGACGCACCCCTGGCCGGTCCGGATTCGGGTCGCTGGCTCGACCTGTGCGCCGGTCCCGGCGGCAAGGCCACCCTGCTCGGTGCCCTGCTCGCGCTGGAGCACCCCGAGCGAGGGCGGCTGGACGCCGTCGAGCCGTCGGAGCACCGCGCCGAACTGGTGCGCCGGGCCACCGACGGGCTGCCGGTGACGGTGCACCCGGCGGACGGCCGGTCGGCGCCGCTGCCGGACGGCGGCTACGACCGGGTCCTGGTCGACGTGCCGTGCACCGGGTTGGGCGCGCTGCGCCGCCGGCCCGAGGCGCGCTGGCGGCGGGGGCCGTCCGACGTGGCCGCGCTGGCCGCGCTGCAGCGGGAGCTGCTCACCGCGGCGCTGCGCCACGTCCGGGTCGGTGGCGTGGTCGGCTACGCCACCTGCTCGCCGCACCTGGCCGAGACGCACGGCGTGCTGTCGGCGGCCTTGCGGGCTCGCCAGGACGTCGAGCGGGTGGACGCCCGGGCGGTGCTGTCCGGGGTGGACGGGCTGGGTGACGGGCCCACCGTGCAGCTGTGGCCGCATCGTCACGGCACCGACGCGATGTTCCTGTCGTTGCTGCGTCGCGTCGCTTGAGGGGGGCCGGACGTGAGTCGGGTCACCGGGCGGACCGAAGCGGCACCGGTCGCCGGCCGGTCTGCGGAGTGCGGGCGTAATCTGCGGACGTGCCACCGCCGATGATCGCGCCGAGCATCCTGTCCGCCGACTTCGCGCGCCTGGCGGACGAAGCAGCGGCGGTCGTCGGGGCGGACTGGTTGCACGTGGACGTGATGGACGCGCACTTCGTGCCCAACCTCACGCTCGGCCTACCTGTGGTCGAGGCGCTGCTGCGGGCCACCGACATCCCACTGGACTGTCATCTGATGATCGAGGACCCGGACCGGTGGGCGGTCGGGTACGCGGAGGCCGGCGCGCACAACGTGACGGTGCACATCGAAGCCGCGGCGGATCCGGTGAAGCTGGCGGCGGACCTGCGCGCGGCCGGCGCCCTGGCCGGACTGTCGGTCAAGCCGAACACCCCGCTGGAGCCCTACCTGGAGGTGCTCAGGCATTACGACACGTTGCTGGTGATGAGCGTGGAGCCTGGATTCGGCGGGCAGGGCTTCATCGCGGAGGTGCTGGCGAAGGTGCGCACCGCGCGCCGGCTGGTCGACAGCGGGCACCTGAAGCTGCTGCTGGAGATCGACGGCGGGATAAACTCCGACACCATCGAGGCCGCCGCCGAGGCCGGCGTGGATTGCTTCGTGGCAGGCTCCGCGGTCTACGGTGCGGATGACCCGGCGGCCGCGCTGGAGGCGTTGCGCGCCCAGGCCGGTCGGGTCTCCGGGCACCGGCTGGGGGAGAGGACACGCTGATGTTCACCGGTATCGTCGAGGAGGTCGGCGAGGTCCGCTCGGTGCGCGGGGGGGCGCCGGACGGGACGGACGTCGTGCGGTTGCTGATCGGCGGTCCCACGGTCACCGACGGCACCCGGCACGGCGAGTCGATCGCGGTCAACGGCGTCTGCCTGACCGCGGTCGAGGTCGACGGTGACGCGGTGAGTGTCGAGCTGGTGCCCGAGACGCTGCGCCGCTCCAGCCTGTCCGGGGTGGGCGAGGGCAGCAGGGTCAACCTGGAACGGGCGTTGGCCAGCGGGCAGCGTTTTGGTGGGCACATCGTGCAGGGCCACGTCGACGGGGTGGCGACGGTGCAGGCGGTGCACGCCGGCGACCGCACGGCGGAGTTGGTGTTCGAGCTGCCGGACGGGCTGGCGCGCTACGTGGTGGAGAAGGGCTCGATCACGGTGGACGGGGTGTCGCTGACCGTGGCGGGTGTCGACGGTGACCGGTTCTCCGTCGCGCTGATCCCGACCACACTGGCCGACACGAACCTCGGTGAGCGCAAACCGGGTGACCGGGTCAACATCGAGGTGGACGTGCTGGCCAAATACGTCGAGCGGCTGCTCTCCGGCTATCTGCCGGGGCGGCCAGAGGCCGGGCCCGATGCGGGTCGGCCCACCGAGGAAGGCGAGGCGGGGTCGTGACGAGCAGCTCAGGGGACGGCCGGTTCACCGGTGTCGAACGGGCCTTGGCCGACATCGCGGCCGGCAAGGCCGTGGTCGTGGTCGACGACGAGGACCGGGAGAACGAGGGCGACCTGATCTTCGCCGCCGAGCGGGCGACGCCGGAGCTGGTGTCGTTCATGGTGCGTTACACCTCCGGCTACATCTGCGTGGCGTTGACCGAGGACGACTGTGACCGGTTGGACCTGCCGCCGATGTACCACTCCAACAACGACGCCTTCCGCACCGCATTCACCGTGACCGTGGATGCGAAGGCGGGGGTGAGCACCGGGATCTCGGCCGCCGACCGGGCGCATACCATGCGGCTGCTCGCCGCGCCGGAGGCCGTCGCGGCCGACTTCGTGCGGCCGGGCCACGTGCTGCCGCTGCGGGCCAAGCCGGGTGGGGTGCTGCGCCGCCCAGGGCACACCGAGGCCGCGGTCGACCTGGCCCGGTTGGCGGGGCTGCAACCGGCCGGCGCGCTGTGCGAGATCGTGTCGCAAAAGGACGACGGGGAGATGGCCCGGGCCGAGGAGCTGGCGGTGTTCGCCGACGACCACGACCTGGCGCTGGTCACCATCGCCGACCTGATCGCCTACCGCCGCCGGTTCGAGAAGCAGGTGGAACGGGTCGCCGAGGCCCGGATCCCCACCCCGCACGGAGCGTTCACCGCGTTCGGCTACGACAACGTGCTGGACGGGATCGAACACATCGCGCTGGTCTGCGGGGACATCGGCGACGGGGAGGACGTACTGGTCCGGGTGCACTCGGAATGCCTGACCGGTGACGTGTTCGGCTCGCTGCGCTGCGACTGTGGGCCGCAGCTGGACGCGGCGCTGGCCGCGGTCGCGCAGGAGGGCCGCGGCGTGGTGCTGTACGTGCGCGGTCACGAGGGTCGCGGGATCGGGCTGATGCACAAGCTGCAGGCCTACCAGCTGCAGGAGTCCGGGGCCGACACGGTGGACGCCAACCTGGCACTGGGCATGCCGGCCGACGCCCGGGACTACGGCACCGGCGCGCAGATCCTGGTCGATCTCGGGGTCCATTCCATGCGGCTGTTGACCAACAATCCGGACAAGCGGGCCGGGCTGGAGGGCTACGGGTTGCGGGTCGTGCAGCGGGTGTCCCTGCCGATCCGTCCCACCCGGGAGAACCTGCGCTACCTGCACACCAAGCGCGACCGGATGGGCCACGACCTGTCGGACCTGCCCGAGCTGGACGGACTCGCGGACGCCGCCACCCTCGACGAGCGCGGCAGCGGCGGGGTCATCGCATGAGTGGCACCGGGCGACCGGCACACGCCGGACCGCGGGCCGAAGGGCTGCGGCTGGGCATCGCCGCGGCGAGGTGGCACCCGACGATCTCCGACCGGCTGCTGGAGCGCGCACTCGCGGCGGCCACCGAGGCCGGCGTGGCCGAGCCCACGGTCGTGCGGGTGCCCGGGTCGCTGGAGCTGCCGGTGGTCTGCCAGGAACTGGCGCGGGACCACGACGCGGTGGTCGCGCTCGGTGTCGTGGTGCGCGGCGGGACCCCGCACTTCGACTACGTGTGCGACTCGGTGACCGCCGGCCTGACCCGGATCGCGCTGGACCAGTCCACCCCGGTCGGCAACGGGGTACTCACCTGCGACACCGAGCAGCAGGCGATCGACCGCAGCGGCGCCGCGGGCTCGACCGAGGACAAGGGCGCCGAGGCCTGCCGGGCAGCGCTGCACACCGCACTGGCGCTGCGCGGGCTGCGGACCGGTCACCGGGTCGAACCCGCGCCGAGCCGGGCCGGCGGCTGACGTGTCGACCGTCGTCGTGCGGCCGCGACGGCTGATGATCGTCGCGGGAGTCAGCGCGGTGCTCATCCTCGTGCTGTTCGGCGGGGTCGCGGTGACGCTGCGCGACGTCTACACCGGGGTCAACTTCAGATTCGCCGACCAGGTGGCGATGGTGCTGCTCGGGCTGATGTTCGCCGGCGCCCTGGTGCTGCTCGCGCGAAGTCGGGCCCGCGCGGACGAACGGGGGATCGAGGTGCGCAACGTCCTGACCACCCGCTACCTGCCGTGGGCCAGCGTCGAGCGGGTGTCCTACCCCGAGGGTGGGCGGTGGGCCCGGTTGGAGCTGGCCGACGACGAGTTCGTGTCGGTGATGGCGTTGCAGGCGGTGGACGGTCAGCGGGCGGTCGATGCGATCGAGGCATTGCGTCGGTTGCACGAGGGCGCGGTCCGGTAGGAGACGGTGGTGCCGAGGGTACGACCGAGGTACGGAGGCACGGGATGGGCCTGACCGACGGCGTCCGGCTGGGCGACATCGAGCTGCGCAACCGGCTGGTCACTTCATCCAGCCTGCTCGGCTACGGGGTGGCCAACACGGGCTTCTACGGGATGAGCCCGATCGCGATGCTGGTGCCGCTGCGCCGGTTCGGCGCGGTGACCACCCGCACGCTGACCGTCGAGCCTCGCGAGGGCCACTTCACCACCCGCGACGACTGGGCACCGCGCGAGCTGCCTGGCCTGCTCAAGCGTTACGCGACGGTGCTGCGCGGGGTCGATTCGGGATTCATCAACGCCTTCGGCTGGTGCAACGTCGGCATCGATGCCTACCTGCGCGACTATTATCCGCGCACCCGCGACCAGCGAACGATCATCTCGCTCGGCGGCTTCTCCGCCGAGCAGTTCGTCACGCTGGTGGACACCGTCAACCAGGCCGTACCGGCCGGCGACATCGCCGCCGTCGAGTTCAACGTGTCCTGCCACAACGTCAACTTCGACTTCGCGGCGATTCTGGACGCGGTGCTCACCGACGCGGTGCCGCGCAGCAACCACCCGGTGATCCTCAAGCTGTCCCCGGACGTGGACTACCTGGACAACGCCCGGCGGGCAGCCGCTGCCGGGGTGAGCGCGCTCACCGCGATCAACACGGTCAAGGCGCTGCGGTTGGACCCGCGCACCGGCCGACCGCTGCTGGCCAACCGGTTCGGTGGGCTGTCCGGACGGGCGATCAAGCCGATCGGGCTGCGGGTGGTCGCCGAGCTGCGCGACGCCGGGGTATCGCTGCCGATCATCGCCACCGGTGGCATCCGTACGGTCGACGACTGCCGGGAGTACTTCTGGGCCGGCGCCGACGCGGTCAGCCTGGGCAGTGCCACCTGGCTGGCGTCCTACCCCGGGTACGCCCTCGCGCCCTTGCGCGCGCTGGGGGTGCGACGGGTTCTACGCGCCGTCGAGGGCATTCCGGACCCGCGGCGGCGGTCCGCTGCGTTACCCTGACCTCCGGCGTGGGCGTGAAGGCTGTGCCTGTAGTTACTGCACGGAGGCGATGAGGTGCCGCAGTGATCGGTGTTCCCGAGCGCACCCGTGCGCGGAGGCCCAAGGTCGTGCTGGTCGACGTGTTCGAGACGATGCTCCAGCTGGAAGGCCTGCGTCCGCGCTTCGTGGACGTCGGCCGGCCCGAGCACGAGCTGGAGCTGTTCTTCGCCCGCACCCTGCGCGACGGCATGGCGCTGACCCTGGCCGGCGGCGCACCGCCGTTCGCCGAGGTGGCCCGCTCCGCGCTGATCACCACCACCGGCCGCACGCTGAGCGAGGAGGCGGTTCGGTACGTGCTCGCGGGCTTCGAGGAGCTGCCGCCGCACCCGGACGTCGAACCGGCGTTGATCACCCTGGCCACCGCCGGTGTTCCCGCCTACGCGTTCACCCATGGGTCCGCCGAGGTCGCGGCCAAGGCGCTGGACAAGGCGCAGCTGCGCAGCTACCTGCGCGGCGTGTTGTCCACCCAGCAGCTGGGGTCGTTCAAACCAGCGACGGCGGTCTACCAGTGGGGCTGCCGGCAGGTGAACGGGCAGCCTGGCGCAACCGCGTTGCTGGCCGTGCACTCCTGGGACGTCCACGGGGCGGTGCGCGCCGGCCTGCTCGGCGGCTTCGCCACCCGGCACGAAGGCGGCATGTCGGATGTCATGGACGCCCCGCACGCGGTGGCGGAGAGCCTCGACGTCGTGGTGGACCGTCTACTGGCCCTGCCCAGCTGAACCTCGCCGGGGGTTGTCCCTACCCCGAGCGGTAGGGAGCACCGCGGCCGTTCGTAGGGCTTGCTCGATCGATGTGCGGCGGCCGCTGGACCACTCTTGTCCACAGACCCGGACGGAAGGTTCCGGGACCGGACACTGAGGGAGACGCGGTCATGAGCGATCACGACGAGGACTACGAGGACGACTACGAGGACGACGAGGACTGGGACGAGGACGACGAGGACTGGGACGAGTGATCGACCGACCGCCCCCGGGACTCCCGCCCGGGGGCGGTCGGCCGTCCACCACTGCCGAACAGCCCCCAGGAGAGGTCATGACCACCACCGACGGACCGGAGCCGACACCGGTCGCCCAGGCCATCACGATGGTCGACCAGGTGCTGCGCGCGGCCAAAGCCCAGCAGCGGCGTGACCTGCTCGAGCGGTTGCGCTGCGCAAGGGCATCCCTGGAAGCGGTGAGCCGCCGGGATGAGCTGTCGGTGGGTGCGGCGGGCACCGTGGACGAAGCGGTGGAGCTGATGGTCCGGGCGTTGGCCACCCTGGAGTGCGATCTGCGGCACCGCCGCGCGATGCTCGAGGACCCCGTGCGGTCGGCCCGGTTGGCGGCCGAACTGGCCGACGCGCGGGCCCGGGCCGGCCGGTTCGCCGCGGTGGCCAAGGAATGGCAGCACGTGGTGGGCGACGGCTTCGCCGGGCTCAACTCCGACACCGAGTTCGGCGTGCGTATCCGCCTGCGCGAGCTGCAGGCGGACGGAGAGCGGGCGATCGCCGACGGCGATCCCGGCCGGTCCGCCGGGTCCGACGCGACGGTGCGGGCCCGGCTGGTCGAGGAGGCCGACCTCGCCTACCGGCGGCTGTACGACGGGGTGCACGGGGTCGCCGGGCGGGTCGCCGGCCTGCTGGAGCTGCCATCGCCCCACCTGGTCTCGGCGCTGCTTGTGACGTCGCCGGTGGAGCTGGTCGCCCAGCTGCCGCCGCCTCCGGCGCCCCGGGGTCGGCCACCGCTGCCGGCCCGGGTACTCAAGGTGTTCCGGCCCGGCTGGTCCGGGATCCTGATGATCCTGATCGCCACCCGCCTGCTCGGCGTCCAGGTGCCCGGCTGGGCGCTCGCGGCGGGCGCGGTCATCGGCGCGGCCGTGCTGGGCGGCGCCGCCTACACCGGTGAGCGGGGCCGCGCGCTCGAGCGGCGCCGGGCCGACGCGACGGCCGCGCTGCGACGCACGGTGGAGGAGTTCCAGCTGGTGCTGATCAAGCAGCTGCGTGACGCGTCCCGGGCCGCGCAGCGCGACCTCCGCCGGAGCACCGCGGCGGTCGTCGGCGCCCGCTCGTCGGCACTGACCGAGGAGCTGGATGTGGCCCGCGTGGCCGCCGACGCCGACCGTCGGGCTACCACCGAGCTGGCCGCCATCGCCGGTGACCTGCGGACCTTCGAGCAGCTCCGCAGGCGGGCCACCGGCCTTCGTCGGCGGATCAGGGGTTCCGTCGCGCCGACCCCGGGCGAGGACGGCGCCGGCCTCCGGATGCTGCACGTGGTCGCCTGACCTCACCCGCACGGCCCGCCCGTCCGCCCCTGAGGCACGAGGGGCGTCTCGTCGCGACCGGACGTCGTCACCGGGGGCGGACACCGGGTAGGGCAGACCCCCGTTCGGACCTGGGGACCGTCCCGGGCGGACCGGGGGCCAGCTCCATCGAAACGACCTTGCCACCGGGTCAGGCTGGTCACGAGCCGGAACACACCGGACCCGACACCGAGAGCGAGGCTGACGTGGCAACCATCGAGTTCACGATCGAGGACGAGGACTTCGAGGACTTCGAGGACGACGACTACGAGGACGACGAGTGCGACGACGACGACGAGGACGAGGACGACGACTGAGTTCGTCGACCGAGCCGACGCACGTCGATGACCGCCCCCGGGGACACCTCCCCGGGGGCGGTCCGCCGTCCGTGCCCGGGGCGCGGCCGGGGACGACGACCCGCCCGCCACAGCCTAGTACTCCAGCCGTAGATCGTGATCTACCTCCGGCGTGGCGTTCCCGAATGTAGGGCGGCCACCGCGGATCATCGTCGGTTGTGTCGACTTCAGATGATCAAGCGGTGGCCGTGGGCCACAGCGTAGGGCCTGCGCGATGGCAAGCCGAGACCGACAGGCTGCTCGAACGGATGGCCGGTCGG
>JBQTKB010000119.1:0-11612 GCA_052386505.1 Pseudonocardia sp.
CCCGCTCGGTGGCCACCACCGGCACCCGGACCCGGGTCGACACCGACCACCACTGCCCGCCCGGGTCGTGCAGCCGCTCCGGCACCTGCGCGCGCAACGTCTGACTGGTGACCCCCTGCAGCAACCCAGCCTCCTCGGCCCGCCAGAGGTTGGCCAGATCGGTGGTGATCAGCACATCGGCCGGGGTGTCGGTGCCCTCGCGGCGCAGCCGCTCGAACAGCTCAGGACCGGTGCCGCCGCGCAGCTCGATCCGCACCCCGGTGGCCGCCTCGAAGTCCTCGAACACCTTCTCGTCGCCGTAGTGCGAACGACCGTTGTAGACCACCAGCGTCGGCGCGTACTGGATGCCAGTGGTATTCACCTCGGCCGCGGGCGGGCGGGCGGCCGGGTCGGCTCCGCCGGCCGTCGGTGCGGTCGACCCACCAGTGGCCGAGCAGCCGGCGAGGGCTGCGGCGGCCGCCGTGAGGGCGACCGCCGTGGTCAGGCGTCGTCGCCTGAGCAGAGCCGTGAGCATCCAGAACCTCCATGACGTCGCAGCGTGACAGCCATCACCCGACCGGGAGGGGTGCGTCCTCCGTCGGGGTTAGGCTAGCTTGTCCACACTATGACAATCTCAGCGGCGATCCACGCGTCGAACGTCACGAAATCGTTCGGATCGCTGCTCGCGGTGGACGACGCCACGCTGCTGGTGAAGCCCGGCGAGCTGGTCGCGCTGCTCGGACCGAGCGGCTCCGGCAAGACGACGCTGCTGCGGGTCATCGCCGGCTTCGAGTCGCCCGATCGGGGCAGCGTGTGGATCGGCGGACGGCAGGTCGCCGGCGAGGGAGTGTGGGAGGAGCCGGACCGTCGCCGGGTGGGCATGGTGTTCCAGGACGGCGCGCTGTTCCCGCACCTGACCGTCGGGGCGAACGTCGAGTTCGGCAAGCCTCGGGCGGGCCGCGCGCGGGAGTCGCTGGACCTGGTCGGGTTGGGTCACCGCTACCGCTCCTACCCGCACGAGCTGTCCGGTGGCGAACGCCAGCGGGTCGCGCTGGCCCGGGCACTGGCCACCGAACCCGACGTGGTGCTGCTCGACGAGCCCTTCGCCGCGCTGGACGAAGGACTGCGCGGTGAGCTGCGCGAACAGGTCGTACGGATCCTGCGCCTGGCCGGGGCCAGCGCGCTGCTGGTGACCCACAACCAGCAGGAGGCGCTGTCGCTGGCCGACGGGGTGGCGGTCATGCGCGGCGGGCGGATCGAGCAGTTCGGCCCGCCGGAGGAGATCTACGGCAGCCCGGCCAGCCGCTGGGTGGCGGAGTTCCTCGGTGACGCGGACGTGCTGCCCGGCACCGCCACCGACGGGATGGTGGACAGCGAGCTCGGGCGCTTCCCGGCCGACGGGGCGCTGCGCGGTTCGGTCGAGCTGGTGCTGCGCCCGGAACGGGTGGCTCTGGACGCCCCCAACGGCGACCCCGGCAACGCGCGGGTCGTCGGCCGCTCCTACTTCGGCCACGACCAGCTGGTGCAGGTCGAGCTGGCCAGCGGCGTCCGGGTCCGCAGCCGCACCCTGGGCTCCAGCCCGTGGCGTCCCGGCGACCAGGTGCGGGTACGGGTGCACGGTCCGGTGATCGTGCTGGACGCCTGACCCGGCCCGGATACCCTGCCGTCGATGTCCGTGCCGACCCCCGTCCCGACGTCTGTGCCGACCCCCGTGCCGATGTCCGTGCCGACGTCTGTGCCGATCACCGTGCCGATGTCGGTGCCGATCACCGTGTCCGTCGTGGTCCCGGCGACCGACCGGCCGCCGACCCTGCCGCTGTGCACCGCGGCGCTCGCCCGCGCGGCCGATGCCGACGAGGTGGTCGTGGTGGACGGCCCGCGGGAGCTGTCGGTCTGCGAGGCGCGCAACGCCGGGGCCCGGCGCGCCCGCGGTGACGTGCTGGTGTTCGTCGACTCCGACGTGGAGATCCACCCCGACGCGCTGACCAGGATCAAGGCCGCATTCCAGGCCGACCCCGGGTTGACCGGTGTCTTCGGCTCCTACGACGACGCACCGTCGCGCGGCGGAGCGGTCGCCGCGTTCCGCAACCTGTTGCACCACCACGTGCACTCCGGCGCCGCCGGGCCGGCCGAGACGTTCTGGTCCGGGCTGGGCGCGGTGCGCCGGGCTGAGTTCCTGGCCGCCGGCGGGTTCGACGCCGACCGCTTCCCACACCCGTCGGTGGAGGATGTCGAGCTGGGCTCCCGGCTGGTCGCCGGCGGTGCCCGGCTGCGGCTGGACCCGACTATCCAGGGCACCCATCTGAAGGCCTGGACGCTGCGCGGCATGGTGGTCACCGACTTCTCCCGGCGCGGCGTGCCGTGGGTGGCGCTGCTGCTGCGCACCGGCCGCAGCTCGACCACGCTGAACCTGGGCTGGCGGCACCGGCTCAGCGCGCTGGCCTGCGTGCTGGCCGCGCTGGCCGCGCTGGGTGGCCGGCCGCGGCTGGCCGCCGGCGGACTGGTCGCGCTGCTCGGGCTCAACCACGACTTCTACCGGCTGCTGGCCCGCCGGCGGGGATGGCCGGAGGCGGCGCTGGGTGTCGGGCTGCACGCGGTGCACCTGCTCACCGCGGTGGCGTCGGTGCCCGCCGGTGTGCTGGTGCACCTACGGGAACGCTGGCGGCAGAAGCACAGGGAGGCGCGTCGGTGACCGGAGAGTTGCGGATCGGGCTGGTCGGCGGGGGCCGGCTGGCCGAGCTGGGGTACCTGCCGGCGGCCGACGCGGCCTGCGGGGTACGGCTGGTCGCGGTGGCCGAGCCGGACCCGGCCCGCCGGGACCGGATCGCCGGGCTGGCCGGCGGGATCGCCGCGTACCCGGACGCCGGGTCGCTGCTGGCCGCCGGGAAGCTGGACGGACTGGTGCTGGCCACCCCCGCGCCGGCGCACCTGGCCGACGCGCGGCTGGCCGCCGCCGCCGGGCTGCCGGTGCTGGTGGAGAAGCCGCCGGCACCCGACTTGCAGGGGGCGGCCGAGCTCGCCGCACTGTCCCCGGCGCCACGGATCGCGTTCAACCGCCGTTTCGACCCCGGCCTGGTGGCGCTGCGTGCCGCGGTGCCCGCCGGCGCGGACGTCACGTTGGACCTGGAGCTGGGCTACCGCCGCCAGGGGTGGGGCGCCTACGCGGTCGCCGACGACGCGCTGCTGGACCTGGGGCCGCACCTGATCGACCTGGCCCGCTGGATCACGGGTGCGGAGGTGACGGCGGTCGAGGAGGCGGTGCTCACCCACGAGCACGCCGAGTTCCGGTTGCGGCTCGGGGCGGCCGAGGCCCGGCTGCGCTGCGCCACCGACCGGCCGCACCGGGAGGAGTTCACCGCGCACACCCGAGGCGGCGATCGGCTGGGTCGGGTGCGACACGGCGGGCTGGCCGCGGCGGTGATCGGCCGGCTGCTCCCCGGCCGACCGAACCCGCTGGTCGCGACGTTGACCGCGCAGCTGGAGGCCTACGGCCGGACGATCCGCGGCGTCCCGGAGACCGTGCTCGGTACGGCCTCGGACGGCGTGGCGGTGATGCGCACGGTGGAGGCGGTGCGCGCGTGCGCCGCGCCGGCGGGCGACCAGGTCAAGTCGGCCGGCGGATAGGTCGGGTCGGCCGGGCGGTCAGGTCGGGTCGGCCGGGTCGGCCGGGCCGGTCAGGTCACGCCGGCCGGAGGCGAGGTCGGTCGGGCCGGTCAGGTCACGCCGGCCGGAAGCGAGGTCGGCCAGGCCTGCCCGACCATGCGGCGCCCGACCACGCCTACCGCTGCAGCAGCGGCTCCCCGACCAGGTCGGTGATGTCCGCGCCGGACAGCGCTGCGGCGGTCGCCGCGACGTCCTCCAACCGTGGGCGACGGGTCGGGGTCGCGTGTCGGGAGGCACCGGGGACGACCAGCGCCCAGGCGTCGCCCTCGGTGTGGTTGCCCGAGCGGCCACTGCCCACCCCGTGCCGCGACACGGTGCCGAACCGAGCCGAACGCACCCCGGTGACCCGGGTGGCCGGAGTGTCGGTCCAGCGCACGATCAGGTCGGGTAGCTGGTGGGCCCGGTCTCCGGTGCCGAACAGCTCGGCCACCCGCTCCACCGACTGCACCGCCGGGCGGCCGTCCAGGTCGGTGAAGGTGAGGATGCCGGCGGCGATCTCCTCCATGAGGTCCTTGGCGTCCTCGGGCTCGACGATCCCGTCCCGTTCCCGGCCGCGCAGGTTCAGCCGGATGTACCCCTGGTTCTCCGCCGGGTGCGCGAACGCCCGGGTGCGGCTCCAGTCGATGCCGCGCATCTCCAGCCGCGAGGTCAGCTCCAGCGCCACCTTCTCCGGCAGCGCCGCCGCCACCTTCGCCCGCAGCCCGGGCGGCAACGCCGCGCGCAGCCGCCAGATCGAACCGCGGGCCGACCCGCGCTCGGCGGCGCTGTCCGAAACGTTCCCGGGGTCGGGCACCGACCGCACCGCTTCCGGGTCGAGGATCGCGCGCAGCATCTCCGGCAGCATGTCGGCCCGGCTGGTGTTCACGTCCATTCCCACGGGGGACACCACCATGACGTCCGCACCCGCCGGCAGCGCGCGCAGCACCCGGCCCAGCGCGGTGTCCACCGCCTGGTAGACCTCGTCCAGGGTGCCGCCGAGCACGGCGGAACTCGCCGGGTCGAGCTCGCCCGGGTCGAGTTGGGAGAGGTCCCAGAACTGGTGACCGGCCACGTGCGCGGCGCAGAACGTCAGCCAGGCCAGGTCGAACGGCTGCTCGGCGAGGAAGGTGGTCGCCGCGTCGGCCACCCGCCCGGGGGCGCCGAGCAACCGGCGGCGCAGCCCGAGCATCTCCGCCACGGTGTGCCGGCCGAACACCTCGTCCACCGGCTCGGGGCGGCCGAACATCCGCTCCAACCGGCGGTGCGCCGTGCCCGGGGACGACCACTCGCGCAGTACCACCCGGTCGTGCAACTGCCAGCCGCAGACCAGCTCACCTGGCGGCGCCTCGACCGGCGGGCGGCTCTCGTAGGGGTCCACCGCGAGGGTCCGGGTACCGCCCCGGCCCAACCGCTCCCACACCGGCGGCGGGGCATACAGCTCGCCCATGTAGTGCACCCGCTGCTCGGGCGCCGACCACTGGAACGGGTAGAACAACCCGTGGTCACCGAGCTCCACCCCGCTGTAGAGACTGTGCTGGGCTCCGGCGGCGAACTGGGTGGCCGGCGCGTCAAGGTCGTGCCAGACGCCGCGCTCGCGCAGCCCGGCCAGCGTCGGCAGCCGGCCGTCGGCGAGCAGCCTGGTCAGCGCCGACGCGCTGGCGGCGTCGAACTGGAGGATCGTGAGCACGCGGTCTCCTCGAGGGTACTGGGGCCGGACGACCCTCAGATTAGCCTTGCCTAATCGCTTCCCGGGCCATGCCCACCGCGGTGGCCACCTGCGCGAGGCCGACCAGCAGCCCGGCCCGTGGTCCCTCGGCGAAGCCCCGCCGCAGCAGCCCGGTGTAGAAACCGGCTGGTTCGGGGCGCAGCAGCGTGCGGTGGTCGGCCCGGAAGCGGTACCCGCCGCGCCCGTAGCGCACCTGCTGGCGCCAGAACCCGGCCGGGGTCAGCTCCTGGTGGTGGCGGACCAGCGCCTCGGGCGCGAACAGCAGCGGGTGGCCGGCGGCCAGCAGCCGGGCACACCAGTCGCGGTCCTCCCCGGCGGCCAGCGGATAGCGCTCGTCGAACGGCACCGCGCGCAGCACCGCGGTGGCGCAGGCCAGGTTGCTGGTGGGGGCGAACCGCATCCGGCCGGTGTCGGCGTCCATGGTCGCCTCGGCGAGGTGGCTGGCGATGGCCTGGGCCGCCGCCGCGCAGACGCTACCCGGGCGGCCGTTGCGGGTCGGCCCAGCCGCCGCCGCGGCGGGCACCGGGTCCTCGGTCGACGCGGGCGCCGGGCCCTCGGTCGACGCGGGCGCCGGGACCTCGGTCGACTCGGAACCGATCCGGGCGGCCAGCGCCGCCGCCCAGCCCGGGACCGGCTCGCAGTCGTCGTCGGTGAGACAGACGATCGGCGCGCGGGCGGCGGCCACTCCGGCGTTGCGGGCGGCGGCCGGGCCGCGTCCCTGCCCGCGCACCAACCGAGCCCCCGGCACGGCGGCCACCACCGCGGCCACCGCGGCGGCGTCCCGCGAGGCGTCGTCCACCACCACGATCTCCAGCGCGGGCACGGTCTGGCGGCGCAGCGCGGCCAGGCACACCGCCAGCCGGTCGGGCCGGTCCCTGGTCGGCACCACCACCGACACCGCCGGTCGCGGCCCCGGCTCCGGCTCCGTCGGCCCCGGCTCCGGCACCGTCGGTCGCGGCCCCGGCTCCGGCTCCGGGGAATCCGACTCCGTCACCCGAGCACCCCCATCGTCGCGACCAGCGCCGCGCCGGCGAACGAGCCGGCGGCCAGCCGGGCTCCCACCGCGCCCGGCAACATCCACAATCCGACCACCGCCGACGCGCCGGCCCCGGCCAGCGCGGCCGACGAAGCACCCGCGGCGCCCCAGACGGGCACCCCGGCCAGCGCGACCCCGGCGAACACCAGCACCCCGGCCGCCCCGGCGCGCAACGTCGCCTCCGGGCGCAGCCGCAGTGCCGCGACCTGCCCGATGACCGCGTTCAGCGGGGCGAGCACCACCATCGCCAGCGCCGGACCGAACGCGGCGGCCGCCTCCGCGTAGTCGGCGCCGAAGACCAGCGGCAGCCAGACCTCCCGAGATACCACCGCGCCGAGCGTCGCCGGCACGGACACCGCCAGCGCGAGCCCGGTCAGCCGGCGCAGCGTGCGCTCGGCCGCGCCCGGGTCGGCGGCCGCGAGTGCAGGCAGGGTCACGGTGAACACCTGGGCCACCGCGTAGGTCAGCGCCAGTGCCACCCCGATGGCCAACGCGGCGTAGCCGGTCTGCGGGCCGGAGCCGACCAGCCAGGCGACCACCAGCACCCCGCCGCGCTGGGTGAGCTGCACGAGCGCGCCGGCCACCGCCTGCAGCACCGCGAATCGGGGCACCCCGTCCGGCAGCGTCACCGGCGCCGGGCCGGCCCGCCACAGCGGGGTCGACGCCACCGCGCCCAGCCCGGCGGCGGCCAGCCCGGCCAGCGTGATCGCGACCATCGCCCCGGGCACCTGATGGGCCGGGTAGAGCACCAGGACGGCGGTGATGAGGACGGCGTTCTGCACGGGGTAGCGGGCCGACCAGGCGCCGGTCCGGCCGAGCCCGAGACCGGCCTGCAGCGCCAGGGTGGCCGCCACGTTCAGCGCCAAGGCCAGCAGCACCAGGGCGGTGACCAGCGGCGGGAACCGGGTCGGGTCCCAGACCACCCCGCCGGCGGCCAACACGGCGAGCGCCCCGAACGCCGCCGCCCGGTTGCGGGCCAGCCGCAGGGTGAGCGCCCGGGCCATCCCCGCCCGCCGCTCCGGTTGCGCCGCCGGCACGTAACGGGACAGCACGGTCGCCCCGCCCAGCGTCATGGCCACCGAGCCGAGCGCCACCACGGTCAGCGCAACCGCGAACCGCCCGTAGTCGGTCGGGCCCAACAGCCGGGGCACCACGGTGGCCAGCAACGCCAGGGTGACCGCCTCGGCGGCCTTGCCGAGCAGCCCGGCCGCGATCGGGGCCCGCAGCCGGACCGCGTCCACCGACCGTCCGCCCAGGTAAGGCAGTCCTAATGGCACGCGCGCAGCCTAACTCCCGGCCGCGGCCCGGTCCGCGCCCGCGACCCCGGCCAGGTCGGTGTCCGCGCCGCCGACCGTGCGGCTGGCGCGGGTGACGGTGTACCGGTCGGCGGCCAGCGTGGTGCCGAACGCGTAGACCTGGATGTGCGGGTCGACGTCGCCGATAGTCGCCAGCCGGAGCACCGCATGCGAGCGCGGCACGTGACCGAAGACGCCCCCCCGGGCGGTCCCCCACTCCAGGCCCCTGGGCCCGGCGGTCGCCGGCTCGTCCCACACCACCGCGTACCGGGGCGGCTCGGTGATCCCGTCGACCACGGAGGGGTGCCGCTGGCAGGGGTACTCGAAGCTGATCTGCCACCCCATCGCGACCGGCGCGGAGTCCGGTCCCGGGGCCGGCAGCAGGTCGCGCAACAGCACGGCCCGCGTCACGGCCGGCGCGGTGAAGGCAAGCCAGCCGTGCACCGCGGTGGTCGTGTCGGTGCCCTCCAGCCGCACCAGCGTCGCGCCCTCCGGTGGCGGGGCCAGCACCACGGTGCGCCAGTACGGCGACGGGCCGGAGCTGGTCAGCGGGTCGGTGCGCAACGGCTGCCCGGCCGGGTCGGCGTACACCGCGGCCAGCGCGTTGCCCGCTTCGAGCGCGCCGGCGACCAACACGGTGATCCGCGAGTCGTCCGGCAGCGGTCCGGGCAGGGCGTACCAGCCGGTGGCCACCTGCCCGGTGTTCTGCTCGCCCGGGCGGCCGTCGACGCCGACCAGGCTGCCCAGGACCTCCCCGGTCGGTGTGCCGGCCGGCGGCGGGCTGCCGGCGTAGAACCCGCCGGAGATGAACCCGGCGCCCGGTGACGCTGCGGGCGCGGATGCGCCGGGCCCGGACCCCCGCGCGGACCCGGCCGCGGGCGGGGACCCGGCCGCGGCGGGCAGCGGACGCGCGGAGGCCGGGTCGAGTACCCGCACCACCCCCGCCGGGCCACAGTCGGCCCCGGTCGGGTCGGCCACCGCGCGTGCCCACACCGACTCCGGCGGGGTGCCGCGCAGCGCCGCGCCACCGAACGCGGACAGCAGGTAGCCGCTCGACCCGGCCAGCGACACCGCGGCCACCAGCGGCACCGCCCACAGCACGTCCCACCGCCGCCCGGACCCGTCACCACCGCCCGACCGGGTGCTGCTGCCGTCCGGCCGGCGCCGGACCGACCGCCGCCCGACCGCCACCAGCGCGAGCGCCACCACCCCCACCGCCGCCGCCCAACCGAGCGGCCGGTCCAGCGGGACTCCGCCCGGCGTCGGCGGCAGGTCGGCCGAGGGCACGCCGCTCAGCCAGGCGTGCGACCAGGAGTTCGGTCCGGCCCAGGTCAGTGCCGCGACCACCGCGAACGCCCCACCGAGCACCACGAGCCCGGTCGCCGAGCGCCGCGGCGCGAGCAGTCGCCGGGTCAGCGGCACCGCGGTGGCCAGCATCAGCCCGAGGAACAGCCCACCCAACCCGGCCAGCGCGCCGAAGTGGTGCGACCACTTGGACGGCGCGAACGCGAACGACACCAGCGACAACGCGGTGGCCGACCCGGCGAACCACAGCGGCGTCGGCAGCGGCTCCCGCCGGACCCGGGCGGCCACCGCGAGCACCGCCAACCAGGCCAGGGCGACCAGCCCGGCCAGCACCGCCGCCCGCTTGGCGAACGCGCCCGAGGAGTGCATGGACAGCAGGAACACGTACCTCCCGAGCTCGTCGACCCAGCCGTCCTGCACCAGCACCGCCGCCACCAGGCCCTGGCCTCGGCTGAAGTCGCGCAGCGCGCCGTCGGCGAACCCGAGCAGCAGCGCGAGCATGCCGCCGGAGGCCACCGCGAACGCCCGCCCGAGGGTGCGCAGCGGGTCACCGGCCACCCGGACCAGGGGCAGCAGCAGCGGCAGCCCGGCCACCAGCACGGCGATCGCGGAGAACCCGGTGGGGTGCGCGGTCAGTCCGGCAGCGGCCAGCGCGAACCCCAGCCAGGCCCACGCGAGGCTCCGGCGTTCGGCGGCGACCAGCACCGCCAGCAGCGTGCCCACCCCGAGCAGCGCAACCACCGACTCCGGCCGCACCCCGATGCCGAACGGCAGCCACCAGGCCAGGTAGGCCACCGCCAGCTTCACGGGCAGAGCCAGCCGGACCGCCACCGGAACCGCCGCCCGCGCCGCCACCGGCACCGCCACCCGCGCCGCCACCGGCACCCGCCCGTCCCTGTACAGCCGGGACGCGCAGCGCCGGATCAGCAGCCAGGTGAGCAGCCCGCAGGCCAGCGCCGGCAGCCGCTGCGCCACCGGCGCGGTGCCCACCAGACCCTGCCACCAGGACAGTGCCTGGTAGACCCAGGTGAACGGGACGAAGCTCTGGTCGTAGTGCATGTAGTAGTTGCCGACCTCGCCGTTGAGCGCGGCGTTGAGCGACTGCGCGGAGAAGTAGCCGTCGTCGTCGGTGGTCGGCGCGAGGAACGTCCAGGCCACCAGGGTGGCCACCACCAGCAGGTCCACCACCGGCCCGACCCCGGCGGCCACCAGCCCCCGGCCGCCCACCGGAGCCCGGCCGCCCACCGGCGCCCGGCCGGCCACCGGCGCCCGGCCGGCCCGTCGGTCCACGGCCGCGAGCAGTCCGACGGTGGCCAGCAGCGCGAGCCCGAGAAGCCAGGTCAGCGCGGTCTTCGCCGCGCTCGGGGAGCTGGTGAACTCGTCGTCCACCCGCAGCCTCACCGCCAGGCTGCCGGCCAGCTCCGGCGACAGCGCGGGCACCGTGCTGATCAGCGCGTCGACGTCGGGCAACTGCTCGCCAGACGCCCGGGCCAGCTCGACGCCGTCGCGGGTGAGCACCAACGTCGCGCTCTCCGGGCCGGCGACCCGCGCCGGGTCCGGGCGGGGCGGGGTCACCGGACGCAGCGGCGAGGAAGCGGCGAGCAGCTCAGGCGCGGCCGGCACGAAGCTGGGCAGCCCGGAGCCGCGTCCGCTGATCCGGTACTCGCAGGGCCCGGGCGGCAGCGGCTCGTCGAGCAACGTGCGGCCCATCGCCTGCACCCGCACCCGGCCGGCCTCCGCCCGGACGACCAGCGCGATGTCGCCGGTCAAGGGCCACTCCGGCAGCGCGGTGGCCAGCACCACGCCGCCGCCTGGGGTGGCCGCCGCCCCGGTCAACCGGGCGACGTCGCAGCCGAACCGGACGTCCAGACCCAGCGGGCGGTAGGCGGTCAGCGCGAGCAGGGTGGACTCCGGCCGCGCCGGGTCCGTCGGCCAGCTCACCGTCGGCTCGTTGACCACCACCGGGGCGAGTGGCATGCAGATCGCGCACACCGCCGCGACCAACGCCGCCGCGAAGGCCGCCGGCAGGAGCCACCAACGGCCCCGGTCCCGCTCGACCGGCGGCGTCAGGTTAGGCATGCCTGCACTCTATGGGCCGCGCCCGCCACCGGCGTCCCATCGGGCGCGACCGTGGTCAAACTGGCGGCTCGCCGCGCCGGCCCGGTACGAGGGTCCCCCAGCCGGGCCGATCCGCGCGCGGCACACCCGGGCCACGAGGTGGCGCTGGACGCGGCGGCTGCCCAAGACGCGCCGGGCCCGCACAGCGTCGATCGGTGCTGTGCGGGCCACGTGCGCGCAGTGCAACCCTGGCCGTCAGGCGGCGGTGGGTACCGCGCGCTTGTTGGCGAGGCGTTCGGGGGTGGGCCAGCGCACGTCGTAGGCCCAGCCGGCCTGCTCGAACCAGCGGATCACCCGCGCGCTCGGGTCGAGCTGGCCGCGCAGCGCGCCGTGCCGGGCCGAGGTGGGATCGGCGTGGTGCAGGTTGTGCCACGACTCGCCCATCGAGGGGATGGCCAGCCACCACACGTTGCGCGACTGGTCACGGGTGGCGAACGGCTCGGCACCCCACACGTGGCAGATCGAGTTGATCGACCAGGTCACGTGGTGCAGCAGCGCGATCCGGACCAGG
>JBQTKB010000120.1:0-36042 GCA_052386505.1 Pseudonocardia sp.
CCTCGGCCACGCCAGCCTCGACACCGTCGCCCTCTACAGCCGCCCCACCGACCACGACCGCGAACAAGCCCTCGCCCACCTCACCACCGACGGATGATCCACACAGGCGCGCCCAGCGGCGAAGCTATCGAGTGATCACATAGAGCTACTTTGCCCCTGGTGACACGATTCTTACCGGCACCCCAGGTTAGGAGCGGGGGAAGGCAGCCTGAGGTTACTGTGATCATGAGAATCTGCCCGGGTCATCTATCAGACAGGCCCCTGAGGCGCCCGAGCAGCCAGGATGGCGAGAGCGTGGTCGCGCCGGCCGCCCGTGCCCGCTCACCCAGCGCACGGTCCGCGCTGACCACCGCGACCCCGCCCGCGGTGTTTCCGCCCGCCGCGACCCCGCCCGCCGCGACCCCGCCCGCTGTGTCCCCGCCCGCCGTGTCTGCCGCGGAGGCGCCGGCGAGCAGCGCATCGACCAGGGTCACGATGGCCGAGTCGCCGTCCCGCGCGGCGTGCGCGACGGTCAGGCCCGCGACCAGTGCCGGCCCGGGGGACACCCCGGACCGCGCGGCGCCCTCCAGCACGACGGTCACCGGGCCGTCCAGTGCGCCGGCCCGCAGCGCGGCGGCGAGCCCGTCCACCAGGCGGGCGGCCGCGCCGGCCCGGTCGCGCCACCAGCCGTCCGGTCGGGAGCCAACCACGTTCGCGGCGTCCACGACGAGATGCACGCCGACCATCCTCGCGCATGCTCGCTCGCCCTCCATCTCGCGTTGATGGTCGAGTCCGGGCTCGCTGCGCTCCTCCCTCGCTGGGGCTCGGTCGATGCTCGCTCGCCCTCCATCTCCGGAAGGCGTCTACCCTGGGGCGCCGTGAGTGTCGAATCAGTCTTCCCGGCCCTGGAGCCGCTGCTGCCCAGGGTGGCCAAGCCCGTGCAGTACATCGGCGGCGAGCTGAACAGCACCGTGAAGGACTGGGACGCGGTCGGCGTGCGCTGGGCGCTGATGTACCCGGACGCCTACGAGGTCGGTCTGCCCAACCAGGGCGTGATGATCCTCTACGAGCTGCTCAACGAGCAGCCGGACGTGCTGGCCGAGCGGGCCTATGCGGTGTGGCCGGATCTCGAGGCGCTGATGCGCGAGCACCGGGTGCCGCACTTCACCGTCGACAGCCACCGGCCACTGGGCGCGTTCGACGTGATCGGGGTCAGCTTCGCCACCGAGCTGGGCTACACCAACCTGCTCACCGCGCTGGACCTGGCCGGCGTTCCACTGCATGCGAAGGACCGCACCGACGCTCACCCGATCGTCGTGGCCGGTGGTCATGCGGCGTTCAACCCGGAGCCGATCGCCGACTTCATCGACGCCGCCGTGCTCGGCGACGGGGAGCAGGCGGTGCTGGACATCACCGAGGTGCTGCGTGGGGGCACGCAGCGCAAGGCCGGCCGCGCGGAGGTCCTCAGGCGGCTGGCCGAAACCGACGGCGTCTACGTGCCGAGCCTGTACGACGTGCGTTACGGCGAGGATGGCGGCATCGACGGCGTCGTCCCGAACGACCCCCGCGCCCCGCGCAGGGTCAGCAAGCGCACCACAGTAGACCTCGACGAGTGGCCCTACCCGAAGCAGCCGCTGGTGCCGCTGGCCGAGACGGTGCACGAGCGGATGAGCGTGGAGATCTTCCGCGGCTGCACCCGGGGCTGCCGGTTCTGCCAGGCCGGCATGATCACCCGCCCGGTCCGGGAGCGGTCGCTGCAAGGGATCGGCGAGATGGTCGACAAGGGCCTGAAGGCCAGCGGGTTCACCGAGGTGGGTCTGCTCAGCCTGTCCAGCGCCGATCACTCCGAGATCGCCGACATCACCAAGGGCCTGGCCGACCGGTACGAGGGCACCAACACCACGCTCAGCCTGCCGTCCACCCGGGTGGACGCGTTCAACATCGACCTGGCGAACGAGATCTCCCGCAACGGCCGCCGTTCCGGGCTCACCTTCGCGCCCGAGGGCGGCTCCGAGCGGATCCGCCGTGTGATCAACAAGATGGTCTCCGAGGAGGACCTGATCCGTACGGTCAGCGCGGCCTTCGCGCAGGGCTGGCGGCAGGTCAAGCTGTACTTCATGTGCGGCCTGCCCACCGAGACCGACGACGACGTGCTGGAGATCGCCGGCATGGCACACCGGGTGATCAAGGCCGGCCGGGAGGCCAGCGGGCGCAACGACGTGCGGTGCACCATCTCCATCGGCGGGTTCGTGCCCAAGCCGCACACCCCGTTCCAGTGGGCGTCGCAGGCCGATCCGGCCACCATCGACGGGCGGCTGCGCAAGCTGCGGGCCGCGATCAACTCGGATCGCCGGCTCGGGCGCAATATCGGGATGCGCTACCACGACGGTCAGCCCAGCCTGATCGAAGGACTGCTGTCCCGGGGCGACCGTCGGGTCGGGCGGGTGATCGAGCGGGTGTGGCGTGCGGGTGGGCGCTTCGACGGCTGGTCGGAGCACTTCTCCTTCGACCGCTGGCGCGACGCCGCGGCCGCCGAGCTCGAACCGCTCGGTGTCGACCTGGACTGGTTCACCACCCGGGAACGCACCCGGGAGGAGGTGCTCCCGTGGGCGCACCTGGACTCGGGGCTGGACCCGGACTGGCTGTGGGACGACTGGCAGGACGCGTTGGGCTCCCGCGAACAGGACGACTGCCGTTGGACGCCGTGCTTCGACTGCGGGGTCTGCCCGGCCACCGGCACCGACATCCAGATCGGGCCCACCGGAGGCACGCTCATTCCGTTGACCCCGGTGCCCTCGGCCGGTGGCTGAGTCCAACACCCCGATCTCGGTACGGGTCGCCGACGACCGGGACCTGCCGGTGCTGGCCAGGCTGCGCCGCGAGTGGGCGGCCGAACGCGCGGGCGGAGCGGGCGACCCGGCCGCGCACGACCCGCCGTTCGAGCGCGCGTTCGAGGCGTGGTGGCGCGCCGAGCTGCCTCGGCGGACGTTCTGGCTGGCCGAGGCGGGCACCGACCACACCGGCTACACCGCCGTCGGCTCGATCAACGTGGTGGAGGTCACCAACATGCCTCGCCCCGGCGGCCGCCCGGGTCGCTGGGGCTACGTCGGCAACGCGTTCGTCGTCGCCGCCTACGCCGACCGGGGCGTGGCCGCCGCCCTGCTCGCCGCCGCGATCGAGCAGGCCAGGGCGCGGCGTTACCAGCGGCTGGTACTGCGTCCCACACCGAGCAGCGCGCCGTTCTACCTGCGTCACGGATTCGCCCCGGCCGGCGACGGGATGCTGATCTACCTGCCGGACCGGGACCAGGCGGCACGCCGGTCCAACGGTCGCGAGCCGGCCGACGGACGAGGAGAGGGCTGATGTCGGGAACCGTCGAGCGGGGCGTGGCGGCCAATCCGGCGCCGCCCACGGTGGCCAGGGTGCGGTTGCGATTCGCCAAACGGGGCAAACTGCGTTTCGCCTCGCACCGTGATCTGGCCCGGGCGTTCGAGCGGGCGGTACGCCGCGCCGGCATACCGGTCTCGCACTCGCACGGTTTCAGCCCGCACCCCAGGTTGTCCTGGGTGAGCGCCGCGCCGACCGGGGTGGCCAGCGAGGCCGAATACCTGGAGATCGGGCTGACCCGGCAGATGCCGGCGGCTGAGCTGGCCGCCGCGCTGGATGCCGCGCTGCCCGACGGGGTGGACGTGCTGGACGCCGTGCCGAGCGCGCTGGGGTCCACCGCGCTGGCGGACCTGATCAACACCAACCGGTGGCGGCTGACGCTGCCCGGGGTGGACCGCATGGCGCTGGCCGACGCGGTGGGGCGGTTGATGGCCACCGAGTCGTTGGTGGTGGAGCGCGCGACCAAGAACGGGCGGCGCCCGGTGGACGTGCGGGCCGCGCTGGTCACCGTCGAGGTGGATCCCGAGGTGGCCCCGCCCGCGGACCTCGCCGCCGCGCCGGCGGGAGAGCGGAACGAGGCTGCGGTTCGTCGCCCGCACCTTCAACCGGGCGTTGACGGTGTCGATTGGCGACCGGACAACCCGCGCTGTGCGATACTGACGGCGGTCGTTCGACAGATGACACCTGCCGTTCGACCCGACGACGTGTTGGCCGCCCTCCTGGCCGTCGCGGACCTGAAACCGCCGGTGCCCCCCATGGCGACCCGGCTGGCCCAGGGTCTGCTCGACGACCGGGGCCACCTGGCTGATCCGTTCGGCGCTGATCGGGTGTGACCACCTCGTCGGTGCCGGGGGGATCCGGTGCACGGTGTGCACCGGTGGTGGGCCGGCCCGCAGGTCGCCGCGGTTCAGCCGGCTCGGGCGCGGGCGACTGCTCTCGACGTCCGGACTGTTCGTGGTCACAGGATTGCTGTCCCTCCGGGCATCGGGGGAGACAGACAGGCTAGGTCCCTGAGCGGCCGCCTTCCTCCCAGAGGGCGCCCGGGGGCGAAGGAGCTGAATGTCCGATATCGACGTGCCCGCCGGCCAGCCCGGCGGGCCAAGCCCCGTACCCGCGTCCGCCGAACTCCCGACGAAGTTGCGGGTGCACGCGCTGGCCAAGCGCATCTCGGTGACCAGTCGCCGGGTACTCGACACCCTCGCCGAACTGGGCGCCCCGGCCAAGGGCGCGCAGTCCAGCATCGACCGGGAGACCGCGCTGCGCGTGGTCGACTCGCTCGGCGTCCCGCTGGCGGCCGACCCTGACGGGGCCGGCTCCGAGGAAAGCGACACCGGCCGGATCGTGGCCGAGCCGGCCGCCGCCGATCCGCCTGCCCCGGCCGCCACGCACAGGGAGGACACCGCGCCGGCTGCGCCGTTACCGCTGTTCTCCGCGCCCCGCCCGATGTTCCTGCCGCCCGACCCGGTCGCCGCGCGTGTTGCGGCCCGGACGAAGCCCGCGCCGGTGGGTGACCAGGTTGCCGAGGACGGCGATCCCGACGGCGGCGATGTCGACGACGGCGATGTCGACGACCGGGACCAGTCGGACCAGGACGTCGCCGAGGACGCCGCGGACAGCCGCCGTCGGCGGCGTCGCGGCCGCCGGGGGCGCGGCCGCGGTCGCGGTGCCGACGAGGACGGGCCCGCCGGCGAGGGCGAGGAGACCGACGGCGAGCACGACACCGCCCGGGACGACACCGACGAGGATGACGGCGCCCTCGACGACGCCACCTCCGACGCTGACCGCAACGGCGACGACGCGGACAACCAGGGAGAGCCCGGCGCCGGCTCGCGTCGTCGCCGTCGGCGCCGGCGGCGCAAGGACGCCGACGGTGACGCGGCCTCCGACGAGGACAACGATCCACCGAACACCGTGACCCGGGTCCGGGAACCACGGACCCGCTCCGACGGCGATGCGGACAACAGCGGCATCCAGGGAGTGCGTGGCTCCACCCGGCTCGAAGCCAAGCGGCAGCGCCGCCGCGACGGCCGCGACGCCGGTCGGCGCCGCACCCCGGTGCTGTCCGAGGCGGAGTTCCTAGCCCGCCGGGAGTCGGTGGAGCGCACCATGGTGGTGCGCCAGCACGGCGAACGCTCGGAGATCGGCGTCCTCGAGGACGGTGTGCTGGTCGAGCACTTCGTCACCAGCTCCGGCGGATCCTCGCTGGCCGGCAATGTCTACCTCGGTCGGGTGCAGAACGTGCTGCCCAGCATGGAGGCCGCGTTCGTCGACATCGGGCGCGGCCGCAACGCGGTGCTCTACGCCGGTGAGGTGGACTGGGACGCGGCCGGGTTGGCCGGCAAGGCGCGCCGGATCGAGCAGGCCCTGTCCAGCGGCGACTCCATCCTGGTACAGGTCACCAAGGACCCGGTCGGACACAAGGGCGCCCGGCTGACCACCCAGATCAGCCTGCCCGGTCGGTTCCTGGTCTACGTCCCGGCCGGTGGCACCCACGGCATCAGCCGCAAGCTGGCCGACACCGAGCGCAAGCGGCTGAAGGACCTGCTCAAAGAGATCGTCCCGGACGACGCCGGAGTGATCATCCGCACGGCCTCGGAGGGCGTCAGCCAGGAGGCCCTGGAACGCGACGTCCGGCGGCTGCAGGCCCAGTGGGAGGTCGTCAGCGCAAAGGCGACCGCGGCCAGGTCCGGCCGGTCCAAGGCTCCCGAGCTGCTCTACGAGGAGCCGGATCTGATGATCAAGGTGGTCCGGGATCAGTTCAACGAAGACTTCAGCAAGCTGGTGGTGTCCGGCGACGACGCCTGGGACACCCTGCAGGCCTACGTCAGCCACGTGGCCCCGGAGCTGCGGGAGCGGCTGCACCGGCACGTGGGTACCAGCGACGTCTTCTCCGAGTATCGCATCGACGAGCAGCTGACCAAGGCGCTCGACCGCAAGGTCTGGCTGCCCTCGGGCGGCACCCTGGTCATCGACCGCACCGAGGCGATGACCGTGGTAGACGTCAACACCGGCAAGTTCACCGGCTCCGGTGGCAATCTCGAGGAGACGGTCACCCGCAACAACCTGGAGGCGGCCGAAGAGATCGTCCGCCAGCTGCGGCTGCGCGACATCGGTGGCATCATCGTGATCGACTTCATCGACATGGTGCTGGAGTCGAACCGTGATCTGGTGCTGCGCCGGCTCACCGAGTGCCTGGGCCGCGACCGCACCCGCCACCAGGTTGCCGAGGTCACCTCCCTCGGCCTGGTACAGATGACCCGCAAGCGGGTCGGGGTGGGCCTGTTGGAGGCGTTCTCCACCCCGTGCGAGCACTGTCGGGGTCGCGGGGTGTTGGTCTCCTCCGACCCGGTCGAGGTGAAGGCCGACCCCGGGCCCGCCGTCGGCGGCGGTTCCGCTCGCCGCCGCGGTCGCCCCGACGAGGGCAACGGCGGACGGCGCCGCGGCGGAGGCTCCAACGGCGGAGGCTCCAACGGCGGAGGCTCCAACAGCGGAGGCTCCAACAGCGGAGGCACAAACGGCGGTGGCACCAACGGCCGGCACGAGTCGCCGGCGCAGTCCGTGCCGAACGGCCGCCCGCTCACCGGTGAGGTCCCTCGTCCGCAGCCGCCCACTGCTGCGCCCGCCGCCCCGGCGGCAGCGCCGGTGACAGCGCCGGCGGCCGAACGTGTGGCCGAGGCGGTGGCCGAGCCGCTTCGGGTGACCGGAGCCGTGCCTCCCCGCCCGGTGACCGGTGCGGTGCCGACGGCGAGCGGCTCGGAGTCGGCCGACGCGGCCGCGCCCTCGGCGGCGGTCGACGATGACGTACCGGTGGTCCCGGCTGCGGCCGGCGAGCCGGCACGGCCGCGCCGACGGCGACGCGCGGTCTCCCGGCCGGCCGGCCCGCCCGTGGGTGAGGACCCGGTTTGACCCCCTGAACCAGCGGCCCGTACCCTGGGATCTCGACGGAGACGACGGGCGCGTGAGCGTCGCAGCGAGCGCCAGCGAGTGTGGAAGGAAGCGCGCCCGGAGTCGACCATCAACGCAGCCTCTCAGCGCAGCTGACGCAGGCATCCGCACAGGGCATCCGGTTCTGGCGATGCGTGTCACGATGGGTCCCACGAATGCCTAGGAGTAGTGCGTCAACGATGTACGCGATCGTCAAAACCGGCGGCAAGCAGTACAAGGTCGCGGTCGGTGACGTGCTCACCGTCGAGAAGCTCGACGCGGAGCCCGGCGCCACGGTGAGCCTGCCGGCCGTCCTCGTGGTGGACGGCCAGGACCTGACCACCGACGCGGCCGCGCTGGCCGGGTTCGCGGTCACCGGCACCGTGGTCGAGCAGACCAAGGGTCCGAAGATCAAGATTCACAAGTTCAAGAACAAGACCGGGTATCACAAGCGGCAGGGGCACCGTCAGCCGCTGACCCGCGTCGAGGTCACCGGAATCTCCAAGTAGTCGGGAGGCGACTAACACCATGGCACACAAGAAGGGCGCCTCCAGCTCCCGCAACGGGCGTGACTCGAACGCCCAGCGTCTCGGAGTGAAGCGCTTCGGCGGGCAGAGCGTGAACGCCGGCGAGATCCTCATCCGCCAGCGGGGCACCAAGTTCCACCCCGGCGTCGGGGTGGGACGCGGCAAGGACGACACACTGTTCGCGCTGGTCGCCGGCGCGGTGCAGTTCGGCACCCGCCGTGGTCGCAAGCTGGTCAACGTGGTTCCGGGCGCCGACTCGGAGTAGGCCCACCCGTCCGACCGCGCGGTCACCCGCCCCGGCAGCACTGTCCGGGCGATCCGCCGGTCGCCGAGTTCATCCGCGCGAGGGGCGGGTCGGATCACCGGCCCGCCCCTCGCGGCATGCCGGCCCTCCAGCCGTCCAGAACCGTCCAGAACCGTCCAGGAGGTGGGCCCCGTGTCCCGGTTCGTCGACCGCACCGTGCTGCGGGTGATGGCCGGCAACGGCGGCAACGGCTGTGCCTCGGTGCACCGGGAGAAGTTCAAGCCGCTCGGCGGCCCGGACGGCGGCAACGGCGGCCGAGGCGGCGACGTGATCTTCGAGGTCGACCCCGGGGTGCACACCCTGCTCGACTTCCACCACCGGCGCCAGGCGAAGGCCGGCAACGGCAAGCAGGGCATGGGGGACCACCGCAACGGCGCCAACGGCGAGGACGTGGTGCTGCCGGTGCCGGACGGCACGGTGGTGCTCGACGAGCGCGGTGAGCAGCTGGTCGACCTGGTCGGCGAGGGTACCCGGTTCGTGGCCGCCGCCGGTGGCCGCGGCGGGCTGGGCAACGCCGCGCTGTCCTCCACCGCGCGCAAGGCGCCGGGGTTCGCGCTGCTGGGTGAGGCCGGACAGGACCGCGAGCTCACCTTGGAGCTGCGTTCGCTGGCCGATGTCGGGTTGGTGGGGTTCCCCTCGGCCGGCAAGTCCTCCCTGGTGGCCGCGCTGTCGGCGGCCCGGCCGAAGATCGCTGACTACCCGTTCACCACCCTGGTGCCCCAGCTCGGCGTGGTCAGTGCCGGCGAGCACACGTTCACCGTGGCTGACGTGCCGGGACTGATCCCCGGCGCGGCGGACGGCCGAGGGCTGGGCCTGGACTTCCTGCGGCACATCGAACGCTGCGCGGTGCTGGTGCACGTGGTCGACTGCGCAACCCTGGAACCGGGCCGGGACCCGGTGTCCGACATCGACGCCCTGGAGACCG
Source organism: Pseudonocardia sp. (assembly GCA_052386505.1). Taxonomy (GTDB): domain Bacteria; phylum Actinomycetota; class Actinomycetes; order Mycobacteriales; family Pseudonocardiaceae; genus Pseudonocardia. The sequence continues at coordinate 9,047 of JBQTKB010000120.1, forward strand.
AGCTGGCCCGCTACACCCCCGGGCTGGGCGGGGATCTGGGCACCCGGCCCCGGCTGGTGGCCTTGAACAAGATCGATGTACCGGACGCGGCCGAGCTGGCCGAGATGGTCCGCGGCGAGCTCACCGAGCGGGGCTGGCCGGTGTTGGCCATCTCCACCGCCACCCGGGCCGGGCTTCGCGAGCTGACCTTCCGGTTGGCCGAGGAGGTGGCCCGCTACCGCGCCGAGCAGCCGCGACCGGAGCCGACCCGCGTGGTGCTGCGGCCGGCCGCGATGGGCGAGTCCGGGTTCACCGTCGAGCGTGACCCCGAGTTGGAGGGTGGTTTCCTGGTGCGCGGCGAACGCCCGGAGCGCTGGGTCCGCCAGACCCTGTTCGACAACGACGAGGCGGTCGGCTACCTGGCCGACCGATTGGCCCGGCTCGGCGTGGAAGATGCCCTGGCCCGGGCCGGCGCGACCGCCGGCGCTCCGGTGACCATCGGTGGCATGACCTTTGACTGGGAGCCCTCCACCCCGTCCGGCGTGGCGATCACGCTCAGCGGCCGGGGCAGTGACCCCCGGCTGTCCCAGTCCCATCGGATGGGTGCCGCCGAGCGGAAGGCCGCGAAGATCGCCCGCCGGGACGGTGTCGGCGAGTGGGCGGATTCCGGCGTACCGGAGGCCGAAGACGAGGACGGACGGTGACCACCCGGCATCTGGTGGCCGCGGCCGCCAAGCTGGTGGTCAAGGTGGGTTCCTCCTCGCTGACCAGCCTGGACGGTGGCCTCGACGCCGGGCGGCTGGACGCGCTGGTGGACGCGGTGGCCGCCCGGCGGGCCGCCGGCACCCAGGTCGTCCTGGTCTCGTCCGGGGCGATCGCGGCCGGCCTCGCGCCGCTGGGACTCGCGCGGCGGCCCGCCGATCTGGCCACCCAGCAGGCAGCGGCCAGCGTCGGGCAGTTGCAGCTCGCGCACGCCTACTCCGCGTCCTTCGCCCGACACGGGGTGACCGTGGGCCAGGTGCTGCTCACCCAGGACGACGTGATCCGCCGCGCGCACTACCGCAACGCCCAGCGCACGTTCGGGCGGCTGCTCGCGCTCGGGGCGCTCCCGGTGGTGAACGAGAACGACACGGTGGCCACCGACGAGATCCGGGTCGGCGACAACGACCGGCTCGCCGCGCTGGTGGCTCACCTGGTCGGGGCGGACGCGCTGGTGCTGCTCTCCGACGTCGACGGGCTCTACGACGGCGACCCCCTCGATCCGGCGTCCAGCCTGGTCCCGGAGATCGCCGACCCGGGCGGACTGGCCGGGGTGGACGTGGCCAGACCGGGCCTGTCCGGGCTGGGTCGGGGCGGGATGGCCAGCAAGCTGGACGCGGCCACGCTGGCCGCCGGCGCCGGCATCCCGGTGCTGCTGGCCGCCGCCACCGAGGCAGTGGCCGCGCTGGACACCGGCGAGCACGGCGCCAAGGTGGGTACCGCGTTCCGGGCGGTGGGGCAGCGGTTGTCGGCCCGCCGGTTCTGGCTGCGCCACGCCGCCGACGTCGCCGGCCGGCTGGACCTGGACGCCGGTGCGGTCGCCGCTGTCATCGAGCGGCGGCGGTCGCTGCTGGCCGCCGGGGTGCACGGGGTGACCGGCGACTTCGTGGCCGGTGACGTGGTCGACCTGGTCGGCCCGTACGGGGTGGTGGTGGCCCGGGGCGTGGTGGCGTTCGACGCGGCCGAGCTGCCCGCGCTGATCGGCCGCCGTACCCGCGACCTGCCCCCGGAGTTCCGCCGCGAGCTCGTGCACGCCGACGACCTGGTGCCGCTGCGCGGCTCGTGAGTGGACAACACCGTTCCGGCGTTACTGTCCGCTCACCGGCCGCGCAGCGGCAGGCCCCGGGCCAGGTCGCGGCGCAGGCCGCGTCGACGCCACTCGCGCGGGTAGCCGAGGGAGACCTCTTCGAACGGCACGCCGTCGTAGACCGTGGAGCGCGGGATGTGCAGGTGGCCGTAGACCACGGCGGCGGTGGGGAACCGGGTGTGCCAGTCGGCGGTCAGCTCGGTACCGCACCACTGGGCGAACTCGGGGTAGCGCAGGACGAGCGTCGGCTCCCGCACCAGTGGCCAGTGGTTGACCAGGACGTAGGGGAGCTCCGGGTCGGCCGCCGCGGCCAGTCGGACGGCGCTCGACGCCACCCGGGCCTGGCACCACTGCTCCCGTGAGCCGTAGGGCTCGGGGTGCAGCAGGTACTCGTCGGTGCACACCACCCCGGTCCGGTAGGCGTAGGCCAGCGACTCCTCCTTGGTCGAGGTGCCGGGCGCGGTGAAGGTGTAGTCGTAGAGCAGGAACAGCGGCGCCACCCGCACCGGGCCGCCGAGCCCGGTCCACACCGGCCACGGGTCCTCCGGTGTGCGCACCCCGACCGCGCGGCATGCCGCGACCAGGTGCTCATAGCGCGCCACCCCGCGCAGCTGCACCCGGTCCTTGCTCCGGGTCCACAGCTCGTGGTTGCCCGGCACCCAGATCACCTCGACGAACCGCTCCCGCAGCTGCCCGAGCGTGCGCACGACGTCGTCGACGTTCTCCGCCACGTCCCCGGCGACGATCAGCCAGTCGCCCGGGTGGTTGGGGCGCAGGCCCTCGGCGATGGTCCGGTTGTCCCGGTGCCCGACGTGCAGGTCGCTGACCGCCCGCAGCCGTGGGCCCGTCTCCGCCACGCTCAGCGCGTCCCGGGGGCGAGCCGGGTGCCACGCATTGTCGGGGACTTGGGCAGGTGGTGGCCCGGTGGCCCGTCCACCCGGTGGTGGGTGGCGACGGTGATCCGGTGAGCATCCACGGCAGCCACCGCGATCACGTTACCGCACGCAGTCGTTGCTGCCGGGTCACCGCTCGCCGTCGAGCTCGGCAATGGCGTCGGAGTTCAGGGGGTCGGAGTTCAGGGGGTCGGAGTCCATGGCGTCGGAGTCGATGGCGTCGGAGTCCGGCCACCTACGGTGCGGGCGGTGAGACTCTGGACGGACCGCCGGAGGTAGGTCAACACTGACCGGGTGCGGGGGGACGAGATGCGGGCCGGCGGGCCGCCGGCGGGTGACCCGAGGGCGGACGAGCTCCGGGCGGCGATGGTCGAGGATCTTCTGGCCGGTGGCCGGATCCACACACCCGCCGTCGAGCGGGCGTTCCGCCGGGTGCCCCGGCACGTCTTCCTGCCGGACACGCCGTTGGAGCAGGCCTACCAGGACGAGGCGGTGGCCACCAAGTGGCAGGACGGCGTGGCGATCAGCTCGGCCTCGCAGCCGTCCATGATGGCGATCATGCTCGAGCAGCTCGGGTTGCGGCCCGGCCACCGGGTGCTGGAGATCGGCGCGGGCACCGGGTACAACGCCGCGCTGATGGCCGACATGGTCGGGCCGACCGGGTCGGTGGTCGCGGTGGACATCGACGACGACCTCATCCGCGGCGCCGCCGAGCACCTGGCGTCGGCCGGTGCCGCGAGCGCGCGCCTCGGCACCGAGGCGGGGTGCGGTCTCGGGGCCCGGATCACGCTGGCCACCCGGGACGGCGCACTGGGCTATCCCGAGGCCGCGCCGTACGACCGGATCGTGCTGACCGTGGGCAGCTGGGACATACAGCCGGCCTGGTGGCGTCAACTCGTGCCCGGTGGGCGGCTGCTGCTGCCCCTGTCGGTACGCGGCAGCCAGCTCTCGGTGGCCCTGGATCTGGACGACGGTCCGCCGCCGGTGCTGCGCAGCGCGTCCGTGCGCAGCTGCGCGTTCGTCCGGCTGCGCGGCCAGGGCGCCGGCCCGGACCCGAGCAGCCCGGTCGCCGACGGCCTGGCGGTGCAGACCGGGGACGACCACGTGGTCGACGCCGACCGGCTGGTGAGGCTGCTGGCCCTGCCCGGCGCCGACCGGCCGACATCGGTTCGGGTGGCCGCGGCCGACTTGTGGGACGGGCTGGGGCTGTGGTTGGCCGTGCGGGAGCCGGACGCCTGCCGGCTGCTGGTCAACGCGGCGAGCGAGCGGTACCGGTCGTTGTCGCTGCTGCCCGCGGGGCCGGACGGCGGCACGATGGCGCTGGTCGGCCCGGCCGGGCTGGCGGCGCTGGTGGCACGAGATCCGCACGCGCGGGGCCGACGGGTCCCGGTCGCGGTGCGCCCGTACGGGCCGGACGGCGCGCGGCTCGCCGACCGGCTGGCCGCCGCCGCCCGGGAGTGGCTGGCCGCCGGCCGGCCCTCGGCGTCCCGGTTGCTGTTGACCGTCCACCTCGACGACCCGCCGCATCCGTGCCCCGACCCGCCGGGCACGGTTCGGTTGCGGAAGACGCACAGCAGGCTGACGCTCGCCTGGCCGGGCGGTGCGGACGCGGCGGGCCCTAAGCTGGGACGGTGAGCACCGCCCGCACCAGCACCGCCGGCACCGGCACCGCCGACACCGGCACCGGCACCGCCCGCACCGGCACCGGTACCGCCCGCACCAGCACCGACGGAGCGGGCGGACAGCCGGCGCCGGCCGACGGCGACCTGCGCGAGCAGGTGCACGCGGCCGCCCGCCGCGCCCGGGTGGCGGCCGGGGAGCTGGCCCGGCTCAACCGGTCGGGTAAGGACCGTGCGCTGATCATGATGGCCGAGGCGTTGCGGGCCGGCACGGAGGCGATCCTGGCGGCCAACGCCGAGGACGTGCGCGCCGGCACCGATTCCGGGATGACTCCGGGCCTGGTCGACCGGCTGACGCTCACCGGGCCGCGGATCGAGGCGATAGCCGGCGGCCTGGTCAAGGTGGCCGGGCTGGCCGACCCGGTCGGCGAGGTGCTGCGCGGTTCCACGCTGGCCAACGGGCTCAAGGTCCGCCAGGTGCGGGTGCCGATGGGCGTGGTCGGCATGGTGTACGAGGCCCGGCCGAACGTGACGGTGGACGCCGCCGGGCTGGCGGTGAAGTCGGGCAACGCGGTGCTGCTGCGCGGGTCCTCGAGCGCCGAGCACTCCAACACCGCGCTGGTCGAGGCGCTGCGCGGGGCGCTCACCGAGGCGGGGCTGCCGGCCGACGCGGTGCAGCTGCTGCCCTGCGCGGACCGGGCCAGCGTCCGGCACCTGATCACCGCCCGGGGTCTGGTCGACCTGGTGATCCCACGCGGCGGCGCCGGGCTGATCAACTCGGTGGTGACCGAAGCGACCGTGCCGGCGATCGAGACCGGGGTCGGCAACTGCCACGTCTACGTCGACGCCGCCGCCGACCCGGACATGGCCGAGCTGATCGTGCTGAACTCCAAGGCCCGTCGTCCGTCGGTGTGCAACGCGGCCGAGACGGTGCTGGTGCACGTCGACATCGCCGAGCGGGTGGTGCCGGGCCTGGCCACCGCACTGCGCCGGGCCGGGATCACCGTGCACGGCGACGAGCGGTTCGTCGCGTTGGCCCCGGGCACGGTGCCGGCCACCGACGAGGACTGGGACACCGAGTACCTGTCGTTGGACCTCGCGGCCGCCGTGGTCGACTCGATCGAGGACGCGGTGGCACACATCGCCAGGCACGGCTCCGGGCACACCGAGTCGATCGTCACCGCGAACCTGGCCGCGGCAGAGACGTTCATCACCGAGGTCGACGCGGCCGCGGTGATGGTCAACGCCTCGACGGCGTTCACCGACGGCGAGGAGTTCGGCATGGGCGCGGAGATCGGCATCTCCACCCAGAAGATGCACGCCCGGGGGCCGATGGGGCTGACCGAGCTGACCACCACGAAATGGGTGGTCTGGGGCGAGGGTCAGGTTCGCCCCGGCTGACCCGGTCTGCGCGCCTCCCAGGCAAATGAGCCCGCTCATTCGCCGTACGAGGGCCTGTCGATGTCGAACGAGCGGGCTCATTGTCCCCGGCACGTTGCGGTGCCCGCTGGGTCAACCCACCTGGGCCAGGGCCAGTGGCAGCACCGACGTCGCGCCGGCGGTACGCACCAACCGCGCCGCGACGGTCATCGTCCAGCCGCTGTCGATGACGTCGTCGACCAGCAGCACCGGGCCGTCGAGCCCGGACAGGTCCGGCAACGAAGCCGTGTCGAACGACGGCCACACCGCGGCCAGTCGCTGCGCCGAGTTCGCGGCCGCGGCCGGCCGTCCACCCACCGGCGCCAGTGTGCCCAGCAGCGGCAACCGCCCGATCTCGGCGATCCGGCGGGCCAGGTGCGCCAGCTGGTGCGGCCGGCGCCGGGAGCCGATGCCGACCACGCCGGCCGGCCGCCGGTCCCACTCCCAGCCGGCCAGCACCCGGACCAGGGCGTCCAGGACGTCCTTCGGCACCGGCCGGTCCGGGTCGGTCGGGTCCGCCGGGTCGGTCGGATTGGCCGGGTTGGCCGGCTTGGCCGGGTTGGCCGGGTTGGCCGGGTTGGCCGGGTCGGTCCGGTCGGTCCGGTCGGCGGGGTCGGCCGGGTCGCGGGGGGAATGGCCGAGCAGCTCACGCAGCCGGGTGCCCCAGCCGATATCGGACAGCCGCCCGATCACCCGGCCGGGCTCGGCCACCTCACCGGCCCCGATCCGCCCGGAGACCGGCACCCCGAGCTCGGCCATCCCGCCGGGCCACTGCTTGCGCGGGGCCACCGCCAGCCCGGGGCGACTGATCCGTTGCTCGGCCGCACGAACCACGGAGCCCTCGACCAAGTCGTCCAGGGCCGACCACACCTGACCGGTGCAGACATCGCAGCGCCCACACGGCTCGGCACCCGGGTCGTCAAGCTGGCGGCGCAGGAACACCAGCCGGCACTGGTCGGTGTCCAGGTAGTCGAGCATGGCGCGCTGCTCGCCGGCCCGGGCGTCCGCGACCCGGCGGTGCCGCTCGGCGTCGTACACCCACGGCTGGCCGGTGCCGACCCAGCCACCCTTGACCCGCTTCGCTGCCCCGTCGCTGTCCAGCACCTTGAGCAGCATCTCCAGCCGGGTGCGGGACAGGTCGACCCGGGTCTCCAGCGAGGCGGTCGAGGACGGACGGTCGGACAGCGCGGCCAGGGTCTGGCGGACCAGCGGCTCCGGTGGGAAGGCGAGCGAGGCGAAGTAGGCCCAGATGTCGCGGTCCTCGCGGCCGGGCAGCAGCACCACCTCCGCCCGCTGCACGGCGCGCCCGGCCCGGCCGATCTGCTGGTAATAGGCGACCGGGGAGGCCGGCGCGCCCAGGTGCACCACGAACCCCAGGTCGGGCTTGTCGAAGCCCATGCCGAGCGCGCTGGTGGCCACCAGCGCCTTCACCCGGGTGGCCAGCAGGTCGGACTCCGCGGCCAGGCGGGCCTCGGGGTCGGTCCGGCCGGTGTAGGAGGCAACCCGGTGACCCCGCTCGGCCAGGAACTGGGCCACCTCCTCTGCGGCCTGCACCGTCAACGTGTAGACGATGCCGGCGCCGGGCAGCTCGTCGAGCCGGGCGGCCAGCCACGCCAGCCGCCGCGCCGGGGTGGGCAGCCGGAGCACCGAAAGCCGCAGGCTGGCCCGGTCCAGCGAGCCGCGCAGCACCAGCGGAGCGGTGCCTGGCGCCGTCGCGTCGGCGGGCGCCAGGCCCAGCTGCTCGGTGACGTCACGCACCACCCGGTCATTGGCGGTGGCCGTGGTGGCCAGCACCGGGATCCCGGGCGGCAGCTCGGCGATGAGCGTGCGCAGCCGCCGGTAGTCCGGCCGGAAGTCGTGCCCCCAGTCCGACACGCAGTGCGCCTCGTCGATCACCAGTAGGCCGGCGCCGGCGGCGAGCCGGGGCAGCACCCGGTCCCGGAAGTCGGGATTGGTCAGCCGCTCCGGGCTGATCAGCAGCACGTCGACCGACCCGGCGTCGATGTCGGCGTAGGTCTGGTCCCAGTCGTCGATGTTGGCCGAGTTGACCGTGACCGCCCGGATGCCGGCCCGCGCGGCGGCCTCGATCTGGTTGCGCATCAGCGCCAGCAACGGCGACACGATCACCGTGGGGCCGGCACCGGCGGCCCGCAGCAGCGCGGTGGCCACGAAGTACACCGCCGACTTGCCCCACCCGGTGCGCTGCACAACCAGCGCCCGGCGCCGCTCGCGAACCAGGGCGTCGATCGCGGTCCACTGGTCCTCGCGCAGTGCGGCTGCCGGTCCGGCCAGGTCGGCGAGCACCGCCTCGGCCCGGGCCCTGGGCGAAGCGGTGGTGACGGCGGATCCGTGGGTCGGCATGCCTCCATGGTGATGGGTGACCCTGACAGCCTCGCTGCGGGCCCGCGACCTTGAACTCGATCACGAAGCTGGAAGCTTCCTGGTCAGTTGATCATCCGCGTGCGGCGGGACCGATTCGCTTTTCCGGACCCCGGCGAGTAGTCGATCGCGGCTACACAGTGCAGGATGGGCCGGTGAGTATTGTGCCTGTTCCACCGCCTGTGCCGCCGTCGCCCATGTTCGGTTCGGTGGAGGACGTCACCGAGCGGCTGGCCGGCGTCGGCTACCTGGCCTCGACGGCGGCCGCCACCACGGTCTACCTGGCCGACCGGCTGGGCAAGCCGTTGCTGGTCGAGGGCCCGGCCGGGGTCGGAAAGACCGAGCTGGCCAAGGCCGTCGCGGCGGCCACCGGATCCGGGCTGGTCCGGTTGCAGTGCTACGAGGGCATCGACGAGGCGCGTGCGCTCTACGAGTGGAACCACGCCAAGCAGCTGCTGCGGATCACCGCCGGGCAGGGGCACGAGTCCTGGGACGAGACGCGCGACGACGTGTTCTCCGAGGAGTTCCTGCTGCCCCGCCCACTGCTCACCGCGATCCGCCGCGCCGAGCCGACCGTGCTGCTGGTCGACGAGATGGACAAGGCCGACGTCGAGGTCGAGGGGCTGCTGCTGGAGGTGCTGTCGGACTTCCAGGTCACCGTGCCGGAGATGGGTACCATCGTCGCCAAGCGCCGCCCGTTCGTGGTGCTCACCTCCAACTCCACCCGCGAGCTGTCCGAAGCGCTCAAGCGCCGGTGCCTGTTCCTGCACCTGGACTTCCCGGACCCGGATCTGGAGCGCCGGATCGTGCTCAGCCGGGTGCCGGAGCTGCCCTCGGCGCTGGCCGACTCGCTGGTGCGCACCGTGCGGGTGCTGCGCGGGCTGGAGCTGCGCAAGGCGCCGTCGGTGGCCGAGACCATCGACTGGGCCCGGACGCTGCTCGCCCTGGGGCTCGACACACTCGACGACGACGCCGCGCGGGCCACCCTGGGCGTGGTGCTCAAGCACCACTCCGACGCTCAGCGCGCCGCCGCCGAGCTGCGACTGAACTAGAGGTCCGAATGCCGTCCGGAGAGGGATCGTAGATGGCAACGAGCACCGAATCCGGGCGTCCGGGCTGGGGCGCCGCTGTGGTGTGTGGCGCCGGAATGGCGGGACTGCTCACCGCTCGGGTGCTGGCCGACTTCTTCGACCGGGTGCTGATCGTCGAGAGCGACATACCCACCGACGAGCCGGCGGCCCGCCGCGGTGTACCGCAGGGACCTCATCCGCACGGCCTGCTGGTCGGAGGCCAGCGGATCATCGATGAGTATTTTCCCGGCTTCGTCATGGAAATGGTGTCCCACCGGGCTCCCTATGTGTGCTTCACCAGCGCACGTAGGCAGTACCAGGTCAATGGATGGGCGCCGAACCCCGAGTCGGATCTCTGGGGTGTCTTCGCGAGCCGTGGGCTGCTCGAATGGGTGATACGTAGGCGGGTCCTGGCGCTGCCGAACGTGGAGCTGTACCCGGGCCGGCGAGTGGTCGAGATGGTCGCCGCGAGTGAGCGCGGCGCAGTGTGCGGGGTGCGAACCCGGTCGGCGGTGGGGAGCGACGAGTTGCTCGTCACCACACCCGCCGATCTGGTGGTCGACGCCACCGGGCGTACGTCCTCGGGGCCCGCCTGGCTGCGAAGTCTCGGCTATGAGCCGCCGGCCGAGACATGCGTCAACGGCTTCTGGGGCTACGCCAGCAGGACCTGCCGAATGCCGCGCGACTGGAATCCCGAATGGTCCGGCATCGTCACCTCGCCGAACGGTCAGCCGGGCCGGACCCGCGGCGCGGCGGTGTACCGGCAGGAGGCGGAGACGTGGCTGTTCACGCTGATCGGCTGCGCCAAGGACTATCCGCAACGGGACGAGCGGGCCTTCGCCGAGTGGATGGCATCGTTGCCGGCCTCGGATTGGGCCGACGCGCTGGCCTTGGCCACACCGATCAGCGAGATCGCGGTGTGGCGCCAGACCTTCAACCGGCTACGGCACTACGACCAGCTCATCCGGCAACCGGACGGACTGGTGTTCGTCGGCGACACCGTGTGCACCCTCAATCCGGTGTATGGGCAGGGCATGACGGTCGCCGCGCTCGGAGCGCGCGAACTTCGGGTGGCATTGCTCGAGCGTTCACGTTCTGGTGACGGGCTGGCGGGTTTTCCGGGGTCGTTCCAGGACCGGCTGGCCGAGGCGATCCGGTTCTCGTGGGTGATCTCGTCCGATGCCGATCACGCCATCCCGGGCGCCGAGGTGGCGCCCCGGCCGGCGGAGGATGCCGAGTTGGGCCGGCGGTGGCGCAGCGCGCTGTCGCTCGCGAACCACGACCCGGATGTTGCACGGCTGCTGGCGGAAACCAAGATGCTGGTCCGTACTCCGGACTGGCTCTACCAGCTCGACATCGCGGATCGGGCCACCCAGGCGTAGGAACGCGGACCGGGCTGGACAGGCCGCGCGGCCGGCTCCCCCGCCGGCCATCGAGCGGTCCGGGGTGCCCGCGACGGCCACGAAGGGGCAGGATGGTGGGATGAACACCACGGCGCGGTTCGGTTCCGAGTACGGCCTGCCCGGGCACCTGGTCGACTTCGTCGGGGCGTTGCGCCGCCACCAAGTTCCGGTCGGCCCGGGGGAGAGCGTGGACGCGGCCGCCGTGCTCGGTGCGCTGGATCTGCTGCGCCGCGACCAGCTCCGCGAGGGGTTGGCCGCCGCGGTGCTGCGCCGCTCCGGCCAGCGGGCCACCTTCGACACGCTGTTCGACCTGTACTTCCCGGTCGTCATCGGCACCAGCTCCGGCGAGGTCGAGGTGCCGTGGACCGACGACGGCGAGGTCGACATCGACGCGTTGCGCGACCTGCTGGCAGATCTGCTGCGCGACGGCGACGACGAGGCCCTGCGCGAGCTCGCCAGGGCCGTGGTGGACGCGCTCGGGCAGGCCGGCTCGAGTCGGGGCGGCGCCGGGTCCGGTCAGCAGGGTTCCCAGAACTGGTCGGCCTACCAGGTGCTGCGCCAGGTCAGCCCGGAGACGCTGCTGGCCCGGATCCTGGGCGACCTGATGGCCGGCAACGACGACGCGTTCGCCGAGGAGGTGGCCCGTCGGGAGATCCGGCAGCGGATCGCAGACTTCCGTCGGATGGTCACCGAGGAGGTCCGCCGGCGCACCGCCGAGGTTCGTGGCCGGGAGCCGGTGGCTCGCACGGCGGTGCCCAAGCAGGCCGAGCAGGTGGAGTTCCTGTCCGCCTATGCCGACCAGTTGGCGATGCTGCGCAAGACCGTGCACCCCCTCGCGCGACGCCTGGCCTCCCGGCTCGCGGTGCGGCGCAAGCACGCCAAGCGGGGTCAGATGGACCTGCGGCGGACGTTGCGCCGCTCGATGTCGACCGGCGGGGTGCCGATGCGTCCGGCCTTCCGCACCCGCCGGCCGGGGCGGCCCGAGCTGGTGGTGTTCTGCGACGTGTCCGGCTCGGTCGCCGGGTTCAGCCACTTCACCCTGTTGCTGGTCCAGGCGCTGCGCGAGCAGTTCTCCAAGGTGCGGGTGTTCGCCTTCGTGGAGCGGGCCGACGAGGTGACCCACCTGTTCGCCCCGGGCAACGACCTGGCCACCGTGATGAGCCGGGTGCTGCGGGAAGCCGAGCTGGTCACCTTCGACGGGCACAGCGACTACGGTGGCGCGCTGGCCAGCCTGGTGGAGCACTGGCCGGACGCGGTCGGCCCGCGCAGCTCGCTGCTGATCCTGGGGGATGCCCGCACGAACTACCGCGACCCCAACCTGACCGTGCTCAAGCGGCTGGCCGGCCAGGCCCGGCACACCCACTTCCTCAACCCCGAACCGCGCAACCAGTGGGGCACGGGCGACTCCGCCGCGCTGCGGTACGCCGACCTGGTGCCGATGCACGAGTGCCGCACCGTCGCCCAGCTCGCCGACGTGGTGGAGACCCTGCTCCCGGTGTGAGCGGGCCTCGCTGTGATTGGGCAGGCCTCGCTGCGGGACGAGCGGGCCCCGGCAACGCCGCCGGCGAGCGTGTGCGGGGGTCGGATCATGGGGCGATACGCTGCGCCGATGGGCGCACGGCGGGTCGGGGTGATGGGCGGCACGTTCGACCCGATCCATCACGGCCACCTGGTCGCGGCCAGCGAGGTGGCCGGCCGCTTCGGCCTCGACGAGGTGGTGTTCGTACCGACCGGGCAACCCTGGCAGAAGGGCGACCGGGAGGTCAGCCCAGCCGAGGAGCGCTACCTGATGACGGTCGTGGCCACCGCGTCGAACCCGCGGTTCACCGTGGACCGGGCCGACATCGACCGGCCCGGCCCCACCTACACCGTGGACACCCTGCGCGACCTGCACGCCCGCCATCCCGGCAGCGACCTGTTCTTCATCACCGGCGCCGACGCGTTGGCCCAGATCCTGTCCTGGCACCGGGTGGAGGAACTGTTCGACCTGGCCCACTTCATCGGGGTCACCCGCCCCGGATACACGCTCGGCGACGAGCACCTGCCGGAGGGTTCGGTCAGCCTGGTGGAGGTGCCGGCGATGGCGATCTCCTCCACCGACTGCCGTGATCGGGTGCGCGCTGGACGCCCGGTCTGGTACCTGGTGCCCGACGGCGTGGTCCAGTACATCTCCAAGCGCGGCCTGTATCTCGAGTCGGGCCGCTGTCTGCCGCCCCGGGCCGCACCGAGCTGACCCTCGACGGTGGATACGGGTCCGCGGTCGACGTGTACCGGCCGCCGTACCGGGTAGCCCGACGTACCGACGTTCGAGAGCGGAGAAGGGATGACCGGCATGACCACAGCAACGGAGACCGGGAACGTGACCGGTACGGCCGACAAGGACTACAACCTGATCTGGTTCACCGAAGCGTGTCTCAGCAACGTCCTGCGGTTGGAGACCTACATCCAGGACGCCGACCGCGCGGGCGACAGCGAGCTGGGTGACCTGCTGCGCAGGGCCCAGGCGCACAGCCGTGAAGGCGCCGAGCAGGGCAAGCGTCTCCTCAGTGCCCGGTTGGCCGGCTGACGCAAAGATGCTCACGGAGCGCCCGGGTGCGAGCGTCCGGGCCTGGTTCGACGGACCCGGCGCCGCGGGTGTCCCGCGCCGCGTCGGGCCGTCCGGCGTCCTCCGACCTCCGGGATGAGCCGTAACGCACTGATCGTGGTCGACATGGTCAACCCCTATCAGCACCCGGATGCCGACAGGCTCGCCGACAGCGTGGCCGGGATGATCGAAACGCTGGCCCGACTGATCTCCCGCGCGACCGAGCGGGAGGACACTGAACTGATCTTCGTCAACGACAATCACGGGGATTTCGCCGCGGCCCGGGACGACATCGTGCGTCGAGCCGTCGAGGGTGAGCGACCCGACCTGGTCACCCCGATACTGCCCGCACCGGACCGGCCGTTCCTGCCGAAGGTCCGGCACAGCGCGTTCTACGGCACGCCCCTGGAGTACCTGCTCAGCCGGCACGGCACCGAACAGCTGATCATCGCCGGACAGGTGACCGAGCAATGTGTGCTCTACTCCGCGCTGGACGGTTACGTGCGGCATTTCAAGATCCGGGTACCACAGGACGCGGTGGCACACATCGAGCCCGATCTCGGCGCCGCGGCGTTGACCATGATGCGCAGCAACATGCGCGCCGACATCGTCGACGCCGACGCCTGCCTGGACGGCGGCTAACCGGGCCTTGCTGTCCGGTCCTCGCCGGCGCGCTACCGATACGCCCGGGTCCACTCAGTACGCTGAGCGGGGCTCACCGACTCGATGGGCCGTCCGCGACGGGAGGAGCCCGGTGAGCGCGAGCGCGCAGGCAGTGGAGCTGGCGAGGGTGGCGGCGGTGGCCGCCGCCGACAAGAAGGCGCGGGAGATCGTCGTGCTCGATGTGTCCGAGCGCACCGACCTGACCGACTGCTTCGTCATCGCCTCCGCGCCGAACGAGCGCCAAGTGCAGGCCATCGTCGACGAGGTCGAGGAGCGGCTGCGGCGGGCCGGCAGCAAGGCGTCGCACCGCGAGGGCATCCGGGAGGGACGCTGGGTGCTGCTGAACTTCCTGGACGTGGTGGTGCACATCCAGCATGCCGAGGAGCGCGGCTACTACGACCTCGAGCGGTTGTGGAAGGACTGCCCCCGGCTGGACTTCCCGGAGGCGCGGGTCGACCCGCTCGCCGACGAGCCGCGTGACGAGCTGGCATGAGCCTGACCCGGCTGGTCCTCGTCCGGCACGGCGAGACCGATTTCAACGCCGCCGGGCGGATGCAGGGCCACCTCGACTCCCAACTGACCGACCGGGGCCTGGCCCAGATCCAGACCGCCGCACCGCTGCTGGCCACCTATCAGCCGGCGCGGCTGCTCAGCTCGGACCTGACCCGGGCGGCCCGGACGGCGGAGGGCGTCGGCGAGTTCTGCGAGCTGCCGGTCAAGTTCGACCCCCGGCTGCGGGAGACCCACCTCGGGGACTGGCAGGGACTGACCGCGGCCGAGGTCGAGTCTGGCTGGCCGGGCGCGATGCGGGTCTGGCGCGGCGACGCCACCTGGGCGCCGCCGGGTGGGGAGTCCCGGGTCGACGTCGCCACCCGGGTGTCCCCGGTGGTCGAGGAGCTGATCGAGGAGCTGGCCGACGATCCCCTCCGGGACGAGGACCCGGTGGCGGACACCGTGTTGCTGTTCACCCACGGCGGGCTGATCGCCTCGTTGACCTGCGCGCTGATGGGACTGCCGCCGGCCGGCTGGATGGCGCTGATGGGCCCGGGCAACTGCCGGTGGACCGTCCTCCGTCGACGCGCCGGTCACTGGCGGCTGCACGGGCACAATGTCGGATACGAGCCACCTCGTTGATGCCCGCGGTGGGCGACCCGGCTGCCGGCGGCCCGGTGCTGCTCGTGCTGGCCGACTCGTTGGCGTTCCACGGTCCCACGCGTGCGGAGCCGTCGAACGAGCCCCGGCTGTGGCACAACGTGGCCGCGACCGGGCTCGGCGGCCGGGCCGAGCTGCTGGCCGGCTTCGGCTGGACCGCCCGGCACGCCTGGCACGCGCTGACCCACGACCCCCGGGTGTGGTCGGTGATGCCGACCGTCGACGCGCTGGTGCTCGGAGTCGGCGGCATGGACACGCTGCCCTCGCCGATGCCCACCGCGCTGCGCGAGCTGATCCCCACCCTGCGGCCGGACCGGCTGCGCCGGGCCGTGCGGACCGGTTACCTGGCGGCTCTGCCGGCGCTGTCCAGGGGATTCGCGCGGGTACTGCCCGGCGGCGGCCCGGTGGCCCTGCCACCGAGGCTGTCGGTGCGCTATTTGGAGTCCTGCCGGCGGGCGGTCACCGCGATCCGGCCCGGTATCCCCGTTGTGCTCATGCTGCCCGGTGCGCACTGGTCGCCGATCTACGGCTACGTCAACCCCGGTAGGGCAGCCGCGGATCGGGCGTACCGGGCCTGGGCCGCCGCCGCCGGGGTGGCCACCCTCGACGTCCGACCGCTGGTCATCGACCACATCAGGTCCGGGCAGGGCAATCCGGACGGGATCCACTACGGCTGGGACGGCCATCGGGCAGTGGGCCGGGCGCTGGCCGGGAGGCTCGCCACGCTGCTGCCGTCGACCGGCGTGGTGGCGGTGTCGCCAGATGCGGCGTCGGGAGGTGCGGCGGCGTCGGACGGTGCGTCGGCGGCGAGCCGGTGAGCGTTGCAGTGGTCACCGACTCCACCGGGTACCTGCCGGGCGAGCTGGCCGAGGCGTACGGCATCGAGGTGGTTCCGCTGCGGGTGACGCTCGGTGAGCGCGCCGGCTGGGACTCCGTCGACGTGCGTCCCGCCGAGGTCACCGCCGCGCTGGCCGACCCGGCCACCGCCGTCGGCACCTCCCGCCCGGCGCCGGCCGAGTTCGCCGCGCGGTACCGGGCGCTGCTGGCGGGGGGCGCGGACGAGGTCGTGTCGGTGCATCTGTCCCGCGAGCTGTCCGGCACCTGGGAGGCCGCCCGCATCGCCGCCGACGAGGTCGACCCGGAAAGGGTACGGGTGGTCGACTCACGCTCCACCGCGATGGGGCTGGGCTTCGCCGCGTTGGCCGCCGCCCGGGCCGCCGCCGCTGGTCAGGCTGGGGAAAGAGTGGAGCTCGCGGCGGCCGAGGTTGCCGCGCGCAGCCGGGTGTTCTTCTGTGTGGACACCCTGGAGCACCTGCGCCGGGGTGGCCGGGTCGGCGCGACCGCGGCCTGGATCGGCACCGCGCTCGCGGTGAAGCCGCTGCTGCACGTGGTTGACGGGCGAATCGAGCCGCTGGAGAAGGTGCGCACGGCTGCCCGCGCCACGGCCCGGATGGTCGAGCTCGCGGTGCGGGCGGCCGGTGGCGGACAGGTCGAACTCGCGGTGCACCACCTGGGCGCGCCGACCCGGGCTGCGGAGCTGGCCCGCGGGCTTGCCGTGCGGCTGCCGGCCGCCCGCCGGTGCGTGGTGTCGGAGGTCGGCGCGGTGATCGGGGCGCACGCCGGGCCCGGACTGCTCGGGGTCGTCGTGGTGCCCGAGGCCCCTACCGCATCCCCCTGACATTCCGCGCCGAACCGCCGGGCTTGTGCACATCGGCGGAGCTGTCCACAGCGGGCGGTCGTCGGGCATCGCGGCGGCTGCCAGGGCCCTAGCGTCCGATGCGTGACGATCACCCGAGAGCAGGCGTCGGACTCGGCGGGGAGCCACGCCCGCGAGCGGCTCGTCGCGCTGCGCTCGGCCGGCGGCCGGGAGCCGCCCGAGCCGCACCGCTCCCGTCCGTGGTCCAGCGGATCGGGCCGACCCCGTCGGGTCCCGGCCGAGCCCGGTCGGCCGGTGGAGTCGGTGGAGTCCGTGGAGTCGGTGGAATCGGTGGAGTCGGTGGAGTCGACGATGCCGCTGCCGGTGATCGGGGTCTCGTCGCCCTGCGCCGGTGGACCGTCACGCTGGGATCGGTGGGTACCGGTGTCACTGCGCAACGCCCGGTTGGACCCGGGCCGGCGCGGCGCTGCGGCGTTGGTCCTGGTCGTGGTGGCCGCGGCGCTGGCCGCGGGGGTCGGGGTGTGGCGGGATCGCCCGATCGCCGAACCGGCACCGCCGTGGGCCACGGTCGCCGCGCCCCTCGCGTCGGCCGAGCCGGGAGGTGGCGAACCGGGCGGCGGCGTGCCCGACACCCGCCAACCGGGCGCGCCCCTGGTGGTCAGCGTGGCGGGCAAGGTACGCCGCCCCGGGTTGGTCCGGGTCCCCGACGGGGCCCGGGTCGCGGACGCGATAGCAATGGCCGGCGGCCCACGCCCCCGGGTCGACCTCACCCCGCTCAACCTGGCCCGCAGGGTCGCCGACGGCGAGCAGATCGTGGTCGGGGTTCCCGTCCCGCCGGGCGCCGAGCCCGCCACCGGCACCCCCGACGGCGGCGCTGCGGGTGGCCCGGCCGGGAGGGGGTCGGCCACCGGTGCGGCGGGCCGGGTCGACCTCAACCGGGCCACTCTCGAGCAGCTCGACGGCCTACCCGGGGTCGGCCCGGTGACGGCCCAGCGCATCCTCGACTGGCGGGCCCGCAACGGCCGGTTCACCGCCATCGAACAGCTGCGCGAGATCGAGGGCATCGGCGAGCGACGGTTCGGCCGGCTGCGTGACCAGGTGACGCTGTGACCGGCGCATCCCGCGACCCAGAGGTCGCCGCCCCACCCGACCTGAGGCTGGTACCCGCAGCCGTGCTGAGCTGGCTGGTCGCGGTCGCCGGGTTGTGCGGCGGGTCGGCGGTGGCCGTCGGGTTGGCCGGTGTCGCAATGCTCGCGCTCGGCGTGGCGTCGGGCGCGGCGCGGCATGGTGGCCGGCCGGCACGATCGGTGGCCGGGCTGCTCGCCGCCGCGGGCTGCGTGGCCGCGGTGGGGTCGGTGGTCGGGCTGCACACTCGGCAGTTGGAAAGCCACCCGGTACGGCTGTCCGCCGAGCAGGGCAGCGCGGCGACCCTGCGGGTGCGGGCGACCGGAGACCCGGCCCCGGTTCTCGGCGGCTGGGCCGGGTACGGCGGCCAACCCACCGGGGCCACCCAGGTCACCCTGCCCGCTGAGCTGATCGGGGCGACGCTGCGGGGCCGCGACTGGAGCACCGGCGGACGGGTCCTGCTGCTGGCCCCGAGCGAGGGCTGGGCGGACGTACTGCCCGGTACCGAGATCACCGCCGCCGGCCTGCTCGCACCCGCGACCCGCCCCGATCTGACCGTTGCCGTGCTGCGGGTGCGTGGGCCGCCCGAGCAGCGGTCCACCCCGCCGTGGTGGCAACGCGGCGCGGACGCGCTGCGCGACGGGTTGCGCCGGGCCGCCGCGGAGGCACTGTCCGAGCGGCCAGCGGCGCTGCTGCCCGGCCTGGCGATCGGCGACACCAGCACCATGCCTGGCGTGCTGCGTGACGAGTTCCGCGCCACCGGGCTGACGCACCTTACCGCTGTGTCCGGCGCAAACGTGGCGATCGTGGTGGGAGCGGTGTTCGGCCTACTCGGCCTGTTGCACGCCGGCCCGAGGACCCGCGTGGTGTGTGCCGCGCTCGCCCTGGTCGGGTTCGTCGTACTGGCCCGGCCGTCCCCGAGCGTGCTGCGGGCGGCGGTGATGGGATCGGTGGCGCTGCTCGCGGTGCTGTCCGGCCGGCGTCGGTCGGCGGTGCCGGCGCTGGCCGCCGCGGTGATCGGGCTGTTGCTGGTCGATCCGGCGCTGGCCACCGACCCCGGGTTCGCGTTGTCCGTGCTGGCCACCGGGGCGTTGGTGCTGCTCGCGCCGGGCTGGTCGGCCAAGTTGCGCAGGGTCGGCGTCCCACCGGGGCTTGCCGAGGCGCTGACCGTTCCAGCCGCCGCCCACCTGGTCACCGCGCCGGTGGTGGCCGGCCTGTCGGGCGAGATCAGCATGGTCGCGGTGGCGGCGAACCTATTGGCCGCGCCGGCGGTGGCACCGGCCACCGTGCTCGGGGTGCTCGGCGCGGTGGTCTCCCCGCTGAGTGCCGACACCGCATGGTTGTGCGCGTGGCTGGCCGGGCCCGCCGTCGGCTGGCTGGTGGAGATCGCCCGGCGCGGCGCGGCGATCCCCGGTGCAGTACTCGAGTGGCCCGCAGGGGTGCCGGGTGGGCTCGCGGCGGCGGTCGTCGTGGTGGCGCTGCTGGCCGTCACGCGGTCGAGGCGGGCCCGCTCACTGCTGGCGGCCGTGGTCCTCGGGCTGCTCCTGGTCCTGGTGCCGACCCGGTGGGTCACCCCGGGCTGGCCCGCGTCCGGATGGTCGGTGGTGGCCTGCGACGTCGGCCAGGGCGACGCGGTAGTGCTGAGCACCGGCGAACCCGGTCGCGCGGTTCTGGTGGACGCTGGCCCGGACATCGGGGCGGTCGACGGCTGCCTGAGCAGGCTCGGAGTGCGCGCGTTGTCGCTGGTGGTGCTCAGCCACCTGCACGCCGACCACGTCGGTGGGCTGCCCGCCGCGCTGGCCGGCCGGTCGGTCGGCGCGGTGGCGGTCGGGCCGGTGCGCGAGCCGGCCTGGGCGTTCGAGCAGGTGCGGCGGGTCAGCGCGGCGACCGGAATTCCGGTGGTTCAGCTGCGGGCCGGTCAACGGCTGAGCTGGCCCGCGCTGACCCTGGACGTGCTCGGCCCGATCCGCCCATCGACGCTGGTCGACGGTGACGACGGCACCGCGGTCAACGACGAGTCCCTGGTGCTGCGCGCCGCCACCCCGTCGGGCCGGGTGCTGCTCACCGGCGACATCGAGCTGCTCGCCCAGGCGAAGCTGCTCGCGTCCGGTGTCGATCTGCGGGCCGACGTCCTGAAGGTGCCGCACCACGGGTCGCGCTACACGGCGCCGGCCTTCCTGGCCGCGGTGCGCCCCCGGCTGGCACTGGTCAGCGTGGGGGCGGGCAACCGGTACCACCACCCCAACCCGACCGTGCTCGATGCGCTGCGCGCGGCGGGTGCGCTGGTCCGGCGGACCGACGAGGCAGGCGACGTGGCGGTGCTTCCCGCGCCGGGCGGCCCGGTCGCGGTGGCCCGGGGCAGTCCGCTCCCCGCGCCACGCCGGGGGTGAGGAGCGGGCGATCCCGCGGTCAGCGCCGGAGCACCTCGCGGACCGCGGCGGTGGAGATGTCCACCGTCGCGGTCGGGCCAACGTGGTCGGCGACCGCGTCGAGGGTCTTCAGGCCGTCACCGGTGATCAGCAACACCGTGTCGGCGTCCGGATCGAGCCGGCCCTCGGCGAGCAGCTTGCGGGCGCAGGCCACGGTCACTCCACCGGCCGTCTCGGCGAAGACCCCCTCGGTGCGGGCCAGCAGCCGGATGCCGTCGACCACCTCGGCGTCGGACACGTCCGCCACCGCGCCGCCGGTGCGCCGCACACTGTCCAGCACGTACGGGCCGTCGGCCGGGTTGCCGATGGCCAGCGACCGGGCGATGGTGTCCGGCCGCACCGGCCGCACCACGTCGTGGCCTTCCGCGAACGCCCTCGATACCGGTGAGCATCCGGTGGCCTGCGCGCCGAAGATCCGGTACGGCGTCGACTCGACCAATCCCAGGGTGCCGAACTCCTGGAACGCCTTGTCCACCTTGGTCAGCTGGGAGCCGGAGGCCACCGGAATCACGATCTGCTCGGGCAGCCGCCAACCGAGCTGCTCGGCCACCTCGTAGCCGAGCGTCTTCGAACCCTCCGCGTAGTAGGGCCGGACGTTCACGTTCACGAACGCCCAGTCCTCCTCCTCGGCGGCGAGCTCGGTGGCCAGCCGGTTCACGTCGTCGTAGGTGCCGTTCACCGCGATCAGCGTGGTGTCGTAGACGGCGGTCATCAGGATCTTCGCCTGCTCCAACGAGGACGGCACCAGCACCACCGAACGCCAGCCGGCGCGGGCGGCGGCCGCCGCGACCGCGTTGGCGAGGTTGCCGGTGGACGGGCAGGCCAGCACGCTGAATCCGAGCTCCCGGGCCGCCGCGAGGGCGACCGCGACCACGCGGTCCTTGAAGGAGTGCGTGGGGTTGCCGGTGTCGTCCTTGAGCCACAGCTTACGCAGCCCCAGCTCGGCGCCCAGCCGGTCGGCCCGGATCAGCCGGGTCAGTCCGGGGTCGGTGTTCGGGTGGCGGGCCACGTCGCTCGGTACGGGCAGCAGAGCGGCATAGCGCCAGATCGACTTCGGTCCCGCCTCGATCGACTCGCGGGTGACCGCGCCGAACTGGTAGGCGATCTCCAACGGCCCGAAACACTCGGGACAGGCGAACTCCGCGGCCAGCGCGATCTGGTGGCCGCACTCGCGGCAGGACAGCGAGCGGGCGGGGCCCAGGTCGTAGGCGGTGGAGGCTGGGTGCGTGGCTGTAACGGTCATGGCGAGGTCTCCTCATCTGCCCCGCGATCTTCGCGGGTCGGAATTGGCACCGTGATCGTCGACGACCTCGCCCGTGCGGGCGTGCTGCGCGACGGCTATGCGCAGGCCGCTCAACGCCGGTTGCCGGGGCTTCGCAGGGCCGTTCCCTCTGCCCCTCTGGATGAGCCGTATTCGGTTATGACCGCAGGCGAACCGCCACGCGACCATCCGCCCCCGGATCTGCTGCCCGGGCCGGCGACCGCGGGCTCCGGTGGCGGACTGTGTGCAACGGTACGTCACGAACGGCGGCGCCGCCCAGCCGGTTCCGTGATCTGGGAGTGGGCTCACGCTGGCGGGTGGCGGGTGAACCCGGGCGCGGGCCGGAACCGGCGTGCGCGGTGATCCGGGCGCGAGCCGGTCCTGCCGGCCCGGGCACCACGCCGCCTGGGACCATTCCCGGGTGGACTCTCCCTCGGTGACTCCGGTTCCGCTGCGACTCGTGGTGGGCGACGAGGAGCTGCTCGTCGAGCGTGCGGTGGCGGACGCGCTGGCGGCCGCCCGGGCCGCCGATCCGGACGCCGACCTGCGGCGAGTGTCCGCCGCCGGGCTCACCCGGTGCGAGCTGGCCGAACTGGTCAGCCCGTCGCTGTTCGCCGAGGGCCGGGTGGTGGTGCTCGACGCGGCCCACGAGGCGGGCAAGGACGTGGTCGCCGCGGTGGGGGAGTACCTGGCGGACCCGGCGGACGGCGTCAGCCTGGTCGTGCTGCACTCCGGCGGGGCGCGCGGCAAAGCGCTGGTGGAGCTGCTGCGCGCCGCCGGTGCCGAGGTCACCGAGTGCGCCCGGATCACCCGCTACGACGACCGGGTCGACTTCGTGCGCCGCGAGGTGCGTCGGGCCGGCGGCACGATCACCGCGGACGGGGTCCGGGTCCTGATCGACGCCGTGGGCAACGACCTGCGGGAGCTCGCGGCGGCGGCCGGCCAACTGGTCGCCGACTCCGCCGACCCGGCCGGCGCGGTGGACGAGGCCGCGGTGCGGCGCTACCACCGGGGCCGGGCCGAGGTCACCGGGTTCGCGGTGGCCGAGAAGGCCGTGGTGGGGGACCGGGCCGGTGCCCTGGAGGCACTGCGTTGGGCGACCGTGCTCGGGGTGCCCGCGGTGCTGGTCGCCGACGCGCTGGCCGACGCGGTCCGGACCGTTGCCCGGGTCGGGGCAGCCGGCCGAGGCGACCCGAACCGGCTGGCCGGCATGCTGGGCATGCCACCGTGGAAGATCCGCAAGGCGCAGGGTCAGGCCAGGGGCTGGCGGCCGGGCGGGATTGCACTGGCCATGGCGGCGGTGGCGGAGGTCAACGCCGAGGTGAAGGGCACCGCGGCCGACCCCGGTTACGCCCTCGAGCGGGCGGTGCTCCGGGTCATCGCCGCGCGTGAGGCGGGCTGAGAGCCGTACCCAACGGCGGCGCCGGTGGCGCGCCGGGGTCGGACACACAGCGGCGCCGGACACACAGCGGCGCCGGACACACAGCGGCGGCGCTGTCCCACGGGAAAGGACAGCGCCGCCGGGTGCGGTGAACGGCCGGTGGCCGACGTTCCACCTACAGGGTCGAACAACGGGCTGCGGACGTTACCGCGGCGGCATCCGGACCCGGATGGTCCTGTCCGCCGCGCGGCTCAGACCGAGCTGGCCCGCCGGGCCATCGAGGCCTTCTTGTTGGCGGCCTGGTTGCGGTGGATGACGCCCTTGCTCGCCGCCTTGTCCAGCGCGCGGCTCGCGCTGCGCTGGCGCTCGATGATCTGCTCGGTGTCGCCGGAGTCCAGCGCCTCGCGGAAGCGGCGGATCGCGGTACGCACTGCGGACTTGACCGACTTGTTGCGCTGGCGGCGCTTCTCGTTGGTCTTGACCCGCTTCATCTGGGACTTGATGTTGGCCACGCGGCTGCCTCTGCTCTTCGGGAGATCGATGTTCGTCGGCCGCGTGCGATGGGCCGACGCGGGTGTAGCGGTGCCCGGCGGAGATGTCACCCGGGGCTTTCGACCGCCCAGGGTAACAGCGTCCGTCGACCGGCCCGGGTCCGGGGCCGGTCGACCGGGACCCGGGCCGGATCGGCCGAGTTACCGGTCAGGACCGGCGTCCCGCCGAGCTGAGTCGGGCGGAGGCGATCTGTGCCGGGTGCCCGGCGGACCGTCGGCGTCGCCGTCCGGTTGGGTTCCTTCGGATGGGGTAGCGGTCGGGCGTACGGTCGGTGACCTCGATCGGGGGGTGACGCGATGGCGTTGGTCGCCGGTGCGTGACTCGCGGAGGCGAGATCAGGCTGTGATGCGGTCGCCGGCTCCTTCGGTGCGGAAGAGGTGGATGTGGCCCGGGCGGGGGGCCAGGTTGATGGTCTGGCCCTTGGCCGGTGCCTGACGCCCGTCGACCCTGGCCACCAGCGGATGGGTCTCGCCGCCGACCTCGGTGTTGCCGTAGACGTAGGCGTCGACACCGAGCTCCTCGACCACGTCCACCTCCAGCTTCACCCCGGAGCCCGGCCCGGACAGGTCCATGTCCTCGGGCCGCACGCCGAGCACCACCGAGCGGTCGGAGCCGACGGCATCCGAGGCATCCCGGGGGATGCGAAGCTCCGCGTCGCCGAAGTGCAGCACCGCGCCGTCCACCCGCAGCGTGAGCAGGTTCATCGCCGGCGAGCCGATGAACCCGGCGACGAACACGTTGACCGGGTGGTCGTACAACTCCCTCGGCGTGCCGACCTGCTGCAGGATCCCGTCCTTGAGCACCGCCACCCGGTCGCCCATGGTCATCGCCTCGACCTGGTCGTGGGTCACGTAGACGGTGGTCACCCCGAGCCGCCGCTGCAGCGCGGCCAGCTGGGTGCGGGTCTGCACGCGCAGCTTGGCGTCCAGGTTGGACAGCGGCTCGTCCATGCAGAACACCTGTGGCTGGCGCACGATGGCCCGGCCCATCGCGACCCGCTGCCGCTGGCCGCCGGAGAGCGCCTTGGGCCGCCGGTCCAGGAACTGCTCCAGGTCCAGGATCTTGGCCGTTGCGCGCACCCGCTGGGCGATCTCGTCCTTCGGCACCCCCGCGATCTTGAGCGCGAAGCCCATGTTCTCGGCCACGCTCATATGCGGGTACAGGGCGTAGTTCTGGAACACCATGGCGATGTCCCGGTTCTTCGGCGAGACGTGCGTGACATCGCGGTCGCCGATGAACACTTTGCCCTGGTCGATGTCTTCCAGGCCGGCCAGCATCCGCAGCGAGGTGGACTTGCCGCAGCCGGACGGCCCGACCAGCACCAGGAACTCGCCGTCAGCGATCTCCAGGTCCAGGGAGTCGACCGCCGGCCGGTTGGAGCCGCTGTAGATCCGGGACGCCTTCTCGTAGGTCACTGCTGCCATCACGCGCTCCCTGCTGGTGTGGAGATGCCGGAAGTGGAGTTGCCGGCTTTGGAGATGCCGGCTCCCGGGGTGCCGGGTGTGGAGGTGCCGGGTGTGGAGTTGCCGGATGTGGAGTGGCCGTGCGGCAGCACCTGGATCTTGCGGCCCTGACCCTGGGCGAACCGGTCCAGCGCGGCGGCGTAGTCGTCGAGCGGAAGCCGGTCGCTGATGAACACGTCCGGGTCGATGACCCCGGTGGCGAACAGCTCGGCCGCCCGCTCGAAGCTGTGCAGCACCGCCATCGAACCGGTGATGGTGATCTCCTGGTTGTAGATCTTGTGCGGCTCGATCTCCGCCCGGGCGGCGTAGTCCGACACCCCGAACTGCAGAAAAGTGCCACCGCGGCCCACCCGCCCCAGCGCGTCCTGGATGGCCCGGGCGTTGCCGGTGCAGTCGATGACGAGCTCCCAGCCGCGCGGCCGGTGGACCTCGTCGGCCGAGCTAGCGGCGGCCGAGCAACCGAGCAGCCGCGCGGTGTCCAGCCGCGACGGGTTGATGTCGACCATGTCCACCGAGGCCGCACCGACCAGCTTGGCCAGCTGCAGCATCATCAACCCCATCGTCCCGGAGCCGTAGATCAGCACGTGCGAGCCGAGCTGGTTGCGCAGCACGTCGTAGCCACGCACCGCGCAGGACAGCGGCTCGATCAGCGCGGCGTCCTCCAGCCGCACGTGCTCGGGCAGCCGCACACAGTTGGCCACCGGAGCGACCGCGAACTCCGCCGCTCCACCGGCCGTCGAGACACCGATCGCCGCCCAGCGTTCGCACAGGTTGTTGCGCCCGCGCCGGCAGTAGTGGCACTCGTGGCAGAACAGCGACGGGTCCACCGCGACCCGGTCGCCGACCCTGATCCCGTCCTCCCGGGTCACCCCGGTGCCGACCGCCACCACCGAGCCGGCGAACTCGTGGCCCGGCACCAGCGGCAGCGACGGAGCGAACTCGCCCGCCACGATGTGCAGGTCGGTGCCGCACAGCCCGCACGCGGCGACCTGCACGACGACCTCGCGGGGCCCGGGCGTCGGGTCGGGCAGGTGCTCGTGCACCTCGACCTTGCCGACGTCCGCGATGACCACCCCCCTCACTTGATCGCCCCGAGGGACAGGCCCTGCACCAGCTTGTCCTGGGCGGCGAACCCGGCGATCAGCACCGGCAGCGAGATGGCCACCGCCGCCGCGCACACCTTGGCCAGGAACAGGCCCTGGCTGGTGACGAACCCGGTCAGGAACACCGGCGCGGTGCCGGCCACCACCCCGGTCAGCACCCGGGCGAACAGCAGTTCGTTCCAGCTGAAGATGAAGCAGATCAGCGCGGTGGCCGCGATGCCGGGCGCGGTCATCGGCACGATGATCCGGCGCATCACGGTGAGCAGCCCGGCGCCGTCCAGCGCGGCCGCCTCCAGCACCTCACCCGGCACCTCGACCAGGAACGACCGCATCATCCAGACCGCGATCGGCAGGTTCATCGAGGTGTAGAGCAGCATCAGGTACGTGATGTTGTCCAGGGCGCCGATCAGCTGGGCGAACAGGAACAGCGGCAGCAGCCCGGCCACCACCGGCAGCATCTTGGTGGACAGGAAGAAGAACATCACGTCCGACCACTTGCGCACCGGCTTGATGGACAGCGCGTAGGCGGCCGGGATGGCCAGCAGCAGCACCAGGATCGTGGACCCGACGCTGGCCGTGACGGAGTTGATCAGCGGTGGCCACGGGCTGGCGCCGCTGCTGGCCCCGAAGAACTCCGCGTAGCCCTGCAGCGTCAGCTCCGCCGCCAGCGACGGCGGGTTGGTCGCGGCGTCGGACTCGCTGTGCAGCGAGGTGAGCACCATCCAGGCCACCGGGGCGAAGAACAGCAGGCCCACCACCCAGGCGGCCAGCGCGAGCAGCGGCCCACCGAGGCCGCGGCGCGGCTTGGCCGCGTTGCCGGCGGTGGTCGCCCGGTGCGTCGCCCGGTGCGTCGTCCGGTCCGCGGTCCGGTTCGATGCCGAGCTCATTTCAGTGCTGATGGCTCTACCTTCCTTTCGCACGGTGGATCCCGGCAGGGAGCGCTTTCGGTGCTTGTCCCGCGAGGACTGCGATGAGACGGCGCCCCTGCCGGGCCCCGGCGAGGGTCTGACGTCCAGGA
>JBQTKB010000121.1:0-51982 GCA_052386505.1 Pseudonocardia sp.
GTGTCTATCTCACTCTTCCACACGGGCGGGTTGGGCCCCGGGTGTGGGGTGTGGCGCTTGGGCTTTCTGGCCCCCACCCGCCACTCACAGGTCAAAGACAGTAGGAATCGCCGGCTCCCCCCGAGACAGCTTCAGGCCCTCCCAGGGTACCGAGATCAGCGCGGCGCGCAGCCGTTCGCGGGCCTGCTCCAGCTTCTCCTCGCCGTGCACCGGCTCGCCGCCGCGCACCAGGGGGACGGCCAGCACCCGGTCGTGCGGGCCGGGCTCGACCGCGCGCGCGGCCGGGTGCACGAGCTCCTCCAGCGCGGTGCCGGTCGGCTTGTGCCGGCGCAGCGCGGACTTGCGCCCACCCCTGGACTCCTTCGCCGAGCTGCGCTTGGCCACCGGCCGCCCGTCGACCTCCACCAGCTTGTAGACCATGCCCGCGGTGGGCGCCCCGGATCCGGTGACCAGCGCGGTGCCGACCCCGTAGGCGTCCACCGGTTCGGCGCGCAGCGCGGCGATCGCGTACTCGTCGAGGTCGCCGGACAGCACGATCCGGGTATCCCGGGCGCCGAGGGCGTCGAGCTGGTCGCGGGCCTGGCGGGCCAGCTCGCCCAGGTCCCCGGAGTCGATCCGGACCGCGCCCAGCCCCGGGCCGGCGGCGGCCACCGCGCGCTCGATGCCGGCCGCGATGTCGTAGGTGTCGACCAGCAGTGTGGTCCGAGGGCCGAACGCCGCGACCTGGCTGGCGAACGCGCGCGCCTCGCCGTCGCCGTCCGGCCCACGCCCATCGCCTTGGTGCAGTAGCACGAATGCGTGCGCGGCGGTGCCCGCGGTAGGGATGCCGTGCCGGCGGCCGGCCTCCAGGTTGGAGGTGCTGGCGAACCCGGCCAGGTAGGCCGCGCGGGCGGCGGCCACGCCAGCCTGCTCGTGGGTGCGCCGCGAACCCATCTCGATCAGCGGGCGGCCGCCGGCGGCGGTGACCATCCGGGCGGCGGCCGAGGCGATCGCGCAGTCGTGGTTCAACACCGACAACGTCAGCGTCTCCAGCAGCACCGCCTCGGCGAACGTGCCGGTCACGGTGAGCACCGGCGAGCCCGGGAAGTAGAGCTCGCCCTCCGGATAGCCGTCCACGTCGCCGGTGAACCGGTAGTCGGCCAGCCAGTCCAGGGTGTGGGCGTCGACCACGCTCGCCTCGGCCAGCGCGGTCAGCTCGTCGTCACCGAACCGGAACCGGGTCAGCGCCTCCAGCAGCCGCCCGGTGCCGGCCACCACGCCGTAGCGGCGGCCCTCGGGCAGCCGGCGGGCGAACACCTCGAACGTGCACCGCCGACTCGCGGTGCCGTCGACCAGCGCGGCGGCCAGCATGGTCAGCTCGTACCGATCGGTGAGCAGCCCCGCGCTGCCGAGATCGCTGATGGTCTGCTCGGTCATGGTCTGCAGAGACTAATCGGCGCCGAGAGCAGCGCAGCGGAACGAGTATCGGCACCGCCGGGTGAGCGGGAGTTGACCAGGCGTGCGGTCGCCGGCGGGGAGCTGCCACCATAGGGGCATGGCTGGCTCCACAACCCGCCCGACGACCACTGCGGCGCCCACCGAACAGGGTGTGCGGGACGCCGACGCCACCTCGGCCGCCGAGACGCCGTGGCAGACAATCGTCTGGAACGATCCGGTGAACCTGATGTCCTACGTGACCTTCGTCTTCCAGAAGCTGTTCGGCTACAGCCGGCAGAAGGCGACGAAGCTGATGCTCGACGTGCACCACAAAGGCCGGGCCACGGTGTCCAGCGGGAGCAAGGAGAAGGTGGAGGCCGACGTGGCCAAGCTGCACGCCGCCGGCCTGTGGGCCACCATGCAGAAGACATGAGCGGCCGGCCGTGAACGGGTGGCGCAGACACGGCCGGGGCACTCGCATGCGGATGTCCGGCACCTTCGACGAGCGTGAGGCCGGCCTGCTGCGCGCCCTGGTCGAGCAGCTGCTGGGCATGCTGGACGAGCGGCGGGAGGCCGCCCCGGTCGACGAGCTGGCCGAGCTCACCGGCATCCGGACCGGGCCCTCCCAACCGCCCACCGACACCGTGCTGGCCCGGCTGCTGCCGGACTTTCACCGCGAGGACGCCGAGCTGGCGGCCGGGTTGCGCAGCCTGCGCGAGCCGGAGCTGATCGAGGCGAAGACCCGGGCCGCCCGGCTGGTGCTGGCCACCTGCCCGGCCGGTGGCGGCAAGGTGGAGCTGGAGGTGGAGCAGGCCGACGAGTGGCTGAGCGCGCTGAACGACGTGCGGCTGGCGTTGGGCACCATGCTCGGGGTCAGCGAGGAGATGCCCGAGGAGCCGCCTGAGGACGAGACGCTGGCCGCCCACCTCGGGGTGTACCAGTGGCTGACGTTCGTCCAGGATGCGTTGGTGCAGGTCCGGGCCACGGCCCTGTAACCGGACCGGCGTCCGACGCCCGCCGGGTGTGACGGCGTGCCCTGTGGCGTGCGCGGCACGCTCGCCAGCCCGTACCCTGTACCGGTGCTGCTCATCCGGAGGGACCTCGTCGAGGAGGTCATGGCCCATGCCCGGGCCGAGCACCCCCACGAGGCCTGCGGCATCATCGCCGGCTCGGAGGGCGGGGAGCTTCCCGAGCGGGTCGTCCGGATGGTCAACGCGGCCAAGCCGGCGGACGACGGGGCGATCGACCCGCGCCGGGGCGAGGACCTGCGGCGGCTGCGCGGCGAGCACGAGTCGTTCCGCGGCGCGCAGCGCACCTCGACGACGGAGTACGCCTTCGACTCCGCGCAGTGGCTGTCGGTGACCCGGGAGTTGGACGCCGACGACCAGTGGCCGGTGGTGATCTACCACTCGCACACCCCGAGGGACGCGACGCCGTCGGGCTACGACGTCGACGCGATGACCGGCCCGGTGAGCGACCCGCGCACGCACTACGTGATCGTCTCCACCTGGGACGGCGCGGTGCCCACCGCGGCCGGGCACGAGTTCCGCTCGTTCCGGGTGGTGGACGGCACGGTCACCGAGGAACAAGTCGAGGTCGTGGAGACTTATATGTTCGCGCACACCGGCGCGGACGACATGCCCGACCAAGGCTGAGTTGCCGCGTCGTACGACCCCGTCAACCTCGTCAGCTTTCAGGAGCGTTTCATGGCCGTCACCGTCTCGATCCCCACCATTCTGCGCACGCACACCGGCGGCGAGAAGTCCGTCCAGGCATCCGGCGCCACCGTCTCCGAGGTGATCACCGACCTCGACACCCAGCACGGCGGCATCAAGGATCGGCTGGTCAAGGACGGGTCGCTGCACCGGTTCGTGAACATCTATGTCAACGACGAGGACGTCCGGTTCGCCGGCGGCCTGGACGCCCCGGTGGCCGACGGCGACAGCGTGACCATCCTGCCGGCCGTCGCCGGCGGCTCCTGACCGAGAATCGGGGAGGGCCCATGGCCCGGTATGACTCGCTCCTGCAGGCCGTCGGGGACACCCCGCTGGTCGGGTTGCCGTCGTTCTCGCCCGCCGAGCACGTCCGGCTGTGGGCAAAGCTGGAGGACCGCAACCCGACCGGTTCGATCAAGGACCGCCCGGCCCTGGCCATGATCGAGGCGGCCGAGGCCGACGGGTCGCTCACCCCCGGCTGCACGATCCTCGAGCCGACCTCGGGCAACACCGGCATCTCGCTGGCCATGGCCGCCAAGCTCAAGGGCTACCAGATCGTCTGCGTGATGCCGGAGAACACTTCCGAGGAGCGCCGGCAGCTGCTGCGGATGTACGGCGCGGAGATCATCTCCTCGCCGGCCGCCGGGGGGTCCAACCAGGCGGTGGCGATGGCCAAGCGGATCGCCGCGGAGAACCCGGACTGGGTGATGCTCTACCAGTACGGCAACCCGGCCAACGCCGACGCGCACTACCGCACCACCGGCCCGGAGATACTGCGTGACCTGCCCACGGTCACCCACTTCGTGGCCGGGCTGGGCACCACCGGCACCCTGGTCGGCACCGGCCGGTTCCTGCGCGAACGCAAGCCGGACGTACAGATCATCGCCGCCGAGCCACGCTACGGCGAGCTGGTCTACGGGCTGCGCAACCTCGACGAGGGGTTCGTCCCGGAGCTGTACGACCCGTCGGTACTCACCGGAAAGTACTCGGTGGGCAGCTTCGACGCGCTGCGCCGCACCCGCGAGCTGGTGGAGAACGAGGGCATCTTCGCCGGCATCTCCACCGGCGGCATCCTGCACGCCGCGCTCGCGGTCGCCGAGAAGGCCGCCGGCGGCAAGGATCAGGCCGACATCGTGCTCGTGGTCTGCGACGGCGGCTGGAAGTACCTGTCCACCGGCGCCTACTCCGGCGACCTGGAGGAGTCGGCCAAGCGCCTCGACGGCCAGCTCTGGGCCTGAGCTCCCGCTCGCTCCCGGTGTGCGCTCCTGCTCTGGCACGTTCCCGTTCGACCCGAACCACGTGATCAACAGCACGTGGTGGCTGCCAGATCAAGATCGGACAGCCGTGGTGTGCCGCTCGGCGATCGGATGTGGCGAATCCGCCCTGCCCGGGAGCCGCGGTCGGTCATCCTGACCGGTGTGATCAATGGCCCGTTCCGTGGCTCGGCCGCCATCCGCGCCGGCTCGCTCACCTGGGGGCGGCTGCGCGGTCCGGAGTTTCGGCGGGTCCTTCCCGACGTCTACGCCCCGGTCTCCCTCCGTGACGACCTCGCGGCGCGGTCCCGGGCCGCCCACCTGCTGGTCTGCGACCGGGACGGCGTTCTGGCCGGTTACTCGGCGGCGCTGCTGCTCGGGGCCGACGTGGCGCCGCTCGGGGCGCCGGCCGAGGTGTTCGTACCGCATCGTCACCGGTCCTACCCAGGGCTGACCGTACGGTGCGGATCGGTCCGCGCCGAGGATCTCACCGAGGTCGACGGGTGCCGGGTCACCTCGGCGGTCCGCACGGCGTGGGACCTCGGCCGACGACTTCCGCTCGTCGAGTCCGTGGTGGCGCTCGACGCGCTGTGCCGCGCCGGGCGGTTCGCCCCGGAGAGCCTGCTGCGCCGTCAAGAGTCCGAACCCGGCGCACGCGGAGCTCGCCGGCTCGACCGCGCCGTCGCCCTGGCCGATGCGCGCGCGGAGAGCCCGCCGGAGACCAGGCTGCGGCTGGATCTCGTGCGACGCGGGCTGCCTACGCCGGAGGTGCAGTACGAGATCCGCGACGAGTACGGCTTCGTGCTGGCCCGCGCCGACCTGGCCTATCCGGAGGCGGCCGTGGCGATCGAGTACGACGGGTCGGTGCACTTCAGCCGGCGACGGCGTGAGGCAGACATGCACCGCGACGGGGTGCTCGCCGGGTACGGCTGGCTGACGTTGCGGTTCGGGCAGTACGACGTGGGTACGGCGCAGGCCGCCGGGCGGGTGCGGTCGGTTCTGGCCACCCGCACCCGGGCGGCCTGACGGCACCGCGGCGCCACGACGGTCCCCCGTTCCCACGACGGTCCCCGTTCGTCGCGACGGGTCCCCGTTCGTCGAGTGAGCGGCGCGTGGCGGTTGGCATCGAGCGGCACGCGGCTGCCGTTCGTCGAGGGGCACGCGGCCGCCGTTCGTCGAGGGGCACGCGGCCGCCGTTCGTCGAGCGGCACGCGGCCGCCGTTCGTCGAGCGGCACACCACGGCTCTTCGATCTTGCTCTGACAGCCACCACGTGCTGTTGATCAAGGCGGGAGTGGGGGTGGGGCGGATGGCGGGTGGCCGGGGGTCGGATGGCGGGGGGCGGGGGTGGTGCGGGCGGTACGGCGGTGGGGCGGTACGGCGATGGGGCGGTACGCGGTACGCGGTACGGCGGTGGGGCGGTACGGCGGTGGGGCGGTACGGAGGTGAGGGCGGCCGCTGCGAGCGAGGTGTTCCGCAGCTGGAACACGGCCCGCTCGCGTAGCCTCGGGGCATGGTGACTCCGGAACCGGGCCGCACCCGCGCGACGGATCGGCTGCTGCCGCCCCGGCCGATCGCGGCCGCGGTCACGATGCTGCTGTTCACCGGGGCGCTCTACCTCATCGAGGCGTTCGACCAGCTCACCGGAGAGGCGTTGGACGCGGACGGGATCTGGCCACGCGACGTCGACCAGATCGACGGGATCCTCTGGTCGCCGCTGCTGCACGGCGGGTGGCTGCACCTGGAGGGCAACACCGTGCCGATCCTGATCTTCGGCTTCCTCGCGATGGCCGGCGGGATCGGCCAGTGGCTGCTGGTCACCGCGATCATCTGGCTGGTCGGCGGGTTCGGTGTGTGGCTGATCGCCGAACCCGGTTACGTGACGATCGGCGCTTCGGGGCTGGTGTTCGGCTGGTTGGTGTTCCTGCTTGCCCGTGGGTTCTTCGCCGGCAACGTCAAGCAGATCGTGCTTGCCGTGCCGCTGTTCATGCTGTGGGGCGGGGTGCTGCTCGGGGTGCTGCCCGGGCAGCCCGGCATCTCCTGGCAGGCGCACCTGTGTGGTGCGATCGCCGGGCTGCTGGCCGCGCGGGTGGTCGGCCGGGCCGGTGCTCGGCCGGCCCGCCGGGGCTTCGACGCGTGACGGGACCGGGCGCGTGACGGGGCCGGGCGGCGTGACGGGGCCGGGCGCGTGACGGGGCCGGGCGGCGTGACGGGGCCGGGCGGCGTGACGGGGGCGGCTGGCCCGGGTGGCGGGGCGGGGCTCGATTCGACGGGCGGCGTGACGGGGTCGGGCGTGACGAGGTCGGGCGCGCCGGGGTCGGGTGCGTCGATCGGCGTGTTCGACTCCGGGGTCGGCGGGCTGACCGTGGCCCGGGCGATCATCGACCAGTTGCCGGCCGAGCGGCTGGTCTACGTCGGCGACACCGCGCACGGGCCGTACGGGCCGCAGCCGGTGGCCCAGGTGCGCGGGCACGCCCTGCGGGTCGGCGACTCGCTGGTCGAGCGCGGAGTGAAGATGCTGGTCATCGCCTGCAACGCGGCGTCCTCGGCGTGCCTGGCCGACGCGAGGGAGCGCTACCCGGTGCCGGTGGTGGAGGTGATCCGGCCGGCCGTGCGCCGCGCGGTGGCGGCCACCCGCAACGGCCGGATCGGGGTGCTGGCCACCGAGGTCACCATCCGCTCCGGCGCCTACAGCGACACCTTCGCCGCCGCCCGGGACGTCCAGGTGACCCCGGTGGCCTGCCCGCGGTTCGTCGACTTCGTCGAGCGCGGGATGACCAGCGGCCGGCAGGTGCTTGGCCTGGCACAGAGCTACCTGGAGCCGCTGCAACGCGCCGGGGTGGACACCGTGGTGCTCGGCTGCACGCACTACCCGCTGCTTTCCGGCGTGCTGCAGCTCGCGCTCGGACCCGAGGTCACCCTGGTCTCCAGCGCCGAGGAGACCGCGAAGGACGTTCTCCGCGTGCTCTCGGAAACCGACCTGCTGCGCGAGCCGGACGGATGGCCGGCACAGCACGAGTTCCTGGCCACCGGCGACCCGGAGCCGTTCCGCCGGCTCGGACGGCGCTTCCTGGGCCCGGAGATCGGCGCGGTGGGGCCGCTGCCGGCCCGGGTATCGTCCGCCGGGTGATCTCCGGTGTGGCGTTGGGGCTGGCGGCGTCGTGCGCCGCGCTGGCGGTGTTCGGCCTGGTGACCACGGTGCTCGGGCGCCCGGCCGGGCGCACCCACGCGCACGCGGTCGGGGTGCTCGAGGCGCTGCTGGTGCTGCAGGCGGCGGTCGCCGGAAGCCGGGTGCTCGGCGGCGCCCGCCCCCCGGAGACCGACACGTTCCTGATCTACCTGCTGGTGTCGCTGTGCCTGCTGCCGATCGGACTGCAGTTCGCCCGGGCCGAGGAGTCCCGCTGGGGCGGCGCGGTGGTCGCGGTCGCCGCGGTGGCGGTCGGGGTGGTGGTGCTGCGGCTGCTGACGCTGTGGGCCGGTGCCGATGCCGGTGGCTGAGCCGAGGCGGACCGCGACCGGGGTCGGGCGGGTGCTGGTGGCGGTGTACGCGGTGTTCGCGTTGTCCGCGTCGGCCCGGGCGGGCGTGCAACTGGTCACCCGGTTCGACGAGGCACCGGCGGCCTATCTGCTCTCCGCGTTCGCCGGCGTGGTGTACCTGCTGGCCACCGTGGGGCTGGCCGGGAGCGGCCCGGTGGCGCGGCGGCTGGCGTGGATCTCGGTCCTGATCGAGCTGACCGGCGTGCTGGTGATCGGCACGGTCAGCGTGGCGCTGCCGGAGGACTTCCCGAGAGCCACGGTGTGGTCCGGTTACGGCGCCGGTTACGGCTGGGTGCCGCTCGCGTTGCCGGTCTTCGGAATTCTCTGGTTGTGGCACACCCGCCGCCGTGATGGGGTGTCCGGAAAGCGGGTCTGACCGGCGGTGTTCGCTGGCGGGCCCACCGGAAGGTCCACCGGAAGCGGGATGCGTATGGAACTCACCGTGCTCGGCTGCTCGGGCAGCGGCCCGGGGCCGGACTCGCCGTCGTCCGGCTACCTGGTGTGGGCCGGCGGGCGCAGCCTGGTGATCGATATGGGCAACGGCACCCTTGGCGCGCTGCAGCGCCGGCTCGACCCGTTCGCGCTGGACGCGCTGCTGCTGTCGCACCTGCATCCCGACCACTGCGCGGACGTCGCCTCGCTGATCGTCTACCGCCGCTACCACCCGCGCCCGCCCTACGACGTGACCGAGCGGCGGCTGCCGCTGCACGCCCCGGCACCGGCATCGGAGCGACTGGCCGCGCAGTACGCCGCGTGCGCCGCCGAGCGGGCCGAGACCGACCTGTCCGACGTGTTGGACTTCCGGGTGGTCACCGACCGTGCGCGCACCGAGGTGGCCGGCTGCACGGTGACCAGCCGGCGGGTGGACCACGTGTGCGAGTCCTACGCGCTGCGCCTGGAACACGGCGGGCGCAGCCTGGTCTACAGCGGCGACACCGGCCCGTGCGACGCGCTGGTCGAGCTGGCCCGGGGCGCGGACGTGCTGCTCTGCGAGGCCAGCTGGCCGCACGTGTGGCCGGGTGACTGCCAGCCCCCGCCCGGGGTGCACATGTCCGGCCGGCAGGCCGGCGAGCACGCCCAACGCGCCGGAGTGGGCAGGTTGCTGATCACCCACGTGCCCATCTGGTTCGACGGCGACGAGCTGGCGGCCGAGGCGAAGGGCGCGTTCGACGGTCCGGTAGAGCTGGTCCGCGCCGGAGCCAGTTACCAGGTGTGAATGGCCAGGGCGGCTAGGGTGATGCAGTGACGCGCGCAGACGGCCGGACGGACGACGAGCTCCGTCCGGTACACATCGTTCGAGGTTTCCAGGACCATCCGGCGGGCTCGGTGCTCATCTCCTTCGGCGGCACGAAGGTGCTGTGCGCGGCGAGCGTGACCACCGGCGTGCCGCGCTGGCGGAAGGGCTCCGGGCTGGGTTGGGTCACCGCCGAGTACGCGATGCTGCCCTCGGCCACGCACACCCGCAGCGACCGGGAGTCGGTCAAGGGCCGGGTCGGTGGACGCACCCACGAGATCAGCCGGCTGATCGGGCGCTCGCTGCGGGCGTGCATCGACCTGGCCGCGATCGGGGAGAACACCATCGCGATCGACTGCGACGTGCTGCAGGCCGACGGCGGCACCCGCACCGCGGCGATCACCGGCGCCTACGTCGCGCTGGCCGACGCGGTCACCTGGCTGGGCGCCGCCGGCCAGCTGGCCGACCCCAAGCCGCTGTCCTGCCAGATCGCGGGGGTCAGCGTCGGGGTGGTGGACGGGCGGGTGCGCCTGGACCTGCCCTACGACGAGGACTCCCGGGCCGAGGTGGACATGAACGTGGTGGCCACCGACGCCGGCACCCTGGTCGAGGTGCAAGGCACCGCGGAGGGCGCCACGTTCACCCGCTCCACCCTGGACGCCATGCTCGACATGGCGATGTCCGGCTGCACCCGGCTGGCGGCGGCCCAGGCGGCCGCGCTCGCCGAGCCGTACCCGGGTGCGCTGCCCGGCGGGTCGGACACGTGACCGAGCTTGCGAGGCCACCCTTGGACACAGCACCCGCAGTCGCGGCGGCGACGAGCGGCCGGGGGATGGTCGCCGGCAGAGCTCGCGGAGCCGGCGGGGTGGGTAAGCACAGCGAGGAGTCGTCGTGACGGCGCGGGTGCTGCTGGCCACTCGAAACCCCGGCAAGATCGTCGAGCTGCGTCGCATACTGGCCGAGGCGCCGGGCGCGGGGCCGATGCAGGTACTCGGCCTGGACGACGTGCCGGCGTTCGAACAGGCCCCCGAGACAGGCGCCACCTTCGCGGAGAATGCGCTGGCCAAGGCTCGGGAGGCGGCCCTGGCCAGTGGGCTGCCCGCGCTCGCCGACGACTCGGGGCTGGCCGTGGACGCGCTCAACGGCATGCCCGGGGTGCTGTCCGCGCGCTGGGTCGGCCGGCACGGTGACGACGAGGGAAACCTCGAGCTGCTGCTCGGGCAGCTGGCCGACGTGCCCGACGAGCGGCGCGGCGCGGCGTTCGTCTGCGTGGCCGCGCTGGTCACCCCGGACGGCGCGGAGACGGTGACCCGGGGGGAGTGGCGCGGCTCGGTGATCCGTGAGCGGCGCGGGGACGGCGGCTTCGGCTACGACCCGATCTTCGTGCCGGCCGGCGAGCGGCGCACCTCCGCGCAACTGCTGGCCGCGGAGAAGGACGCGGCGTCGCACCGGGGCCGGGCTTTCCGGGCGCTGCGCCCGGCGCTGCACGCGCTCGCGTCGCTGTCCCGCTGACGCGCTTGCGCGGAGAAGGGCCGGGACCGCCTCCCCGAAGGCGATCCCGGCCCGATGACCCCACTCGTCCGCTCCCCAGAGAACAAGTGAGGAAGTTCGTCGCGTTCGGGCCCCGATCAGCGCCAGTCGTTCGACCAGAGCGCCAGCTGCCACGGTTGGCCGCTGCCGATCGCGGCGGTGCAGCGGCTCAGCGCCGGCTCGGGCAGTTCGGCGCGGAACGCCGTGCGCCACGCGTCGGCGACCAGCGGGCGCACCGTGTCCGGAGTGCCGCCGCGGTGCTCCCGGGCCAGCGGGTCGAGTACGGATCCGATCTGTTCGAGCAGCCGTTGCCCACCGACACCCTGGCAGGCGACCATTGTGACGTGCACCCGTGACTCCTCGTCTCTTCTCGACGCATTCGCCGGTGTCCGGGTCGAGTCACCGTCCCGAACCCACCCGCAGCGGGTGAGTTCGGGACGGAACCCGGTGGTGGCCGCGGGACCCCCGTCGCCCGTTCACCACCGGCCCGCCCCCCGGCCCGGACCCTTTCCCTCTGTGGCGCCGGTGATAGCCACGCGGCACCCGCCTTCACCCCGGCGGTACCTCGTCGTGCCGGCCGGAGCGGTCTGTTCGCTCGGTAGAGTTACGCTTGTTTCGGCGGTTTGTCAAGGTTTCTTGACAGCGTGTGGACGTTGGATGACGACCGGCTAACCACCTTGCCGGTCGGGCGCACCGCTGTTCGGCGGTGCACACCTTCGGGCACGTGCACCACGAACGATGCGGTGGGGCCCGCCCAGGCTGTTCGGTGTGTGCTGGGTGGTACTCCGGTCGACCGGTCGGCCAGGAGCGATCCCGGCGCAACGACCCAGCCCGGTCCAGCACGCCGGGTGGGAGCGACCGAGGTCGCCACTGCGCAGCACCAGCACCATGTCTGGCTCCCGCGTGACGGTGAGCACCGCGACCACCGCCAGTAACAACAGCCTCGGCGGGGCCGGATCCGGTCTCACTGGCCCGGAGCAGTTGGCTCGGACCGGCACCCGCAGCAGCCCGGTGTCGCCGAGTTTTACGCCAGGCACATTCCGAGGTGCCGAAACCTGCGCCAGGTACAGTTGATCAACTTTGCGACCGGGGTGACCAGCCCGGCAACCCGTACCGATGACCTGTCGGGAACCTGCGTATCCTGTGCTCAACTGCTACGCGTTGACGGACACCTGGTGTGTGCGCAACCGGAAGCCCAAGCCGGCGTAGCCCAAAGGCAGAGGCCCGGGTCTTAGGAACCCGCCAGTGCGGGTTCGAATCCCGCCGCCGGCACCGGGGACGTCTCCTCAGACGGAGATGTCCTTGCGCAGCTTGGCCACGTGGCCGGTGGCCCGAACGTTGTAGAACGCGTGCTCCACCTTGCCGTCGGCGTCGATCACGAACGTCGAGCGGATCACCCCGGTGACGGTCTTTCCGTACATCTGCTTCTCGCCAAACGCGCCGTAGGCGGTCAGCACCTCGCGCTCGACGTCGGACAGCAACGGGAAGGTGAGCTGCTCGGCGTCGCGGAACCTGGCCAGCTTTGCCGGTTTGTCCGGCGAGATGCCCAGCACGTCCAGGCCGGCGGTGTCGAGTTCGGTGAGATTGTCCCGGAAGTCACAGGCCTGCTTGGTGCAGCCCGGGGTGCTCGCCGCCGGGTAGAAATAGAGGATCACACGGCGGCCTCGGTAGTCGGCCAGCGACACCGGCTTTCCGTCCGCGTCGGGCAGGGTGAACTCCGGCGCCGGGTCGCCGGCCTGCAGGCGGGTGCTCATGGACGCGACGCTAGCAGCCCCGCCGGCGGGCCCGCTCGGACCGGCGGGCCGGCGGGCCCGCTCGAACCGGCGGGCCGGCGGGCGGGTGTGGTGGGGCGGCCCGGTGGCGGCGCCCGGTGGTGGGGCGGCCCGGTGGTGGGGCGGGCCGGTGGTGGGGCGGCCGGTGAGATCTCGGGTCCGCGCAGGGTGTCCCGGTCGTCGCCGCCACCGGCGGTGGCTACGGTTGCGCCAGCACCGCCGGACCGTACGGCCCGGGGGACGGACGCGAGGAGGAACGGTGGCACGAGACCCGGACACCATCCAACGGGACATCGAGGAGGCCCGCGATGCCCTGGCCAGCACCCTGGATGCGCTCACCGAGCGCGCGCACCCCAAGCGGCTGGTCGAGGGTGGCAAGCAGACCGCCCAGGACAAGCTCGCCGACCCGAGGGTGAAGTACACGCTGATCGCGCTGGGCGGGCTGGTCGTGCTCGTGCTGGCCCGCAAGATCTTCCGCTGACATCCGGCGGTGGGGGCGCGGTCGGGCCGTCCGCGCCCCCGCCGGGTCAGCGCCGGCCCAGCGAGCCGACCAGGCCGACCAACGCCCGACCCGCTCCGGCCGCCGACCCGGCGAGCAGATTCGCCCAGTCGAAGTAGTCGCGCCACAGCACGATCCGGCCGTCGCGCACCTCGAAGGTCCCGCACACCCAGAACGACGCGCTGAACCGGCCGATCGAGATCACGTCCGTACGCTCGGTCAACACCGTGTCCCCGTCGCCGACGATCCGGTGGTTGATCGCCTCGAAGCCGGTCAGGTACTTCGCGATCATCCGCAGCTGCTTGGCCACCGCGTCCTTGCCCCGCGCTGCCGGCAGCGACACGTTCTCGTACACCGCGTCCTCGGCCATCAGCGCGAGCGCCGCGTCGGCATCCAGCCGGCCCATCGCGTCCAGGAACTCGGCGACGACCTCGGTGGCGGGACGGCCGGCGGCCCCGCCTACTGCACTGCTCGGTACGATCTCGGGCTTGGTCACGGCTACTCCTGTGCGCGGCGGGACGGGACCCCAGACTAGATTGGCAGCGCCATGGCCGCCCAGCAGACGATCACCAGCGCCGCCAATCCGGTGGTCAAACGGGTCCGGGCGCTGGCCGACCGGCGGGCGCGGCGACGCGAGGGTGCGTTCGTCGTCGCGGGGGTCCAGCCGGTGCGCTGCGCGGTCGAGGCCGGCTGGGAGCTCGAGACGTTGCTGGTGGTGCCGGACCGGCTGCCGGAGTCCGCGGCTGGGATGGTCGCCGACCGGCGCGCCGCCGGCACCGCGGTGGTCGAGCTGGCCGAGTCGCTGGCCGCCCGGCTCAGCGAACGCGACACGCCGCCCGGGCTGCTCGCCGTGGTGCGGTGTCGAGACGCCGCGGTGCCCGAGGCGGTGGGCCCCGAGGACGTGTTCGTCGCGCTGGACCGGGTGGCCAATCCCGGCAACCTGGGCACTGTGCTGCGCACCGCCGACGCCGCCGAGGCGGCCGGAGTGATCCTGCTCGGCGACACCGCGGACCAGTACGCCCCGGCCGCGGTGAAGGCGAGCATGGGCTCGCTGTTCGCGGTACCGGTCTGCCGGATGCCCGACGCGGAGGCGCTGTTCGGCTGGGCCGGGGCCGTCGGGGCGAGCGTGGTGGCCACCTCCGGCTACGCCGAACGGGCGCACTGGGCAGGCACCTACCGCACCCCGACCGTGTTGCTGCTGGGCAACGAGGGCGAGGGGCTGCCGGCCGAGGTGCTGGCCCGCGCCGACCACACCGTCCGGATCCCGATGGGCGGCACGGCGGAGTCGCTCAACCTGGCGGTGGCCGCCGCGCTGATGCTGTACGAGGTGCGCCGCCCGGTGGCCGGCGGCTGACCGGCGCCCGCACGGGCGGCGGTGACCCAGGCCCCGGCGGTGGACAGTCCGGCGGTGCTCAGGGCGAACCCGATGCCCAGCCCGACGACCACCGACGCCACCTGGTCCTGACCTCGCAGTGTCCATATGTGGATCACCGGCAGCGGTGTCCGGTGAATGTCGGATGAACGACTCGACCTCCCCTCGGATCGACGACGGTCGATCCGAGGGGGTCGGCCCCTACAGCAGGCCGAGCGCCTTGACCGCTTCGCGCTCCTCGACCAGCTCGGCCACCGAGGCGTCGATCCGCTCCCGGGAGAACGCGTCGATCTCCAGCCCCTGCACGATGCGGTACTCGCCGCCCGAACAGGTCACCGGGAACGACGAGATGATCCCCTCGGCGACGCCGTAGGAACCGTCCGACGGGATGGCCATCGAGGTCCAGTCGCCCTCGGGGGTGCCGTTGACCCAGTCGTGCACGTGGTCGATCGCAGCGTTCGCGGCCGACGCGGCCGACGAGGCCCCACGCGCCTCGATGATCGCCGCACCGCGCTTGGCCACGGTTGGGATGAACTGCTCGCGCAGCCAGGACTCCTCGACCTGCTCGGCGGCGATCTTGCCGCCGACCTCAGTGTGGAACAGGTCGGGGTACTGGGTGGCGGAGTGGTTGCCCCAGATGGTCATCTTGGTGATCTCGGTGAGCGGCACGTCGAGCTTGGCGGCCAGCTGGGCCAGCGCACGGTTGTGGTCCAGCCGGGTCATCGCGGTGAACCGCTGCGCCGGCACGTCCGGCGCGGCGGCCTGGGCGATCAGCGCGTTGGTGTTGGCCGGGTTGCCCACCACCAGTACCCGAATGTCGTCGGCCGCGCCGGCGTTGATCGCCCGGCCCTGCGGGGCGAAGATGCCCCCGTTGGCCTCCAGCAGGTCGCCGCGCTCCATGCCCTTGGTACGCGGGCGGGCACCGACCAGCAGCGCCACGTTGCAGCCGTCGAAGGCGGCTCCCGCGTCGTCGGTGATGTCGATGCCGGACAGCAGCGGGAACGCGCAGTCGTCCAGCTCCATGGCGGTGCCCTCAGCGGCCTTCACCGCGGGGGGGATCTCGAGCAGGCGCAGTCGGACCGGGCGATCCGGTCCGAGCAACTGCCCGGAGGCGATGCGGAAGAGCAGCGCGTAGCCGATCTGGCCCGCGGCGCCGGTGACGGTGACCGTTGTTGGCGCGGGAGTCGGTGTGGAAGTCGACGCAGACATGGGGAGAACCGTATCCGGTGGCTCGATACACGTTCGGGTGGGAGCCGCTGTGACGAGACCTCGTCGGGCGCGGGCCGGCGCGACGCCGCGACCGTTGACGTCGGGAAACCGCCCGCCCGGCGGGACGGAGCGACCGTCGGCGCGGACCGCTCACCCACCGGGCGGAGCCACCCGACCGCCGACGTCGGCGGGGCTACCGTTGATCCCGTCGGCCCGCCCCGGACCACCCGCCGGAAGTTACTGTCTGCAACACTTCACTCGGTCGTGGGATCGATCCGCGACCGCCCGATC
The DNA here is from genome assembly GCA_052386505.1 of Pseudonocardia sp. Lineage (GTDB taxonomy): Bacteria > Actinomycetota > Actinomycetes > Mycobacteriales > Pseudonocardiaceae > Pseudonocardia. Next base: position 15,828 of record JBQTKB010000121.1, read on the forward strand.
AGTCTCCCCGTGTCCGGCAGCCGGCCGGGCCGCCTCCCCCCGGAGTTCCCCGTGTTCTTGGAAACCGTCGTCGTCGCCGGGCTGAACTGCGATCACTGCATCCGCTCGGTCACCGAGGAGATCACCGAGCTGGGCGCCGGCGTTCTCGAGGTGGATCTCAACTCCGGGCTGGTCACGCTGGTGTCCGAGGAGCCGCTCGACCCGGCCGAGTTGCGCGAGGCCGTGGAGGTCGCGGGTTACCGGCTCCTGGTGCCCGCCCTGTCCTGATCGTTGCCGGTCCGGGCGCCCACCCGGCAGCCAGCCGGACGACAGCTAGACCGACCCGTCCACGGCCGCCGCGGCCGTGCCGCCGGCGCGGCGCGCGTTCGTGCCCTGGGGCGCGGGCCTCAGCCGAGGGTGTCCTCGTCGAGCACCCGTTGCGCGCTGCGGGCCAGAGTCGGCACCACGTCACCCAGCTCGGCGTTGCGTCCGTCCTGGCTCTCGCCGCGCAGCGACCGGTTGGCCAGCTGCTGGTAGATCGTGGCGGTCTTCCACCGGGCGAACGCCAGGTACCAGGTGATGTCGGACACGTCGAAACCCGTGCGCTCGGCGTAGCGCCGGGCGATCTCGGCGCGCCGGGGCAGTTCCAGCTCGGGCGGGTAGCGCACCCCGCCGATGACGGTGAGCGGATCACCCGGCTCCGGCACGTACTGCAGCAGCGTGCCCAGGTCGATCAGCGGATCGCCCAAGGTCGCCATGTCCCAGTCGAACACCGACTTCACCCGGTCCGGGGCGGCCGCGTCGAACTGGCAGTTGTCGATCTTGAGGTCGTTGTGCACGATGCCGTGCACCCGGGTGGTCGGCATGGTCGCGGCCAACCGCTCGCCGAGCACGGTCATCAGCGGCTCGGCGTCCTGGGGCGCGGCCAGTTCCCAGCGGCGGGACCACCCGGCCACCTGCCGGGCCACGAACCCGTCCGGCTTGCCCAGGTCGGCCAGGTCGCAGGCGGCAGGGTCGACCAGGTGCAGGTCGGCCATCGCGTCGGTGAGGGCGAACTGCAACCGCGGGCCGAGCTGGTCGTAGTCGCGCATCGAGTCGGGCAGCCGGTCGCGGATGACCTCCCCGTCGCGGAACTCCATCACGAAGCAGTCCGCGCCGGCGATCGCGTGGTCGTCGGTGAACGCATAGGCCCTCGGCGCCCGGTCGTAGACCCGCCACAGCCGGGAGAGCACCCGGAACTCGCGGCGCATGTCGTGCGCGCCCGGTGCGATAATGCCGAACGGCGGTCGGCGCAGCACCATCCGGCGGCCGTCCATCTCGATCAGGTAGGTGAGGTTGGCCCGGCCGTGCGGGAACTGCAGGACCTCCAGCGGCCCGGACAGCTCCGGCACCGCGTCCCGCAGCCAGTCGCCGATGGCGGTCCAGTCGAGCTGGTCGCCCTCCCGGACCGGGCTCACCCCAGATGGTCGGTCGCTACCCATGACGGGGACCGTAGTCGATGTGCGGGGTCATCCGTGGCGCGCCGCCGCGGCGACAGGTAACGCCGGGCCGGCCCGCGACGAGATCATCGGTGAGGCAGCCGAGGACGACTGCCGGGACGAGCGGAGAAGCCCGTGCTGACTGAGCCCGAGCGCAGGGCGTTGCGTGAGATCGCGGAACACCTGCGCGCCGACGACGAGCGGTTCGCCCGCTGCCTCCAGACGTTCCGGTTGGAGTTCCCGCCCGCGGCGCCGACCCGGCCCGCGCGGGCGGGACTGCTGCGCCGCACCGCGCGTCGACTCGCCGCCGTGGCGCTCGTGGCCGCCGCCATGGTGCTCTGGGTCGTGGCGTTGCGCGCCGACGGCATCGTCGCGCTGCTCAGCGCGCTGCTGGTGCTCCAGGCGAGCGCGATCCTGCTGTTCTGCGCGCTGGCGGTGCTGCCGGGATCGCGGGTGCGCCGGCTGCGTTCGGGCCGGTCGAGCCCGGGGTGGTGGCGTTCGGGCCGGGTGCGTTCGGCGCGGCTGCGCACCGGACTGCTGACGCCGACCCGGACCAGCGGGCCCGGTCGCTGAGGCACCACGCGGCCCGGTCCGCCGCGGTTCGCTATGGTCGCCCGGTGAGCCTGCGCAACCCGTTCCGCGCTGACGACGGCGCCGCCCTGGACACCCTTCCGCCCGCCGAACCCGAATCCAAGGGGATCAGCGGCCGGCTCATGCGGGCGGCGGTGGAGCGCGCGCTTCAGGTCCAACAACCCGCCGTGGTCGCGCACATCGCCAAGGTCCGCAAGGAGAAGCCGGAGCTGTCGCCGGCGCAGGTCATCGCCGGACTGGACAAGCAGTTCCTGATCGCGGTCGCCGGCACCGGCGCCGCGGCCGGCGGCGCGGCCTTCGTCCCCGGCATCGGCACCGTCGCCTCGCTGGGCGCCGCCGCCGCCGAGGCGGTCGCCGCGCTGAATGCCTCGGTGCTCTACGCGCTCGCGGTCGCCGAGGTGCACGGGGTGCGGATGGAGGATGTCGAGCGGCGCCGTGCCCTGGTGCTGGCTGTGGTGCTGGGCGAGGGCGGCACCCAGCTGATGCAGAAGGTCACCGGCCGCAAGACCCAGTGGGCCGACGAGCTGGCGAACGTGCTGCCGCTGCCCAAGCTCGGCCCGCTCAACCAGATCCTGGTGCGCTGGTTCGTGAAGCGCTTCGCCCGGCGCCAGGGGGCGTTGGCGATCGGGCGGGCGATGCCGCTGGGGGTCGGCGCGGTCATCGGGGCGGTGGGCAACCTGGCCACCGGCCGCGGTGTGATCCGGGCGACCGCGCGGGCGTTCGGCCCGCCACCGGCGAGCTGGCCGGACCGGGCGATCAGCGGCTGACCGTGCTCTCACTCGGCCGGACGGACGAGGGGTAACCGGCGCGGCACGGCGGACCCGCGGTGCTCAGCGGATGTCCGGGGCGGCCGAGGGTCGTCGTGCGGAGTACACCGCCGCTTCGGTCCGGCGGGAGAAGCCCAGCTTGTGCAGCAGTGACGTGATGTAGTTCTTCACCGTCTTCTCGGCCAGGCCCAGTTGGGCGCCGATCTGTCGGTTGGTGAGTCCGTCGGCAACGAGGGCCAGGATCCGGCGCTCCTGGGGGCTCAGCGAGTCGTACAGCGGGTCCACCGAACCCACCGCCGCACGGAACCGCTCGCGGACCGCCGTGGCATCCTTCGGGCTCAGGATCGACCTGCCCGAGGCAGCCGTCCGTACCGCGCCGATCAGGTCGACCCCGGTGACCTGTTTGAGCAGGTATCCGGCCGCGCCGGCCATGATCGCCCCGCGCAGTGCCTCGTCGTCGGAGAACGAGGTCAGCATCAGGCAGGCCGGCGCCGGCGTGAGCGCGTCGCGGATCTCCCGGCAGACCGTCACCCCGTCACCGTCGGGCAGCCGGACGTCGAGGATCGCCACGTCCGGGCGCAGCACCGGCAGCCGGACCAGGGCCTGGGCCGCGGTACCCGCCTCGCCGACCACGGTGATGTCGCCCGCGGACTCCAGGACCTCGGCGACACCCCGGCGGACCACCTCGTGATCGTCGAGCAGGAACACCGAGATCGTCACGGGCGCTCCTGGGCGATGGCGCTGAACCGGTCGGGCCGACAACTGTAGCCGCATCCGTTCGAGACGGCGGCTCAGCACAGGCACTCCGGCCGGCTACGCACAGGCCAGCTCCGGGCGCGCGTCCTCGACATCCACATCCCCGGCGACCGCCTCACGGTACGCCGCGAACGCCTCGGTGAGGCCCGGCTGGGGTGCCGCCAGCCGGGGCCGAGCTCCATGCACCAGCAGCAGCCCACCCAGTGCCCGAACCTCGTGGTCGATGTGGTCGAGAGTGCCGGCCAGCGTGAACGGTACCCGGCGGGCCGAGTCGAGGTCCACGATGATCAGCCGGGCGCCACCGTCCACCGCGGCGCGCAGTAGCGCCGCGCAGCTGGTGATCACCCAGCGGTCGATGGTCCCGCTCAGCTCGACGACAACTCGTTCCGCTCCGTAGGTGGTCATCTGCATGCTCGGTCGGTCGTCGTGTTCCATCTGGGTCTCCAGCCGGCTTCGGGGTGCGGTGGGGGGTGGGGCATGGGGTGCGGTGGGGTGCGTTGAGTCACATCGAACCGGCGTCGCCCCAGCGGGACCAGGGACCAAGGTCCCGACGTGTCGGACCGTCGCCGACGGGCTGCCGCGCTACGCCAGCGGGACCGACCAGCTGAGCACCGTGCCGGCGGGCACCCCGGAATGCACCGTCAGCGAGCCGGCGTGTCGCTCAGCTCGGCGACGTAGGTTCGCCAGCCCGCTCCGACGCAGGTCCGTCCCGATCCCCACGCCGTCGTCGGCGACCCGCAGGCTCAGCATGGCGTCGGTCGCGGTGACCGTCACCTCGACGGAGGTCGCGCGGGCGTGCCGGCCGACGTTGCTCAACGACTCGCGCAGCGCGGCCAGCAGGTCCTCGACCACCGGTCCCGGAACGCCACCCTCCAGCGGCCCGACGAACCGCACGGCCGGCGCGAAACCCAGGACTGTGCTCGCGGCGTTCACCACCTCGATCAGCCGCGCGCGGACCCCGGGGCTGTCGGTGAGCGAGTCCAGCCGCAGCGCGAAGATGGTCGTGCGGATCTGGCTGATCGTGTCGTCGAGGTCGGCGATCACCGCCAGCACGCGGTCTCGGCCGTGCTCGGCATCCAGTCGCCCCACCACGCTCTGCAAACTCAATCCGGCGCCGAACAGCCGCTGTATCACGTGATCGTGCAGGTCCGCCGCGATCCGGTCGCGCTCGACGACGGCATCCGTGCGCCGGCGATCGGTGTCCGCCCCGGCCGGTTCGATCGTCGCCGGCCCGCGGTGGCCCACGGCGTCCGGCGGCGGGTGGATCGGGCCCCCCGAGTTCACCGGCCAGCCTGTTCGAGCGGTACCGGTACGGGTCGCCCCATCGTGGGGACCCGCCAGGTCACGCGAGTACCGCCGCCCGGTGTCGAGGACCACGCGGCGGCGCCACCCAGGGCCTCGGCGCGCTCCCGGATTCCCGCCGGCCCATGACCGTCACCGCGCTGTTTCGGTAGGCCCGGGCCGTTGTCGGCGATCTCCAGAGTCAGCCATCCTGCCTCGGTGCTGATGTCGACGGTGACTGTCGCCGCGTCCGCCCGGTCCGCGACATGGGCCAGCCACTGTTCGAGCACGGCCAACAGTGCCTCGCTCTCCGGGCGCCCGAGCTCGGCCATGCTCCCGCGCAGCGCGAGGGAGGGTGGGAAGCCGAGTCGGCGCTCGGCGTCATCGGTGAGCCGCAGGACCGATTCCTCGGTGTCGGGCCCGTCCCGGTCAGTGCTCAACGAGAAGATCGTCCCTCGGGTCTCCTCGATGACGCGGTCCAACTCGTCCACCACCTCGTGCACCGCCCGGGAACCGGGGGCTCCGTCCGGCATGTCCTGCAGCGCTCCGGCCAGCCGCATGCTCGAGGTGTACACCCGCCGGAGCACCGTGTCGTACATGGCCTGGGCGATGCGTCCCCGATCCTGGTACACGGCGACCGTGCTCTGCTGCTCGGCGAGCGCCCGGGAGCGCCGGTCGACGAGCGTCTCGAGTTCCTGGTTCAGCGCGCGCAGCTCGGCCAGCGCAGCCGACCGGCGACGGTCCATCGACTGAAGATGCTGCGCCGCTCGGAACGAGACGACGACGATGACAATGGCGGCGATGACCACCATGATCGCCAGACCGAACGGAGTGGTGTAGAGCTCCGCCTGTTCGCCCCGCAGGCGGATCAGGCCGACCAGCGGAAGCACCAGGAACGCCACCGGCATCATGCGGCGCAGCAGGGCGCTCCCCGGGTCCGTGCCGTAGACCAGCCATGACACCCGCCCGTCAGGTACCCGGGTGAGCGCGGCGGCGCTCAGCAGCAGGACCCCGACGGCGGTGTGCACCGCCATCGTGGAGAACGAGCCGACGCTGTACAACGCGCGTACGCCGTAGAGGTAACCCAGTGCGGCCACCGCGCCGATGACCCCGGCCGCGAGCAGCGCCGTCTCGGCCGACCTTCGGCGCCCGGCGGCGACGAGCAACCGGCCCGCAGCCAATGTGACCAGGCACAACGCGGTCGATATGGCCATTCTGCCCGGCATGGTGCCGACAGGCCCGGGATCGTCGACGATCAGTTCGTCGATCCCCAGCGACCAGCCGGTCGCGTACTCGAACAGGGTGAGTCCGGCGATGAGCAGCACCGCGGTGCACGCGGCGCGCACGATTCCGGCCCGGTCGACGGTGATCGTCAGGGCGAGCAGCGCCAGACATGTCGCCGTGTTGAGCTTCATGCTCGCCAGGCCGGGCAGGACGGTCGTCAGCGGCGCGACGTCGAAGAGCCAACCGGCGATCACCGTGAGGCCACTGATACCGACCACGACGGCACAGGCCGTGCCGAGCCGCCGGACGCCCATCTGGTGATCCTCCGCGCGGGCCGGGTCAGCTGGTAGACCGGCCTCTTCGAGTGTTCGACCGGACAAGCTCACACCGACCTCCGCGACGCTGATGGCGCAGGAAGTTTCACATCACATGCGACGCCGCCCATCCGCCAATCGGCCTAACGTCGCCGCGTTCGGTCGCTGACCGGCGCCGATCACGCGGAGGACCTCGGGTTCGACCTCGACCGTGTGGGGCTCCAGCAGACCGTGCCGGATCCGCTGCCGCATGCTCGGATGGATCGGCAGGTCCGGGACACGACCGGGCTCTACCCACGCGGCCTCGGACGTCTCGTCGTGGTCCGGGTGCGGCGTCCCGCTGACCGGCGTGGCGTGGAAGCACAGGGCGAACTGCTGGCGGACCTCCCCGGTGTCCGGGTACGCCATCACGTGGCCGGGGTCGCTGTAGACGCCCGCCAGCCCGGTGAGCGCAACCACCACACCACTCTCCTCGGCCACTTCCCTCACGGTTGCGGCCACCGCCGACTCGCCCAACTCGATACGCCCCCCGGGCAGCTCCCAGTTGCCGTTGTCGGAACGGCGGACCAGCAGTACCCGGCCCCGGCTGTCCCGGGCCAGGGCGAACGCGGTGGGCGTGATGGAGTTGGGTAACGGGGCGTGCGTGTCGTGGTAGAACTCCCGCCGGTGGCTTCGGCAGCCGTGGCTCGGCGGCGTCGCGCTCGCCGACGGCCCGGTCACCCGGGCCCACAGCACCCCCGGCACCTGCTCGGCGAGCACCCGCACGGTGTGCCACTCGCGCCGGTCCGCCGAACGGTCGGTCACCACGGCCTCGCCGTCGTGCACCTCGACCTCGTAGCGCCCTGCCGAGGCGTATCCGTCCAGGCGTCTGCGCAGCTCGGCCGCGATCCGCTCGTCGTTCCTGGACATGATCGCGACCAGATCGCGCAGCGTGACCACGCCGGCCACCGTTGGCCCGTCACACACCGGGACCGCCCGGACCCGTGCCTCGCGCATCCGGCGCACCAACGCTCGCACGTCCTCGGCGGGGGAGGCGACCACGACGTCCTGGGTCATGATCCCGCCGACCGTGGTGGGCACCGGGGGTGTCCTGCCGACGGGCCCGTGGCGGGGATCCAACGGGAACCGGTCGAGCACGAGATCACCTTCGCTGACGATGCCGACCAGTTCGAGGTCGCCGTCCACCACCGGAAGCACGGTGAAGTTTCGCCGGGCCAGCAGCGTCGCGGCGTCCTTCACCGGGGTCGTGGGTGTCACCGTGACCGCCGGGCTGCTCATCACCTGGTCGACTCGCACGGCTACCTCCTGGGTGTCGTCGTGGTCCGGGCCGGCTTCCGGTCATCGCCCGCCACCCGAGCTCGCCCTTCCGTGCCCACCGCGGCCTCCCGATCAGGCGGATCCTTGACGCGGTCAGGATGCGCCGCCCGAGGACCAGCGCGCACCGGCGAAAGGGCCCGATGCCGGTGGGTCTCTCGACCCAAGCCGGACGTTGTCGAACCCGGCCGTACGCGGGGAGCTCGGACCGGATGGCGGCGAGCTCGGGACGTTCGTCCCTGTGCCGCGCGCCGTGCGCGGGCGCACGATCGCGGACGGTCGCGGTCACCGGCCGCGCGGGCCTGGAGGAGCAGCCATGCGAGCAGCGTCAGTCATGACCAGTCCGGTCGTCACGGTCCCGGCGCGCACCCCGGTGCGCGCGGCCGCCGCACTGCTCGCCTCGCACGGGTTCACCGCGGCCCCGGTGGTCGACCAGGACGGTCGACTGCTCGGGGTGATCACCGAGGCCGACCTGATCCGGGACCGGGTCCGGCACGAGCGGTGGCGGCCGCGCCCCGAGCGATCGGAGCCGACCGTGGGCCAGACCATGACAGCGCCATCGGTCACCATGCGGCCGGACGACGACCTGGCCGACGTGGTCGACCGGATGCTGCGGGATCGGATTCGGGTGGTACCGATCCTGCAGGACGGCGTGTTGGTCGGGATCGTGTCCCGCCGGGACGTGCTGCGGTTGGTGGCCCGTGGTGGCCTGGTCGCCGACGATGCGCCGTGACCCCCCGCAGGCGCGGATGCCGGCCGACGCCGCCGAGCATGCCGTCCTGATCGTGGTCGGCGCCGGTCGGCGCAACCCGCTGCCGGGAGCGTGGCTGGGCTCGGTCAGCCAGTCGGTGTTGCACCATGCCCGCTGCCCGGTGGCCGTCGTGCGGACCGCGGGTCCCGGGTGACCGGCCGATCGGCGCGGTCGTCGTCCGGACCGGCGCACGGCAGACCCCAGATCCACTCCAGCGCGGTCAGGCCGACCCTGTCGAGCCAACGCCCGACCCGGGTTCCGGCTCCCCGCCCGGCCGATCGCGGCGCCGTGGCGGGCCACCTGGTGGTCCCTCGTTGTCCCCTGGGCACAGTGGGCCTCCCGTCCGCCGGTCCGACCTGCCCAGGATGGATGTCTCGGGACCGCCGCGAGACCGGCGAACGGCCCGGTCGGGTGGGTCTCCCGACCTTTCCGGGTGCCGGTCCCGCCGCGCCTTTGGCTCCGACTCCGCGCACCCCGGCCGATGCCGGGTCCGTCGGCCCACCGAGTGCGGGACCGTCGGCCCTGACCGACGGAGCTGCGGCGGCGGATCGTGATGTCGACGTTCCGACCCACCTCGAACGGAGGCGTGTCCACATGCAGGCAGAGCCGAACTCCGCACCTCGCCCTGAGCACCCAACGGCCGGACAGGCCGTGGTGGTGGGCGTCGACGGCTCGCGATCGGCGTTGGCCGCCGTTCGCTGGGCGGCCGACGAGGCCCTGGCCCGAGGTGTCTCGCTGGTGGTGCTGCACGCCGCGCCCTACGCCGGCGGCCACAGCTCCGGCCCGGAGGTTCGCCGGGCCCGCACGATCCTCGCGCGCGCGTGGAGCGAAGCCGCCCGGCACGCCCGCGGTGTGGAAGCGCGCACCGAGCTGGTGCTCAACCTCCCTGGCCCTGCGCTGCTGGAGGCGGCGACCAGGGCCGGGCTGCTCGTGCTCGGCTTGACTGGTGAGGGCCGGCACGGCGAGGTGCTGCTCGGCTCCACCACGCTCGCCGTGGCTGGTCGGACGTACTGCCCGCTGGTCGGGGTGCGCGGCTGGCCGCTACCCGGCGGCAACCAGCGCGACGTGCTGCTGGGCTTGCACTCCGTCACCGAGGACCGGCCGGCGGTGGACCACGCGTTCGCGCTGGCCGATCGTCCGGGACGCCGGCTGGTGGTGCTGCACTGCGGGCCGATCAAGATCGCCCCTGATGGCCGCCCGGTGGAGGACGTGCTGCTCGACGGTCTGAGCGGGTGGCGGCAACGGTGGCCGGCGGTGCCGGTGCAGGTCGAGCACGATCCCGGATCGCCCGTCGACGCGCTGCTGCGTCGCTCGGGACAGGCGCTGGCCGTGGTGGTCGGGCACCACCATCGCGGCGCGGTCGCCCGCGCAGTGCTCGGTTCGACCGGCCGAGCGCTGCTGCGGCACAGCCGGGTGCCGGTGCTGGTGGCCGGGGATGCGGTGCCGCTCACCGCCGAGGTCGGCGCGGCCGATGCGTCCGGTGCCCGGGCACCGGGCTTCCATCCCGCCTGAGAGCGGGTTCCACCACCAGCCGTCACCCCCAGGTCAGGCCGGCTCGGCGAGGCGGTCGAGTTCGCTTTGCAGTGCCGCGGTGAGCGTGGGTAGGTCGGGGACCCGGTCCGGGTCGGCGACGACGGTGACCGTCAGCGTCCCCGCGTAGGACAGCGCCACTACGTGCAGGGTGACGTTGCCGGCCTCGCCCACCGAGAATGGGATGAGGTCGACGATCCGCGCGCCGGCCAGCGACAACGGGCGGGAAGGTCCACGCAGGTTGCTCACCACGGTGTGGAACCGCCGCTGGCGCCGCAGGAAGATGCCGTAGAGTCCGCGTGCCGCGAGCAGGCGCATCCCGGGCGCGCCGATCACCGGCGGCCCGCCGGCGTCCGTCCGGGCAGCCCGCAGGCTCGCCGCGACCCGGGACAGCCGTTCCGGTGTCGTGCCACCGAGTGGCACGGTGACCAGCAGCGGGGTCACCGCGTTGCCGAGCTCGGCGGCGGGGTCGGCGGTGCGCCCCGCGACCGGCACCGCCACCCGCAGTTCGGTGACCGCCTCTCCACGCTGCTCCAGCAGGGTGGCCAGTGCGGCGGTGACCGCGGTGAGCAGGGCGTCGTTGAGGGTCCCGCCGAGTCGGTGGGTGGCCTCGCGCAGCGCGCCCAGGTCGGCGCGGGCGACCGCCAACCGCCGCAGCGGACCGGTCCGGCCCAGCAGTGAGCACCGCGCGGCCGGCGTCGGGTGCAGGCCGCCACTCGCGGCGACCGACGCCCGGAGGTCGCGCAGGCGCTCGGGAAGCCGTCGCGGCGCCTGCAGCCGCCCGCGCAGCGCGTCGGCGGCCAGCCGGGCGCGGGTAGGCGCCGGAGACGGGAAGGCCCGGGTGCCGGCCGCCTCGGCCGCCCCGTCGACCAGGCGGGAGAGCACGGCCAGTCCACCGAGACCGTCGGCGAGCGCGTGGTGCAGGACCACGATCAGTGCGCTGCGACCGCCACCCAGGTTCGTCACGAGCACGGCTGACCACAGCGGACGATCCCGCGGCAGCGGTTCGGTGCCGACCGCGGCGACGACGTCGAGCAGCGCCCGCTCGCCTGCCGGTGCCGGGCAGCGCAGCCGCCGCAGGTGACGGGTGAGGCCGAAGTCCGGGTCGTCCACCCAGATCGGCCGCCCGCAGCCCAGTGGGGCGTCGACCAGCCGCTGCCGCAGTCGGGGTACCCGGGCCACCCGGTCGTCGATCAGCCGTTGGACGGTGTCCGGGTCGGCCCCCGGGCCCAGCACCAGCGCGGCTCCGGTGTGCGGTGGCACCGGTGAGCGTTGACCGAGGGCCAACATGAACAGGTCGACGGGGGAGGCCCGTTCGATGGCGAGGTCACTCGATGGCGCGGTCACCCGAACCTCACGGCCGGCCTGCATGGTCCGGGCTGCCAGCCCTCCGGACCGGGAGATCGAGGTCGGCTCGGGTGGACGTCGGTCGTGGCCTGCGGCGTAGGGCCCGGACACGACCTCCGGTACCGCGTGCGCGAAGATGTAGAGCACGAACTTGCGCACGTTGTCGTAGACCCGCCGGCCCTCCTCGATCCCGGCCACCACGGTGGCGAAGTTGTCGTCGGTGAGCACCATCGTCGCGGCCTCGCGGGCCACCTCGGTGCCGCCGCGGCCCATCGCCACCCCGATGTCGGCGTGCCGCAGCGCCGGCGCGTCGTTCACCCCGTCCCCGGTCATCGCCACGACCTCGCCGTTGCCGTGCAACGCGTCGGCGATGCGCAGCTTGGCCTCCGGCGCGGCTCGGCAGAACACGATCTCACCGGGCCCGCCGAGCAGCGCCTCCAGCTCGGCGTCGGGCATCGCGTCCAGCGCCGCGCCGTCCACGGTGCGCTCGGCCCGGATGCCGACCCGGCGGGCGACCTCGGTGGCGGTCCGTCCGTTGTCGCCGGTCACCACGTGGACCCGGATGCCGGATGCATGGCAGGCCGCGACCGCGCTCGGGACCTCCGGCCGCGGCGGGTCGAGCAGCCCGACCAGCCCCAGCAGCCGCAGCCCGGGCCCCTCGGCATCGTCCCGGTCCGGCGGTACCGGCCCCGGCCACTCGCGGCGCGCCACGGCCAGCACCCGCAGCGCCCGGGAGGTCATCTCCTCGACGGCCGCCGCCAGCGCCACCCGCGCGTCGGGATCCAGCGCACAGTCGGGCAGCACGGACTCCGGCGCGCCCTTCGCGTGCACCCACCGGCCCGTCCCGACGCGGTCGAGCGTGGCCATCCGTCGTCGCCGAGGGTCGAACGCGAACAGCGCGACGCGCTGCCCGTCCCGATCCGCTGCGGAGATCCGCTGCCCGGCGTCGGCGGCCATGTCCAGCAGCGCGAGCTCCGTCGGGTCGCCGGTGCCGGTGTCCAGATCGGCGGTGGCGCAGCGGGCCGCGGCGATCGCCAGCGCGGCGTCGGCGACGCCGACGACCCGCCCGCCGGGGCCGCGGACCTCCTGCACCCGCATGGCGCCCGCGGTGAGCGTGCCGGTCTTGTCCGTGCAGATCACCGTGGTCGACCCGAGGGTCTCCACGGCGGAGAGCCGCTTCACCAACGCTCCGCGCCGGGCCATCGCCCGCACCCCACCGGCCAGTGCCAGGGTGATGGTCGGCAGCAGGCCTTCCGGCACGTTGGCCACCAGCAGCCCCACGGCGAACACGAACGCCTCGGTCCAGCTGAGCCCGGCCAGCACCCCGAGCGGGAGGAACGCGCACCCGACCGCCACCGCGACCGCCGCGACCAGGTAGGCCACCCGACGGACCTGCCGCTCCAGCGGGCTGTCCCCGGCCGGCCGGCGTCCGGCCAGCGCGGCGATCCGGCCGATCTCGGAGTGGGCGCCGGTCGCGTGCACCACCGCCTCCGCGTTCCCGGCCAGGCAGCCGGTCCCGCTGAACACCAGCACCGGGGAGTCGAGGCGACGTGCGGCGTCGTCGTGGGCGTCGGCGCGGCGTTGGACCGGAGCCGACTCCCCACTCAGCGCCGAGGCGTCGATCTCCAGCGCGCCGGCCAGCAGTCGGGCGTCGGCCGGAACCCGGTCGCCCTCCTCGAGGATCAGCACGTCCCCCGGGACGATCGCGGTGGCGGGCACCCGGGTCACCGCCCCGTCCCGGCGGACGCTCGCGTGCGGCGGGAGGTACCGTCCCAGCGCCTCGACGGCCCGGCCCGCCTGGCGCTCCTGTACGAAGGCGAACAGTGCGTTGAGCACCACCACGGCGAGGATCGCCCACGCCAGCTCGACCGTCCCCGCGACCACGGCCAGCCCGGAGGCCAGCAGGAGCAACAGCGCGAGCGGGTGGGTGAACTGCCGGGCGAGGGCCGGTGGCCAGGTGCGGCGTCGCCGGGTGCTCAGCTCGTTGCGGCCGTAGCGTTCCAGACGTCGGGCCGCCTCCCGGGTGCTGAGCCCGTCCCGGCTGGAACGAAGATCGCGCAGCAGGTGGGCGGGCGGCTCGCGCGGATCCGGCTCCGTCTCGTCGACGGCCGCGCCGTCACGCTGGCCGGGCACCGTCGGGTGCACCGCTGCTCACCCACCGGGGCTCGTGCCGCGCGACGGCGTCGGCCGCCGGCACCCCGACGACGCCGGCCGGAATGTCAGGTAGCTCCTCGATCATGTGACGCTCCTCGGTATCCGGTCAGAGCAGCGGAACCGCCAGCAGCGGGTCCAGGGCGGGCGCGACGGGAACCGCGGCTGCAGAGGATTCCCGCGCGGGTGCGGGGGCGGGATGCACCACCGTGACCGGACAGCGGGCGTGCAGTACGCACCGCAGGCTGACCGAGCCGAGCAGCACGCTGGCCACCCCGCCGAGGCCCCGGCCGCCCACGACCAGGTGCGCGGCGCCGTCGGCCCACTCGGTCAGCACCCTGGCCGGCGACCCGGGGGTGGCGAGCACCTCGGTCGCCGGGGGCGACGGCTCGTCCGCCAACTCCGCGCGGGCCTCGTCGAGCATCGCCTCGGCTGCGCCGCGCATCGCCGCGGCGAGATCGGTGCGGGTCGGCAGGTACACCCCGAAGCTGGCTTCGAGCGAGACCTGGCCGACGGTCGGTTGTTCATACACCGTCACCACCCGCAGCGGCGCATTCCGGCGCGCGGCGTCCCGGTAGGCGAACACGAGAGCGGCTCGGGACTGTGTCGACCCGTCCACCCCAACCACGACACCCGCACCGGGCATCGGCTTCAGCTCAGTCATCTCTGCGCCCTCGATGTCGCCCTCGATGTCGAACGAGCCGGCCGTGCCGGCCGGTCGGTTGTCCCGGTCGACTCTCCCGGCCCGCACCCGCTCGTGAACAGGGCACAACGACCCGGTCCCGGCCTGGCGCAGGTCCGTCCGCCGCGATGCCCTCGGCGCCTCGCGCGGGTCCTTGGGCCCGGCGACTCCGGACCTCCGCCCAGTGCGGGCAGGTCCGTCGAGCCGGACACTGGAACCGGGCCGCGGCCGGCGGCCGACCTGGGTAGAGGAGGGCGTCATGGCGGGCGGTTGGGGGGCCGCGGGCCGAATGCGGCCGGTGGTGTTGGTGGGGGTGGACCGGTCGGAGTTCTCCGGCCGTGCCGCCCGGTGGGCGGCCGAACTCGGCGTGGCCGGCCGGCCGGTGCTGCGGCTGGTGCACGTGAGCCCCGACCGGCCGGGCCGGACGCCGCCCTGGTTGAGCGAGCTGGCGGCCGGGTTGGGGCCGCCCGCCGATGTCCGCGCCGAGACCGCGGTCGCACCGGATGTCGGGGCCGAGCTGGCGCGCCGCTCCGGTGCGGCCGACCTCGTCGTGGTCGGCAGCTACGGCGAGGGCTCGGGCGCAGGGGTGGCCACCGGGTCCACCGCGGCCACCCTGCTCGAGCGCGCCCGGTGCCCGCTCGCGGTGGTGCGCGGACCCGATCGCGGGCAACCGCCGCCGGACCGGGGCGATGTGGTCGTCGGGGTGGACGGGTCCCCGGAGTCGTCGGCCGCGCTGGAGCTGGCGGCTGATCTGGCCTCCGGTTGGGGGGCGCGCCTGCTCGCTGTGCACACCTGGCGGGAGCAGGCCGACGAGCTGGGGCACGGCCTGTCCCGGGTCCCGGAGAGCTGGGACGAGCTGGCCGCCGAGGGTGCCGCGCTGGTCAGCTCGGCGCTGGAGCCGGTGCGGGCCGACCACCCGGAGCTGGACGTGGCCAGCCGGGTGGTCGGGGACAGCCCGCTGCGTGCGCTGCTCGATCTCGGCCCGGCCGCTCGGCTGATCGTCGTCGGCAGCCGGGGCGTCCGACCGAGGCCGCGCATGGGGGTCGGCTCGACCAGCCTCGCGCTGGTGGACTTCGCGCCGTGCCCGGTGCTGGTCGTGCGCCCCCGGGCGACGGACCACCGAGATCTGGCGGTCGTGAACGGCTCGGTCGGCGTCGCCGGGGAGGCTCGGTGATGGCCGAGGGAACCGCGCTGTCCGGCGTCGACCACGGCGTCGATCTGGTCGACTCGATCGATCCCGTCGCCGCCGAACTGGCCGGGGTCCACGACTGGTGGCGGGCCGCGAACTACCTCTCGGTCGGGCAGATCTACCTGCGGGACAACCCGCTGCTCACCGCGCCGCTGCTACCGGAGCACATCAAGCCCCGCTTGCTGGGCCACTGGGGCACCTCCCCGGGGCTGACGTTCATCTGGGCGCACCTGAACCGGGTGATCCGACTGCGAGACCTGGACCTGCTCTTCGTCACCGGCCCCGGCCACGGCGGTCCGGCGGTGGTGGCCACGGCATGGCTGGAGGGCACCTACTCGGACCGCTACCCGGACGTGACGCGGGACGCGGCCGGGATGCGCCGGCTGTTCGCCCAGTTCTCCACGCCTGGCGGCATTCCCAGCCACGCCGCGCCGGAGACGCCCGGCTCGATCCACGAAGGCGGAGAGCTCGGGTACTCGCTCGCGCACGCCTACGGGGCGGCGCTGGACAACCCGGGGCTGGTCGTGGCCTGCGTGATCGGGGACGGGGAGGCCGAGACGGGTGCGCTGGCCGCTTCCTGGCACTCGAACAAGTTCCTCAACCCCGACACCGACGGGGCGGTGCTGCCGATCCTGCACCTCAACGGCTGGAAGATCGCCAATCCCACGGTGCTGGCCCGGATCCCCGACGGTGAGCTGCGGGCGCTGCTGGAGGGCTACGGCCACCGGCCGCACTTCGTGACCATCGCCGCCGACGACGATCCGCTGGTCGCGCACCGGCGGATGGCGGCGGCACTGGACGAGGCCTGCGACGAGATCGCCGGGATCCGTGCCGCCGGCGCCCACGGCGAGGGCCGGAGCCGGCCCCGCTGGCCGGTCCTGGTGCTGCGCAGCCCCAAAGGGTGGACCGGGCCGGCCGGGGTGGACGGCGTACCGGTCGAGGGCACCTGGCGGTCGCACCAGGTCCCGCTGGCGCGGGTGCGGGAGGACCCGACGCACCTCGCGCAGCTGGCCGACTGGCTGCGTTCCTACCGGCCGCACGAGCTGTTCGATACCCGCGGCCGGCCCCGGCCAGCGCTGGACGCCACGCTGCCGGAGCCGGGTCGGCGGATGAGCGCCAGCCAGCATGCCAACGGCGGGGAGCTGCTGCGGTCGCTGCACCGCCCCGAGCTGGGCGGGCACCTGCTCCCGGTGAGCGCCCCCGGAGCAGTCCGGGCGGGGGCGACGACGGTGCTGGGTGGCTGGGTGCGGGACCTCATCGCCGCCAATCCCCGGACCTTCCGGCTGTTCGGGCCCGATGAGGTGGCGTCAAACCGGTTGCAGGCGGTGTTCGAGGTCACCGACCGTCAGTTCCTCGGCTTCCGCCAACCGGTCGACGAGCACCTCGGCCATGGTGGGCGGGTGCTGGAGGTGCTCTCCGAGCACCTGTGCCAGGGCTGGCTCGAAGGCTACCTGCTCACCGGCCGGCACGGCCTTTTCACCTGCTACGAGGCGTTCATCCACATCGTGGACTCGATGGTCAACCAGCACGCAAAGTGGATCAAGGTCAGCCGAGGGGTGCCGTGGCGGCGCCCGATCGCGTCGCTGAACTACCTGCTCACCAGCCACGTCTGGCAGCAGGACCACAACGGCTTCTCCCACCAGGATCCGGGGTTCATCGACCATGTGGTGAACAAGCGGTCCGAGATCGTCCGGGTGTATCTGCCGCCGGACGCGAATACCCTGCTGGCGGTGATGGACCACTGTGTCGGTACCCGGGACCGGATCAACGTGGTGGTGGCCGGCAAGGCCGTCGCCCCGCAGTGGCTCGACCCCGCCGCGGCGACCGCGCACGTGGCCCGGGGCATCGGGGTGTGGGAGTGGGCGTCCAACGACACCGGCCACGAGCCCGACGTGGTGCTGGCCTGTTGCGGTGACGTACCCACCATCGAGACCCTGGCCGCCGCCGGACTGCTTCGCCGACATCTTCCCGAGCTGCGGGTCCGGGTGGTCAACGTGGTCGATCTGATGCGGCTGCAGGACCGGGGCGAGCACCCGCACGGGCTGTCCGACCTCGAGTACGACGCGATCTTCCCGCCGGCGACTCCGGTGATCTTCGCGTTTCACGGCTATCCCTGGTTGATCCACCGGCTGACCTACCGGCGGGCCAACCACGACCGGCTGCACGTGCGCGGCTACAAGGAGGAGGGCACCACCACCACTCCGTTCGACATGCTGATGCTCAACGATCTGGACCGCTTCCACCTGGTCGCCGACGTGCTCGACCGGGTGCCCGGACTGGCGGTCCGGCACACCGTGCTGCGCCAGCGGATGCTGGCGGAGCGATCGCGCTGCCGGGAACACACCCGCCGCGCCGGGCAGGACCCGCCGGACATCCGCGACTGGACCTGGCCGGGCCGATGAGCGCGCTCACGGATCCGCCGCCGGTCCGCCGGTTGTCCGAGCTGACCATCGCCGACGCGGCCACGGTCGGTGGCAAGGCGGCCAACCTCGGTGAGCTGCTCGGGGCTGGGTTCCCGGTGCCGCCCGGGTTCGTGGTGACCGCCCCGGCCTACCTCGACGCGCTGGACCGGGCGGGGTTGCGCACCGAGCTGGCGGAGCTGCACGGGCACGCCCTGCGGACCGCCGACCCCGCCCAGCTCACCGCGCTGTGCGAGCGGATGGCTCAACTGGTGCGCAAGGCCGGGCTGCCCGCCGAGCTGGCCGCGTCGGTCCGCGCCGCGTACGGCGGTCTGGGCACCGACCAGGTCGGCCCGGCGCCGGTGGCGGTGCGCTCGTCGGCGGTGGGGGAGGACGGCGCGAGCGCCTCGTTCGCCGGGATGAACGCGAGCTTCACCACGGTGCCCGACGTGGAGACCCTGCTGGCGCGGGTGGTGGACTGTTGGGCCTCGGCGGTCACCCCGAGGGTGGTCTCCTACCGCGCCGAGCGCGGGTGCACCGGCGAGCCCGCGATCGCGGTGGTGGTGCAGACGATGGTGGCCGCCGACCGGTCCGGGGTCGCGTTCACCGCCGACCCGATGACCGGCCGTCGGGACGTGGTGGTCGTCGAGGCGGCGCTCGGTCAGGGTGAGGTCGTGGTGGGTGGCACGGTCCAGCCGGACACCTACGAGCTGGCCGGGCCCGAGCCGAGGGTGATTGCCACCCGGATCGGCCACCAGAGCCATCAGGTGGTGCGCGGCCCGGACGACCGGGACCGCACCGAGCCGCTGCCGCCGGAGCGGGCCGACGCCCGGGTGCTGCACGAGGCCGAGGTCGTGGACGTGGCCCGGCTGGCGCTGCGGGTGCAGTCGCACTTCGGTGTCCCGCAGGACGTCGAGTGGGCGATGGACGGGCCCCGGCTCTGGCTGGTCCAGGCCCGCCCGATCACCACCCACGGCGGCACGGAGGGTGGCGGCGGCACCGGGCGGGTGCTGGTCACCGGTCTGGCCGCGGCCCCGGGACGGGCCTCGGGTGCGGTGCGGGTGCTGCGCGAACCCGGCGAGGGCGCCGCGCTGCGTACCGGCGAGGTGCTGGTCGCGCCGATGACCAACCCGGACTGGCTGCCCACCATCCGGCGGGCCTGCGCGCTGGTCACCGACAGCGGCGGGGCCACCTGCCACGCCGCGATCGTGGCCCGCGAGCTCGGTGTGCCGTGCGTGGTGGGTACCGGGCGGGCGACCGCCGCATTGCGCGACGGCCAGCTGGTCACCGTGGACGGCGGCACCGGACGGGTGATCGAGGGCCGCGGGCCCGGGGCGGACATCGAGCAGGCCGGTAGGGCGCCGGTCGAGACCGCGCCGGCCACCGCCGACCGGGTCGCGGCAACGCCGGTGCCGCCGACCACGATCGGCACCCGGCTCTACGTCAACCTCGGCACCCCGGAGGCCGCGGCCCGGGTGGCCGCCCGGGCGGTCGACGGGGTCGGGCTGCTGCGCGCGGAGTTCATGCTCACCGAGGCGCTCGGCGGCCGGCATCCCCGGGACCTGATCGCCAAGGGGGAGCAGGAGCACTTCGTCGAGGCCATGTCCAGCTCGCTGCTGACCATCACCGAGGCGTTCGCCCCGCGCCCGGTCGTCTACCGCACCACCGACCTGCGCAGCAACGAGTTCCGGGCGCTCGTCGGCGGGCCTGAGCACGAACCGGTGGAGCACAACCCGATGATCGGCTACCGGGGCGCGTTCCGGTACCTGAAGGAACCGGACCTGTTCGCGCTGGAACTGCGGGTGCTCGCCGAGGTGCGTGAACGGACGCCGAACCTGCACCTGATGCTGCCGTTCGTGCGGACCCGCTGGGAGCTGGAGGCGTGCCTGGAGCTGGTGGACGCCAGCCCGCTGGGGCGGCAGCGTGGGCTTCACCGGTGGGTGATGGCCGAGGTCCCGTCCGTGCTGCACTGGCTGCCGGAGTACGTCGGGCTGGGGATCGACGGGGTGTCCATCGGCAGCAACGACCTCACCCAGCTGATCCTGGGGGTGGACCGCGACTCCGCGATCTGCGCCGAGGTCTACGACGAGACCGACCCGGCGGTGCTGGCCGCGATCACCGACATCATCGGCACGGCGAACATGCTGGGCATCACCTCGTCGCTGTGCGGGCAGGCGCCCTCGTCCCGACCGGGGTTCGTCGACCACCTGGTCGCCGCCGGCATCACCTCGATCTCGGTCAACCCGGATGCCATCGAGTACGCCCGCGAGTCCGTGGCCGCCGCCGAGCGACGGCTGCTGCTGGACGCCGCCCGGTTCGGACCGGCCGCCCGGAGGTAGCGATGCACGCCGAATGGCCCATCGCTGGGCTCCGAAGGCCGCCATAGACTCGGAACCGTCGGCAGCGAGCCGGGCACGGCGGTGTTCGGGCGAGCACCGACAACGCGTCGGCGGTCCGTCCTGGGGGTGGGTGTGAGCAACGGCGCCGGGTTCGACGGGCGGTCACCCGGGTGCGACGGCTCCGAGCACCTGCTACCGGTGCCCGATCGACGCACCGCCGAGCTGACCTTCCCCGACCTGCCCCGGCTGGGGCTCGACCAGCTGCTCGAGCAGCTCGTCGAACGGGCCCAGGAGGTGCTGGCCACCCAGGGCCGGCTGCGGGGGCTGCTACGCGCCACCCGGGCGATCAGCGGGGAGCTGGCATTGCCGCAGGTGCTGCGCCGGATCGCGGAGGCGGCCCGGGAGCTGATCGGGGCAAGGTACAGCGCCCTGGGGGTGATCGCCCCGGACGGCCACCTCTCGGAGTTCGTGCACTCCGGCATGCCGCCCGACACGGTGGCCAAGATCGGACGTCTGCCCGAGGGCAAGGGCCTGCTCGGCGCGCTGATCGGCGACCCGCGGCCGATCCGACTGCGTGACATGTCCGCGGACCCCCGCTCGTCCGGGTTCCCGCCCGGCCACCCCACGATGCGGGACTTCCTCGGAGTACCGATCCGAGTCCGCGGCGAGGTGTTCGGCAACCTCTACCTCGCCGACAAACAGAGCGACGGGGGGTTCAGCCCCGAGGACGCGGAACTGGCCGAGGCGCTGGCCGCTGCCGCCGGCGCCGCCATCGACAACGCCCGCCTCTACCAGGCCGCACGCAACCGGAGCGAGTGGCTGCGCGCGTCGGCGGCCATCACCCGGAGCCTGCTGTCCAGCAACACCGAGGGCGCGGCCGATCCACTGACCCTCATCGCCGAGTCCGCCCGGGACCTGGCCGACGCCGAGCTGGTCACGGTCGCCCTGCCCGGTCCGGCCACCCACCCGGACGCGCCGCGGGATGGCGAGCTGCGGGTACAGGTGGCCGTGGGGGAATGCGCCGGGACCGTGATCGGACGGACCGTCCCGGTCCGCGGCACGCTGGCCGGCGCGGTCTACACCAGCGGCGCGTCGCGGAGGCTCTCCCATCCCGCGGCGGACCCCGCCGCGCCGGCCGCGACCCTGGAGGGCCTCGACATAGGTCCGGTGCTGGCGACACCGTTGCTCGGTTCCCGGCGCACCCATGGTGTGCTCACCCTCGCCCGGCGACCCAGCCGACCCGAGTTCCGGTCCGAGGACCTGGAGATGGCGGCCGTCTTCGCCAGCCAGGCCTCGGTCGCCCTCGAGCTGGCCGAGGCCCGCGCCGAGCAACAGCGCTGCATGATGGCAGCCGAGCGGGACCGCATCGCCGACGACCTGCACGACCACGTGATCAAGCAGATCTTCGGCGCCGGTCTGGCCCTGCACGGGCTGGCCGCCAGGATGCCCGACGACGCGGCCCGCGCCCGCCTGGGCGTCGTCGCGGCGGACCTGGACCGCGCGATCGACCAGATCCGCTCCAGCATCTTCCAGCTACGCGAGGTGGGAGACAGGAACGTGGGAGACAAGTCGGGTACCGGTGTCCGGGACCGATTGCTCACCGTCGCCACCGAAGCGTCAGCCGGGCTCGGGTTCGACCCCGCCGTGCGATTCACCGGGCTGCTCGATCACCCACTGGCCGACGAGCTCGTCGACGACCTGCGCGCCGTCCTGCGCGAAGCGCTGACGAACGTCGGCCGGCACGCGCACGCGCGCACCGCGACCGTGGAGTTCGACCACAGCGAGCAACTACTCACCCTACGGGTGTCCGACGACGGGGTCGGCATCGTCGACCCGACCCGTCGTGGCGGCCTGACCAACCTGCGCCGCCGTGCGGAGAAGCACGGCGGGACCCTCACCGTCGAACCCGCCGGCGCGGTCGGCACCGTCCTGACCTGGACCGCGCCCAGCTGACCGCTTCGTCACCGCCGGTGCCACCACGAGCTGTCCGAACGGTCACGGGATCCGGTGCGGTCACGGATGGTCGAGATCGCCGAGCGGCTGGCCGGGTGGATTCCTGGCCGGGTGGATTCAGAGTCCCGCGTCGTTGACGACGGTCCTGGGTACCAGCAGCACCGGGCACGGCGCGTGGTGCAGCGCGCTGTTCAGCGTCACGCCGAGGCCCGAGGCCTGGCTTCGCGGCCCGCCGAGTACCAGCAGGTCGGCGTCCAGCGACTCGGCGACCAGCTCGCAGGGCCGGGTCCGGACGAGTCGGGACACCGTCGGAGGCAAGTCCGGAACGTGCCGGGCGAGCATCGCCGTGGCCCTGGCCAGCGTCCGTCGGCCCTGGTCCACGGCGGTGTCGAGGCCGACGCTGCGTTCGGCGAACGCCACCGGAACGGCGTGCGCCACCACCAGGGTCGCGCACAGGTGGCGGCCGAGCGCGGCTGCCTCGGCGAGGACCGCGGCGTCCTCGGCGAGGTCGCGGACCGCGACCAGCACGCGGCGCGGAACCGGGCCGATCCCGGGCTCCCGGGCGACCCAGACGGTCCGACCGGCGAGCGCACCCACCGCGTGGCTGAGCTCGCTACCGAACGGCGGCCCGGGGCGCCCGACGAGCGGGTCGGCCCGCACCTCGAGGTTGCGCGCGGACGCCTGGCACCAGGCGCGCAGCCAGGCCGGCGGGTCCGGTGTCAGGGCCACGAGCGGGAGGTCGGGGGTGACCGTGGCGGTTCGGGCGTCCGCCGGCGCCGTCAACGAGCTGATCATCTGGCACGCCTCCTCGTCGTTCGCCCACCCAGTCTGCTCGGGGATGCGGGCGCTGGCGCAGGGGCGAAGGTCCCGGAACCCGTGCCGGACGTCCGGGCGGCCTCCCCGCTCGGTGAGCCCGGCCGACTGATCCGGCCCGGTCGCCGGAGGTGGAAGGGGACCTTCGCACCGGTGCATTCGGGCCGGTCGGCCGCGGTCGGCGTACGCCGACCGGCGGAGGCTGACGTCCGAGGCCCGGTGGGACCGGCGGGCCCTGGCGAGCGCAACATGCAGAGGAGCGGGACGATGGCCGAACGGATCGTGGTGGGGGTCGACGACTCGGCGGGTGGCCGGGCCGCGTTGGCCTACGCCCTGCGCGAGGGCGGGCTGCGGGGCGCCGAGGTGGAGGTCGTCGGCGCTTACGCACGCCCGGAGTACTGGTCGGGTCAGCCCGTCCCCGGCTGGGTGCAGGGCCCGTCACCCGAGGAGTTGCGCGACGGCGTGCGGGCCCGGGTCGAGGAGATCGTCGCCGAGGCGCGGGCCGGGCTGGCCGGCGTCGGCGCCACCGCGGTCCGGGTGTGCGTCGTGGGCGGAAGCGCGGCCGCCGCGCTGCTGGAGGCGGCTGACGGCGCCGACCTGCTGGTGGTCGGCAGCCGTGGCCATGGCGGCTTCGCCAGCATGGTGCTCGGCTCGGTCAGCCTGCAGTGCGTGTTGCACGCGCCGTGCCCGGTGACCGTGGTGCCCCATTCGGTGCCGACCCACGGGCCGGACGGCCGTCGGCGCGTCGGCGCCGGAGCCGGCTGATGGCCGCCGCGACGGCGCCGGTCCTGGTCGGGATCGACGGTTCCGACGCCGCGTTGGACGCGGTGCGGTGGGCCGCCGGGCAGGCGGTGCGGGCTCATGCGCCGCTGCGGATCGTGCACGGCTTCGAATGGCCGGACTCACCACACATCGGTGACCCGGGCCTTGGGGTGGACCACCGGCAGGTGCTGTTGCAGCGGGCCCGTCAGTGGTTGGACGAGGCCTGCGACGCGGCGCGCTCGGTCGAGGCGTCGTTGCCGGTGACCGCCGACCTACGGGTCGCCCATCCGGTGGAGCTGCTGGTGCACGACTCGGCGGTGTCCCGCATGGTGGTTCTCGGCTGCCGCGGGCTGGGCGGGTTCACCGAGCTGCTGGTGGGCTCGGTGGCGGTCGCCGTGGCGGCTCGCGCCGCCTGCCCGGTCGCGGTGGTGCGCGGCAACGCCGCACTGCGGGATGCGCTACCGGGCAGCCACGGCGCTTCGGCTCTCGGTCCGGTGGTCGTCGGGGTGGACGGCTCGCCGCTGAGCGAGCGCGCCCTGGACTTCGCCTTCCGGACAGCCAGGGACGCCGGTACCGGGTTGGTCGCGGTGCACGCCTGGTCGGACTTCGCCCTGGATCCGGACCGGGACCGGGCGGCGGTGCAGGAGCGGGAGCAGGCCCTGCTCGCCGAGCGGCTCGCCGGCTGGTCCGCGGACTTCCCGGAGGTCCCGGTGCGCCGGGTGGTGGTCCGGGACCGCCCCGCCGGCGCGCTGCTGCGTGAGGCCGTCGAGGCCGACGCGCACCTGGTGGTGGTCGGCGCCCGGGGCCGGGGCGGTTTCGCCGGCCTGTTGCTCGGCTCGACCAGCCAGGCCCTCCTGCACCACGCTCCCTGTCCGGTGGTGGTGGCCCGCGAACCCGTGCCGGTCACGCACCAGGCGATGTCGGCCGCGGGCACGCCTTCTGGCAGCGGCAGCCGGCGGGCCGACGAACCGTAGTGGAGCTCGATCAGCTCGATCGGGCCGAGGTCACCAGGAGGCAACCGTGCCCGCCCGCAACCGCCGGCAAGGTGGAGCCCCGGTGGTCCGGCCGCGCGGGCTGGTCAGGCGGGCCGGGCTCGCGGTGCGGGCCTGGCCGGCCGGGTCGGCGGTGCGCGGCGATGTGGTTGCCGGGCTCACCGTGGCGGCCTACCTGGTACCCCAGGTGATGGCCTACGCCGAGGTCGCCGGGCTACCCGCGGTCAGCGGGCTGTGGGCGGCGGCCGCCGCGATCACGGTGTACGCGGTGGTCGGCTCGTCGCGGTTGCTGTCGGTCGGCCCGGAGTCGACCACCGCGGTGATGACCGCCGTCGCGGTGGCGCCCCTGGTCGCCGGCCACCCTGGTCGGGAGACCGAGTTCGCCGCGGCGCTGGCGATCCTGGTCGGCGTGGTGTGCCTGCTCGGTCGGCTGGCCCGGCTGGGGTTCCTGGCCGACCTGCTGTCCGGCCCGGTCCTGGTCGGCTACCTGGCCGGCATCGCCGGGATCATGATCGTCGGCCAGCTGGGCAACGTGACCGGGGTACCGGTCGAAGGCGCGGGCCCGCTGGCCGAGTTGATGTCCTTCGCGCGCGGGATGTCCGCCGTACACCCGCCGACGGTGGCGCTGTCGGCGGCCGTGCTCGGCGGGCTGTTGATCGCCGCCCGGCTCACGCCCCGGCTCCCGGCGCCCCTGCTCGCGGTGCTGGCCGCGGCCGCGGCGGCGCACCTGCTGGGACTGGGCGCGAGCGGGGTCGACACGGTCGGGCCGGTGCCGACCGGGTTACCGCTGCCGACCCTGCCGGCGGTGACGCCGGCCGAGCTCGCCGCGCTGGTGGTGCCGGCGATCGGGGTGGCCGTCGTCGGCTACACCGACACCGTGCTGACCGGACGGGCGTTCGCCGGCGTGTCCGACGGGCGCCTGGACGCCGATCGCGAGCTGCTCGCGATGGGCGCGGTCAACGTGGCCGCCGGGTTGTTCAGCGGGTTCCCGGTGAGCAGCAGCGGTAGCCGCACCGCGCTGGCCGCCGCCGCTCGCGCCCGCGGCCAGCGGTACTCCGTGGTCGCGGTCGGCACGCTGCTCGTCGTGCTGTTCGTCGGCGGGCCGCTGCTCGCGGCGCTGCCCACGTCCGCCCTCGGCGCGCTGGTGATCTACGCCGCGGCGCGGTTGGTGCGGCCGGCGGAGTTCCGTCGGATCGCCCGTTTCCGGCGGGCGGAGCTGGTGCTGGCGGTGGCCACCACCTCGGCGGTGCTGGTGCTCGGCGTGCTCACCGGAGTTCTGGTGGCGGTGGGGTTGTCCATCCTGGACCTGCTGCGGCGGGTGTCCCGGCCGCACGACGGCATCCTCGGCTCGGTGCCCGGGCTGGCCGGGATGCACGACGTCGACGACCACCCGGGTGCCACCCTGATCCCCGGGTTGGTGATCTACCGCTACGACGCGCCGCTGTGCTTCGCGAACGCCGAGGACTTCCGCCGCCGCGCGCTGGCGGCGCTGGACGGGGCCCCGGAGCCGCCCGGTTGGCTGCTGCTGAACGTCGAGGCCGTCGTCGAGATCGATCTCACCGCCGCCGACATGCTGGTGCAGCTGTGCGGCGAGCTGGACCGGCGCGGTGTGGTGCTCGCGCTGGCCCGGGTGAAGCAGGACCTGCGCGACATGTTGCGCCCGTCCGGGCTGCTGGAGCGGATCGGGGAGGAGCACGTCTTCCCGACGCTGCCGACCGCGGTGGCGGCGTTCCGCGCGTCCCGGGGTGGTCCGGCGGCCGGCCCTTCGACCGTGCGACCCAGGACCTAGCGACCCAGAACATAGGCCCGCTGCGGGCGGGTGGTCGTGCGGGGCACCGTGATGAGCGATTCAGCGGTGGCCGAGGAACTGACGGCGGACGGGAGACGGCGATCGGGAAGCTGGGCGCCGAGTAGTCACCGGCCTACCGCACGACTCGAGAGGGACGACGCACCGGGTACGGCGGTTTCGTCCGAGGGCGCCGTGGGTCGAAGATGGACCGATGGACGCCGTCGCGCGGTTCGCCGAGCTGGTCGGCCGGCCCGATCCGCCGCTGGACCGGGCCGTGCTGGCGCTGGCCGCCGGCGCCGACCCGGCGTTGGACGTCGAGCACTGGTTGGCCGAGCTGGACCGGCTCGCGACCGGGGTCGCCGGGTTGGACGGTCTGCTGCACCGGCTGTTCGTCGAGGAGCGCTTCCGGGGGAACACCGCGAACTACCTGGACCCGCGCAACTCGCTGCTGCCGCACGTGTTGACCCGCCGGCTGGGCATCCCGATCACCCTGGCCGTGGTGTGCATGGAGGTCGGGCGCCGCGCCGGGGTGCCGATCGACGGGGTCGGCATGCCCGGGCACTTCCTGGTTCGCCCGACCGGCGGCGACACGCTGCTGGATGTGTTCACCGGGGGCACCGAGATGTCGCTCGCGGACTGCGAGGCGAAGTTCCGCGAGCTGGGCGGCACCGGACCGTTCGGTCCGCACCTGCTGGACACCACCCCGACCTGGGCGATCCTCGCGCGGATGTTGGAGAACCTGCGTGCGGTGTTCCGCACGCTACGCCGACCAGCCGGGTCGGAGTGGGTGCTGCGCATGCGGCTGGCCCTGCCCGGCGCGGGCATTGCCGAGCAGGTGGAGCTGGCGCAGGCGCTGGGCGTCCAGGCGAAATGGGTGGAGGGCGCGCGGATCCTCGAGGCCCAGATTCCCGGGGCGCACCCGGAACTCGCGCGGAAGCTGGAGACCGCGGCCCGCTCGCTGCGCGCGCACCTCAACTGAGGGGCCCGGACGGGCTCAGGCCGCGGGCTCGAGAATGCTGTGGTCGGTCAGCACGGCGCCGCCGTCATCGAAGAGCAGCACGCCGTTGCACAGCAGGTACCAACCCTGTTCGGGGTGGCTGGCCACGATCCGGGCGTGTACGCCCACGGGGTCGGTGCCGGAGGGGCAGGGAGGTTGGTGATCGCACATCGCTGTCGTCCGTTTCTCTGGGTGGTGCCCGTGGGCGACCGGGTCCCGGCCGTCCATCAGCACCTCCTCAGGGTGCCCCGGAAACGACCGGGACGGCTGCTGGTTGTTCCCACCGGTAGCCCGCGGGCGGCCGACGGCAGGCCCCCCCCGTGCCGGCGGCGTGGGCCGTGCGGTGAGCGGCGTCACAGACGCCACCAGTGGGCGCCACGGGGCCCGGCAGATTCCCGGAGAAGAATGGCGGCCGGACCACCAGGCGGGTCGTCCTGCTGGCCGTCGCTGCGGGTGTCAGGCCGTCCGGTGTGCGGAACGGTTCCGGCCGGGCTCGCCCGGGCACGGGTTGACCCGGCGGGCCAGCTGTGCCGCGAGGTCGTCGACCGCCCGGTCGGCCTGGGGCAGGATGCCGACCAGGGCGTGGAACACGTGCCAGAGCCCGGGGTGCTCGCGGTAGTGCACCTCGACGCCGGCGGCCCTGGCCTTGGCCGCCAGGTCGCGGGCCTGGCTCACGATCAGGTCGTCGGCGCCAGTGTCGATCACCAGCGGTGGCAGGCCGGCGAGGTCGGCGTGCAGCGGGGACACCACCGTCGTCGGCAGGTCCGGATTGAGCCCGTCCAGGTAGGCGGTGAGGAAACTGGTCACCATGGCCTTGGTGAGCACCGCGTCCTTGGTGACGTCGGGTAGCGACCCCAGGGCGTCCGGCCCGCCGTCGACGCCCGGGCAGATCAGACCGAGCACCCCGGGCACCGGGAGCTGTTCGAGCACCGCGGTGAGGCCGACCACCAGCGACAGCCCGCCGCCGGCCGAGTCGCCCGCCACCGCGATCCGCTGAGCGGGGATGCCCCGGTCGAGCAGCGCCCGGTAGGCGGCCACCGCGTCCTCGGCCGCGGCCGGGCAGGGGTGTTCCGGCGCGAGCCGGTAGTCCAGCACGTACGCGGTGGCGCGCATCGCCGCGGCGAGTCGGGACGCGACGCCGCGATGGGTGCGGGCCGACCCGACCGTGTAGCCGCCCCCGTGCAGGTAGAGCAGGGTCACCTCGGGGTCGGTGTGCTCGGGGGTCAGCCGCTCCGCGTGCACCCCGCCCAGGGTGGTGTGCTCCACCCGGACCCCGCGCGGTGCACCCGGCCACGCCGTCACCGTCTCGAGCCGGCGCCGGACCCGGACCCAGTCCGGCTGCGGGCGGAAGGCCCAGCCGAACAGCCCGCGAACGAACGGGGCCACCATTCGGGGCGGTGGGGCTACGCGGAGTGCCATCTCATGCCTTTCTGGGCTCGGGGCCGGGCGACCCGGCTGACGTGGGGCGGGTGTCGCGGCGGAGCTAGCTGACACCGACCGTGAGCTGGTAGTCCCGCAGCGGGAAACGGGTGCTGCGCCAGATGGTCTCGACGGTCGGGGCCGGCCGGAACGGCACGTCGCCGTTGATGTCGAAGTAGTAGCTGTTCGCGGTCCGGCAGCTGTCCTGCCAGAAGACCTGGTGTCGACGGCGGTGCAGCATCTCGGCGAAGTAGCGGTCGTTGGCCTCGCGGGTGACCTCGATCAGCGAGGCTCCCTGGGCCCGGGCGTGCTGGAGGCACCGGACGATGTGCGCCGTCTGGGTCTCCACCAGGTTGAAGTAGGACGAGCCGTTGTAGGCGTAGGGGCCGAGCATGAGGAAGTAGTTCGGGAACCCGGGCACGCTGACACCCTCGTAGGCCTGATGCCGGTGCTCGGTCCAGAACTTGCCGAGGTCGACGCCGTCGCGTCCGGTGACCGGGAACGGCGGCATGTTGTCGGACTCGAAGACCTTGAACCCGGTGGCCAGGATCAACACGTCGATCTCGTGGTGGCGACCCTCCCGGGTGGCCACCGAGTCCTCGGTGACCCGGTCGATCGGCGCGGTCTCCAACGTCACGTTCGGCCGGTTGTAGACGGCGAGGTACTCGTTGTGGAACGCCGGTCGCTTGCAGCCCATGGCGTAGCGCGGGGTGAGCTTCTCCCGCAGCGCGGGGTCGTGCACCTGCCGCCGCAGGTACCCCTGGGCGGCGGACTCGAACGAGGACATGAACGGGTTGAGATGCCGGTAGTGCACGGCCAGCGGGAAGGTGACCTCGACGAAGGCCTGGCTGGCCAGGCGGGTGAGGGCGGTGAGCCCGGGCACCACGCCCAGCAGCCCGCGCAGCACGCCGGGGATCGCGGTGTCCGGCTTCGGCAGGCACCAGATGGGGGTCCGCTGGAACACCGTGAGGTGCTCCACGGTCGGCGCGATCTCCGGGATGATCTGCACGGCGGAGGCGCCGGTACCGATGATGCCGACCCGCTTGCCCCGCAGGTCCTGGGTGTGATCCCAGCGCGCGGTGTGCATGGTCAGCCCGGCGAAGTCGTCGACGCCCTCGATGTCGGGCTTGCGGGGTTGGGTGAGCACCCCGGTGGCGTCGATCAGGTACCGGGCCAGGATGGGCGCTCCGTCGGCGATCGCGATGCGCCACAGACCCAGCTCGTCGTCGAAGGTCGCGGAGGTCACCGTGGTGCCGAAGCGGGTGCGGGAATGCAGCCCGTGCCGAGCCGCGCACTCCTCGGCGTAGTCGCGCAGCTCCGCTCCGGGTGCGTACACCCGCGACCAGCCCGAGCGCTTGGCAAAGGAGAACTGGTAGCTGAACGAGGGGATGTCCACCGCGACGCCCGGATAGGTGTTCCAGTACCAGGTGCCGCCGAAGCCGTGGCCCTGCTCGACGATCAGGTAGTCGTCGATCCCGGATTCGGCCAGGCCGATCGCCATCCCGATGCCGGAGAACCCGGCGCCGACGATGAGGACCTCGTGGTCCGGGGCCGGGTGGTCTCCGCTCACCATGCCGTCGCTCCCTTCCTGTGGTGCGCGCCGGTCGGCGCCGGTCGGCGGAGGGCGCGGGTCACAGCCCGCCCACCATCACGTCGTAGCCCGAGTGCCGGATCCCGAACACGTTCAGGTCCTGGTAGGCCGAGCCGATCAGCCGGGGCACGGCGTCGATCAGGTAGGCGTCGGCGCCGATCAGGATGCGCGCGTGGTTGCGCCGCACCCCGTTCAGGATCGTCTTGGCGGCATCGGCCGGGGAGGTCCGGGTCACCTTGGCGAACTGGGTGGCCAGCCGGTCCACCTGCGACGGGTCGGCCGCGCGGGAGGTCTTGGCGATGTTGGTGCGGATGCCGCCGGGGTGCACGCAGCTGACGCCGACCTTGTGCCCGGCGATCAGCATCTCCTGGCGCAGCGCCTCGGTGAACCCGCGCACGGCGAACTTGGTCGCGTTGTAGGCGCTCTGGGTCGGGGCGCTGACGAAGCCGAACGCGCTGGACACGTTGACCAGGTGCCCGTCGCCCGAGGCGATCAGGTGGGGCAGGAACGCCTTGGTGCCGTGCACGACCCCCCACCAGTTGATCCCGACCAGCCAGTCCAGATCCTCGTAGGTCATCTCCTCGACCGACGCCATCAGCCCCACCCCGGCGTTGTTGACCACCAGGTTGACCCGGCCGAAGTCCGCCAGCACCGTGTCCGCGAGGTCGTGCACGACCTTGCGGTCGGACACGTCCACCTGGTAGCCCCGGACGCTGCGGGCCTGGTCCTGGCAGGCGGTCACCGTCTCGGCCAGGCTCTCCTCGTTGATCTCGAACAGGGCCAGGTGCGCGCCGCGGCCGGCCAGATCCAGCGCGAGCGCGCGGCCGATGCCTGAGCCGGCACCGGTGATGACCGCGACACGGTCGGTGAAGGTCTTCACGACGAGGCACTCCCCACGCTGGATTCCAGTTTGTTCTTCTTCTTCAGTACCTGCGGCGGAAGCTGTACCGGGAACGGCGGCGGGGTGTGGAACCGGTAGTCGCGGTCCAGGTCGAGCCGGGCGCTGCGCCAGTTCGACTCCAGCGTCGGGGCCGGCCGGAACGGCACGTCGCCGTGCGCGTCGAAGTAGTAGCTGTTGGCCCGGGAGCAGTCGCCCCGGTAGAAGACCTGCCGGTGGCGCCGGCCGAGCATCTCGGCGAGGAACCGCTCGTTCGCCTCCGGGCGCACCTCCACGGCGGTGGCGCCGAGCTTCCCGGCGTGCCGCAGGCAGCGGATGATGTGCCGGGTCTGGTTCTCGATCAGCGCGAAGTAGGACGAGCCGTTGTAGCCGTACGGGCCGAGCACCATGAAGTAGTTGGGGAACCCGGGCACGCTGACGCCTTCGTAGGCCTGGTAGCGGTGCTCCGCCCACCACGCGCCCAGTTCGGTGCCGCCCCGGCCGACGATCGGGAACGGCGGCATGTTGTCCGGCTCGAACACCTTGAACCCGGTGGCCAGCACCAGCACGTCGAGCGGGTGCTCGGTGCCCTCGCGGGTCCGCACCCCGTTCTCGGTGACCTCGCTGATCGCGCTGGTCTCCAGGGTGACGTCGGGCCGGGTGAACGTGGCGAGGTACTCGTTGGAGAACGTCGGTCGCTTGCAGCCGAAGCTGTAGTCCGGGGTCAGCTTGGCGCGCAGGACCGGGTCGGCGATCTCCCGCTCCAGGAACGCCCGGCAGGAGCGCTCCGCGAATCGGGCCATCGGGATGAGGTCGGAGTAGTGCGCGCTCAGCGGGAAGATCTCGACGAAGGTCTGGCTGAGCAGCCGGGTGGCCGCCTGGAGGCCGGGCACGCGCTTCAGGCCGGACTGCAGCCACCGGGGTATGGCGGTGTCGTGCTTGGGCAGGATCCAGATCGGGGTCCGCTGGAACACCGTCAGGTGCCCGGCTTCCTCGGCGACCGGCGGGATGAGCTGCACGGCCGACGCGCCGGTGCCGATCACCCCGACCCGCTTACCGCGCATGTCCACGTCGTGGTCCCAGCGCGCGGTGTGCATGGTGATGCCGGTGAACCGGTCCAGGCCGCGGATGTCCGGTGGCTGAGGCTTGTTCAGCACCCCGGTCGCGCTGATGACGTGCCGCGCGGTGATGGTGCGCCCGTCGGCGATGGTCAGCCGCCACCACTGCCGCTCCTCGTCGAACCGGGCCTCGACGACACCCGAGTCGAACCGGATCCGGTCGCGGATCCGGTAGCTGTCCACCAGCTCCTCGGCATAGCTGCGCAGCTCCGACCCGGGCGCGTAGACCCGTGACCAGTCACTGCGCTGCTCGAAGGAGAACTGGTAGCTGGCCGACGGGATGTCCACGGCCACCCCGGGATAGGTGTTCCAATACCAGGCCCCGCCGACGCCGCTGCCCTCCTCCAGCACGACGTAGTCGGTGATACCGGCCCGATCGAGCGCCCGGGCGACGCCGATCCCGGAGAAGCCCGCCCCGATGACCACCGCCTCGTGGTCGAGCCGGTCGGTCTTCCGGGTCTTCGGCTGCGTTGCCGCCATGCCTGTCCTCCGTCGGTCTCGCGCGTTCGCTGTGGGTGCGGATGGGATGGGTGTGGATGGGGTGTCTATCGGGTGGCGAACTCGTAGTCGCGCAGCGGGAACCGCTCGCTGCGCCAGATGGTCTCCAGGGTCGGACTAGGCCGCAGCGGCACGTCGCCGTTCGCGTCGAAGTAGTAGCTGTTGGCCGTCGAGCAGCTGTCCCGCCAGAAGATCTGGTGGCGGCCCCGGCGCAGCATGCCGGCGAAGTACTCGTCGTTGGCCCGGGCCGTGACCTCGACCAGGGTCGCCTCGCGCGAGCGGGCATGGCGCAGACAGCGCACGATGTGCCGGGCCTGGGTCTGCACCAGGTTGAAGTAGGACGAGCCGTTGTAGCTGTACGGGCCGCACATCAGGAAGTAGTTGGGGAAGCCGGGGACGCTGACGCCCTCGTAGGCCTGGTGGCGGTGCTCGGCCCACCACTTGCCCAGGTCGGCGCCACCCCGGCCCAGGACCGGGAACGGCGGCATGTTGTCCGGCTCGAACACCTTGAACCCGGTGGCCAGCACCAGCACGTCGATCTCGTGCAGGGTGCCGTCGTCGGTGACCACCCCCCGGGGCTCGATCCGGGCGATCGGGGTGGTCTCCAGCGTGACGTTGTCCCGGTTGTAGGTGGCCAGGTACTCGTTGTGGAAGGCCGGCCGCTTGCACCCGAGCGCATAACGCGGGATCAGCTTCTCCCGCAGGTCGGGGTCGTGGATCTCCCGGCGCATGTAGTCCAGCGCCCGCCGCTCGAAGGCGCCGACGAATGGCAGCACGTGCGGGAAGTGCGCGGCCAGCGGGAACAGCAGCTCCACCAGGGTCTGGCTGGCCAGCCTGGTCATGCCGAGCAACCCCGGCACGCGACGCAGCAGCAGCCGCGCGGCGGCCGGGATCGCCGCGTCGGCCTTGGGCAGGCACCAGATCGGGGTGCGCTGGAACACCGTCAGGTGCGCGACGTCCGGCGCGACGGCGGGGATCAGCTGGGCCGCCGACGCACCGGTGCCGATCACCGCGACCCGCTTGCCGGCGAGATCCTGGTCGTGGTCCCAGCGGCTGGTGTGCATGGTCACCCCGGCGAAGTCGTCGACGCCGTCGATATCGGGCTTGCGGGGTTGGGTGAGTACCCCGGTGGCGTCGACGAGGTGTCGGGTGGTGATCGGCCCGCCGGTGGTGTCCAGCCGCCAGACGTGGCGCTCCTCGTCGAAGGTCGCCGCGTCCACCCGGGTGCCGAACCGCGTCCGGGCGTGCAGGCCGTAGCGGGCGGCGCAGTCCTCGGCGTAGCTGCGCAGTTCCGATCCGGGGGCGTACACCCGTGACCAGTCGGGCCGCTTCTCGAACGAGAACTGGTAGCTGAAGGACGGGATGTCCACCGCGACACCGGGGTAGGTGTTCCAATACCAGGTCCCGCCGAACCCGTCGCCTTCCTCGACGATGAGGTAGTCGGTCAGGCCCGCCTTGTCCAGCTCGATACCGATGCCGATCCCCGCGAAGCCGGCACCGACGATGACGATCTCGTGCTCGGTCTCGTCCGGTGACATCCGGGTCAGCCCTTTCCATTCGGTGGCTGGGCTGTGGCCGAGGCCGGTGCCGAGCCGTTGAGCGCGCCGACGACGGCCCGCTGCGCGGGTGCCCGGTCGACGACGTAGTCCGAGAGCCGGACGGACGCCAGCTCCGCGGCGTAGTCCACGGCCGGTCCGGGGTAGACCGTCGGGTCGAACCCGCCCGCGGTGACGTGCCGGCCGTCCCGGATGCCGTCGGCCCGCCACACCGTGTCCGCCAGCCGGGCGCGCACCGTCCGGTGGTAGGTGCGCTGTGCGTCGTCGCGCACGTCGAGCGACCGCACCGCTCCGGAGGCGATCGCGCCGAGCGCGCGTACCGTGTAGTCGACCCGGGCGTCCAGATAGATCAGGTCCGCGCTGCGCTCGGGGCGCGGACCGGGTCCGGGCACCAGGAACAGGTTGGGAAATCCGGCCACGTTGACGCCCTTGTAGGAGCCGGCCCGGTCGGTGTGCTCGGGCGACAGTGTCCGCCCGTCGCGGCCGACGATCGGCAACCGTGCGCCCGGCCCGACCACCTCGGACCCGGTGGCCAGCACCAGCACGTCGACGTGGTGTTCCAGCGCGTCCGCGGTGCGGATCCCGGCCTTGCTCACCGTGGCGATCGGCCAGTGCAGCAGCGTGCAGTTGTCCTGGCCCAGCGCCGGGTAGTAGTCGCTGGAGAGCAGGGTCGGTCGCCCGCCGGCGCGGTAGGTGGGGCTCAGCAGCCGCCGCTGCCACGGGTCGCGGACCTGGCGACGCAGATGCGCGGTGGCGACCCGCTCGACGGCGGCCGTCAGGGCCGGCCGGACCAGCCCGTTGACCGCCCACGGTTCGTGGGCGTAGAGCACGGCGTGCCGCGCCGCGGCCCGGCTGAACGGCACCGCGCGCAGCAGTGCGTGGTCCCAGGCGGCGGCGGAGTGCGCGGGCCAGGGCAGCGTCCAGCGCGGCGTGCGCTGGAACACCTTGACCCGCGCGGCGCGGGTCACCAGCTCCGGCACGAGCTGGACCGCGCTGGCCCCGCTGCCGACGACCGCGACCCGCTTGCCCGCCACGTCCAACCGGTCGTCCCAGTCAGCGGTGTGGATCGTGGTGCCACCGAACCGTTCGACCCCCGGGATGTCCGGGGTGCGGGCCACCGGAACCGATCCGAGGGCCACCACCACGGCGCGGGCGGCGAACGCGCGTCCGGCGCGGGTGCGCGCCACCCAGCGCGCGCCGGGCGCGTCGTACTCCAGCCGCACGGCCTCCTGCTCGAAGTGGATCAGCCCGTCCAGGGCGACGTGGCCGGCCAGCCGCCGTGCGTAGTCGCCGAGCTCACTCGCCGAGGGGCGCACGGCCGTCCATTGCGGCCGGCTCGGATCCCGGTTGAGCACATAGGGATACAGCATCGACGGTACGTCGCAGGGCGCGCCCGGCAGCCCGCGACGAGACGGCTCGCCGACCGTCGCGTTCCGCTCCAGGACGATGACGTCCCGGATTCCGGTCTCCAGCAGCCGCGCCGCGGTCGAGAGTCCGCTCACCCCAGCCCCGATGATCATGACCTCGTGGGTCTGCGGTCCGGGGGACCGGCGCTTCGTCGTGCGGGCGCCCGTCATGCCGCGGGCTCGTAGGCGAGCGACTCGGTCCAGGACGGCTTGGGCTTGAGCCAGCGGCGCGGGTAGCGGTTGGTGATCGCGACCAGCGGGTCGCCCAGGTACCGGTGGAACGGGTGGTGGC